>JALWNK010000001.1 GCA_026995935.1 Deltaproteobacteria bacterium
CGAATCTCATAAGTTTGATCTCCTCCATTATATGTGCCCGGCTCATATGGATACCTCCTAAACTCCCATATAAATCCGGACAAGTTATGTGTTAAAATGGAGGACAATTTATTTGCTCGTAACAGAACAGGGGGTTGGTCGACGCGTGGTTAGAAAAATTGATAATGCTCACGGCCCAATTTGCCTGTTTCAGGCTCCACACACCTAAATACCGGGCAAGAAATTTTTCTAAGCAGACTATCGCAACTGAGCTTGGAAATAAAACTATAGCAAGAACTCAAAACACCGGCTTTTGTCAATCTCGGAATTACTTTAATCTTTCCATGCTATTGCACTAAATTGCAAGGACCAAGGACTTTGAAACAATCGTGCAGCAAAGCTGATTGATGCCCTGCCTTTTGCTTTGCGAATCCGCTTCCTTGAATATATACTGGTCAGACTCGTCAGTTGAAATGATACCTAATGACTTCCTTAAGGGCGGGAGATGCCATGAAAAGCCGTCTGTTATATCTTTTTTCCATAATCATATTCTGCGAAATCTTTCTTTCATGCTGCAGCAGCGTGTACTACAGCACCATGGAAAAGATGGGGGTTCACAAGAGGGATATCCTTGTGGACCGGGTGGAAAAGGCCAAGAACAGCCAGGAGGAGGCAAAGAAGGAGTTTGCCTCGGCCCTTGAGCGCTTTTCAAGCGTTGTAAACTTTAACGGCGGGGACCTTGAAACAAAGTACAACGAATTGAAGGACGAGCTTGACAACCTTGAGGCAAGGGCGCAAGAGGTCCACGACAGGATCGAGGCCGTGGAGGACGTTGCCCAGGCCCTTTTTGACGAATGGGAAGAAGAGCTTGACCAGTACCACAGCCAGAGGCTCAGGCAGGCCAGCGCCCGGAAACTGAGGGAGACCAAGAGGCGCTACAATCAGCTCATAAGGGCCATGAAAAGGGCAGAGGCAAAAATCGACCCCGTCTTGGTCCCGCTAAGAGATGAGGTGCTCTTTTTGAAGCACAACCTCAATGCCAGGGCCATTGCCTCCCTAAAGGGCGAACTTGCAAGAATCCAGGTGGATGTTTCTGAACTTTTAAGGGACATGGAAAGATCCATAAGGGAGGCAGATTCCTTTATTCAGACACTCCAAAACCAAAAGGAATGATCCTCGCTCCCCTCTTCTTTTGTTTTCCCAAAGCGGCTATTTCTTGAAATTATTAAAAAACCAGAAATTAAACCCCATTCACACCCACTGTCCCACTTGACTTTTTATACGCAATGCGTATATTAAAAGCAGTCAAGGTCTCCCACAAATATAAAAGACACAAAATGATTACAGGCTGGAATGACCCCTAAAGAATTAAAGAAAATAAGGGCAAATCTCGGCCTTAGCATCAAAGAGATGAGCGAGCTCCTGGATACTCCCTACCGGACCTACCAGGATTGGGAGCTTGGCAACAGGCGGATACCTGGAATCTGCCAGGTGGCCATCAACTGCCTTCTCACATGCAAGAAGGCATTTAAGGCCAGGCGCAAAAAGAGAAAAAAGAAAGGTTCAAAAAAGGAGGTGTACATCATGGGACGTGAGATAATCCTGTTTGAAACCGAGGAAAGAAAAAATGCAGCAGAGGTAGCGGCCTTCCTGCGCACCTTGGCCGACAAGGTCGAAGCAGGCGGGCTTACGCTGAAGGCCGGTTCAAACGAGTTGGCCCTGAACCTGCCAAGAAATATGGTTTTGGAAGTAAAGGTGGAAGAGGAAGAAAAGAAGGGCAAGACCAAGATGAGCCTTGAAGTGGAAATCGAATGGATTGTCGGAGAAGAAGGCGGACCTGATGAAGGCGTGGAAATCGCTTGATATTGGATTGTTGCCTTAATAAGACAAAGCCATCCCTTTCCCCGATTCAAAGGCCCCTTTAAGGGCTTTTCCAAAAAAGGGGCCATTTGCCTGCTTTTTCCCAAAAATTACGGATTTTTCTGTACGGGCGTTGACAATCACCCCATTTTTGCTATTCAGATAATTTAGATCAATATCAGTCACGTATTATCTAAATCCTGATGGATGAGAGGAGGGCCAAAATGCATGTAATCCTGCGAAAAGGAAGTGGTGATTCCCCGTTTTCTTTCAGCTTCAAAAATGGAGAGAAAACCATTGTCAAAAGTGAAACCTACAAGGCCAGGCAAAGCGCATTAAACGGCATAGAATCGGTAAAGAAAAACTGCCAGGAAGACAAGAGATACGAGATGAAGGTGGCTAAAAACGGCAAATTCTACTTTAACATAAAGGCCTCAAATGGCCAGATTGTGGGAACAAGCACCTTTTTCAAAACCGAGGCAGAAAGGGATGAGGCCATCAAACTGCTTAAAAAAGAAGGGCCAGACGCCGAGGTGGTGGAAGAAACTTAAGAAACACTGCTAAAAATGGTTAAGAAGCCCAGGCCTGGTCAGAATATGCTCTCCACTAATGAGCTCAGAACGGGCTTTCAAGGTATTTCCTGATCATGGAGATGGTTTCCTGCTTTCTTTTTGCCCACTTTGGGGCAACTAGTTCTCCTGGAGCAGGATCCCCTGTAAGTCTTTGAATCACGGTCTCTTTCGGTAAAATTCCTATGGCCTTGGCCACCATTTTTGCATAAAAGTCCTGGCTTATTGGCTCGTATCTTCCCTGATGATACATGCGGGAAATGGGGGTAGAGCGCACAACGTAAAGCTCGTGAAATTTTACCCCGTCTATTGCAAGGTCCCTTAAGAGCTCGACTGTTTGTGTCATCTCCCCTTCACCCTCCCCAGGAAGGCCGAAAATCACGTGGGCGCATATGTAGAATGGATATCTCCTGGTAAGTCTGACTGCGTCAGTAAAATCCCTCACGGTGTGCCCCCTGTTAATGAGCCGAAGGGTCGCATCAGAAGCACTTTGAAGCCCGTATTCCATCCATACCATCTTGTCCTTAAAGATGGCGTGGATGAGATCGAGAACATCCGTGTCTATGCAGTCAGGTCTTGTGCCTATGGCGACCGCCACCACTTCCGGCACATCCGCCACCTGGCTGTAAATCTCCCTTAACCTGTCAAGGGAGGCAAAGGTGTTTGAAAAGGCCTGGAAGTAGGCGGCAAACCTTCTGGCCTTGTACCGCCTCCTTGCCCATTTCATGCCAGTTTCCAGTTGCTGCCTTATGGAAAGGCCCCTAAAGGAGGCGCCGGTTCCAGAGCCCTTTTCATTACAGTAGATGCACCCAGCCCTTCCGCTAACCCTGTTGGGGCACCCAAGGCCTGCATCAAGGGGGATCTTCTGCACCCTCTGGCCAAAATGGGCCCGAAAAAAGCTGTTTAGGCTCAGGAAGTTTCGCATTTCATGTCAAAAACGCCCAGACCAGTGAGCCTCAAGGCTGGTCTCTCCAACTGTATTCTCCCTCTTATTTCTATGCAGTAAAAGGAAAACCTTCCGAAGAATCTGTTATCCCTAAGACCTTTATTATCCAATACTGGTCTGGATTCTTCTCAATGGCCCTCTTTAACCGGTTGGATACCCAGTGAGAATCCTCCTCCAGATTAAAAAAATAAGAATCCACTCCAAAAAATCCGTCCAGCAGGTGCGCAATGGTATGAAAAATCTTGGATAAAAAGCCCTGGGGGATATCTGACAGATCCTCAAAGCGGCCATAGCCTTCCTGGGAGAGCAGAGAGAAAAGGCCCTTTATGATGTCCATGTTTTTTTCCATGCCCCTGTTGGCCTCTTTCCAGAATCCCGTCGCAGAACCCTTGATTGCCGAGTCCTTAACCGGTAATACCTCATCGTAGGACACAAGGTTGTAATCCTCCATGAATCTGCATATCTTTTCTGCTGCCTGGCGCCTGCTACCTGCCTTTACAAGGAAGATGTGCTCGGTCTTCATTTTTGTAAATCCTCTTAATGAGCAGCTCTGATTGCCACATCAGCACCTGTTTCTAAGCACAACAACAGAATACTACAACATCTTGTTTTGGTGTATTCCATTAAAATGGAGGCAGAGAGGCAAAAGTTATTCCCTAATACAAATAACACACTGGCGTTTAAGGCGGGGATAAAAAAAGCTGCCCGGTTAAGAGCAGCCCTTTAAAAATTTATGGCGGGGCCGACGAGACTCGAACTCGCGACCTCTGGCGTGACAGGCCAGCGTTCTAACCGACTGAACTACGACCCCGCAAATTTGCTGGTTATGTTGTTGGTAGGCGGAACAGGGATTGAACCTGTGACCCCCGGCTTGTAAGGCCGGTGCTCTCCCAGCTGAGCTATCCGCCCCTGCCTAAAGGCTCGTAAGCTATACCATACAAGTTTTGTGGGTGTCAAGACTCATCCATCTCCCATAGACTTGGCTGAACCGGCTGCTGCCTGGCCTCTTCCCTCTCTTCTGAAGGCGGCCCTTCCGGGCCTTTCGCTCTTTCGTTACGTGGCAAGAGATAGAAATATCTTTCAAAAAGGTGCTGATAGCCGGACCAGCTGTGGCCCTGGCCTGCCTCCATGGAGTCCTTTAGACCTGCAAGGAAATTCAGCTTTGCATCAAGGTCATCCAGCATGTGAAACACAAGGGCCTCTTCGGTCATGGGAAGGACAGGGGAGCCAAACTCCCTCTGTCCGTGGTGGCTGAGGATTATATGTTTGAGCGCGCAAACCCTTTCACTTTCAGGCCTTATGCCGAGATCCATACAGGCCTGATCAACCATCTGCACGCCCAGGCTTATATGGCCAAGAAGACGGCCCTGGTCAGTGTAGTCTATTGGTGGACGGCTCCACGAAAGCTCCCTTATCTTTCCAAGGTCGTGAAGCAGGCAGCCGCTTAACAAAAGGTCAATATCAAGGTGGCTATATTTCTTCACAACCTGTCTTGTCAACTCCACCAGGCTTGCAGTGTGCTCAAGAAGCCCGCCTATGTAGGCATGGTGCATCTTTTTGGCAGCGGGGGCCTTAAGGAAGGCGTCCCTTGTATCCCTGTTCCTGAAAATTCCCTTCACAAGAGGGGCCAGGGTTCCATCCCGCAGCTCATCCATGGCCTTCTTGCACGTACGCCAGGCCTTCTCAAGGTCAAAGGGGGAGACAGGGAGAAAGTGTACAGGGTCAACCTCATCATGGCGGGCCTTTTCAAACCTGTTGATCTTTAGCTGGCACCGGCCTGAAAACTCCGTTGCCTCTGCCTCTACCAAAAGTATGTCGCCCTTTTCGAACTCAGTGTTAAGTGCGGCTGCATTGTCCCAAATCCTTGCCTCAATGTTTCCGGTCTTATCAATAAGGGTTAGGGTAAGAAAGGGAGAGCCATTCTTTGCGGTTCGAAGGGACTTTGAGGCGACACAGAAGAGCCCTTTCACCTTCTGGCCTGGTTTTATGTCAGTAACACTTGCGCCCTTTTCCATGGTCATATGGGCCTGTAGGCGTGGGCCACAGGGTAGCGCCTTCCGCAGCAAAAGGCCTTCACGGTGATCTTTGGGCCAAGGGGCGCCTGAAGCCTCTTGTATTCGTTTTTGTCCACCATGGAAATCACACGCTTTACCGTCTCCTTGTCAAAGCCCATCTCTACTATCTCCAAGGGGCTTAGCCGTTGTTCCATGTAATATTCAAGTATTGGGTCAAGGACCTCGTAAGGGGGAAGATCATCCTGGTCTGTCTGGCCTGGGCGAAGCTCTGCAGATGGGGGCTTTTCAAAGACCCTTTCAGGTATAAAGGCCTCCTTTTCGTTTACGAACCTTGCAACCTTGTACACCAGGGTCTTTGGAAGGTCAGAAATGAGCGCATAACCACCAGACATGTCCCCGTAGAGGGTGCAATAGCCCACGGCAAGCTCGCTCTTGTTCCCCGTGGAAAGGACCATGTGCCCAAGCTTGTTGGAGATGGCCATAAGGAGATTCCCCCTGATCCTTGCCTGAATATTTTCTTCGGTAACGTCCATGGGAAGGCCTTCAAATACGGTTGATAGAACCTCCAGATAGGCGTCAAAAACAGGCACAATGGAAAGGGTGACGGTTTTTATGCCAAGGTTTTTGGCAAGGGCCTTGGCATCCTCAAGACTTTCCCTGGACGTATAGGCCGAAGGCATGAGTACGCCAAGGACGTTTTCTTTTCCCATGGCCTTTACGGCAAGAACGGCAGTAAGGGATGAGTCTATACCGCCGCTAAGGCCCAGGGTCACCTTTTTTATGGAGCAGCGCCTGGTGTAGTCCTTAAGGGCAAGGACAAGGGCTGAAACAACCTGTTCCTCGTGGCACACCGGCCCCTGGCGCACCTCCCCCGTTTGGGTTTCAAGGTCCACCATCACCTGGTCTTCGCAAAACTGGCCTGCCCTGGAGATGATCTTTTCCCCTGGAGCCATGCAAAGGCTTGCCCCGTCAAAGACAAGGCAGTCCTGTCCGCCAACACTGTTACAGTAGATAACAGGGGCATTGTACCTGTCTGCAATTCCTGAAAGTACGTTCTGCCTAAGCTCAAGCTTTCCAAGGGAAAAGGGGGAGGATGATATGTTTATGAGGACATCGGCCCCCTTTTTAAAGAGGTCCTCAACAGGGTCCCTGTCGTAGCTTTCACAGTGCGGGCAAAGGGCAGGCTCGTTCCAGATGTCCTCGCAGATGGTCACCCCTAACCGCTTTCCGTGAAAATAAACAGGCTCTGAAACAGGGCCGGGCCGGAAATATCTTGCCTCATCAAAGACGTCGTAGGTTGGAAGGAGCTGCTTGTGGAAGGTGGCAAGGAGGTTCCCATCCTCAAAAAGAACGGCAGAGTTGTAAAGGGGCTTTCCCACGCCTGAACGGTTTTCCGTAACGGTTCCAACCAGGACCCCTATGCCCCTTATCTCATTTACAAGGATGGAAAGGGACCTTGCAGCCTGTTTTATGAAATCAGGCCTTTCAAGAAGGTCCCTGGGTGGGTAGCCGGTAATTGCAAGCTCAGGAAAGATGACCAGCTCACAGCCCTTGCCCCTTGCCCTTTGGCAGTGCTCACAGATCATCTGCCTGGTCTCTTCAAAGGCCCCTATGGTAGGGTTTATCTGGGCAAGGGCTATTTTCAAGGTGGTGCCTTTGTCTTTTGCTCCTTTGGGCTACATGCCCTTATGACACTCTTCCACGGCCTGCTGTAGCTCTTCGTCAAGCTCCTTTGGAAGCCCCTCTATCTTCACGTTTAAAAAGCCCCTTACTATGGTGCTTGTGGCTTCCTCCTCGCTTAAGCCGCGGGCCATGAGATATTCTATCTCTTCCTTGGCAATTTTTCCAACAGCGGCCTCGTGGGACATGTCCACGTCTGCCACGTGGGCCTCGAGCTCCGGAATGGCGTGGATAACGCCCTTTTCCGCCAACATGAGCCCCTGGCACTCAAGATGAGCCTTTATCTCTGGGGCCTTTCCCACTAGGTGTCCCCGGGCCACAATGTGGCCGCCGTAGGATATTGTCCTTGATATGATCTCGCCTCTCGTTTCCGGGGCCTCAAGGATTATCCTGGAACCTGTGTCAATGTGGGAGCCTTCAGGGGCAACTATAACCGAGTTGAACCTGGCAATGGCCCCCTTGCCCTTTAGGGTACAGGTGGGGAAGGCCTGTACGGACTTCACCCCTTTTAAAGACACGTAGTTTGAAAGGAAGGTGCCTCCTTCTTCCACCACTATGGCGGTCCTGGGCCTGACGTAAACCTCTTCGGCCCAGTTGTGCACCATGGTGAAAATGAGCTTTGCACCCTTTTTTACGTAAAACTCGGAGATTCCTATGTGAAGGCCAGAGGTCAGGTGCGGATGCGTGGTGCAGCCCGTAATGATATGAAGCTCAGAGCCCTCTTCCGCCACCACGATATTGTGCACCCTCTGGGCCACCTTGTCGTTTCTGATATAAAGACATGTCTGCAGGGGATAGACCACCTTTTGGCCTGCCTTGGCCCTGATAAAGTAGCCGTTATCCAGGTGCTCCCTGGTCTCCTTGGTAAATGCGTCCTTGTTGGGGTCTATGAGCCTCCAGTAGTAGTCCTTGAGGCCATCATACTTCTTCAGGGCCTCTGTGATGGGAAGCATTTCCACCCCCTGGACATCGCAGCTACAGGAGACCACCCCGCAGTTGGTCTGCAAAAAGGTTCCAAGCCGGTTTTGGGCATCAAGGTCCACGCCTGTCCTTTTGAGCCTCAACCGTTCCTCTTCATCCAGCTCGGACAGGTCCTTAACCACCTGGGCCTCGTCTGCTGGCTTGAACTGCTTGAGGAGCTCTTCCTCGTTTGTGTGGATGGTATCTAGAACTGACATTTTGCACACTCCTCGTAACCGTTTTGCTGGATTCTTTCAAAGATGTCTATTGGGTTGCCATGACACACAAGCTTCCCGTCCAGCATTACATGGCCCCTGTCTGCCGTGACATAGTTGAGGATAAAGCCCGTATGGGTGATGATGAGGCCGGACTTTGTCCTGTTGCGGTGCTTGTCCTTCTCAAGGAGCCTTCTTATCATGTCACCAATGACATTGAGATTTTCAACATCAACACCTGACTCAGGCTCATCCAGCAGGGTGAGATCAGGGTTCTGGGAAAGGAGCTGGAGAAGCTCTGACTTTTTTATCTCACCACCGGAAAAGCCAAGGTTCACTTCACGGTCAAGAAAGGCCTCGAAACCGTACTCCAGGGCAAGCTGGACACCAACATCACTTCCGTTTCCGCAGAGCCTTAGCATGTCCCTGAGCTTGACCCCGCGCAGGGTTGGCGGCCTCTGAAAGGAAAGCCCAAGCCCAAGCCTGGCCCTTTCGTTAAGGGGCATGTGGGTTATGTCTTCACCCTTAAAGACGATCTTGCCATGCTTTACCTCGTAGCCTTCAAAACCCATGATGGTCATTAAAAGGGTGGTCTTGCCCGAACCGTTTCTTCCAAACAGGCAGTGGGTCTCACCCTTTCCTATTTCCAGGTCGATCCCCTTTAGCACCTCTTTTCCGTGGACATCGACCCAAAGGTCTTCTATTTGAAGCATATTATCCTCCTTGTATGGACTGCCAGAGCGGCAGCCAATGCACTGTAGTTGGCCCTGTTTCAACCCGGCTCCAGACCTGGAGCCCCAGGCTTAGGCTCAGCTGAAACCAGAGGAGCCGCCGCAGCCTCCAGAGCCGAAGGAGCCCGAGACCCCTCCGAAGGAGGGACTTGAAGAGCCAGAGCGGCATGCAAAGGTGGAAAACTGCTTGGTGACATCCTCCGAGCCGCATGCCGGGCACCTTACGTCTGAGGTTGAACCAACGGACAGAACGAACCTTTCAAAATTCTTCTTGCACTTGTTGCATACAAACTCATATATGGGCATAATCAGATCACCTCACTTTTTTTATTTTAGAAATGGCTTTAAAAACAATTCATTAAAAAATTAATTAAATTACACTAATATGATAAAAACTATCCTTTTAATACTTTTCATTCTAACCACAAAACAGTTATAGTCAAGAACACATTGGGAGGAAAGTTTGGAAACTATAGATGAGCTAAAATTAATACTTTCTCCAGAAAAAATCAAAGAGAGGGTAGAGGAACTGGGGGCAAGAATAACCGCCGACTATCAGGGCAAGGACCTGGTGGTCATTGGGATACTTAAGGGGGCCTTCATCTTCATGGCAGACCTTGTAAGAAACATCGATCTTCCCCTGCAGGTTGATTTCGTAAGGCTTCAAAGTTACGGCTCCTCGACGGAATCTTCAGGCCAGATATCCATTACAAAGGACGTGGAGCTTTCCCTCAAGGACAAACACGTGCTGGTGGTGGAAGACATAATAGATACGGGCTACACCCTAAAGTATCTAAAGGAGATGCTTAAGCTCCACGAGACTGCCTCGGTAAGCCTCTGCTGCCTCATTGACAAGAAAGAGAGGAGAAAGGTGGAAGTGAATTCAGACTACGTGGGCTTTGAGATAGAGCGTGGATTTCTCGTAGGCTACGGCCTTGACTATGACGAGCAGTACCGCCAGCTGCCAGGCATATATCATCTTAGCCCAAGATACGAGGCAAAGGGCTTTGTGCCCTCAGACAGGTAAAGTTGTCAAAGGCCTAAAGGCCCTAAAACTAACCTTGCCCTAACGGGTAAAAAGCCCTTTTACCCATTACTTATTTGCGCCTGGCTTGGACTGTGTTCTCTGTTGTGATTTAATGGGGAAAACCTCACCATTTGCCTTTTAAAAATTTTCTTTTTTGGGTAAGGCAACCACCTTAACCTCTCCACCAACGGCCACCAATTATCTTGGCTCATGAAATTTACCATCCACTGCAGGGACGCGATTCATAGCCCTCTTAAAGCAAAGGCCTCATAACTCCGATAGCCTTTAACAGGCGGAACAATCAAAAAAGGAGGACTTTAAAATGAGTGCCAAAACAATCAAAAAATTTTCATCCCCCAAAGCAGGTATTTTGTTTGCCATGTCAATCTGCCTTTTACTAGTGCCATTTTCCCTAGTCCATGCTTCGCAGGGAGTAACATCCGACTCCATCTTGCTTTGTGCCTCAAACGCCCAAAGTGGCCCGGCCAAGTTTCTTGGGAAAGAATACACAAAGGGTTTTAAAGCGGTATTCTCCCAGGTCAACAAAAATGGCGGTATTAACGGAAGAAAAATAAAACTGAATGTGCTGGACGATGGTTACGAGCCGGACAGAGCCATTGAAAACACCAAGAAATTTGTGAACTCTGGCTGCTTTTTACTTACTGGTTATGTGGGGACTCCCACCTCCAAGGCAGCCCTGCCGGTAGCTGAAAAGGCAGGCGTGCCCTACTTCTTTCCCTTCACAGGTGCAGAATTTCTAAGAAATCCGGTTCGGCCTCTGGTCTTTAACCTTAGGGCCTCGTACTTCATGGAGACCGAAGAGATGGTCCACTACCTTGCTGATATAAAGGGCCTGAAAAAAATAGCCATCTTCTATCAGGATGATTCCTATGGCCGTGCAGGACTTAAGGGCTTTAAAAAGGCCATGGGCAAGAGAGGGCTCAAAATAGCCGGTGAGGCCACATATCCCAGAAACACTGTTGCTGTGAGCAAGGCCGTTATCACCATGCGCAGAATAAGGCCCGAGGCAGTAGTAATGATCGGGGCATATAAGCCATGTGCCGCCTTTATCAAGAAGGCAAAAAAAGTGGGGCTGACCAACACACGCTTCATAAACATCTCCTTTGTGGGAAGCAAGGCGCTTTTCAAGGAACTCGGACCAGATGGTGAAGGCGTACTCGTTACACAGGTAGTTCCCTTTCCCTGGGATACCTCTCTACCAGGAGTAAAGGACTATGCGCAGACCTTGAAAGCGGCCTATCCCGGTTCTGAACCAGGTTTTGTGAGTCTCGAGGGTTACCTTGCCGCAAAGACCCTGGTTCAGATCTTAAAGAATGCAGGCACCGAGCCTACAAGGAAATCAGTTGTAGCTGCGGCTAATAATCTTAGAAATTTCGACCTTGGCATAAATGTGCCCATCTCCTTTTCTCCCACAGATCATCAGGGAATGGAAAAGGTCTATCTCACCGTGATAAAGAACGGAAAATTCCAGCAGGTCAACTACTGAACAGGAGCATAAAAATGGGTCAGATATATAGCCGAATAAAGATATCGCGGCTTGTAGCAGCCACCTTTGTATTTGGGATAACGGCCCTTGGCTTTGTTTGCCTTTTGTCCTACCTGAATATGAAAGATGGACTTAAGGGCTTTGACCAGGTGGCAGCTCTAGTTGTTTCTCAAAGTCAAGATGCGGATCAGGACACAGACACTTCTGCCATCCTGGCACTTGAACGGGTCAAGGCAGATATATTTTCACTTTATGGCGCCAACAAACCTCAACTTATTACAAAGTATAAAGAAAAGGCGGAAAGCGATCTTGATGCCATAGAACCCATTCCCGGGGCAAAATCAGTTATACCTGATATACGTCAGTTTATAAAAAATGCCTCGGATGTGAACAGTAGAATACTTGATGCCAGAAAAAGATGGAAGGAAAAGACCAAAAACGTCCTTAAACAGTATGCTCAGGTACGTAAGAACATACTGGAGGCCGTGGACGAGACCGAACTTAATCTTATAATGGATGGAGACGCAATTACCAGCGCATCCACCCCTGAAGAAGTAAAGAAAAAGACAGAGAAGCTCATTAATGTTGATTACAGGGTCGTTTCTACCCTTAAGGATATTTTAGGCCATTTCCAGGATTTTCTCCTTATTAGGGCAGAGCTTGGTTCTGTGGACGAGCCGGAATTCATGGAGCCACTGAAAGAACGGTTTAAGGCGAGCTCTTACAAGATCGGCCAGCTTGTCGAAAGCCTTAACGGCTTGCCTGTTGAAAACAAAACCAAAACCGCCATAAAACAGGCCTTGGATTCCATGAAGAAGGATGTCTCAACCATGTTCGGCCTGAGACAGGACATACTGGCCAAAAAGGCCGAGAAAAACAACCTGGTAAATCAGTTGGCTGACCTTTCACACAAGCTGGATAAGATTTCTGTTGACCTTTCAGGGGCAATCACATCAGAGGTTTCTGCCATCGCAAAACAACAAAAGGAGCGTCTTGATAGCAGGCTTAAAATCATGGGAATGATATTGGCCATAAGCGTATTCCTTTGCCTGTTCATTGGTGTATCTCTGACACGCTTCCTGACAAAGCGGTTCGAAGCGGTTGAACATCTCCTTAACAGCCTATTTGACAGGATATCCAGCGGAAACTTCAACTTCAGTGACCTTGAAAGGCTCAAGGGAAACGATGAGCTTGCGAATATCCAGAATCTACTTTTTGAGACAGTAGTCAAGGTTGGAAACATCCTGAAAGAGGTTTCCAAGAGTTCCAAAGAGGTCTTTGACAAAACCACCAAACTGGATAAGGCGGCCAATAGCATGGCTATCTCAGCTGGCAAGGCAGAGGAGGTCGCAGTGGATATCCAGTCCCTTGCCGAGGTAGCAAACGACTATGTCACAAGGGTGACTTCTTCGATAGAAGAAGTTAACAGCGCCATTGACCAGGTCGTCAACCACGTCAGCTCCTCCAGCGCTGATGCAGCCGAAGCCGAGGCAAAATTGACGAACGTAAAGAGTGCAGTAAACGAACTTGTGACATCTTCTCAGAAGATCGGAGAGATCACCAGTCTTATCGGTTCCATTGCCGAACAGACCAACCTCTTGGCCCTTAATGCAACCATAGAGGCCGCAAGGGCCGGAGAGGCCGGAAAGGGTTTTGCTGTTGTTGCCAACGAGGTCAAGGAGCTTGCAAAGGAAACAGGCGGATCAGTTGAGGAAATCGAGAAGATAGTTTCTGAAATCCAGGATGGTGTCCGCCGGGTAAGCACAACCATAGACCATGCATCCACCACCATTGCCACCATTTCTCAGGAATCTTCCAAGGTAGAAAATAGTATAGAAGAAGAAAGAAATGCTATTCATGAAATCACAACCCAGGCAGAAGAGACAAAGCACGAAACAGAGGCCATTGTGGAAAAGATAAAGGAAATTGTTGATGCCTCACAGACTACGTCCACCCTTGCAAAGGAGGTCAAGAGTGTGTCTGAAAATCTACAAAGTGTAGGGGCTAGGCTGCGACAAGCCCTATCGCGCTTCAGACTTGGAGCCAAAAGGGATGCCGATGTAGCTGCATAGTAGAGGGATAATAAGCTACCTGACCATAAGCCCTGGAAGCCAGGTCACAAGCCCAGGGAATATGAGCAGGAGCAGAATGCATATAACAAAGGCGGGGATAAAGTAACTTACCCCCCTAAATACCGTCTCCAGGGGGATATCCCTTGCACTTCCTGCAACCACAAAGGTGTTTATCCCCACTGGAGGCGTTATGGCCCCGAGGGTGGTGATTATGGTGATTATGACAGAAAACCAAAGGGGATCGTAACCAAGTTTTTCTGCCACAGGGAAAAAGATTGGTATGGTTATCATCAAGAGCCCAAGTGCGTCCATGATGGCGCCTCCCACCACGTAAATGACAAGCATGAGGGCCAGGATGAAAAACCTTGGCACCTCCAGGCCGGCAACCATTCCTGCCACCTCGAAGGGCAGCCTTGTAATGGACATGAACTTCCCGAATATCACTGCCCCGGCCACGATCATGATTATCATGCAGGAGGTCTTAACACTGTCTTCTATGGCTGCCCGAAGCCTTGAAAAGGTTATGGTTCTGCCTGCAAATACTATGAGGAGCGCAAAAAAGCTTCCTGCAGCACCTGCCTCTGTGGGTGTAAACCAGCCGAGATAGAGCCCAGACATCACAAGCAGAAAAAGGATCACCATTTCAATGGAGCCTGGCAGTGACTTGAGCCGCTGCCTCAAGGTGGCCCGCCTTGCAGATGGGCCAAGACCTGGCCTTAAAAGGCAAAGCAGCCAGACCGAGGCCATGAGAAGGACACAGAGCAGGAGCCCGGGAATGAGGGATGCGAAAAAGAGCCTGGCAATGGACTTTCCCGTATAAAGCCCAATGACAATGAGCACCACGCTTGGCGGGATAACCACCCCCAAAGTTGCGCCGCTTGCAACGCATCCAGCGCTAAGGCGCTTGTCATAGCCAAGTTTTTTCATCTCCGGCAGGGCCACGGCGCTCATGGTGGCAGCGGTGGCAGCGTTTGAGCCGCAGATGGAGGCAAAGCCCGCACATGCCATGATTGTTGCCATGGCTATACCACCTCGCACATGTCCAAACCACGCATGAGCTGCCTTGTATATCCTTTCACTCACCCCGGCGTAAAAACATATATTGCCCATGAGGATGAAAAAGGGGATTACCGCAAGGCCGTAGGATGAAAATATCCGCCACATCTCAGAGGCGACGGATGACAGCGCAGCTTGTGGGCTCACCACAATGGAAAAACCGGCAAAGCCCACCAGGGCCATTGCAAAGCCTACCGGGATATTAAAGAGAAAGAGTACTGCAAGAAGGCAGACAATGCCCACAAGACCAATTGAAACCGGTTCCATTGCCTACCTACCCCTACCTGCGCCCTTTCTTGATTCCGCCTTAACGGCAGCAAGAAAAAGGTTCAGGCTTAGAACCATCACCCCAAGGGCTACTAGAATAGTTACAGGATAAAAGGGAATGCCCAGGGTCTCGGACAGTTCCCCGTTTTCCATGAAGCCAAGGCCAAGCATCAACATCTTCCAGGAAATAGCGGCAAAGAAAAGTCCGCAACAAAACTGCCCCAAGACGGAAAGGGCCCTCTTCCAGGGCCGTGAGAAGCGGTTAAAGAGGATGTCAACCGCAATGTGGGCCTTTTTTTCATAGCTGTAACCAAGGCCCAGGCCTGTAACCAGGGCGCTTCCAAATCCCAAGAGCTCAAAGGAGCCGGTTATGGGGTGGCCAAGGGGCCTGAGGATCATGTTCAGCACGGCCATGACCATGGTCGCCATGAGCACAATGGCTGCAAAGGATAGAAGAAACCTGTTTATTTTTGACATGCATTCAAGATGAAAGAGGCCCCTTCAGGCGGGAACACCACTCAAGAAGGGGCCGGAAACGGTTTATTTCCCCTTGGAAAATTCCTTTTCGTACTTTGCCTTAAGGGCCATCAGGTCTTTGAGAAAGGCCTTTGCCGGCAGTCCCTTTGCCTCGGTCTTCTTGAGCCACTCATCCTTTATGGGAGCAACCTTTTGGTGCCAAAGCTTGTACTCTGAATCGCTCAGGGTAATAACCTGCTCGTTGTACTTTTTCTTGGCCCAGGCAACGGAATCCTTTACGTGCTGGTCTATGTAGTCGCCTGTCCACAGGGAGTGCTCCCTGGAAAGCCCATCTATGACCTTTTTCACCTTCTCAGGCAGGCTGCCCCACTTCTTCTTGTTCATAACCACGGCAAAGGACGTGGTCTGCATGTTGCAAATGGTGGCATAGCGGCATGATTCGGCAAAGTTGAAGTCCTTAAGTATATCAAGGGATGAAAAGATGCCCTTAACTATACCCTTTTGAAGGGCCTCTGGGGTCTCGGACATGGGCATTGCAACGGGCACCGCCCCAAGGAGCTTAAGGGGTTTTACACCGGCACCCGTGCACCTTAGCTCATATCCCTTGAGATCAGAAAGGGTGCGTATGGGCTTTTTTGACATGATGTTGGCAGGGGGTGCGGTGAAAAGGGCTATCACCTTCACCTTTGAAAGGCTCTTTGGCCTGTACTTCATGTAGAGGTCGTAAAGCACTGCATTTGCCACCTTTGCACCTGAAAATCCAATAGGAAGATCTACTCCTTCCATGAGTGGGAAGCGGCCGGGCTGGTATGCAAATACCACAACGCCGATATCGGCAACCCCGTCAATGACCCCGTCCATCATGTTCTTTGCGCCAAGGAGGGTGCCCCCGGGAAAGGTCTTGACCTTGACAATGCCCGCGGTCTGGAGCTCCACCTCTGTCTTCCACTTCTCCATCTGCACGCATGGAAAGGTGGATGCCGGTGGAAAGTTTGCATAGGTGAGGGTAACACTCTGGCCAAAGGCCATTGATCCCATGCCAGCCATCATAAACACCAGGGCCACAGCCAGCCCTGCCCTAAAAAAAACTCCTCTAAGCTTCATAGTCCTGCCTCCTTTTACCTGTTGTCAAAAATCCTCTTGGATTTTCTTTCAGACCTTGGCAGTGCGCCGTAATCGACTATCTGCACCTCTGCCGAGACCATGATCTGGTTCTTTATCTGCTTTTCAATACCGGACTGTATCTCCTCATCGTAGGAAGGATCCCCGGCACTGTCCCTCTCCACCTTTATTATCATGTAGTCCCTGGCATCCCTTCTTTCCAGAATAATGTTGTATTCGCTGGATATGCCCTCTACCTCCGAGAGTATCTCGTCTATCTGGCCAGGGTAAACATTTACCCCGCGGATGATTATCATGTCGTCACTTCTTCCAAGTATCCTGTCATGCCTAGGAAAGATACTTCCGCATGGGCATGGCCCAGATATCTTCCTGGTAAGATCGCGGGTACGATATCTTATGAGGGGGCTTGCCTCTTTTTGAAGCGTGGTCACCACCATCTCCCCTATCTCCCCGTCCTTAACGGGCTCAAGGGTTTCAGGGTTCAGGATCTCCAGGATGTAGTAGTCCGCCCAGTAGTGTATGCCCTGGTGGAGATGGCAGTCAATGCCAGGCCCTGGCCCGTAAAGCTCAGTAAGCCCGGTGATGTCAAAAAGGTGTTCAGCGCCAAGGTGATCCAGGATGGCGCGCCTCATGGACTCGCTGCACCTTTCCGAGCCCTGGATAACCGTTCGAATGGATATCTTGTCCTTAAGATTCCGTCTCTTTATCTCTTCGCCAAGAAGAAGGGCCATGCTGGAGGTGCAGCAGATACATGTGGGCTTAAAATCCACTAAGAACTGACACTGAAGCTCCAGGTTCCCTGGACCAACGGGAATGGCCATGGCGCCAACCCTTTCACATCCTGCCTGAAAGCCTGCCCCTGCAGTCCAGAGGCCGTATCCCACAGCAATCTGCACCCTGTCTTTTGGCCCGATACCTGCCATCCTAAATGCCCTTGCGAAAAAGCTGGTCCAGTCTTCTATATCCTTTTTCGTATAGGAAAGTATCTTGCGCTTCCCAGTGGTGCCGGAAGAGGAGTGTATCCGCACAACCTTTTCCTCGGGCACGCTCAAAAGGGGAAAGGGGTAATCATCCCTCAAGTGATGCGCCTCTGTAAAGGGAAGCCTTGAAAGGTCCTCAAGGCCCTTTATATCCTCGGGCCTTACCCCTGCCTTGTCAAACTGCCTTTTGTAAAAGGGGCTGTTTTTGTAGGCGTGGTTCACTGTCCACTTAAGCCCCTCAAGCTGAATCTTCTCAAGTTCCTTTGCGTCTTTTATCTCTCCCATGAAATAGTAAAACTCCCTTTCTTGATATGGCATCAATTCATGATAACCTAACCCTGCTCGTTATCAGCCCACAGGGCAAAAGTCAAGTTTACCCAAAAGGGACATGTAAAAACGGGCACGAAGGAAAATCTCATGGAATTTTCAAGCGTAAAGAAGGCCATAACTTATCTAAATGGATTTCAGTTCCACGGCTTTCGCCTGGGCCTTGAAAGGATTGAGGCGGCTCTCCGAGCCCTCGGGGACCCACACGAAAACTATCCATGCATCCACGTGGCAGGCACAAACGGCAAGGGCTCTGTCTGCGCTGCCATCTCCTCCATCCTCAAGGAGGCAGGCTTCAAGGTGGGCTTTTACAGCTCCCCGCACCTTGTTGAGCTCAACGAGCGGTTCAGGATAAATTTTGAGCCCATAGGCGACAAAGAGCTCAAGGTACTCATCGAGGAGACGGCAACCCTGGCCGAACAGGGTCTTGAACTAAGTTACTTCGAGTTCACAACGGCCATGGCCTTCTCCTGCTTTAGAAAACACGGGGTGGATTTTGCCGTGATCGAAACTGGCCTTGGAGGCCGCCTTGATGCCACAAACGTCATAACGCCCGTAGTCTCCGTTATAACCAACGTAAGCCTGGAACACCAAAGCTACCTTGGCAGCACCACTGGTGAAATCGCCTTTGAAAAGGCAGGGATAATAAAAAGGGGGGTGCCCGTGGTGGCAGGAAGGCTCAAGAACACCCCTCTCAAGGTAATAGAAGGCATCTGCAAGAAGAGGAAGGCCTCCCTGTATCTGCTTGAAAGGGATTTTTTCATAAAAGCCCATGAAAATTCACACCTCTTTGATTTTTCTTCAGGAGATATTTCCCTCAAAAACATCCGTTTTGGACTTGGAGGCGGATTTCAGATGGAAAATGCTGCCCTTGCTATTGAAACGTGCCTTAGGCTTATGGATCAAGGAACCAGGATAGATCACTCACACATAAGAAAGGGGCTTTCAGAGACCACCTGGCCAGGAAGGAGCGAGCTTTTACGAGGCAAGATATGGGCGTTTTTGGACGGGGCCCATAATGAGGCGGGCCTTAACGGGCTTTTGCCATCTGTAACGGCCATTTCAAGGGGGATTTCCAGAATAAAAAAGAAGGTCCTCTTGTGGGCGTGCTCCAACGAGGGAGGTGACAAGGACCCTGCCGCAATGCTTAAAAAGGTGGCCGCCCCTTTTGACCAGGTGATAATCACAGAGCCTTGCGGGCCGAGAAAGCCCGTTACAATAGATGAGTGGAAAGAGATGGAGCTTCCCGCTTCTTGCAGCCGTGTTCGCCTTATCAAGGATTACAAGGAAGCCCTGGGGATGATCCTTTCAGAAGGAGGCGATGGGACTTTCCTTGTTGTGGCTGGCTCCCTCTACCTGGTTGGGCCTGTAAGAAAGGCCCTCATTGAACAGGGTTTCAAAAGAGCCAAACAAAAATGGCATACAGATTAACACTCTGATTCTAAAATCATTTTTATATCATCAAAAAGCTCTGGTATTTTATTTTGAATTTTGAACCACGTCCCACAAGATATCTTCATCTTATTCTATCCCTTCCTCATTCCTGTCCATACCTATTTTACTTGAAAAAAAGTTGAAAACCTGGAGAATTGTTAGTATTAATTAAGAATTAATGTGGATTCGAATTATTTTATCTAATAAAAAGAAACAGTTACAAAACATTTTGGGATAATTCTTATTGGACAGGGAGCTATCCAAAATATTTGCCCTCTTGGCCAGGGGCTTTTCATACCCGGAAGAAGATAATTCTTCAGATGCCTTCTTTGGCGCTGTGAAAGAGGTGGCAAAGGCCCTGGACATCCCCTGCAATTCGCTTTCCTACACTGAACCTGAGCTGCGGGAGGCCTACACGCTCCTTTTCATAAATGAGCCACGCGGCAGATGGGCACCTCCCTTTTCCTCTGTATATCTTGGAGGCGAGGGAATACTCATGGCAAAGGGGCAGGATGAGGCAAGAAACTTTTATCTAGAGGCGGGCCTTGAGCCTGCCGTTTCTTCGGAGCCTGAGGACTTTTTACCAACAGAGCTCCATTTCATTTCAAAGTTGATTGAAAATGACAAAGAGGAAATCCTTTCAAGATTCCTCAAGGAACATCTTTTGAAATGGTTCCCAAGGTTCTACAACAGGCTCAAGGCCCTTGAGCCGCACCCCTATTACCTGCTTCTGGCAGAGATGACATGGAAACTTTTAAATATGATCAGTCAGGAGGTCATTGATGAAACGACGTAACTTTTTGAAGCTTTCGGCTTCTGCATGTGCCGCACTTGCCGCCCTTGAACTGGGAGACAGGCCAGTTTTCAAGGCGGCATACGCAAAGGCCAGGCAGGCAAAGACGTCCCTTCCAGGAAGCCTTGGAGCAAAAGAGACCCCAAGCGTTTGCGAGATGTGTTTCTGGCGCTGCCCCATTGTGGGCAAGGTGAAGGAGGGGAAACTCGTAAAGATAGAGGGCAACCCCAAGAGTCCGGCCAATGGCCCAAGGGTTTGCGCCAGGGGCAACTCCGGGGTACAGCTCCTCTACGACCCGGACAGAATAAAGTATCCCCTCAAAAGAACCGGAGCCAGGGGAGAGGGCAAATGGGCCAGGATCTCCTGGGATGAGGCACTGGACGAAGTTGCCCATAATCTCATCAAGGTGAAGGAAAAATATGGGCCCCATGCCCTTGCCTACTTTGACCACGGCGCTTCTGCAGAGTTCATGCGGGACATTTTCAAGACCCTAGGGACGGAAAACTATACAAACGAGCCGGCGTTTTACCAGTGTGTCGGACCGGCTGCCCTTGCCTACCTCATGACCTATGGATACATAACCACAGGCACAAGACAGTACGTTGACATGAAGCATGCCAAGGCCATGCTTCTAATTGGAACCCACATAGGTGAAAACGTCCACGTCTCCCACGTAAGGGAGTTCATAGAGGGGCTTTCAAACGGAGCAAAGCTTGTGGTTGTTGATCCGCGCTTTTCCGCCGCTGCCGCAAAGGCAGACATATACCTCCCCATCAGGCCAGGAACAGACACGGCGCTGCTTCTTGCGTGGACGAACTTCATTATCACGGAAGGACTCTACGACAAGGACTTTGTGGAAAGAAACTGCTCTGGATTCCACGAGCTTAAAAAGGCCG
Source organism: Deltaproteobacteria bacterium (assembly GCA_026995935.1). Taxonomy (GTDB): domain Bacteria; phylum Desulfobacterota; class Dissulfuribacteria; order Dissulfuribacterales; family QOAL01; genus JAADCZ01. The sequence goes on from JALWNK010000001.1 coordinate 20,914, forward strand.
TAAAAGACTACACCCTCAATTGGGCAGCCCCCATTTGCGATCTTCCGGTCACAGACATGAAAAGGGCTATCCTTCTTCTTGCCAAGAACAGCCCCAATGTGTCCATCCATCCAGGGCGTCACTCCACCTGGTACGGAAGGGGAGATACCAGCAGGCACCAGGCCCTTGCCATCCTGGCTGCCCTTTTTGGCGCAGTGGGTGTAAAGGGAGGCCTCTACTTCCCCACTCCGGTGAAAAAGGGGCATCTTTCCTTTGGATGTGCTGAAGAGGAGCCTGAAACCCCAAAAAAATCCCTCTCGGAAGATTACTATCCCTTTGCCTCTACCTTTGGATCACCAACAAGCAAGATCATACAGGCCACGAGGACGGGCAAACCCTATCCTGTGAAGCTTTGGGGAATAAACGGTGTAAACATCATCCAGACCATACCAAACCCCTACCAGACCATGGAGGCCATAAAAAAGCTCGACTTCATCTTCTGCGAAGAGATACTTCCTACTGAGACGGCCATATGGTCAGACATAGTGCTCCCAGGGGCCACTTATCTCGAACGTTACGACACCGTTTACACCTATGACCTCCTCACCCCCTACCTCACAGTGCGCCAGCCCGTGGTAAAACCCATGTTTGAGACAAAATCTTCCTTCTGGATTGCAAGGGAGCTTGCAAAACGGGCAGGCCTCAAGTGCTTCAACTACAACAACGAGGTTGAATTCATAGAAGAGGAACTAAAAGGTGCAGGCCTTACCCTCAAAAGCCTCAATGAAAAGGGAGGCATAGTCACCTACAAAGCCAACCCATACAGGGACCCAAAGAAACTCAAGGTCGCTACCGAAGAGGGCAAAATAATGTTGAGCATTGAGGATTTTGCAGACGAAGACCTGGACCCAATTCCAAAATTCATACCCACACCTGCCCCTCCCAAGGGTTATGTAAGGCTCGTTTATGGAAGGAGCCCGGTCCACACCTTCACCAGGACCATGAACAATAAGTGGCTCCACAACGAGGCCCCGGAAAATCATCTCTGGCTCAATGACAAGGTTGCCAAGAAGGCAGGAATCAAGGACGGTGAGGAAGTGGTGCTTGAAAACCAGGACGGCTACAGGTCCTGGCCCATAAAGGTCAAGGTCACTCCTGGCATTCGACCGGATACCGCATTCATGCCTCACGGTTTCGGCAGCCGATCAAAGCTTCTTTCAAAGGCATACAAGCAGGGGGCCAGCGACCAGTTCATGATAACAGAATACGAGGATGACCCCTTCATGGGCGCATCCAGCCACAGGACCAACTTCATACGCATCGTAAAGGCAGGCAGGGTGATAGACCTTCCTGAACTTTGCCCGCCGCCAAAGGAGATACCTAGGTTCAGCGCTAAAAAGACCAGAACAGGAGGCAAATAATGAGTCAGCTTGCCATGGTAATAGATCTTAGCCGCTGCGTAGGCTGCCATGCCTGCGCCATAGCCTGCAGGGCCGAATGGTCGGTGCCTGTACCATACCAGAGAAACTGGGTGAAAAGGATGGGCCCTGAGGCCACTCCAAAGGGCATGTCCTTTACATTTTACCCGGGCCTTTGCAACCACTGCGACGACCCGAAATGCACAACCGTGTGCCCAGTGGACCCGGAGGAAAGGGTGTTCAAGTCAAGGGATGGAAGAAAGAAGAAAATGGCGGTCAGGGCAACCTTCAAGGACCCTTTTACCGGCGCAGTGCTCATAGACAAGGAACGCTGCATTGGTTGCGGAAACTGCGTTGAGGCATGCCCGTACGGGGCAAGGTACCTGAACGAGGAGCTTGATGATCCAAAGGCAGACAAGTGCACCTTTTGCGTTGAAAGGCTTGCCCACGGCCTTGAACCAGCATGCGTAAGGACATGCATTTCAGGGGCAAGGATATTTGGGGACCTTTCTGACAAGAACTCCCAGGTCTACAAACTTGTTTCCACAAAGGGTGCCCTGCGTCTTACCTCAAAGGAGGTAAACATAGGGCCAAACGTTTACTACATTGGAAAGGAAAAGGACCTCTATCTTCTCAAAAAGACCTATGCACCCCATGAGAGAAAATGGGAAAACGTGAAGGCGCCGGTCAGAAGACGCATTCTCCAGGCAGCCATCAAAAAGTTGGTAAAGGCTGTCTGACGCCGGCATTCCTCATCCATGGGCCGGCAGGGTTCCCTCCTTACCTGCCGGCCACTTTTTAACTTTGTGATTTCAGAAGTTTTTTAAGCCCCTCTACAGGCAGGCAGTTGACAACGTCCTGCCTTTCAAGCCAACCACGCCTTGCCTGGTTTATACCGAATCTCATGAAAAGGAGATTGTCCTTGTTGTGGGAATCCGTGGCAATGGAAACCTTTATGCCCATCTCCTTTGCAAGCTTCAGGTGAACATCGTTTAGATCAAGACGGGAGGGCTGGGCGTTGAGCTCAAGTATGCAGCCGCGGGCCTTTGCATGCTCCATAACCCTTTCCATGTCGAGATCATAGCCATCCCTCTCTCCTATAAGGCGGCCAGTGGGATGGGCAATGATATTGACCCTTGGATTGTCAATGGCCCTTAAGAGCCTTTCAGTCTGTTTTTCCTTGGAAAGCTTGAACTTGCTGTGGATGGCAGCAACCACGATATCAAGGCGGGAAAGGGCCTCATCAGAAAGATCAAGGCTTCCATCTTCCAGGATATCCACCTCGATTCCGTGCAAGATGTGAATGTCAGGGAACCTGGCTCTCACCTCCTTTATCTCCCTTGCCTGTTCGAGAAGCTTTTCGTCGTCAAGCCCCTTTATCATGGCAAGCCTTCTTGAGTGATCGGTAATGGCGATATAGGAGTATCCAAGACTACTCGCAGCCTCTGCCATTTCGGATACGGTATGTTTTCCATCACTCCACTTTGTATGACAGTGAAGGTCGCCCTTTATATCTTCAAGGGTAATAAGACGGGGCAGGCGCCCCTCCATGGCCGCCTCGATCTCTCCCCTGTTCTCCCTGAGCTCCGGCTCTATGAAGGGAAGCCCCACGGCGCTAAATATCTCATCCTCGCTCCTGCCTGCTATTCTCTTTTCTCCCTTAAAGACCCCGTATTCGTTTATCTTTAGCCCGGCCTTAAGGGCAATGCTCCTTATTGCTATGTTGTGGGCCTTTGAGCCGGTAAAGTAATGAAGGGCAGAGCCGTAGCTTTCCTCCTCCACCGCCCTTAGATCTACCTGGATATCAGAGGAAAGTATCACCGTTGATCTGGTCTGACCCTTTGAAATAACCGTTTTTATATCAGGAAAGGTGACAAAATGGTCTATTATCTGCGCAGGCTCCCTGGCGGTAACCAGGATATCGAGATCACCTACCGTCTCCTTCTTCCGCCTGTAGCTTCCAGCGACCTCTATCTCCTTAAGACCACGAGCCTTTTTCAGGAACCTTACAAGCTCCACAGCAAAGGCCTCGGCATAGGCCCAGCGAAACCTTCTGCCCTCCTTTTTGGCAAGGACCACACCCTTCAAGATTGTCTGTTCGAGCTTTTTGCCAAATCCGGGAAGTTTGCTTATCTCACCTTTAGCGGCTGCTTCCCTTAGCTCCTCAAGGCTCGTTATGCCAAGGGTGTCATAGAGGGTCTTAATCCTCTTTGGCCCAAGGCCCTCCACCTTCAAAAGCTCTACCAGGCCTGGAGGAACCTTTTCCTCTAGCTCCCTGAGCTTTGAAAAAGAGCCTGTGGCAATTATCTCCTTTATCTTTTCCGCAAGGTCCTTTCCTATGCCCGGAAGTTTAGTAAGATCCTCGCCTTGGGCCACCATCTCAGAAAGATCCCTTCCAAGAGACTCTATGGTCCTTGCGGCATTCCTGTACGCCCTGACCCTGAAGGGATTTTCTCCAAGTATCTCTAACAGGTCTGCGGTCTTATAGAATTTCTGGGCTACCTGCTGGTTCACCATGGGCCTTTAGCCGTCTCTACCATCCTATTCCCTGCCTTCTTCTTGGGACAAATATCACCGGAATCTCCCCGCACCTTGCAACCGCGTTGGCAGTGCTTCCAAGGTATATCTCAGGTATGAAACCCCTGCCCTGGCAACCCATGACCACAAGGCTGAACTCTCCGCTGTTTGCAAGCTGAAGTATCCTTTGGGCCGGCACCCCATAGGAGACCTGAAAGGAACAGGGGCCTGAACCGTTGGCCTCAAGGTGTTCCTTTAACCTTTTGAGCCGCTCCTTGTCCTCCCTGTCAAACTCCGGTAGCATGTGTCTAAGATATGGATCGATCCGTGCCTTGTCGTGTACGTGGAACAGGGTCACCTGTGCCTTGTATGCAGTGGCGATCCTTTCTAGAAGCAGAAAGGCCTCCTCTGCGGTTTCTGAAAAATCCGTAGGATAAAGTATGTGCCTGCTGCACGTCTTGTCAGTGCTGCTACCCGCCGATTCAGATGCACCCATGCGCAAGAGAAAGGTGGGACGGACGGTTTCATGCAGTATGGAGTAGCTGACACTTCCTATGAGGGAGCCCCTTAACCCACCCCGGTGGTGCGAGCCCATGACTATCATGGATACGTTGTGTTTTTCAGCAAGCTCTAGAATGGCCCTTCCTGGCTCCCCCCTTACAAGCTCCACCCTGCACTCAAGGCCGCCTGCACCCAGGGCCTTTGCCCGCTCTTCCAGCTCCGCCTCTATCCTGCTTACAAAGCCCTGATCAAGGGACATGTCCTTGGGAGGGTTTATGGCGTGACAGAGGATTACCTTTTTTACACCAAGGTGTTTACCAGGAAGACAGGTGGAAAGATGGGAGATGTTTGATCTCAGATCATCTGCCAGAAGGAGTCTTTCAAACATGGTGGCTGCCCCTCAAAATTTTTCCAGGAACAAGAACTAAAAATAAAGTTAATGCCTGGGTCCATCTTGTGCAACGGCACCCACTTCAAGCCCGAAGGGCAGTTACGAGAGGCAGGATGAGAGCGCCTCTGGGAAAAAGAGCACATTTTGACTCGCCATGCCCCGTTTGCTAAGTCTCAAAAACTGCAGGAAACAGGTGGCACAAAAGGTGACAACGGCCTCAGACTTCATCCTGGCAAGTTCCCGTGACTTGGCCGCATAGAAACCCTCCATCTCCCCCTCAAGGCCTGCCCTTAAAAGACTGCCTCCACAACAGGCAGAGTTTATTACAGGCCAGGCCATGTCCTCAACTTCCTCACAAATGGCTTTACACAGGGTCCTTAAGTCCAGCTGCCCAAGCCCATCCGACATTGAGCAGGGCACTTGACAGGTGACCGTCATGGCAAGAGGGCTTTTTATCTCAACCTTACCCATTTCTATGTATCTTGAGACAAGGGCAGGCATGGTGGTAACGTTAAAAGGGTGGGAGATTTTTTTTAGGCGGCCACCAACACCGAAGGATGAGAGCCTGTTGTGGCAGTCGTCTATCAAAACCGTTTCTGTTCCAAGAAAACCGGCGAGGCCACAAACCTTACGGAGCCAAACCCTGCCGGGCTCATCCTCTCCGGTAACGAGAGAAAGGTCTGCCGTACCAAGGGGCAAGCTCGAAATGGTCCAGCTTTCCCCTGCCATGAAAAAGATCAGTGCGTAATCTGCCAGGATGGAAGGCCTTTGCCTGAGAACCTCCGGATCCAGTAGAAGCAAGACCTTTGCCCCCTTTTGATCCACTGGTATTTTTAAATCACTACTCCCTGTTCGTTTTCTCAGGCTTTCTTGACCAATGCTTACAAGATCGAGGTAGTCTCCAGGAAGCAGGGAACAGGTGTTCCCCGTGGAAATCCACCTCTCCAGCCTTTTCCTCAAGGGAACTGGCAACATCTCACCAGCCTTTAGGGACCTGAAGAGAGAAATCACTGCAGGAATATCAATGGACATTGGACAGACTGTGCTGCAACTACTGCAAAGGGAACAATACCATAGCCAGGAGGCATTCAAGGCCTCTTCCTGCTGCTCGGCCAGGATCATCTGCATAAACATGCAAGGGTCCATGCCCGCCTTGCCTGAGACCGCGCAGACGTTGCTGCAGGAGCCGCAGCCAAGGCATGTCTCAAGGGATGAGTTGCCTACATGCCTCTTCACAAAGTCCAGAAGGCGGCCTTGTCTCCTTCCTGCCTCAATGGTTTCTCTCATTGCCTTTCCCGCCCTGGGGCCTCCCTTCTTGTATAGATAAGTATCTTGCCCTTACAAGGAACGAGCTTTGCCTCAAAGTCACTGTCAAGGTATCTGGATATGGCCCTTTGGGCGGAAACATGATCGTTGTAAACGTTGCCGTCCCAGTAAAAGTTCTTTTCCTCAACCTTGCGGACGAATCCATGCTCTCCCATTCCGTAAAGGGGCTGTCCCGGGACAATTGAAACAGGGGCCGAAACCCTGTTGGGCCCAAGCTTCCTCAGTGTCTCGGTCATGCCACTTACCGCCTGGGCAAACCTGGTAGCCTCCGAGGCGGCAACCCACACCAGGGCAAAACGCTCCTCCTCAATGCCCATGTCAAGAAGGGCCTCGGTAATGACCTCACTCCTGGCAAGGGCTAGCTCGTTGCCAGAACCGTAATGGCATTGGCCTGGGTGGCACCCAAAGATCATAACCCCGTCCAGGCCGCCAAGGAGCGCATTGACCACCCATTCGGGATGCACCATCCCGGAGCAGGCAACCTCTATTCCCCGTACAGAGGCCGGATACTGGATTCTGCTTGTTCCTGCCAGATCCGCAGCGCTGTAGCCGCACCACTGGCACATGAAACACAACAACCTGGGTCTGAAATCAGTCTTTTTCATTCTTGGACCTCAAAAGAACGTTTATCTGGGCAACTATCTCCTGGGGCATGTAGCCAGGCACACCAACGGCATACTTTGGGCAGACCCCTACGCATGATCCGCATCCGTTACACAGGGAATCGTCTATTTCTGCCATATATTTTTCCTCGCCCCCAAAGACAAACTGGCAGAGGGAAATCGCCCTTTCTTTGCATACATCCAGGCACAGACCACAGCCGTCACACATTTCCGCCCGTACCATTGCCACCTTACCCTCAGGGGTCACCTTGTCCATGGAAAGAAAGGCCAAGGCCTTTGAAGCTGCGGCTGCGGCCTGGCTCATGGACTCTTCCACCTCCTTGGGATAGTGGGCGAGCCCTGCCACAAAAAAGCCCTGGCGCCTGAGCTCGCAAGGCCTGAGCTTCATATGCATCTCCTGGAAAAAACCGTCCTGGCCAAGGGGAAGCTTTAACAGTGCGGACAGGTGTTCATTGTTTTCTTTCTCAGGCTCTATGGCAGATGCAAGAAAAAGATAGTCGGGCCTCAGAACAACGTCCCTGTTTAAGATTTCATTAAAAAATTGCAGCCGCAGCCTTTTTACTGGCCTGCCATTTGCCGTTATAGAGGTGAAAAGCTCAAGCTCAGGAGGCTGATCCTCAGGAAACCTTAGCACCTTGATGCCAAGCTGCCTCGCCTTCCTGTAATACTCGTCCCTAAGCCCATAAGTCCTCATATGCTTGTACACGACGTATATCTCCAGATTGGGAAGCCTTTCTTTCAGATGCACCGCCCTGGTAATGGCATGCGTACAGCAAACCCTGCTGCAATAGGGCCTGTTGCTGTCGCACGATTCCACACACTGAAGAAACACCACGCACCTGGCATCATTTATGGCCTCTACGCCCTTTTCAATTAGCAGGCGGTCAAGGTCCTGGTGGGTCAAGACCCCTGGATGCCTGCCATAATGGTATCCTGTTGGACGGGCCTCTCTGGCGCCTGTGGCAAGGATCAGGACGCCGTGTTCAAGTGCTTTCAAGGAAGGGGAGTCGGCCATCTTCACGTAGGAAGTCAGATTGCCCGTGGTCCCCTGGATACCTTCCATTTGGGAATTGAGATATACTGAAACAAGCGGGCTGTTCTTAAGCCGCCTCTCCAGATCCTCCACCAACCTCCTTACGTCATGGCCCCTCCAGGTCCTTAAAAGGGAGTGGGCATTGCCCCCTAGACGGCCGCCTCTTTCAACAAGGCTTACCCTGATTCCAGATTCTGCCAGAAGGGCAGCGGCTGTCATGCCGCTTATGCCGCCGCCAAGGACCAGTGCAGCCTTTTTGGGTCTGTATTGCCTTTCCTTGTAAGGTACCATAAGGCGTGCCTTTTCCACGGCCATTGTAATCTGATCAAGTGCTCTGGAAAACGCCCCTTCAGGGTCCCCTTGATGGGCCCACACCACCTGTTCCCTGATATTGGCAACCACTAGCATGGAAGGATCAAGGCCTGCCCTTTTGAGGGCCTGCTGAAACACTGTTTCGTGTGATCTGGGGCTGCATGCCGCTAAAACCACCCTGTTCACACCCTCATCCCTTATGGCCTTCTCTATAGCCTGGGCCCCATCTGGCGCGCAGGAAAAGGCGAGGGTCCTGCCAAAGATTACGCCTTGTGCCCTGGCAGCCACTGATTTGGCTAGCTGCCCTGTATCCATGAGGCTACTTATATTCGTGCCGCAGCAGCAGACAAACACTCCTATCCTTGGCGGCTCAAGGGGAATGGGCGCAGGCCTCTTGACCTGATCTTTTTTCTCCCTACGGCTACCTAAAAGGACTCTTTGACTAAAGGTGCTTCTCAGAAG
>JALWNK010000002.1 GCA_026995935.1 Deltaproteobacteria bacterium
CAGGATTAGAGGTGCTTGAGGCAGGTTAAGTGCCTGCCTTTGCCATTACGCGTTCCTTGAGGTCTTTGCCCACCTTGAAAAAGGGCAGTTTCTTGGGTTTTACCTTGATCTTTTCTCCAGTCTTTGGGTTTCTTCCCACGTATGACTTGTATTCCCTTATGGAAAAGGAGCCAAAACCCCTTATCTCTATGCCTTCCCCCCGGACAAGGGCCTCTGTCATGTCGTCAAATATGGAGTTTACAATGAATTCACTAAGTTGCCTGTGTATGTTCAGCCTTTCGGCCACGGCATCTATGAGATCGGATTTATTCACAAGCCCCTCCATGTGAAGAATTTTGAAAGCTGGAAATATTTCTTTAATTACGAGCTGTTGCTATTAAATACGGTTATGTTTATATCTGTCAATATTAAACTTTCACAAGCTGATGCAAAATTTGAAAGGTACGCAGAAAACAATGTTTAAAAGATTAAAAGAGAAGATTGCAAGATCAAGGGGCGGTTTCATAAGACAGCTTGATGAGCTTTTTACTGGCAGAAAGGAGATCAGCCCGGAACTGCTGGAAGAGATAGAGGAAATCCTGGTCATGGCAGACATGGGGATATCCACTGTTCAGGAGATAATCGACAGGCTGCAGGATGAGGTCTCAAGGGGCGAAATCTCAGACCCTGAGGCCTTGCGGGACAGGCTGAAGGAGCAGATCAAGGCGATATTTTTACGGAGCGAAAAGGAAAACAAGCTGGACAGGGAAGGGATCAGGCCCTGGGTTATCCTTGTGGTGGGGGTAAATGGGGTTGGCAAAACCACTTCCATTGCAAAGCTTGCATGGCGCTTTAAGCAGGAGGGCAAGGAGGTGGTGCTGGTTGCTGCAGACACCTTCAGGGCCGCAGCAGTGGAACAGCTACAAAAGTGGGGCGAAAGAATGGGGGTGCCTGTTGTCAGTCAACGGCCTGGGGCAGACCCTTCGGCTGTTGCCTTTGACGGCATAGAAACGGCCATTTCAAGGGGTGCAGACGTGGTAATCGTGGATACTGCTGGAAGGCTTCATACGCAGGTAAACCTCATGAAAGAGCTACAGAAGATAAAACGTGTAATTGGCAAAAAGCTACAGGGCGCCCCGCACGAAACCCTTCTTGTGCTTGATGCAACCACTGGGCAAAACGCCATAAGCCAGGCAAAGACCTTTTGTGAGGCAACAGATGTAACCGGAATAGTACTTACCAAACTTGACGGCACTGCAAAGGGTGGGATTGTTGCAAGCATAGCCCATGAAATGAATATACCGGTGAGGTATATTGGCATAGGGGAACAGATGGAGGATCTCAGGCCCTTTGATCCTGATCAGTTCGTTGAGGCACTTTTTGAGCGCTAAGACCCCTGTTTGCTTGCTGAATCCACTGTGGCCACTTTTGTAAGGTACATGGCCCTTCCGGTTGCAAGCCCTGTTATAAGCCAGTAGAGGTTGGCAGAGCTGTGTCTGAAGGCATCGCTAAAGAGGTTTATTCCCCAGAAAATTACCATAAAGACAAGGGCTACCATCATGAGCTGCTGATCCTGTCCGGAGGTACCCATCCTCAGGGCCCTTAAAAAAAGAAAGAACTGCCCTCCAATTATAATCAAAAGCGACATGGCACCCTGGATTCCCAAGTAAAAGGCCTGATTCAACATCGTATTGTGCCCGTGCTGAAGTCCTGCCTTTTCCACCAGGCCCTTCCAGTGCTCCTCTATGAGTTTTCTTCCAAGGCCCCTTGGCATGAAAGGGTTTGACATGATCCTTTTTGAAAACTCCTTGTAGGTGGAAACCCTAAGGGGTATGGAGCCACCAAGTTTCTTTGCCTTTTCTATTCGTCCCTGTGCAATAAGGTGCCAATCCTCTCTGATAAAGTGGCGGGCAACACCCGAGTAGAACATGAAAAGAGTAAGAGTCGCCAGGATAATGGCAAGTAAGAGTGTTGTTGAGATTCCCTTTCTTCCAGAAAGCCTTATGGAAAAAAGAAAACCAATAACGCTTGCAATGAGGGCACCCCTGCGTGTAGTAGTAAAAAGGGTAAGGAAATTCAAAAAGATAAAGAGGCCGTTTTCCAAGAGGCCCTTACCTGGAAAGATGCTCCAGTAGGCTATCATCAGGGCAAGAAATACGCTTGTGTGACTGACGCCGTGAAACAGCTCACAGGCCCTGCCATATTCAAAGACAATATCCATCCTGTCTGTAATGAAGCGTCTGATGTGTTCCTGATCCCCAAGAAAGAGATGGTCTGGACGGATGAGCCAAAGGATCAACAGGCCCAGGTAAAAGGAAAGAAACACAATGTTTGCCCTTTTTATTGCGCGTCTCCACTTAACAGGGCAGTATTCGCAAACGGCCACAGCCAGTGATAAACCCATAAAAAGAATGGAATTTAAGAAAAATTCACTAAAATATACGCGCAGGGAATATAGTGGTTCAGGGCTAAACACTATGGAAAAAAGTGCACAGACATTCCAAAGCAGCAGGCCCCAAAAGGGCATGGAGTTTAAAAGTGAAATCAGCGAGAGCCGGGGCCTTCTCTTTCTCAGCAAGGCCACACAGGCCCCAAAGACGCAAAGGGTCAGAGCATACCTCCCTGTGGGGCCAATACAAAAGGGGACCAAAAGCAAAGAGACAAAAAAGAAGAAATCCAGATACCTTTCAGCCTTATGGGCGAAAACTGGCACGGCTAATAAACCCTGTATGACAAACTTAAAACGCTCTGACCGCGTCTGTGAATTAATCCCCGCCTCATATCAGGAAACAACGATACCAGATTTGTCTCCTTTTAAAAGGTGGAGCGTCTAGGAAGAGGCATCCAAATGAAAGAGATGGCCCCAAAAAAACATCCAAAAATCCTGTTTCTCCTGGATCACCCCTCCCAGGACAAGCACCGGCACCGGTACCTGCTGGAAGGCCTCTTGGAGGCGGGAATTTCGCCGGTCATCGGCTACTTTTGTGGCAATGCCATGGATTCCTCCATGGCAAAAGGGGAAATAAGGGCCGTATCTCTTGGCCTTTCAAGGGCCAGATTCAAGGCATTCAGGCCATCTACTGTTTACAGGCTGAAAAGGCTCATATCCTCAAACCAGATTTCAGTAATACACTGCCAGCGCCACAGGGCCACGGTGAATGCCTGTCTTGCCATGGCAGGGACCCGGGCACACAGCCTGTTCTACACGGTGGGGTCAACAAATGTCCTCAGGAACTGGAACAGGAGGCTGGTCCTTAACTTCATTGCCAGAAGAATTACCTGGGTCACCTGCGTAAGCGCTGCCGTAAGGGAGTACATGCTCAAAAACGCCTTTATGCTCAAAAGTGACAAGACCGTGGTCATTCGTAACGGCGTGGACATAAAAAAATTTGACCTTGAAATCCCCCAAAGGGAGGCAAGGAACTGGCTTGGAATCCCTGAAAAAGGCTTCTGTTTCGGCATAGTCGCAAGGTTAAAGAAGGCAAAGTGCCATGATACCCTTTTAAGGGCCTTTTCAAGGCTTCTTCACCAGGCCCAAGACACAAGACTTGCAATAGTTGGAGATGGCCCCCTTGAGGGCCGTTTGAAACGTCTTTGCAACGAGCTCCAAATCTCCGATAAAGTGCACTTCATAGGCAGGATCGAGCACAAGGAGGTGCCTCTGGCCCTTAGGGCATTTGACTGTTTCGTACACCCTTCTTTCAGGGAGGGCCTCTCCATGGCCATACTTGAGGCCATGGCTTCGGGCCTTCCAGTAATTACCACCAATGCAGATGGCGTTAGGGAAATCTTTGACACAAACCTGAAGATTGGTGACATGGTAATCCCCATGGATCAGGATGCCCTTTTTGCGTCCATGCTGGAATTTCGCACCATGAGCCCAGAGCAGTTAATGGACATGGGAGAAAATGCCCGGAAACACGTGAAGGAAAACTTTACACGGCAGGCCATGGTAAAGGCCTATGTGAGACTTTACCAAAAGGCCCTCTCACCAGGAAGTGAAAAGGGTGAAAGCCTGCCTTAGCCTTCAAGAAGTATGTGTCTCAGGCTTTCTTTAACGGTTGGGTAGGAAAAGGTGAAACCAAGATTTAGAAATCTCCTTGGATAGACGATCTTCGACGCTGTAAGGACGGAGGCAGACTGACCATACAAGAGCCTTAATACTAGGCGCGGAACCGGAAGGATTGCCGGGCGCTTAAGTACCCTTGCAAGCTCCCTGGTAAACTCCCTGTTTGTTACAGGATTTGGGCTTACTGCATTAAATATCCCGCCCTCACCCCTTTTGAGAACGAACCTGTACATTTCCATGAGGTCATGGATATCGATCCAGCTCATTACCATGGATCCGTCGCCTATTGGACCGCCAAGCCCAAGGCGAAAGGGAAGGAGCATCTTTTTGAGCGCACCTCCCTCCTTTCCAAGCACGACCCCAAAGCGCAGTATTGTTGTAAGTTTTTCGCACCTTAGAGCCTCTCTTTCCCAGTCCTGAGCAAGGCGTCCAAGAAAGTCCTGGGAAAGGGTCGTGCACGACTCGTCGCATTCAACGTCATCTGGATATATCCCGGTTGCAGAGGTGGAGATAAGGTGTCTTACGTTTGAGGAATTTATGGCCTGAACCAGCTTTTTGGTTGTCCCGATCCTGCTTGATATGAGAATATCCTTGTAGGACTCGGTCCAGCGTTTGATTATTGGGGCTCCGGCAAGATTTATGACAGCATAGACATCTTTTAACTTTTCCTGAATCTCAGCTACAGTGTCGCTTCTGTCAATTACGATAGTGTCTTTAAAATGTCTCCTGATGTGGCTTCCGATGAAGCCGCTGGCACCCGTTAAGGCTATTTTCATGTTCACCGTTTTTAGTCAGTAGCCGCCAGTATCAGGCAAACTCACCCCTTACTATCTCGCCTTCTACCAGATAAACCACCTCTTCTGCAATATTGGTGGCCCTGTCGGCGATTCTCTCAAGGTGCCTTGCAAGTATATAGCAGTCTATAAGGTATCTTGCCGCCTCTGGCTGTTTTTGAATTGCCTCTATAACCCGTTCGTAGTGATGGGTGCGAAGCTTGTCCACGTCATCATCCAGGATGAATACCCTGTGAGCCAGATCACTGTCCTGGTAGGTTATGGCATCAAGGGCGAGTTTGAACATCTTTAGAACCGCAGAGATCATCTGGTCGTAGTCGGGACGGTATTTCATCTCGATCTTGGCCTTTGAAAGGTCCCTTACTCGCCTTGCAATGCTAACGGCATAGTCACCTATGCGCTCAAGCTCGTTGTTGATCTTTATGATTGCGATTATGACTCTAAGATCCCTTGCTACTGGTTGATAAAGTGCAAGTATCTTTAAACACTCCTCTTCTATGTCTATTTCAAGCTCGTCAATCTCATAGTCAGAAGAGGATACGAATTTAATGATGTCTTCATCCCCGGTCTTGATGGCCTCGCAGGCCTTTCTGATCCTGTCTTCCACCAGGGCGCCGAGGCCAAGAAATTTCTCGAAGAGTTTGTCCAGCTGCTTGTGAAAGGTGTAGTGGTGAGCGGTCATGGCCTCCTCCAATTTTATAGCCAGAAACTACAAGGAAAACGTTAGATATTTGTTAGCATTTATTTAAATAACTGTTAGTTTTAATTTTTTTGTTGAACTAACTAATGAAATTTAACATTATCTTCTAGTAAAAATCCACCAATTTTAAAGAAACTATGTCAAAAAAGACCATCCTTGTGGTTGAAGACGAGGAAGATATACAACAGCTCGTTGCCTTTCATCTTATCAAAGAAGGCTTCTTTGTACTATGTGCAGACCATGGCAATGAGTGCCTTGAAAAATTTCAGGCGGAGCAGGTGGACCTCATAATAATGGATCTTATGCTTCCAGGTAAGGATGGACTTGAGCTTTGCAAAATCATAAGAGACCATCCAAGGGGCAAAAATGTTCCCATCATCATGCTTACTGCCAAATCAGAAGAAAATGACATTATCGAGGGGCTGGAAGCAGGGGCAGACGACTATATAACCAAACCCTTCAGTCCCAAGGTCCTGGTTGCGCGGGTAAAGGCACAACTTAGAAGGGCGAAAAAAGCGGCTTCGGACAAATCTAGACTTCTTCTTCCCATGAAACTTCAAATAGATTTGGACCTTCATCAGGCCAGTCTTGATGGTAAAAAACTGGAGCTGACCGTAAGCGAATTCAACATATTGAAATTCCTTGCACAACATCCGGACAGGGTATTTTCAAGGCAGCAGATAATAGATGAGATAAGGGGAGATGGTTACGAGGTCACGGCCCGGGCCGTGGATGTACAGGTTCACGGGCTGAGAAAAAAGCTTGGGAAGGCAGGGCAACTTATCGAGACGGTGAGGGGAGTAGGGTACTGCTTTAGGGCAAAGGTATCATGAAAAGGAAAAGGCCTGGTTCACAGGCCATACCCCTTTATCTTTTCATAGTTGTACTTTTCTTAGTTCTTTCATCTTTTTTTCTCTATAAGGGTCTAAAGGATCAGCGAGTCGATACTGCAAAGGCGGACCTATTATTTGAGGGTCGAATCATCTTACAACTTCTGGAAAAAGATCTTTCTGATTCCTCGTATCTTGAAACAAAGAGGCTGAATTATTTGCTTAGGGCCATGAAAACCCGCAGATGGATAGCCGTCTTTGACAAAAACGGCAGGACACTGTGGAGCTCATTAAAAACTACTAAGGCTTCAGGACTAACAAGGGCAGTAAATCAGGCACTTCAGGGGCAAAGGGTCTTTTCCTGGATCATGAAAGGGGAAGGCGGAACGCGCTTTTTTGCTCTGATTCTCCCGATTCAGTACCGGGAAGAGATAGAGGGAGCCCTTGGTGTGGCTGTAAATGAAAGGGAGCTTGACCTCCTTCAGGGGGAATTTTGGCTTGCCCTTTTCTGGCTGGTGGTTCTTGTTGCAACGATTTCCTTTGTCTCTGCAAGGCTTTTGCAGATTAGATTTAACCTGGAAGCGCGTCTTTTGACCGAAGCCCTTAGGAAGGTTACTTCAGGCCATCTTAACTTTTCCATTCAAAATGCCGCCAACAGGATAAAACAAATAAATCCCTTGATCCCAGGCCTTAGAGAGCTCAAAAATGCCACTATCTGGAGCCTGGATCTAATTAATAAAGGGCTTTCCCAGTGCAAGGATGAGCTGGGAAAACTTTCGCTCCTTTTTGAAAACATGAAGGAGGCGGTTTTTCTGCTTGACTCAAATAAAAGGATTCTCACCATGAACAGGGCTGCTGAAAGCATATTGAATGTATCAGGGAAAAATGTAGCCGGAAGGCCAATAACAAACCTCATCAGGAACCTACACCTCAAGGAGCTTATTGACGAGATATACTTGCGAAAAAAGGACCTGCAGTCTGAGATAATACTTTACACCGGCACAGACGATTTAATTAAACGTATTTATGAATTTAGGGCTGTTGTTTTAAAAAGCCACAAGAGCGAAGAACTGGCAGGAGTCCTTGTGGTCATGGAGGATAGAACAAGGCTTAAGAAACTGGAGGAGACAAGAAGGGAGTTCGTTGCAAACGTATCTCACGAACTCAAGACCCCTGTCACTGCCATTAAGGGTTACGTTGAAACGCTTCTCGACGGTGTTAATGACAAGGAAACGGAAAGAAGGTTTTTGGAGATCCTAAGACGTCAGAGCCAGAGGCTTGAGGCCCTAGTAGAGGACGTGTTGACGCTTTCAAAAATGGATGCGGATTCTGGAAAGCCAAGCCTTAACATTTCCAGTGTTCGATTGGGTATTATTATTGACGAGGCGATCGAGACGTGCAGGGTTCAAGCCCAATCAAAGGGAATAGAGATAAAAGTCAAATGCCACAATCCTGGACTTGAAATAGAGGCGGACCTTCCACTCTTGGTACAGGCCCTTACAAACCTCCTTGTAAATGCCATAAATTACAGCGAAGAGGCTAAAAAGGTATTCGTAGAGACAAGTAAGAGGAATGGAGAGGTGCAGATTGCCGTAAAAGACCAGGGGCCAGGAATAAGGAAGGTGGATCAGGAACGGATATTTGAGCGTTTTTACAGGGCGGATAAGGCCAGAAGCAGGGCCCTAGGGGGAACAGGTCTTGGCCTTGCTATAGTAAAGCACATCGTCATTGCCCATAAGGGAAGTATAAGCGTTAAAAGCGAGCTTAGAAGGGGTAGCATCTTCACCATCTCGGTTCCGGTGCGGCAGACAAACAGTATTAGCCAAAACGACCGGTAATGTAGTCCTCGGTTTCCTTCCGTTTGGGGTTTGTAAACATCTTGTCAGTGGAATCAAACTCAATGAGCTTACCCAGGTACATAAAGGCTGTAAAGTCGGAGACCCTGGCGGCCTGCTGCATGTTGTGGGTCACTATGATTATGGTGTAGTCGTCTGAAAGCTCGTCGATAAGCTCTTCCACCTTGGCAGTGGAAATCGGGTCAAGGGCAGAGCAAGGCTCATCAAGGAGTACCACCTCTGGCCTTACTGCTATAGCCCTTGCTATGCAAAGCCTTTGCTGCTGACCCCCGGAAAGGGCTGTTCCAATCTGGTTGAGCTTGTCCTTTACCTCTTTCCACAGGGCTGATTTTTTTAAGGCCCACTCAACTCGTTCATCCATTTCCTGCCTGGAAAGATTCTCGTAGAGCCTTACTCCAAAGGCTATGTTATCATAGACAGACATGGGAAAAGGAGTGGGTTTCTGAAATACCATGCCCACCTGGGCCCTCAAGAGATACAGGTCTTCCTTTGGATCCAATATGTTTCTTCCGTCAAGAATTATCTCGCCTGTTGCACGCTGCTTTGGATAAAGCTCGTATATCCTGTTAAAACACCTAATAAGGGTAGATTTCCCGCAACCTGACGGGCCAATTATGGCAGTAACCCGGTTTTCCGGAACGCCCATGTTTATGGAGTGGAGGGCGTGAAACTTGCCGTAATAGAAATCAAGGTTTTTTACCTCCATCTTTAGAGGCAGGGAATCCGGCCCCTCAGTTTGATGTCCTGCCTGTCCATTTTGTTTTATGGAGGCAAATCCCTTTTCAAGGAGGGAGGGCCCTGATTTGGAGTTGTTTTCGCTCATGTCCTTAGCCATAAATCCTATTATATATTCATTTTCCCGTGCGTAAAAAGGTCCTCACGATAATATTAAGCATCAATACACTTATGGTGATCAAAAGCGCCCCTGCCCAGGCAAGATTCTGCCAGTCTTCATAGGGGCTCATGGCGAACTGAAATATGACCACTGGCAGATTTGCTACCGGCTCGTTAAGGCTCGAGCTCCAAAACTGGTTGTTCAGGGCAGTGAATAGAAGGGGTGCTGTCTCACCACTGATCCTTGCTATGGCAAGCAGGATTCCAGTAAGGATTCCGGCCTTGGCCGCCCTGTAAATAATGGCAACAGTCACCTTCCACCTGGGTGCACCAAGGGCGCAAGCCGCCTCTCTGACCGTATTTGGGACAAGCTTTAACATGTCCTCGGTGGTCCGCACTATTATGGGAAGGGCTATGAGGGCAAGGGCCAAAGAGCCTGCCCATCCGGAAAAATGGCCAGTGGGAACCACCACTATCTCGTAAACAAAGACACCAAGGATAATGGATGGAGCGCTAAGGAGGACGTCGTTTACAAACCTTATGACAGGGGCAATCCTGGACCTTATTGAGTATTCTGACAGAAATGTTCCTGCCAGAACGCCTATTGGTGCACCAAGGAAAACGCCCATAAATGTGATCAAAACACTACCGGCAATGGCATTTGCCAGGCCGCCGGACTCTCCTGGTGGGGGTGTAGGCTGGGTAAAAACGCTCAGGTCCAGGTACCTGAATCCGTGAAAAAACAGAGTTGCAAGCAGCCAAACCAGCCAGAAAAGGCCGAATAGCGTGGTAAGTATGGAACAGGTAAGAATCAGGAAATTGACAATGCGCCGCTTTCTGTAAAGGTTTACATCTATGTTTCTGAGACCGTTCACGTCCTAACGCCCTCCTTCAAGGTAAGCCTGATGAGAAGGTACTTGGCCAGGGCCAGGACCATGAAGGTCAGGAAAAAAAGGATCAGGCCAAGGGCAATGAGCGAGGAGGTGTATATTTCTCCTACTGCCTCAGTGAACTGATTGGCAAGGCTTGAGGAAATGGTGTTTCCGGGCATGAGAAGGGAGGTCTCCAGCCGGTCGGCATTACCAATTACAAAGGTTACCGCCATGGTCTCGCCAAGGGCCCTGCCAAGGCCTAGCATAATGGCTCCCACCACACCTACCTTGGTGTATGGCAGAACAATCTTTTTTATTACCTCCCATGTGGTTGCGCCTATTCCATAGGCCGACTCCTTTAAGACAGGGGGAACCACCTCAAAAAGGTCCCTGAACACAGAGGCCATGAAGGGAATAACCATTATCCCGAGGATGATTCCTGCCGTAAGCACCCCTATCCCAAGGGGAGGGCCGGAAAAAAGAGGTCCTATGACAGGGAGCCTTCCCAGGGTATCTGATATCCAGGGCTCTATGTGATCACCAAAAAAGGGGGCAAAAACAAAGAGTCCCCACATGCCGTAAATAATGGAGGGAATTGCGGCAAGAAGCTCAATGGCAGTTGCTATTGGCTGCTTGAGCCAGGCAGGGCACAGCTCCGTAATGAATATGGCAATGCCGAAGCTGACAGGCACCCCAATGAGCATTGCTATTATGGAGGTTACCACTGTGCCATAAATTGCAACAAGGGCACCGAACTGTTCAGTAACCGGATTCCATTCCTTGCTGATAATGAAGGAGGGGCCAAACTTTTTGAGGGCAGGCCAGGCTCCTATCAGGAGGGAGACCATTATGGCCACTATTATCAATAACACCAAAAAGGCGCATATCCTTGTGCCGTTGGCAAAAACAACGTCAAGGATGCGTCCCCTTATGCCTGATCTAACAATGGACATCCCGGCTTACCCCTCGGTTTTGTTTAAAAAAACACAAACTGGCGCGCATAAATAATTCCAGGGCACCCTTAACATTTCATGGACCATTGCGCAACGAGAGTATCAAGCCAGGCCATATCCTGAAACGCAACTTTAAAAATGCCCTGTTCTGGATTTACAAACCCGTTAGCAGCTTACGGCCAGACTGGATTGCCGTCTTTGTCCTTGATCTGGGTCTTCCATGCCTCTTCAACCAGGTTAACAACCTTTTCCGGCATGGGCACATAATCGAGCTTCTTCGCCATTTCCTGGCCGTTCTTGTAACACCAGTCAAAAAAGGAAAGCACTGCCTTGGCCACCTCTGGCTTGTCCTGTACCTTTTGGAGGAGGATGAAGCTTGCACCGGTTATGGGCCAGCTGTCCTTCCCGGGCTGATCTGTAAGGACCACATAAAATCCCTTGGAGCCTTCCCAGTCGGCATTTGCCGCTGCTGCCTGAAAGGTGTCCATGTTGGGCTCAACGAAGGCCCCTGCCCTGTTTTTGAGCTTTATGTATGTAAGCCTGTTCTGAAGGGCATAGGCATATTCAACATAACCAAGGCTTCCTCGTATCCTTTTAACGTAGGAGGCCACACCCTCGTTTCCCTTGCCTCCAATGCCTGTGGGCCATGCCACCGCTTTGGCGTTTCCTACCTTCTCCTTCCACTCCGGGCTCACCTTGGAAAGAAAATTTGTGAATATCCAGGTGGTCCCGGAACCGTCAGAGCGGTGCACAACCGTGATGTTCATGCCAGGAAGGTTCAGTCCTGGGTTTTCCCTGGCTATTGCAGGGTCATTCCACTTGCGTATCTTTCCCAGGTAGATGTCCACCAGGGTTTTGTTGCTGATCCTTAGCTGCCCTGGTTTTATACCGGGAATATTTACCACAGGCACCACGCCTCCCATTATCATGGGAAACTGAAAAAGGCCCCACTTATCCAGCTCTTCTGGCTTAAGGGGCGCATCCGAGGCACCAAAATCAACCGTCTTTGCCTTTATCTGCTTTATTCCGCCTCCAGAACCAATGGACTGGTAATTAAGCTTGATGCCAGTGAGTTTGTAGTAGGCCGAGGCCCACTTTGCATAGATAGGGTAGGGAAAGGTTGCCCCTGCACCTGAGATGGCCTTTACCTCGCCTGCATAAGAGCCACCTGTCTCCATGCTGCAGATCGCAGCCACCATGGCCATCAAAAAAATGTAAGCTGTTGTCTTCATAAATCTGCCTCCTTTCCTTTTGGGATGCCCTAAAAACGCCCTCTTACCTTGCATTCTTAAATATAAACACAAAATGTTAGGATAAGGTTAAGATTTTTTTATATTTTTATTATTATTCCTCATTTTCTCTGCAGGTAAAGCACATGCATTAGACCTGCTCTTTTTGGTTCTAATAAACTTTTAATGCCTGGCTAACAAAATACTAAAAAAAGCATGTTAATAACCCTTCAAAGAAAAAAGCTTTTTCAAAATTACAAAAGCGAGGGGGGAAAGATGAGAGGACTTTTTTACTTATTTTGTGTTTTGGCACTTGTTTGCTCAATTGCAGGTTCAACTTCTGCCCAAGCTTCAGCTGACCTTGCTGGGAGGTATGATCCACTTATCCGGGTGCTCATCAAAAAGGGAATTCTTTCAGAGGAAGAGGCAAGACAGATCCAGAAGGAGGCAATGGCCCTGGAGCAGGAACAGAGGCAGGAGCTAGCCAGAAAAATCAAGGAAGATGCCACTCCAAAGGCGCTTAAGGGGCTAAAATTTCAGATGCTTTCATATCTTGACTACAGCGCAGGCGAAAGCGCCGGGTCACATGGAGAGCAAAAAAGCTACAACCGTTTCACCATAAAGCGCGGCTATTTCAGGGTTACAAAGAAGATGACCTCCTGGCTGGGCGGACATCTCACCTATGACATCCACCAGGATGATTCGGGGGATTGGAAGCCCAGGCTGAAATACCTTTTTGCCTACTTTAAGCCATCTGACCTTGGCTTTTTGACAGACATGAAGGCAGAGGTTGGCCTTGGACATATACCATGGCTTGATTTTGAAGAGCACGTAAACCCCTATCGCTGCCAGGGCACCATGGCAATAGAGCGAGCAGGAACATTTAACTCGGCTGACCTTGGAGTAAGCATTAGAGGTAATTTTGGAGGCGAGCTGGAAGATGCCGTGGCAAAGACGGGG
The DNA here is from genome assembly GCA_026995935.1 of Deltaproteobacteria bacterium. Taxonomy (GTDB): domain Bacteria; phylum Desulfobacterota; class Dissulfuribacteria; order Dissulfuribacterales; family QOAL01; genus JAADCZ01. Next base: position 13,077 of record JALWNK010000002.1, read on the forward strand.
AACCACCACTATGCAGGAAGGTACGGAAGCTGGCATTTGGGGGTTTATAACGGCTCTGGCTATCACGGCCATGAAAGAAACGGCAACAAGGTCGTGGAAGGAAGACTTACCATCAGGCCGCTTCCAGACCTTATCCCTGGCCTTCAGCTTAGCTACTTTGGCCTTTATGGCGAGGGTAACAAAAAGGCAGAAGCAAACGGTGAATATCCTGATTACCAGGTGCACATGGGATACCTGAGTTCTGAACATCCAAGAATGATTTTTACTGCGCAGTACTTTGTTTCAGAGGGCAACAAGGATGGAAAGTGGTTGCAACCTGACGGTGACGCCCTTTGGACGGAAAACTACTCCTTTTTTGTAAACGTCAAGCCACCAGTCTACGGAATAAGTCCATGGCTGGACAGTAAGCTCAACTTCTTCTTCCGCTACGATCATGTAGATCGTGACAAGGACAACAAGATAGCTGACGATGCCAAGTACGACCTTTATATTGGCGGAGGTGCCCTAGAGATATTCCATGGCAATTATATCCTTGCCGACTACGAATACACCGATTATGGCGACGAGTTTGGCAATAAGCATTCTGCAGCACCGTCTCCAGGCAATAAGCCAGGAAATGAGCACAAATTTCAGATGGTTTACCAGCTGAAATACTAAATATTCTTCACATTCTGCAGCACGCTGGAAACTTTCCAGCGTGCTGCAACCTTTTGAACGGTTTGTTTTTAATGGAAAAAGTACGATTATCAGGCTTTTCGCCTAAAAAATGTAATGACCAGCTCTAATGGCAGGATGCTTCTTTCCTGTAAAGCCGCTGCTTAAGGCTGATCTTCAGCCTTCATCCCAATTCCTGAGCACTTGTAAGCCGTGCAACGCTTCCGCTTTTCCATGGGGCAGTTCACCACATTCCAACAAGAAGTGTACTGCATGAGCTTTTTTATGCCTGCTATACTTATGCCTTGATCGTGGATCATGTGTCTCAAACATTTGATCCACTGAATGTCGTTCAGGCTGTAATAGCGACGTCCGCCCTTTCTCTTTGGTTTAATTAGGCCTTCGTCTTCGTAAATCCTTAAGGTTCTGGGGTGTACCTCCAGTATAGAAGCTGCTGTACCTATGGGGAAAATGGCCTTGTCAGGCTCTACCCCCTCAAAACCCGTATCAATTTCTATTTTTGCTTTTTTGGCAGGTCCCTGGACCCTTCCCTGGCCCTTCGCCTCTTGGATTTCCCTTTCTGGCACGGTAAGCATGTCCCTTTTAGGCTTTGGCAGGTCCTTGGATTCCGCCAGGGACCTGCCATTTTTGTGATTTTTAATGTTCGCTTAGTGAAAATACCTTGCCAAAAAACCTTTCTCCAAGGAGAAAGCCTGCCACTGTAAGGGATATGGAACCTGCAACCACAATAAGCTCTGCAGGTGAAGGCATGTAGTGCAGAAAGCTTGGCAGATTATCCCAACCGTAATAGACAGGGGTTGTTTGGCCGTTGACCACTAGATCAAACCTCTGGAAAAAACCACCTACTAAGGCCATAAGAGAGGCAGTAGACATGGCCATTACGTTGTTTAGCTGGGTACCTACCAGAAGAACCAGGGGAAGCACAATGCCTATAACCACCTCAAATACCCAGAAATTACCAGCAAGAGGCCCAGTAAGAAGGTTCATTGCAGAAAGTTTAGCCGTTTCGCCATCGGTCATAAGCACAATGAAGCGCCAGGTTAATGCTATTGCTACGAGGAAAAGGGTCAGGGCCAGGATCTTGCCGGCTGTGCGAAGGGCGATGAAATTCTTTTCATCAATCTTCTCATTCCTGATTTTATAAGCCAGATGGGTAAAGAGGATTATGCACGCAGCCCCGCTCATGACTGCAGAACAAAGGAAAAATACCGGCAGCTGGGCACCATACCAGAAAGGACGCGCTGCCAATGTTGCAAAAACAGCCCCAAGGTTTGAGTTTGCCCCAACCTCTGCCAGGGCGCCTAGGACCCCAATATAGAGAGCCATCTTCCAGCTTTCTGTCAGTATGCCAAAAAATTCAAGGAGCATACAACCTACTGCCAGGCCGTAGAGGGTACCCATCCACCATATATTTGAGGTAAAGTTGGGAGAAATAATGTTATAGAGAAGCATTCTGTGGGGACTTTCCAACTCCACTCCAATGGAGAGAAAGGCTGCAAATATGGTAATTATGGATAGATAAACTGCGCGGTTTGCAAGGGGCGCAAGCGGATTTCCTCCAAATGCATGGCTTATTGCTGCAATAAGCACAAGGCCAGTTGATATAATGGCAAAAGAGGCGTAATTGGAGATTAGAATGCCCCACGGCACTTCCCTTGTCACATTGTAAAGGTGTTCATGACCAAAGAAAAAGCCGTAGACCCCAATGGCCAGAACGACACCTACTACCCCAAGAAGTGCAAGAGCCACAGCGGTTAGCCCAGGCTTGGCAACCCGTGGTTCAACCCAGGCAGTCAAAGCAGAAATTGCATTTGCCATGATGATTCCTCCTCTTCAATTTATTTTTTTCTTGACAAAGCACGATTAGATATCTAAAAATTAGAGTATCTTTCAATCCTCCCTGGAGGGCGCTCATTTTTCTGGCCCCAAGCCGCCACTTGGGGCCTTTTTTATCCTACAGCTCAAAAAGAGCCCTTGTCCCAAAACGTCACGGTATTTTGCAACCAGGAGACCAAGAGGGGGCAAGTAATGCGCTTTTTCACAAGGCGATTGAATTTTGCCTTTAAAAATAGAGTGTTAAGAAAGCCAAAAATTTAATTGGCATCTATTTTTTTAAAGTCTAGGTTACCAATGGTGTTGGGTTAATGGCGCAAATTTCGCCAATGACGTCTTGATTAGGGCTGATTTTCAGCCCGCTTATGTCCCTCTAAACAGAATGAGGCTTTGCCTTTCTATGAATTTGGTTGGCTTTGATGGTACGATGTGGGCTTAATTAATAGAAGAAGGCTGCGTGGAAAGGAAGCAAGGACCTTGGACTTACTGACTGGCAATTTTAAAAAATAATTTCCGATCTTATTGAAAAAGATATTCCTTTACGCCATTTCCATGACCTTGCGTGTAAGAAATGGTTCAGAGATAAGGGAAGGGGGGCGAAACACCTACGCCCCCCTGATTGTTCAAGAAGGTTAATGTAACACATGGGCGTCAAGGATGCCTTTTAGCTGCTTTTCCGGTATCCTTTCAAAAATTCCGTCCATCATCGATGGCGTTCTGGAAGAACCTTCCTTCAAGTATTCATAGGTAAAGGTGCGGGCCTTGCATGTCGTTTTTGTCTCGCAGGAACAATTTGCTATCTCCCAGCAAGGAGCTAGCTTTAGAAGACGCGTAAGCCCTGGGATACTTATGCCCTTATCCTGAATCAAGAATCTCATGCAAGATATCCAGTTTATGTGCTCATAGCTATATCCCTTTCGACCCCTCCTGTAAGAAGGAGTAACAAGGCCTTCCAGCTCATAGGTTCTCAGGGTTGATGGGCTAATCTTGAGCATTCTGGCTACTTGTCCCAGGCTCAAAAGAGTACGGGAGTGATCAAGGGACGAATTTTTATAGTTCATCTTGCCTCCTCCTTGCTTCAGCTGTCCTGATGACCATTAAAAACCTGCTCCCCAAGCAGAAACATCAGGCCGCAAAATGCAAGGCCTCCCAAAGTGATAACAACCTCATGCAGAGAAGGCGTGTAGGAAAGAAGGGTCTTGTTACCTTCCACGCCAAGGCTGTGGAAGGAGGGGACAAGCTGCCCGACGACCACAAGATCGTACCTCATAAAGAATATACCGATCATGGATACAAGGCCTGCAACAAAGGCCCACTTGGGTGCACTGGCCCTTGTAAGAAGAAGGATGCAGAAAGGAAGGGCCATTCCTAGAAACACCTCGCCAAGCCAGAAGTTGGTTGCATAGCTACCCTTTACGAGCTCCATCATTGCCTCGAATTTCCCCGGAGGATTGCCTGCTATGCCGGAAAGGACCTTCCATGTAACGAAAAACATAAGCGTGGCCATCAGGAGCATGCCAAGTCTGCCAGTGGCCGTCAGGGATGCTTTCATTTTGTCATGAAGCAGCTGACCGTTCACTTTGTGGGCAATGTAGGTAAAAAAGAGGATGGCAGCACAGCCAGACATCATGGCAGAGGCAATAAAATAGATTGGCATATAGGGACCGTGCCAGAATTCCCGGCCGTTTAAGAGTCCAAAGACTGCCCCAAGATTGCTATGGGCTGCTATACCGGCAACAACCCCAAGAAGCCCGAGCACGCCAGCAGCCTTATGCTTTCCCTTAACGAGTAAGGCGAACTCCGTTACCATAAAAAACAGATAGGCACCGTAGAGGGTTCCCATCCACCAGATATTTGACGTGAGATTTGGAGACATGACGTTATAAATAGCCATTCTCCAAGGATTTTCAATCTCAAAGGATATGACAAGAAAACCACTTATTATGGTGCATATGGCAAGATAAACTGCTCGTTTTCCTATTTCATGGAAACTTTCAAAGCCAAAGACGTGACCAAGGGATGACACGAGACATAGACCAGTTGATGTAACCACAAAAAAAACATAGGTTGCAATCAAAAGCCCCCAGGGAACCTGCCTGGTTACTCCGTAAACCTCATCATGGCCCGCGTAAAGGGCGTGAAGACCAAAAGCGATTCCAGCTGCAGCCATAAACGCCAACAACGCCAGGACCGCATTCAAAACAACACTTTTCTGAGTTATGGAAACAACTCCTCTGACATTCACACTGGTTGAGTTAGACATGGGACACAGACTCCTTTCAAGGTAATTTTTAGACTTTTTCCGGATCAGAGAAATCCTGGGTTTAATCTATGGGTGCTCCCCACTCGTTCTTTTTACGTTGAAAGAACGGTTTTACCTTGAGATCGTACAATGTATGAAGTGATGCACAGGTGAGCCATAGGACCAAAAAAATGATACCCTTCATTCTAATAACTCCTTCTTTTTTATTTGCAGGTGGCGGCCTGCCCTGACAAACCTAACTAACAAGAACCCCGAAAAATCCTTGATGCAACTCTCTCAGACCTATCACCTCCTTAGTGGCAAAATCTTTCGTACAAGAATTGATAGGGCCATAAAAGCAAGTTAACGAATCTACTAACATTACAAATCAGAATTGTCAAGTATAAGGGAGATATTTTTTTCTATCAAAGAAAAACCCACAATGAAATCTATATGGGGACCATACTTGCTTCGAAATAACTTATTGAAATTCAAGGATTTCTTAGTTGTCAGCAAAAATCTCTTCTTATTGAAGGGCTTAAAATGCGCCCAAGAATTATTGTTTTTTTGTAAGGCCTAGCATCACAGCATGTGGCAAAGGAAGAAAATCCTCAAATTTTGTCCGAGAGACCCGTGAAAAGACATCATTTTCGACTTCATTTAAGGCTTATTATTTGGGCGAATTTTTCGCCTAATTAACTGCTGTTCTGGACTCATTTTTAGCCCATTTTAAATATATTTCTTAACAAAATTTCTTTGAAAATACATAAAAAGAAATTATTTAAAACGATAAGGTGTTATTTTTGCTGGATTTTCTCCAAGGACAGGATAAAAATAAGCCTTTTGGCACACCCTGTGCAGAATACATTTGCAAATGGGACACGAAAGTTGGAAAGGGTGGCGGCCTTTTCCAAACCCTTCATTCAGGTGGCGGCCTGAAAACATAAGAAAGGAGAAAGAAAAATGAGCGCCCTGACAAACATTTCCAAAAAGCTACATCTGGAAGGCGGCAGAAACAGCAACCTGATGGCCCGGACAGGAGGCCTTTCCGAGGGCTTCTGGTTCACATTGAGCTTCCTGCTCTTTGTGATACTCGGGCCATTTTCTGCCATCCCTGCCTTTTTGGCCGTTATGTCACTGGGTAACAGTGATGAGGTTGACGAGCCTGAGGCAGCTTAAACCGAACTCAAAAACAAATCTTAAAAAGGGAGGTACATACCATGGCACTTCACATTTCAATGGACACACTGGCTGAACCGACTCTTGCAAAACCAAAGATCAACCTGGCACTTCTTGCCTGTCTTGGAGTGGTGGGTGCGGCCCTGGCCACTGGAATCTATGCCTTTGCAGTTGGCCACCACCATGTATATGGAGTAACGAGGGAGGTCCCTTGGGGAATTTTGATCTCCACCTATGCCTTTTTCGCCATTACATCCACAGGCCTCTGCCTGCTGGCTGCCATCGGCCACTCTTTTGGAGGCAACAAGCTGGCAGCCCTTGGGAACAGGGCAGTCTTTCTTTCAATAGTGACGATTCTTTCGGCCTTTCTCTCCATTGGTCTTGAACTTGAAAGCCCCCACAGGATGCTTCTTTATAATGTAATATCGCCCAACTTTTCATCCAACATCTGGTGGATGGGTACCCTGTATGGTCTTGCTGTTGGCTGCATGTTTCTTGAATTCTTTGCCATCTTGACCAGGAAGTGGCAGATAGCCCTGGCCATTGGCGTTGCTGGTGCCCTGGCAGAGGTAGGCGCAAACACCAACCTTGGTGCCGTATTTGCAACACTGTCTTCAAGGCCCTTCTGGTATGGAGCCCAGCTGCCTGTTTACTTTCTCTGCTCTGCCTTTATGAGTGGCGCTGCTGCAATAATCCTCTTCACCCACCTTTCAAGTAAAATGAGGGGTGTGGAACTTGATGAAAAGACCTTTTCAGGATTGCAGATGGCTGGCAAGGTCCTGGCCCTTACCCTCTTCCTGCTCATAGTTGCCACAGTATGGCGCTTCATCTCCCTGTTCGTAGGCGGGAACGAATTTGCAAGGCTTGGCGCAGAAAATCTCCTTACCGGCCCTCTTTCCATGAACTTCTGGGTATTCGAGACGGTTATCGGAATGGTTATACCGCTCTTCATACTGATAGGAACACAGATGAAAAACGTATCAGCCATGGCAGCCGCATCCCTCATGGCACTTGTTGGGGCATTTATACAAAGATATGACCTCGTGGTTGCCGGTCAGCAGACCCCAGTGTTCTACGGATGGGACAACCTGCCAAAGTATCTGACTTACATACCCTCAGTTGGCGAGATGATCATCGTAGCAGGTGCCATAGCACTCTGCGTAGCAGGATTCATCGCTGGAGAGAGGCTCTTTGGAAGGGTATTCAACGAGGCAGGTCATCACTAACAAGGGCTGACAGGGGGAGGATGCTCCCCCTGCCTTTCCTAAAAAGGGGTATGAGCCATGAGAACATCAAAAAACACGGAAAAAGACATAAGGGGCTTTCTGGACATAAAAGGAAACAAGGCCACTGGGACCGGACATGAATTTCACGGCATAGATCCGGAACAACCCCTCTTCAGCATCGGAACCGCAGCGGCCATGCTGGAAATACACCCTAGAACCATGAGGATTTATGAAGAAGAAGGGCTGGTGAAACCCTTCAGAAAGGCCGGCAGAAGGTACTACTCCCTAAATGACATCCAGTGGATAAAGTGTATACGTTACATGATCCACGACCAGGGAATCAGCATTGCCGGAATAAAGAGACTGCTGGAATATGCTCCCTGCTGGAACATCGTTGAGTGCCCCATGGAAAAGAGAAAGACCTGCACGGCATGTGGGAGCTGCCATCACCACTAGTGGCAAAGGCAGATATCTTTCAAGTAAGCCCTATTTTATCAAGGCTGAAATGTTCAAGGTCCGCAAAGAGAAGGCCATCTTTAAAGGAAAGACCGGCCCTGCCCCTTAAAAGGAAGTTCAATATCTCCAAGGCCTGGACGGCCCCAACCACCATGACTGGTGGGCAAAGGGCCACAGGCCTTTTCTCACTCCTGCCAATCCCCTGATATATGTCTGAAAGTCTGCGGGAAGCCTCAGGAAGCACGGTAACTACCTGGCCAAAAAGGCCTTCAACACCTGCATGCACAAAGGCAAGCCCCTTATCCCTGCACAACCTGTCAAGAAAAAAGCGCGCCTCAAAATTATCAAGGCAGTCTGCCACCATGTCTCCCCGGAGAAACGACGCTGAATCCTTGGTAAGCCTTTTAGAAACGGCCCTTATTTTAACTTCCGGGAAAACAGACCTCAGCCTTTCTGAGGCGGCATCCACCTTTCTTTTTCCTATGTCCCGGTAACTGTAAAGGATCTGCCTGTTAAGATCAGACACACTCACCCGATCAAAATCCATGAGAATAAGGTTTCCCACCCCTGCCCGTACAAGGCATTCGCATACCACACTACCAAGGCCTCCAAGGCCCACGACACAGACTGTGGAATTTAAAAGCCTCTCCTGGCCCCTTTTACCAAAAAGAGACGCCTGCCTTGAAAAGATTTTTCTAACCTCCACCGCTCGGGGGAAAAACGGAAATACGCTGTCCGTCTTTTACCAGGGTATCAAGCCCTTGAAGCAGCATGCAATTTTTCCCGTCAACAAGGATTATGAAGGGCGCACCTTCCTCACGGCCTTCCGTGGCTACGGCCCTCAATGTTTCAAGCCCCTTTAGGCTACCTAGCTCAAGAAGTATATCCCTAAGCCTTCGTTGGCCTTCGAGGGCATCAATTGAGATGGCCTTTAGCCCTGAATCAAGACGCAAGGGCCCAAATATCCTTACATCAATGGCCACTTAAACCTGGTCCAGCCCAAGACGCTTTAGTGTCTCCCCGCTAGGAATACCGTTTTCATCCCAGCCCCTTAGCTTGTAGTACTCAGGCAGCATCTCGCTAAGCCTTACGGTATTGCCCTTCTGGGGGCCTTCTGGCATTGGCTCCTTAAGAAGCCTCTCTGGAAGGGTGTCTGATTCAGGAGACATTCCAAAACGTATGTTAAGGGCACGTTCAAGGTTCCAGATGCGCTCTCCACACTCCATCATCTCCTCAAGGGTGTACCCGCGGCCTGTAAATGCATTCAGCAGGGCAAGGTAGTCCTCTGCCCCAAGGGCAAAGGAGGTGAAAAGGCACATGCCCATGGAGTCAATAACAGCCGTAAGATCCTGGAAGACCTTAACCCAGTGGGCCTTTCCTTCTGTTGCCTGTGGGTCGAGTTTTTCTGGTATCCCCAGCACCTCTGGCGCAATAAGATAGCCGCGCACATGACAGCCACCCCTGTTGGATGTGGCATAGGAAAGCCCTTGGCCCTGGACTCCCCTTGGGTCGTAGGCTGGAAGCTCCTGACCCTTTACGGCCATGGCAAGCTCAGGGGCATTGTAGCTTTTTGCAAGCCTCAAAGAGCCCTCTGCCAGGTTCTTTCCAAAGCCGTCACGGTAGGCCATCTTCTGGGTGTAGAATACAAGGGCCTCGCTGCTCCCAAACTCAAGTGCCGGCCCACCCTGAAGCTCTTCCCTTTTTATGATTCCCTTTTCAAAAAGCTCCATGGCGCAGGCAAGGGTCAGTCCACAGGAGATGGTGTCGAGCCCCAAGAGGTTACAAAGATAATTGGCCTCGGTTATGGCAATAAGGTCCTTTACTCCAACGGCAGCACCAAGTGCCCAGCCGCTTTCGTACTCAGGGCCCTCTCCCTTGGCTCCTGTGGGAAGTTCTGTGACCCTGGCGCATTTTATGGGGCATGCGTAACACCCCCTGTTCTTCTTCAGATAGCCCTTTTCTACGAGGGCCTCACCGCACACCTCATCCGTTGATTCAAAGACCCCGGTTTGAAAGTTCCTTGTTGGATAGGCCCCGTGCTCGTTAATGATGTTGTCAAGGACCTTTGTGCCAAGGGAAGGCAGACCCTGGCCTGTGACTGGGTTTTCCTGAAGGGTCTTTACCCTATCCTTTACAACGTCCATGAAGAGTTCGTTGTCCTTTGCCTCAGGCCTGCTTGAACCCTTTACCACCACTGCCTTGAGATTCTTGGAGCCCATGACTGCACCAACGCCTGAACGCCCTGCGGCCCTGTGAAGGTCATTAATGATGCAGGCAAAACGCACAAGGTTTTCTCCTGCAGGGCCAATACACGCTATCTTGGCCCCCTCCATTTCCAGCTCTTTCTTGATGGCGGCTGTGGTAAAATGGGTATCCCTGCCCCACAGGTGGCTGGCCGGCCTAATCTCTGTCTTTTCATCCTCAAGAAGGAGATAAACGGGCTCTGAGGCCTTTCCTGTGATGAGAAGCAGGTCCGTGCCAGTACGCTTAAGCTCGGCCCCGAACTGGCCGCCTGAATTTGAGCATGCCACAAGGTTCGTTAGAGGGCTTTTGCAGATGGCCATATACCTTCCCCCTGTTGGAGCAGCCGTGCCGGTAAGTGGGCCAGTTGCAAAAATAAGTGGGTTTTCAGGGGAAAAGGCGTCTTCCTGCCCCTTTAACAGGGTACCTAAAAGGTATGTACCTGCACCTCTTCCTCCAATGAACTTCCTGGCCACCTCATCATCAAGCTCCTGCCTCTTAATTTGCCCGGATGAAAGATCCACATGCAGAACTCTAATCTTTTCTGAAAAGCCCACCAAAGCACCTCCTTTAACCTGCTCTTTTTTCAGTTCTTTTCTTGTTTCTATATAACTACCCGCGATTTATCAAGATCCAGACGCCAATAATGATGAAGCCCACGCCTGCCAAGCTGTTTAATACAGATGGACTTAGGTATCTTCCAAGAAAATTTGCCCCTAAAACGGCCAACCCTGAAGACAGTACAAGGGCAGTGGCAGAGCCTAGAAACACGCTTAAGGCTGCGCCCTTTTTGGTTGAGGCAAAGAGGAAGGTAGCCACCTGGGTCTTGTCGCCAAGCTCTGAGACGAAAACCGTTCCAAGGACAGTGAAAAAGATTTTGAAATCAAACATTTTTTCTCCTTTGTTTATGGACATGGTAGAAAGAGTGCTTATTCTCAAAAACAAACAGGAGGTTATCTGTTGAATCAAACTGGCGCAACAAGGGCCAGAAGCGAGACCTGAACAATAAAAAAACAAGGAGGATGTCTATGATTATAACAAAGAAGCATGCCCTGCTCATAAAAAGGCTTAAGGACAAGTGGAGCCAGGGACTTTCCCTTGAAAAGGCCGCTGACCAGCTAAGTGATGAGGATCTTGAGTATCTAAGCCATCTTCAGCTTGCAGGGCTCATTCAGGAAAACGAGGAGGGTGTTTTTGAACTTTCAGAGCCGGGACATATGATTTTCGAGGCCATTGAAGAATGCCTGAACAATGTTGGCGATATAGAGACGTGGCACGACAACTTCAAGTTCATAGGCTCAGAGGTCATCTCCATGATAGAGGTGGCAAGGCTTGCCCAGGGAGAGGTTAAGGAACAGTCAGAGATTGCATCTGAGCTAGAAAAACGGGGCATGGCCCAGGATGGAAGGCTTTTGCCCATTGGTGAGTCCATACTTGAGGCATACGATGAAGCCCTTCCCCAGGTCTTCCTTACACGTCCTCTCATGGATGGGCTTCGAAAGTGCCCTCCTGGACCTGGTAAAAAATCCCTTTTGCCCTTTACCAGGGAAGAGATCTACGAGCTTGAGGCCATGAGGCTTCTTACTTTTTCCCTTCCCTTTGGCAACTCATACTCCCTCACAGGAGGCGGGCAGCAGTTGAGGGCTGCACTTCTAAAGGGACTTTCCCCTGGAAACGTCCTTGACGATGAGATCCTATCTCTGATTCTGAAGGACGAACATGATGAGGAGGCCATAACCAGGCTGCAGGCTATAGGCGCCATAGATGGTGAGGGTAAGCTTCTTCCTGCAGGCCGTTCCTTTTACGAGGCAGCGCGCCTTCTCTATGTATCCCCCATCACCTTTAATCCAGCAGTTTGCATAAGGGACAGGGACTTTAACACCCTTGAGGCAATTGAGGCCCTCTGGGACAAGAACAAGGATAACCCGGAAATCTTTCCAAACAACAAGAGGCTCAAGGCATATATGGAAGAAAAAGGTGTTTCCAAATCACTTACCCAGAGATCTCTTTTCGTGCTTGAAAGTTACAGGCTGATAAAGGCCGACCGCCTTGAACAGGGTGCCCTTGTATATGAACTTACTCCAATTGGACAGGAGGTACTTAAGGATAGAATGAGCCAGGGGCACAAGTCCGTTTCCGCCCGTTCCGTCATGGCCATAACCACTACCAGGATGGAAAACCTATCGCCGGATGACAATTGGATTGAGCTTTCAGAGTCCGAGGGGCTTGTTGGAAAGGCCTTTCCTACAAGCTCGGGACGCCTCTTTGCCAGGCTTGCAAGCACCGTGGAGAGATTCCCAACCGTGGACAGCCAGCAAAGAAAGGTCCTTAACGTGCTTCCATACTGGCGCGGTCTCTTTCTGAAACAGATTCTCAAATATCTTCCATCCATGGAGGAAAAGGATGTGGTCGCAGGCCTGGACCGCCTTACAGGAAACGGTCTTTTGGACGTACTTCCAGGCGGACTCTACAAGGTCACAGATGCGGGTGCCTGTTTTAAAAGGGCAATGTCTATTGTTCCAGAGGGGATAGAGTTCCACGTGACACCCCCAATGCTGCGCCTCCTTGCCGCTGCAGAGAACAACCAGGAAAACGGGAAGATAAACTGGAAGGAAGCGGAAAGGGAAAGTGGCCTTGACCCTGAAGTGGTTAGTGAGACGGCCCTGGCCCTAAGAAAACTCTTCTACGTAAAATCGGACAAGATAACCACTGCGGGAAAGCTGCTCCTTGAGGGCCTGGATATACTTAAAGACGCAAGGTATGACTGGGAAGAGATAGAGATATAGAAATCACTAAAAAAAAGGCCGTCTGGAGGAAATTTCAAGGCGGCCTTTATTTTGTCGGGTCAGGTAATAGACAAAGAACGACTATTATCTGATTACAAAGCCAGCATAACCAACCACCCTTGAATAATCTCCGTTTACATCTCCGGAATTGGCATACTTTACAAGCTCTGCATCACGTGCACCCATAAGACGGCAGGCCTCAAGGGTGATGGTAGTTGGAATGTAGCCGCACATGGAGATGCCGTACTGCTTCACCGTGTTGTAAAGTCCCTGTGGGTCGAGCTTCAAAATCTCCTTTATGGCAAGCCCGTCAAGCTTTTGGGCAACATCTGCCGGGACATAGTGGCTCATGTCCGTGCTTGCCACTATAAGAACCGGGTGTTCAAACTCCGCCACTGCCTCTGATATGGCCCTTCCTATGTCCAGGCAGGCATCAAGCCCAATGGGGCCAAGACAGATTGGGACAATCTCAAGCTCTGGCTGCAGGTACTGGAGAAAGGGCACCTGGACCTCAAGGGAGTGTTCATACATGTGGGCCTGGTAGCCGTCTGAAAGGTAGGAAGACTTTTCTAATAAGAGCCTTGCAAGGGTGGAGGAGATGGGTACGTCCCCCATGGGCATCTGCCAGATTCCCTCTGTCATTATCTCTGCGTAGGAGCCGTAGCCTGTGTGGTTTGGGCCAAGGATCACCACGTGTTGAGGGACCTTGATCAGGCTGTAAACTGCTCCTGCAACATGGCCTGAGTAGATGTATCCGGCATGGGGGCAGATGGCTCCCCGTGCCGGATGGGCGTGGACGGTGGTTGGAATATACTGAGAAAGCTCTCTTCTAAGGGCATAAGGGTCACCTGGATAAAACTGATTGGCCACGGCTGGCTGTCTTATTATCATGGCTGATGCTCCTTTTGGCTTTGATGCTCAACTTCTCAAAATGAAATTTAATCACTTGGTACAGGCTGTCCAGTAAAGATGGAAACGGAAAAAGAGGCGTTTTTCAAAAAAGGGGAGGAAGAAACACTCAAAACAGAGCTTTCCCTTAATATTCAGCGACTTTTGAAAAAAAAGTCCTCCCATAACCTTCCCGTAGAAAACCTCAAGGCCAGAGCCAAGGGCTTTATTGAGCGCATCTACCTCTTTGGCTCTGCTTCCAGGCTCATGCCATTGGCTGAAGAGGCCATTAGGGAAACCGCGCGTTCTGGCCGTTCCTTTCCCTCTTGCGCCTGCTGGTGGGCTGGCTCGCTCAGCCAGGCAAGGGGCAGAATGAAAAGGACCTGGTGGGCGCCAGAGGGGGGGCTCTATCTCTGCATAACCCTTTTTCCAGCGCTTCTTTCACAAAACCAGCAGCTCTACCCACTTGCCTTTGGCCTTTCGGCATGTCAGGCACTTAAGGACGTTGGGTTTTCACCAAGGATCAGGTGGATAAACGATGTTCTCCTTTCCGGGAAGAAGGTGTGCGGCATCCTGTCAAAGTCTGTTTCCGTAAGGGAGACCAAGGAGGCCTATCTCCTTTTTGGGGTAGGTCTAAACGTGAATATTGCCTCTTTTCCCAGGTGGCTCAAGGACTCTTCCACCTCCCTTGAGCTTGAGTCTGGAAAAAGGTGGGACGTGCGTTCCATAGGAACAGGATTTCTTTCAAGGCTAGTGTTAAATCTTTGTATGCTCCATGAATGGGAGGCATGGTGCCTTAAAGAGGGCATAGACTTTCTTCAGGCTGAGAATCCAGTACTTATGGAATACGACGCCCTTTCAAGGTTAAAGGGCAGGAAGGTCCTCTATGGACACGATCTAGAAAGGGAAAAGGGTACCCTGTTTGTTTCACGTGGAATCCACGCAGACGGCTCCATCATCCTTGAATCCTCTGGGACCATCTTCAAGATGAACACAGGGGAGATACGTTTTTTGGATTAGGCTAATCACGGGTTAGGCTGCCCTCTTTGCCGCCTCCTCCTGCAGGTACGCCTCAACGAACCTGTCTATGTTTCCGTCAAGGACGTCGTTTACGTTTCCCGTCTCCACTGATGTCCTGTGATCCTTTACCATCTGGTAGGGATGGAGGACGTAGGACCTTATCTGGCTTCCAAAGCCTATCTCCTTTTTCTGTTCGTGGAGCTTTTGCCTTTCTTCTTCCCTCTTAGCCTTTTCCAGCTGATAAAGCCTGCCCTTCAGTATCTTTAGGGCAATGGCCTTGTTCTTGTGCTGGCTCCTTTCGTTCTGGCACTGGACCACAATACCCGTTGGTATGTGGGTAATCCTTACTGCAGAGCTTGTCTTGTTTACGTGCTGGCCCCCTGCGCCGCTTGCCCTGTATGTGTCTATGCGAAGGTCCTTTTCATCAATATCTATATCAATGGAGTCATCCAGTTCAGGGACAACGAACACCGAGGCAAAGGAAGTATGCCTCCTTCCAGACGCATCAAAGGGTGAAATCCTGACCAGACGGTGTACCCCGGCCTCGGACTTTAGATTCCCGTAGGCAAATTCTCCCTGGACAAGGAATGTGGCGCTCTTTATTCCAGCCTCCTCCCCTGGCATGAGATCCAGAAGCTGTACCTTGAAGCCGTGCCGTTCGCACCACCTGAGATACATGCGAAGGAGCATGTCTGCCCAGTCCTGGGCCTCTGTTCCTCCTGCCCCTGAATGGATGGTGACTATGGCGTTACTTACGTAGTGCTTGCCTCCTAGGAGCCTTTGAAGCTCTGCCTTTCTTATCTCCTTCTCAAGCTTTCCAAGGTCCCTTTTGACCTCCTGAAGGGTTGGCTCATCCTGCTCCTCCTGGCCCATTTCAAGGAGAAGCTCAAGCTCCTCAAGGGAGGAAGAAAGGGCCTTTATGGTCTCCTGCTGCTTGGTAAGGACAGACCTTTCCCTTAGTATCTCCTTGGACTTGCTGCTGTCCCAAAAGCCCGGCTGGAGCATGGCCTTTTCGATCTCTGATAGGCGTTTTTGTGTCTCTTCTCCATCAAAGATAACCTCTTAGCATGTCAATCTTTTTCCTGGCCTCTCCAAGCCTTGCCTTGAGATCCTGAATATCTATGTGAACAGAAGTTTCCCTGTTTGCATTCATATCCTGCTGGCCTCCTTGCTGCCCTATGTCTTGGTTTTATCTTTCCCGATTCTATAGATACAAAAGATAATAACCAAAAAATTCATGGCAACAAACCACCCTGAGCCAAATCTTACAAAAATCGTCTGTTCCTGACCTAAACCGATTTGTGCCGCCACAAAGGATGGCACGAAGAGACGGGTCTCCTTTAAGACCTCGCCAATGGGGGAAATTATGCGGCTAACCCCGGTGTTTGCCGCACGCACAAGCCACCTCCTTGTCTCAACCGCCCTGAATATGGCCATGTCCGCATGCTGGTAGGGAGCGGCGGTCCTGCCAAACCAGGCATCGTTGGTTATGATTGCAAGGATGTTTGCACCCTTTTCAACCTCTTTCCTGGCTATTTCCGGGAAAATGCTCTCAAAGCAGATCATGGTTCCTATCTTGAAAGGTCCTGCATTAAGAGGGGTAGGCTCCTTTCCCGCAATAAAATCCCCTGCAGTTGGAAGAAACCTCCTTGCCCAGGCGGTAACCGG
>JALWNK010000003.1 GCA_026995935.1 Deltaproteobacteria bacterium
GAGATGAGCTGACACCTAAAGTTAAAATCAGTTGACATGATTCCCTCCTCCATCTTTTCCCTGAGTTTATTCTCCTCTCTTCTAAGGGACTTCATGTTTTCCTCAAGTTCCCCTTCTATTGCCTTTTGCCTGGAAAGGGCTGCAGAAAACTCCATTTCCGCAACCTCTTCCAAACGTTTTCTCACCCTCAAAAGGGTCTCCAGTCTGAACCTGAACCTCATCCATCATCCTACTGAAAGATGGTTATCAGCCTTGAGATGGACTCTTCAAGGCTTGATCTTTCATCTACCGCCTGACGCAAATAGGCCTTGACATCCTCTATCTTCTCCAGGGCAAAGTCTATTTCAGGATTTGTCCCGCGGGTGTAGGCCCCAAGATTTACTAAGTCTTCCGCCCTTGCATATACGGAAAGGACCTTGACCAGCTTCTGATAGGACGGTATCTGCCCAGGTGCAGCTATGTCCCGCATTATCCTGCTTATGCTCTGGAGTATGTCTATTGCCGGGTAGTGGCCCTGATGTGCCAGTTCCCTGCTAAGGACCACATGCCCATCAACTATTGAACGAACCGTATCGGCAATGGGCTCGTTCATGTCATCGCCCTCAACAAGCACCGTATAGATGCCCGTAATCGACCCTTTCTCCCCCTTCCTGCCTGCCCTCTCAAGAAGCTTGGGCATCTCCGCAAAGACAGATGGCGTGTACCCTCTGGAGGTGGGCGGCTCGCCAATGGAAAGCCCTACCTCCCTGTGTGCCATTGCGAACCTTGTGACCGAATCCATCATCAGGATTACGTCCTTGCCTTTATCCCTGAAATACTCAGCCAGGGCTGTGGCCAGATATGCACCCCTTAGCCTTATAAGCGGCGGCTGATCAGAGGTGGCAACCACCACGACAGACCTTTCAAGCCCCTCAGGGCCAAGATCCCTTTCAATAAAGTCCCTGAGCTCACGGCCGCGCTCCCCAATAAGGCCTATAACGCTTACGTCTGCCGCGGTATGCCTGGCTATCATTCCAAGGAGCGTGCTCTTTCCCACCCCAGAGCCGGCCATTATGGCAATTCTTTGCCCCTTCCCCAGGGTAAGACATCCGTTTATGGCCCTTACCCCCACATCAACTGGTGTATCGATTCGTGGCCTTTCCATGGGATTTAGGGGTTCTGCATAGAGGGGGTAGTAACCATCAAAACATACTGGGCCCTTGTCGTCTATCGGCCGGCCTGTGGCATCTAGCACCCTGCCAAGGAGGCTGTCTCCCACCACCACCTGGGCCCTGTCCTGGCTGACCCAAATCTTGCTGCCAGGCTCTATGCCTCTCATGTCTCCAAGGGGCATGAGAAGCACCCGGTTGTTTCTAAAACCAACCACCTCGGCAGTTATGGTGTTGCCAGACTTAACCTCAACGGAACAGATGCCACCAATGGGAACACCTGGCCCTTGGCCCTCAATCACCATGCCCACAACCTCCTTTACGATGCCGCAGGCACGTATGGGCCTTGAGGCCTCAATGACCTGTGAATAGGTGCCAAGGTCAATATCCAGGCTGTCTGGCAAACTCCACTGCTCACTCACTGTATCTATTCCTTATCCCCTTCCAGTTAATTGATTTTCCTGAGCTCGCCGGAAAGCTCAATACCTGTGCGTTCATAAAGCTGTGTCTTGATATCTTCAAGAAGGCTTTGCCACCTGGACTCCAGTGATGCATCCACCAGGCCAAAGTCCGTTTCTATCATGCATCCACCCCTGCTTACCTTTGCATCTGGCCTTAGCTCCAACCTGTTACCACCAGGTGTGGAAAGCCTTGAAAGGAAATCCTCCCTGAGATTTTCAAAATCCCTTGGGTTCAAATGGACAGTTATGGTGCTTCCCTCAACCGTCTTGTCCAGGGCCTTTTTAAGCACCCTTGCTATGAGCTCGTCATCGTCTGATATCTCTTTTTCGATAATGGCCCTTGCAACAAAAAGACAGATCTCGAGCATCTGGGCCTCGTAGGACGATGAAAGCCCTGCAGTCTGCTCCTTAAAGCTTTCCAGGAACTTTTCCAGGTGCTGAAGCCCCACCTCGAACTGCCTTCTTCCAAGCTCCTCCCCGTCCCTGTGTCCCTGGTCATAACCCAGGTTGTACGCCTGGCTTTCTATCTCCTCAGCGTTCTTTTTTGCCGCAGATACTATCTTTTCTGCCTCTTTCTTTATCTCCTCTGCCTGCCTCTTTGCCTCGGTAACTATGCGTTCAGCCTTGGCCTTTGCCTCTTCCAGAATGTTTTCATCCTTTTCCGGGCCTTCCTTTCCGTGAAGAGCATCCTTTTTCAGGGACTCCTGGCCTTTATCGTCTGGAAATAGCTTTGCCAGGCTGTTAAAAGTTTCACCCTTTGAGGCCCTGTCCTCTGCGCCACTTTTTAGGTTTGTAGCCACTGAAAACCTACAATTTCCCTGTTTGATGACACGGGCCATAGCCTAAACAAGAACCTCTTCGCCGCCTTTTCCGCCAAGAACTATCTTGCCCTCACCTTCAAGACGCTTGGCCACTCGTATTATTGCCTGCTGCGCCTGCTCCACATCCTTCAGACGCACTGGCCCCATGACTTCTAGGTCTTCTTTCAGCATCTGGGCCGCCCTTTCTGACATGTTGTTGAAGAACTTATCCCTCAACTCCTCAGACGCAGCCTTGAGTGCAAGCTTCAGCTCATCCGTGCTTATCTCCTTAAGAATGGCCACTATGGCGCTGTCGTCCACCTGGAGGAGGTCTTCAAACTTGAACATCAGCTTCTTGATCTCTTCTGCAAGGTCCTCTGAGGTCTCTTCTATCTGTTCCAGCAGGGAGTCTTCCAAGGTCCTGTCCAGGTTATTAAGTATCTCAGCCACCTTTTCAGCGCCTCCCACCTTGGTGGCATCGCTCATTTCCACGGAAAAAAGCTCTTCTTCAAGCACCCGGTCTATCTCGGCTACTATTTCAGGGCTTATCTTTTCAAGGTTTGCTATGCGGAGCATCACATCGGACTGAAGCTTGTCGTTGAGTTCTGAAAGTATCTCTGCGGCAAGATCAGGCTCAAGGTGTGCAAGTATCACTGCAATGGTCTGCGGGTGCTCATTTGACAAAAAATTGACTATTACCTTTGGCTCAAGGCTCGATAGCTTCTGAAAGGTGGAGGGATGGAGCTGGCGCATTATGTCCTCGTATATCTGTTTTGCCTGCTCCTCGGGCATGGAGGAAAAAAGCACCTTTTTCAGAAAATCCTCCACTGGGACAGATACCTCGCCCTGGACCATAGACATCTTCTCTCTCACCTCGTCAAGAACAAGCTTTATAGCCTCTCCAGGAATATTCTGAATCTGCGCCATGAGGGATGAAACCATCCGCACCTCGTTCTCCTTGAGATACTTAAAGACCTCTGCGGTAAAGGCCTCTCCCATGGCCAGCAGGAATATGGCTGCCTTTATTGGGCCGTCAGGGTTTGAAAGATCAATGGACCCGGGAAGTGCGACCTGACTACTCACCTGAATCCTCCTTCTTTTTCTTTTCCCTTAGCCATATCTTTATGAGGGCTGCAGCGCGCTCAGGATACTCGTTGGCAAGGTCCCTCAGCTCTCCCTTCACATCGGGGATGGGTTCAAAGGAAGGGGCCATCGCCGCCTCTCCTCCTGCCACCTCGCCCTCTATGGCCGCAGCCTCCTCAGAAGGAGGCACCTCTGGAGGCTGAAGGACAAATCGGTTAAGAAGGGGCCGAAGTATTACAAAGATGAAAATCAGTGCCAAAATCAGGTTGGCCATGGGCCTTATAAGTTTTGTAAATATATCCACCGCCTTTGCAACCATGCCCTTCTTTTCAGTGACTGGAGAAAAAGCAACGTTCACTACACTTACCTCGTCACCCCTGTCTTCAGAGTAGCCCATGGCAGCCTTTACTATCTGAGTAAGGTTTGTAAGCTCCTCGGGAGTGCGCGGCTCATATATCGTCTTGCCCTTTTCATTGCGGTACTTTCCATCAACCATGACAGCCACTGAAAGACGTTTGAGGCTGCCCACAGAGCCAAGAATCTCCCTTTGGATCCGTGTAATCTCGTAGTTTGCTATATCCTTTTTCTTTCTTTTCAGAAACTCCCCGCCCTGTTGGCCAAGATTTCCCTGAAGCTTATTTGCAAGGCCTCCCTTAACTCCTGGGATGCCACCCTGCTGGGAAGGCTTTTCTAGCTCTTCAAGCTTTTCCTCGCTCCTTATGGCAATTGAATCGGGATCATAGCGGTCTTCGTTGGTCTTGACCTGGTTAAAGTCCACCTCGGCACTCACCCTTACCACTGCCTTTTGGGGCCCAAGGGCATCTTCAAGCATGGTCTGAATCTTGTGCTTGAAATAGTCTTCAAGGCGTTTGCGATAGGTAAACTGCAGGCTTGCCTTGGCCTTTAATGGGTCCTTGAGCTGCATCTTGGCCTCGTACAGAACGTTACCCGTGGTATCCACAACGGTTACATTGTCCTTTTTGAGCCTTGGCACAGCGCTTGCCACAAGGTGCACTATTCCCAGTACCTGGTTTTGAGAAAGCTCCTGTCCCCTCTTGAGCTCGAGCACTATTGATGCGCTTGGCTCCTGTCTCTGGCCAACAAAAAGGCTGTCCTTGGGTTTTGCTATGTGTACGCGAACGGTCTTTACCTGGGGGAACCTGGCGATGGTTTTTTCAAGCTCGCCCTGCAGTGCCCTCTGATAGTTGACCTGCTGGACAAAATCAGTGGTGCCAAGGCTTGACTTGTCAAATATCTCAAAGCCAACTGTGCTGCCCCTTGGCAGGCCCTGGCTTGCAAGGGAAAGCCTTATGTCATATACCTTGTCTTCTGGCACCTTTATGGTGCTGCCCCCCTGGGCAACCTTGTAGGAGATGCCCTTTTTCTTGAGCCACTGGACGATCTCGCCTGCATCCTTCTGGTCAAGATCCGTGTAAAGGACCTTGTAAGTCGGGGTGTTTATAAGGAGAAAAAGGGCAGTAAAACCTGCCAGCACCCCTACAACCACAAGGCCTGCTATGACCTTTTGCCTGATGCTAAGGTCTTCATATAGTTTTTTTAGCTGTGAAACATAGTCAGCAGGGCTGGCCATATCTTTTTCCTCTCCTCAGGCGGCTTTGGTTATCTAAAACTGAAGCCTCATGATCTCTTCATAGGCGCTAAGGGCCTTGTTCCTCATCTGTACGAACATCCTGAAGTTTATGTCCGCCTTTGTTATTTCAAGCATCACCTCTGGGATATCCATCTCCTCGCCTGCTGCAAGGCGTGCAGCCATATCATCCGCATGGGTCATCTGGGCGTTTAACTTCTCAAGGCCCTTTTCCACCATGCTTGAAAAGGTTGGCCTTTCGGTCTTTGCGCCAGCCCCTTGCGGCTCAAAAGTCCCTGTTGAAGCCCCGCCCTTTGGCAGGGGGCTTATGGCCTGCCCTGTTGCGTTAATCTGCGACACCTTTGGCCTCCTCCCTATCTGATGATATCTATTGCCTTTATGGCCATGTTCTTTGCAGAATCAAGGGCCGAGATGTTTGCCTCATAGGCCCTCTGAGCGCTCATGATGTCCACCATCTCCTCCATGACGTTGACGTTTGGCATCTTCACCATGCCGTTTTCGTCTGCATCCGGATGGTCAGGGTCGTAAACCTCCATGAAAGGGGTCTTGTCGTCTACGATTTCTGCTACCTCAACGGTCTCAAGGGCCCTTTTTAGACTTGCATCAAATCCGTCTTTCTCACCCACCTCGCCTGCCCCCTTACCCTCCAAGGGCACTGAACGAAAGACCACTGACTTTGCCCTGTAGGGCCCTCCGTCTATGGTCCTTGTCACGTGGGCATTGGCAAGGTTCATGGAAGCGACATTCAACCTTGTGCGTTCGGCCCTCAGGCCCTTTGCGCTGATTGTAAAGGAAGTAAAAAGGTTCATGGCTTACCTCCCTCGGTAATGGCGGTCTTTAATATCTCAAATTTCTTTATGAGCATCTGGGTGGTCAGCTGGTACTCTATGTTGTTTTTGGAAAGCCTTGCCATCTCCTCGTCAAGGTCAACGTTGTTGGGAACACCCCTCTCGATGGACTGCTCCAGGGATGGCCTTACGAGCCCTGGCCGACCGGTGATGTGGCGGCCGTTGGTGGTTCTTAGGGGAATATCAGCCTGCCCCTCCCCTTCCTTCTTAAGGCCTTTGTCCTTAAGATAGGACTCCATGACCTGTTCAAAGTTGATGTCCTTTGCCTTGTAACCAGGGGTGTCTATGTTGGCTATGTTCGAGGATATGGCCGCATTCCTTTTTGCCCTGAGACTGAGGGCCTTTCCCATTATGTCTACTACCGGTCCGAATATATCTTTCATGTCATCCTCACAACACCAGCCCGATGTTTCTGTACTCGGCAAGCTTGTTCCTCAAGGTCCTTACGCTAATGCCTAGAAGCTTTGCGGCATGGGTCCTGTTGCCCTTAGTTTTAGAAAGGGCCCTTTTTATCATCTCTTTTTCCACCTCACCGAGATTGAACGTCTCTTCCCCAATGGCAACCTGCCCTGATGAAGAGGCAGAAATTGCCTCGTCAGAAAACTCTTCTCCAAGCAAATCCTGCAGGGTTATTTCATCTGTCTGGGCAAGAAGTACGCCTCTTTCCACTATGTTCTTAAGTTCCCGCACGTTTCCGCTCCACTTTTTCTGTTCAAGGGACTCAAGAACACCATTAGCAAATTTGAGCCCATTTTTCCCATACTCCCTTGAAAAGTGTTCAAGAAAGTGCTCTACAAGAAATGAGATGTCCTCCTTTCTTTCTCTTAGTGGCGGAACCTTAAGAGGAATGACGTTCAGCCTGAAGTAGAGGTCCTCCCTGAACTTTCCGGAACGAACCGCAGCGAGGACGTCCCGGTTGGTTGTGGCAACAACCCTGACATCCACCGGTATGGGGTTGTAGCCGCCAAGCCTGTCCACCTCCCCTTCCTGCAGTACCCTTAATAGCTTTGCCTGAAGCGGCATGGCCATTTCGGTAATCTCGTCAAGGAGTATGGTGCCGCCGTCTGCCAGCTCAAATTTTCCTATCTTCTTCATTATAGCCCCGGAAAAGGCCCCTTTTTCATGGCCAAAAAGCTCGCTTTCAAGAAGTGTCTCGGGAAGGGCAGCGCAGTTAAGGGCCACAAAGGGGCCATCTGCCCTGTCACTTTCCGCATGGATGTACCTGGCAAGGAGCTCTTTTCCCGTGCCGCTTTCTCCCTGGATAAGAACCGTAGCCTTGCTTTTTGCAACACTTCTTGCCTGGGAAAGGACCTTTTCCATGGCAGGGCTTTTGGTCAGAATCTTGTATTTGTCAAAATTCCGACGCTTTTGAGAATGCCTCTTATCTTTCTTTGTCTGGACATCCTCTATGTCCTTCTTCTTGTCTTTTTTCACCCGGGGTGTGGATAAGGCCCTTTTTATCACGAAACCAAGAATATCCGCGGACCAGGGTGGAAGCCTGAAATCCATGGCCCCAAGCTCCATGACAAGCTGGGCATCCTCCACCGTGGCCTCCCGTGCAAGGACGATCACCCTGGCCTCTGTTTCGCTCTCATCCATGGCCCTTAAAAACTCTACTGCGTCAAAGGAATCCTGCTGGTGAAAGACCAGACAGAGAACGAACTGCCCCTTTTTAAGAAGGCCAAGGGCCATCTGGATATCAGGCGCCATGGTGATCTCAAAGCCCATGTCTTCAAGACTGGACTGAAGCTCCATCCGCTCCTTTACGCCACCACCGGCAACCAGGATCCTTTGCCCTTTCTTTTGGAAAAAATCTTGAAAGTCTGTCATAGCTGGCTTCCAGCCTTCTCCCAGAATTTATAATAGGACGCCTCTGCCTTAGAGGCCTTTGCCCAGAACCCCTTCTCCCCTTTTGCCGCCTCTGCCCACAAGATTTTTGCCTTTCTAGGGTCCTTGCCAACAGAAGAGGCAAGATTCAGCCTGAAGTGATTGGCAGGGTCTTTACCGTCCAATCCGTTAAGGAGCCTGTAGGCCTTAAGGGCCTCTTGCGGCTCACCAAGGCTAAGGGCCTCATCACCCCATCTTCTTGTAAGGGCAATCTTTTCTTCCCTTGGAATGAGAGCCTTGTGGCTTTTGTATATCTGCCAGGCGGTGTCCCACTCCGCCAGGTATATGGCCCCAAGGATTGCCTGATTCACGTTTTCCCTGGCTGGCTTGATGTTTATACTGTCCATTGCCATATTAAGGGCTGCCCTGTAGTCCTTTTGCCAAAGGGCCAAAACGGATTTATAAAGGAGCCCCCTGGCTCCCATGGACTCTTCAGGACAGTAGAGGTTCAGCAGGGTAATGGTGTCCTGGGCTGAACGAAGCCTCCTCTCCTTTATTATCTGCCCGGTCCAGTCCATTAAAATGGT
>JALWNK010000004.1 GCA_026995935.1 Deltaproteobacteria bacterium
GTACCTTGTTCGTCTTGAAAGGACCTCGATTATCTTGCTGCGCCTCTTCTGCGTAAGAAGTGGGCCAAGCAGCCTTTTTATCTCTTTAGGCCCTGGCCTTTTCAGCAAGTTCTTCAGCTCCACTGACTATATTGTCTATGATGTCAAGCCCCCTTTGCCAGAATGACTTATCTTCAAGGTCTATGCCAAAGGGCCTTAGAAGCTCATAGGGATCCTTTGAGCCACCAGCCCTTAAAAGCTCCATGTATTTTTCAACAAAGGGCTCTCCCTCCTCCATATAAAGGCTGTAAAGGGAAAGGACGAGAAGCTCTCCAAATGCATATGAGTATACGTAGCCAGGCACATGAAGGAAATGTGAAATGTAGGACCACCATATCCTGTAGTTTTCGGTTAGAGTGACGCTTTTTCCAAACATCTGTTTCTGGGTGTCAGTCCAGTAGTCGGAGTACGTCTCAGGGGCAAGTTCCCCCTTGTCCCGGCGGTGGTTGTGGATTGCATCCTCAAAGCGGTTCATGGCTATCTGGCGAAAGACCGTTGCAAATATGGACTCTATCTTTGCCGCTGTAAATCCAAGTTTCTCCTTTGGGTCCTTTAGTCCCTTAAGGATGTCCTGGAACACTAGCATTTCACCAAAGACGGATGCAGTTTCCGCAAGAGTCAAAGGGGTGTCCGCATTGAAGTAGCCCTTTTCAGCGGCAAGCACCTGGTGAACCCCGTGGCCAAGCTCATGAGCAAGGGTTTCAACGTCCCGCAGGGTGCCTGCAAAATTTACCAGTACATATGGATGGGTTGAAGGGGTAAGAGGATGCGCAAAGGCGCCACCGGTCTTTCCTGGAAGTATAGGGGCGTGTATCCATTTTTTCTCAAAAAACTGTCTTGCAATCTGGGCCATCTCCCTTGAGAATCTTTCAAAGGAAGAGAGCACCATGTCCATGGCCTCCTGCCAGGAAACGGTTCTTTGGGGAAGCCAGGGAAGAGGGGCGTATCTGTCGTAATCAAGGAGTTCGTCCAGACCCAAAAGCCTCTTTTTGAGAAGGTAGTACCTTTCAACAATATCGTATCTTGATGTGACCGCATCTATGAGCCCGTTCACTGTCTCGTCCTTGAGCTCGTTTGAAAGGTTCATGGAGCTGATCCATTTTGGATACTTCCTCAGCCTGTCCCCTATCATCTTGTCCCCAAGGACCGTGTTAAAGGTGTGGGTGAACACAAGAAGCTCCTTCTTGAGCCCCTCTGTAAGCTCCTTGCTG
Organism: Deltaproteobacteria bacterium; assembly: GCA_026995935.1. Lineage (GTDB taxonomy): Bacteria > Desulfobacterota > Dissulfuribacteria > Dissulfuribacterales > QOAL01 > JAADCZ01. Next base: position 1,251 of record JALWNK010000004.1, read on the forward strand.
GCCTGCTCTCTGACCTCCCTTTCGGGCATGTACAGGTCCTTTAATACCTCCTCCTGGGTCCTTTTTTTCTCTCCGTAACGCTGGTGAGCAAGGACCTTGTCAAAGAGATTAATCCAGCTTGAGCGACCTACCGGGCTGATTTCTGCCAGAAGCCTTTCTTCCGTCTCGGTAAGAAGATGCGGCCTGTAACGTCTAAGCGATTTGAGATAGTGCTCATAATGGGATAGGACTGGGTCAGCCAGCAGCCTTTCTGCCCTTTCATCGTCCAGATTTGCCCATTCAAGCTCAAAGAACACAAGCTCCTTTGATACCTGGCTTGCCGTCTCCTTTACCTTCTGAAGGAAGGCCCCTGCCTCTGGGTCATCTGACCTTGTGGCAAAGTTTAAAAAGGCAAAACCGCTGATTTTTCCAAGAAGCTCAGAGAGCCTCTCAAGCCTGTTTACAAGCTCAAAAAGGCCCTTTGCATTAAGCTCCTTTACCCTGCCAGCATACTGGTTTCTTATTTGAAGGGCCTCGCTTAAGCAAAAGTCCAGGTCCTTTTGGATCTGTGGGTCATCCTTGCCCGCATACAGGTCCTCAAGGCGCCAGACGACGTCCTTTGTTCCGGTTATGGTGTTAATGTCATTTGTCATGGGCGTATGCTCCTTTTTTATCTCACAGGAAGTTCTACCATGTTGCCACTTGCCACGTCCTTATACCTGATTAGTGCCTTCAGGTCCTTGACGCTGATCTTTTTGTCAAAGCGGATGGCAATCTTTGTTTCCCCAGGTTTGATGTCCTTTAAGAGCCACTGTGCCTGGTTTTTTTCCTGAATGAGCTTTGAAAATTTGGGTTTCGAATCGGTTATGTTGGTTCCTTGGGGAATGTCAACGGTCACAATTGCCGTGGCGGGGGCAGGATGTGATATCTCAAGGTTTATGGTAGCGCTTTTTTCGTCTGTCTGCTTGATGGCCCCGCTTACCTTGGCAAGGGCCAGGGAGCTCAAGAAAAAGATCAACACCGTTAAAAATACCGTAATGAGATCAAATAAACTAAGACGCAATTGTTGCCTCCTGTTTCGTGGCGTTCTTCTGTGGAACAAACCTTTTTGTCCTCTTGTCCCATATGTACCGGCCAGCCGCCCAGAGATTTTCCACCTCCTTCAAAATGGCCGTCATGCCCTTAACTCCTGAAAGAAGCTGATAGGCATCCAGTATCTCTTCGTCATCTATCCTGTTATCGCCATTTCTGTCTGCCCAGTGAAAGGGTGCAACAATGATGCAGTTGTTGCCCCCAACGTTTACGTTCACCGTCTGGCTCGTCTTTATGGTAACCATTCCCTTAAAGCGCAGCCTCTTCCCCTCCTTTACAGAAGAGGGAATCTTGGCGATGTAAACGAATTTCAGTTTGCTGGTTTCTCCCTGATACAGCCACTTCAAAAGTCCCTTTCCAAGGGATGTGAATCTCGGTACGGTCTTTAACACCTTCAAGGTCCTGGGAATATCTTCCTTCAAAAGAATGGTGCGTCGGGCCTGAGGGGTAATACTGACGCTTACGAGTACTGGAAATTGGCTGCCAATGGCGCATCTTTCAGGAAGGTAACGGGCAGCGCTTATGTCCAGGGGCAGGTTTGAGGGCCTGAAAAAGAAATAGCCTGCAAAAAGGCCTGCGCAAAAAAGCAGGGCCATTATCCCCACAATAAAGAGGTTTTTACGTCCCTTTTGCTCCTCTTTCTGGGAGGCATCAACATGCCCTGTGGTTTCCACAGGGCCTTCCACCTCACCATTTTCCATGTTGTCAGCCCTTTCTTCCTCCCCCTCTTCCAGTATGTCCTCGACATCTACCTCCAGTGTCTGGGCAAGCTTCAAGGCGTTTTCGCGCTTAACACTCGGGTAGCGCTTATTCTCCCATCTGGAGATGGTGTCAATGGTAACCCCAACAACCGTTGCCACATAGAGTTGGGTAAGGCCCTTCTCCTCCCTTATTCGTTTTATCTTCTTGCTATCAAGCCTTACGGTCTGTGGAAGAGTGAATTCCATTTGCTGTCTGATGTCATAATAACTATTTGAATTTATTAGGAGAACATTCTACGTCTAACTGAGTCGGACGGATGTCTATAGGCATATAACCCGATGTCCATTGTTTTATCAACAACCTTTCCCTAGGGTTGAGACAAAACCAGGAAGCAAAGGCTTCAAATAAAAGATGGAGGTAAAGTGATGAAAAGAGTCGAGAAAAAACGTGGAAATCAGGTGGTACGGCTGGATTTTAAGAGGATGGTGGTTGGTACTGCCGTAGTCTTTCTGCTGTCGGGTCTTCCAGGGCCTTCAGTTGCCTCGCAGGATGTGGCAGTGAAAGCGGCAGGGGACGCTGCCCAGAAGGCAGTGGCTAAGGTGGTGGAAAAGAAGGAAGCTGCTGAGAAGGCCGTTTCAAAGGCCACTACAGCCAAGAAGGATGAGGCAACAGCAAAGATTCCAGAGTTCGTAGACATAAATACCCAGAAGAGCTGTCCTGACATGAAGGGGCTAAAGAAGGACATCAAGCATGTAAATCACTTTACCCATGCGGCCCACATCGAGATGCTCAAAAAAGAGAACAAGGGCTTTGTATGCGCAACCTGTCATAAGGGTGCAAAAACAGAGGATGACATCCTCAAGAGTGACAGGTGTAGAAGGATGGAGGAGGAGCTCAAGGAAACAGGGGGGCCAGCAAAGCTAAAGAACTACTTTCATTCAACGTGTCTCAAGTGTCACAAGGATCTTAAGAAAGAGAACAAGAAGACAGGCCCTGTATCATGCAAGGGATGTCATAACAGGAAGGCAGGTGATAAGTAATGAGGACAAAAAAGAGACTTGGCGTATTTACTGCGCTGATATTAACGCTGTTTTTCCTTGCCTCCGGTGCCAATGCCTCTCAAAGGCTTAAGGGCAAGGTGGAGGCGGCCTACAAGGACGAATCCATCTGTAAGGTTGCAGGTGATCTGGTAAAGAAAAAGGATATCTGTGAAAAGGATGCGGACGTTAAGGCAGGTTCCATTCTCGTTGTTAGCGGTAAGGATTCAGGCCCGGCCCTGGAAGAGGACCAGACAGTTCTGCTAAAGATCAAGGGAAATGGAAAGACCACCGGCACAGTAATAACCGCGCTGAAAGACACCTTAAAGAAGTCAGACCTTGAAAAGGCAGAAGGAAAAGGAACCGTGATAGTCTGGAAAAACGGGGGAAAAAGCCCCATATTCATTCTCAAGGCCAAAGAGGATGTCACAGCCGAAAAGGATACAGAGGTGAAGATGATCGTCAAGAAAAAGGCCCCCAAGGTCGAAGGTTGCTAATGGGCTGACCAGGAAAGAGCAAGAAAATTAAGAGATATGGTAAGGTGAGGCAGGCCCCCATTCGTTGGGGCCTGCCTTTTTATGTTGCCTTTGGCGTATCTCCAGGGATGCAAGAAACCTCTTGATCTTTAAAAGCACTGGAAAGGCCCTGCTGTCATCCATTCCATTCATGAATGTTTCAATTTTATCTATCTGTTTTTTAAGCCCTCTAATCCCTTTTTCGCAGGTCCATAGCCTTTCTGGAATGGTTGGAGATGGGTTAACCCTTAAAGACAGGGTAACAAGGTACCTGCCTTTTTTATCAAGCCCTATATAGAAAAATCTTAATTGGGATTTTTCCACGCAGGTGACATCCTTTGTAACCCTTCCAATAAAGCCAATCCCGAGCCCGTTTTTAAAGTGGATTTTGGATACAAACAGGGCAAGGTCGTTGATGCCAGGCCGGGGAGGAAGGATGTCAAAGGGAGGGGAAAGCTGCCTCACATCTTTTTTTAAGGCGTTTTTCAGCCTGTGTATGGCTATGTTGATGGTTGGGTCATGCTCCTTCCACCACATGTCAAGGTAGTCCTTTACATTTATCACCCTCATGGCAATGTGTTTGTTCTTGATTAAAAGGGCAACGTGAGCAGGTATTGGTGATGAATGGCCCATGTGGTGGGGTGAAGATGAGACCTCGGGCAACATCTCCAGCCTGGCGGACGGATCTATGAGTGTGGCATTACATGCCATCTCATCAGGGAAAAGGCTTGCCCTATAGGTTGCTGCAGGGATGAGCCCCTTTTCTGTTACATTAAAGACCTTTAGCACTCTTTTTGTCGGGCAGCACAGGGGTTCCCCCTTTTTGTGCCCAATGAGGCCAAGGTAAATCGAGCCATGTCTGTAAAGGGACAGGTGCCGAACCCTTACCCTGTCTCCAAGATCAACCCAGCCCCTTGGTTGCCAGCCCCTTTCTTTTTCCACAAGGAAATAAAGCCTTTTGTAGATACCACTGCCCCCGGTTCCATAGGAAAGAATAATGGCAGCCACTTTGGTTCCTTTCCATGAAGAAATGGCGTGGCGTTCAATGACCGCCCAGAAGGAAGTTGCGCTGTCTTTTGAGTAAGCCCTTGAGAAGCGTCCATTTTTCAAGGTCACTTTTCCTTCGGGTGCGTCTTTCAAAGGCAGGACAAGATTCTTAAATGGGCGTGCATCTGCTGCAAGGCCCCACGATAGAGAACTACAAGACAGCCACAAGAACCAGAATAGGGATAGGGTGATGTAAATGGGCCATTTTTTCATGTCGAATCTCCTAATATAAGTGGATTTCGCTTTTCTCAAAATCAGGTCCGCACCAGGGTAAATAGAGTCTGTGGCTTAATCAAGTAAGACATGCCCGTTCATTGACTTTTTCCCCGGCCACGTATAAGTTTTAGCCCACAGCCCGGGTGGTGGAATTGGTAGACACAAGGGACTTAAAATCCCTTGGGGCTTTGTCCCCGTGCGAGTTCGAGTCTCGCCCCGGGCATTTTCCCCAGGTAAACAAATTACCAAGTATGGCTCATGCCAAAAAGAAAGTGAGCCCCCCACCTTAAAGTTATTGCTTTTCAGGAGCCCCTTTTTTGTCAACTGGCCCAACAAGGCGCCAAACCAGAAGTTGCATCTTTTTTCTCATCTGTCCTGGATAGAGGGGCGAGGACATGAAAGGATGTTTCTTGAGATCCTCTGGCAGCACGGAAAAGGAACGCTCGAGGTATCTTCTTTGAACGATCATGTAGCGAATCCCGTCCCTGTCAAGAAACAATCTTACTGCCTTTGGGGTTTTTAGAACCGGCATAGGTCCGTTAAATCCCAGGTAGAATATGACGTTTGCGGTATCCTGGCTAAGAGCCACGTTACTAGGGTCAATATTGCTCCCCATGGCAGCTCGAACCTTTTTGAGAAAAGGCCTGTATGGTCTGTACTGTTCAAGTATCACCTGCTGCCAGCAAAAGAAACCTGCCAAAATGATGATAGCGGCTCCAAGGCTTGGAAGAATCCGACTGCACCAGTTAAGGTCTTGTTCTCTTTTGGTAAGGGATTTCAAAAGAAGCCAGAAAAATACGCTTGCGAGGACACCAGTTATGAAAAGGGATGCAGTTAAGCCATTTGGTGGCACAATGCCGACGAACCCTTCAAGGAGCAAGCCGACCCCAGGGGCCAAAATCAGCAGTAAAGAGGCTGCAACTACAAGCCACTGTTGTATCTTCATAGAGATTTTTAGCCACAAGTCCTCTTTATTGGTGCTTACCAGGAAGTTTCCAACAAGCAAGGCGCAAAATGGCAGTATGGGCATTATGTAGTAACTGCGCCTTGACTCTGAACAGGTAAATATGAAAAAGATGATCAACAGGGAGTGCAATACCCATTTTTCGTCCTGGTTAAGTCTCTTGTAGTGTCTGAATGCCTCTCCCAGGGCACCAATTAAAAGTGGAGACCACGGCAGGAATAACATGGGAACGTAGTAAAAATATACGTAAAAGGGCTCGCGGTGATCAAAGGCGCTAAAGAAACGAAGGATATTCTCCTTAAAGGCCAGATACAATCCATTTTCCCCGTATCCGTCTCCTGTGTAAGCCGCGTACAGGAAGGGAAGCAGGTACACTAAAAGGCCTATAGAAAGGGCAGCCAAGTGGGAAAGCGTAAAATAGCTCTTGAGCGTTTTTCTTTGGACAATGTCGGAAAGGCAGATGAGAACAGGCAGCACCGCAGCCGGCAGGCCCTTAAAGTGTGCTCCAGTGGCGCATATCAGACAAAAAACCAGGAATCTTAAAAAGTTGGGTTTGTGCATCCTTGCCCGATACCACAATACTGCAACCATGATGAATGCAAGATTTTCCGAATCCGCACATGCCGTCCGTGACCAGAAAAGAAATCCAAAGGAGGTCAAAAGCAGCCAGCCAGCCAAATAGCCTGCGTGTCTGGAAAAGATCCTTTTTCCCAGTAAAATCGTGGCCCAAAGTGTTGCAAGCCCTGCAATGGCACTTGGAAGCCTTGCGGTAAATTCATTAATGGTTCCGGTTATCCAAGATACGGCAACAATGGCCCAGTAGGTAAAGAGGGGCTTATCAAAGTAAGGGGCCCAGTTGATGGTTGGATGGAAAAAGTCCCTCCTTAGAACCATCTCCCTTGCTATCTCTGCCCACCTGCCCTCAGAGCCCCAAAGGGAACGGGCCCCCAGCATGCATACTAGCAAGGCCAGGCTGGCGGCGAGAAAAATCCAGGGGTTGACTAATATCCTTTGGCAGCCGCTGGAAAGACTGCTGGCCATTGCTTGCTCTTGAAGGCCTTTTCTATTTAGGTCCATGCTTTAGGTTTCTTTTCTGGCATATAAATTGAGCTACAAGGCAATTATTTTTTCACGTGGAGGCCTGCAACTTAAGACGCGTCATTTGGCACACCCCGTATCACCCCATCAACGATAAAAGAAGGGCGTTTTCTTACTGCCTGAAATATCCGTCCTATGTATTTACCTATTAGACCCAGGGCAAAAAACTGGCATCCCACAAGGAAAAAAAGCGCTGCAAAAAGGGTGAAGACGCCTTGGGCTGCCCAGCCAGGGCCATAATACAGTCTCAAGACGATTATCACCAGAGCAGCCAACAGGCCGGCAAGGGCCATCAGGCTTCCAACTAAAAACAATATCCTGAGGGGCCACATGGAGAATCCCGTCATGAGATCAAGCTGAAGACTGAGAAGTTTTAGTAGGGAATATTTTGAACGTCCGCCAGCTCTCTCTTCATGTTCGACTTGGATCTCTACGGGATTTTTGGCAAAAAATGTGGCAAGGGCCGGTATGAATGTCCTGTATTCAGGGTCTTCAAGAATCCCTTTCACAACCTCACTGCTGTATCCCCTAAGCATGCAACCAAAGTCCCTAAGCTGAATGCCTGAAATCCTAGCAATTACCCTGTTTGTTGTTCGGCAGGCAAGTTTTCTGAAAAGCGTATCCCTGCGTCCCTCTCGTATCGTATTTACTAGATTATGTCCCTTTCGAAACTGTGAGATTATCTTTGGAATCTCTTCCGGAGGGTTCTGAAGATCGGCATCCATTGTTGTAATCCACTGACCCTGGGCAAGGGAAAAGCCTGCCATGACTGCTGCATGCTGGCCAAAATTTCTGGCAAGATTCACAATTACAAGTCCCCTTCGTTTTTTATATTCCGAAAGCAGTATGTCCAGCGTTCGATCTGTGGAGCCGTCGTTTATACAAATTACTTCCCAGCTTTCTTCTAGGCCCTCAAGGACAGGAAAAAGCCTGTCAAACAGACGAGATATATTGTCTTTCTCGTTATACATTGGGATAACCACGGAAATCTTTGGAAAGGAAGATCCGTTTAATGATACGGACTTAGTGGATAGGTCTTTTTGATCAGGCTTCATGTTAATACTGCAATTATTTGCAGATTACCTTCATAATATTTTCGTCTTCAGGATGGTCTTCCTCTACCGAAAGAACCAAACCGTTTCCAACATCCACCTGTACTTCCATTGTAGTCCTGTCATTGGATGCTATTTCTACCCCGTATACGAGAAATCCATCTTCGTTTTCCAGCTTGCACTCTATAACCATTCCAAGAATCCGGAGAGAAAACCGTTGACGAAACGCAGGAAAACAAAAAACAGCATATCAACAAGGCCAGCCCACTGAACCTGGAGCGAATTTTCATTGTAACTCCTTCGTACGTTCTGATTGGCGTTAAATCAACTTTATTTAATAATTTTAAATTATTACCTAAATCTTGCTTAGATATTACTTGTTTGTAAGTTTTGGGCGTTTAGTTCCTGCCTTAGCGCTGTGGTATCTATTCACCAAGGTGCCCCATTCCCAAAATTTCGGGTGCCCTGTTGTCTTTCTGATCTTTTACGCTTCTATGCTTCGGCCATTAAAGTGAGGCCGGAGTCCAGTTAGCCCCTATGTTTATAGGACATCTCTTCTCAATGTAATTTTTTCGTAATTTCTATGTAATTTTGAGATGGTACCGTGATTTCAATTATTTCATAATGGATCTAATAAAATCAGCAAGTAGGGCTTCCTCTAGAATGGCGCATAATAAGGGGTCTGTTGTTAGGAAACTGTATTACCGTTTCCGTTATCCTGATGGCCATGTGGAGCGATGTCCACCACGATTTTCTATGGGGACTTGACGAGCCATAGGATGCTAAAATTTCTAGAGAGGTCCTTTAAGGAAACCATTGGGTAGTGCCCAGTTTGTGTAAATTACCCTTTCTCGAAAAGTTTCTTTATTACAATTTGAAAGCCCTCAAATTCAAGGCAACCGGAACAATTACTCCAGGGTCGGCACGACTAGTCCCTATGAGCAACAAAAAAAATAGACTAGGGAGATTATAAAAATGCTGAGGATTCTGGTCCTTGGAGTTAACGGATTCATAGGCAGTCACCTTACCAAGCGGGTGGTGAAGGAGACTGACTGGGAAATTTATGGAATGGATCTTTCATCTGACAGACTTGGAGAAATGGTTAACCATCCCAAGGTCCATTTCATAGAGGGTGACATCTCCATCAACAGGGAATGGATAGAATACCACGTCAAGAAATGCGACGTGTGTCTTCCCCTTGTGGCAATAGCAACCCCAGCCACATATGTAAAGAACCCCCTTGCCGTTTTTGAGCTTGACTTTGAAGAGAACCTCAGGATTGTCAGGCAATGTGCTAAATATGGAACCAGGGTTATTTTTCCGTCAACCAGCGAGGTATACGGCATGTGCCAGGATGATGCCTTTAATGAAGAAAACAGCAATTTAATTTACGGGCCTATTAACAAGCAGAGGTGGATTTATGCATGCGCCAAGCAGTTGATGGACCGGGTCATATGGGCAATGGGTATACATAAAAAGCTGCAATTTACACTGATTAGGCCCTTTAACTGGATAGGCCCCGGGCTTGACAGCCTGTCTGCCCCAAAGGAGGGCTCTTCCAGAGTTGTGACCCAGTTTCTTGGAAATATTCTGAGGGGGGAACCCATTACGCTAGTGGATGGAGGGAAACAGCGGCGCTGCTTCACCTACGTTGACGATGGCCTTGATTGTCTCGTGAAGATTATACGAAATAAAAATAACAGGTGTGACGGAAAGATATTCAATATTGGCAATCCCCATAATGATTATTCCATAAGGGAGCTTGCCGAGATGATGGTAAGGATTGTGGCAGAATTTTCCCAGTCTTTGTCCATTCGTTTTAAAACAATTTCGCCGCACATGGAAAGAGAGCCATCCAAGGTCCTTTGCCACACCTACCAGGAGCAGTCTTCTGGGAAGGGCAATGCAGAAAAGTCATTAGAGGAGGCACTCAGTATCTTGCTTCCTGCGCCATATCCTGAAAAATTAAACCTTAGGAGCGTTTCCGCTGAGGAATTCTACGGACCCGGCTACCAGGATGTTGATTACAGGGTTCCTGATATAACAAGTGCAAAGCAGGTTCTTGGATGGGAACCCAAAATTCCCCTTGAAGAGGCCCTAAGAAGGACCATAGCCTACTATTTGAATAACAAAGAAAGTGAAGTTGAAAAGTTCTTGAGCTGATTTTGAATAAATGGTGGCATCAGTTAAGTGTTTCTGACATAAAAGGTAAAAATATCCTTACAACGGTTTCCTTGTCCACGACGCTTTCTACCTCTATTGTGCCTCCGTGCGCCTCAACCACTGCCTTTACCATGCATAGCCCAAGTCCAAGCCCCTTTTGAGACCGGCTTTTATCCCCACGGTAGAGCCTGTCAAATATCCTTGGCAAATCCTCTGAAGATATGCCCATGCCGTTGTCTGAAAAGGAAATGATTACGCCATTGTCTTTTGCCTCTGCAGTTATCTCGACTCTTCCACCCCTTTTCCCGTATTTTATTGCATTATCAATGAGATTGGCCGCTACCTGCCTGAAGCGGTTCTTGTCCAGAAAAAGTTCCATGTCTTCCTCAATATCTGAGCTTATGGCTATGTCTCTTTCTTCTGCCACGTATTCATAAAGCTCCACGGCGTCCTTGATTATGGGAGCCAGTGGCTGCCTTTTCAAATCAAGTTTCATTACCCCTGCCTCGGCCTCTGACACGTCCATGATGCTAGACAAGATAACAGAAATTCTTTCCGCTTCCTCGGCACAGTCCATAAGGGCATTTTCCATGGCCTCCCTGTCCGGCTGTCTTTGAAGCGTGGATTCAACAATGGCCTTAAGCCTCATTACAGGGGTCCTTAGATCATGTGCGACGTAATCCAGAGACTGTCTCATGCTGTTCACCAACCTATCAATCCGCTCGAGCATTTCGTTAAAGAGCCTTGCAAGTACAAAGAGCTCGTCGTGCCAGTGGGTCTTTTCAAGTGGCACCTTCACCCTTGCATCCATGTTGCCGGCCCTGATCTTTTGGATGGTTTGTACAAGGTCTCTCAAGGGAGAAAGGGCCTTAAAGGCCATGAAGGTGCCAGAAGCAAGACCTACGACTGTCACAATTCCCAGCATGGCCAGGAAGACCTTTTGGAACCTTTCCAACAGGTTCCCCCTTTCTGTTGACGACTTGCCCACCTGCAAAATGTAGCCGCCTGGAAGCCTTACGGACATGATATCCAGCAAATCCTCATCTTCGTGTCTTTTAAGGGTCACAGTTCCACGGGATTGGTCAACGGAAAGGGATGGAACCTTAGAACAGTCCAATTCTTTGAATCTGCGAGGCATGAAGCATATCAAGGTGCGTTTTTTTTCGTCTGTTAGACGTACAAAAAAGCCAGCTGACCGATAGTCCTTTTTTTCTCTGACAATTTCCTCTATTAAATCTTTAACTCCTTCCTTTCTGGCAGTAATCAGGTATTCGCTAAGTTTGAGCCTTAATTGGTCAAGGTCCTTTTCGGCCATGATGTTAGAAAGCATATGAAAGGCAAGGAGGAAGAGGGCAAGGGAGCTCAGGATGAAGATGGATGAGTACCACGCTGCAAGCTTAAAGGCAGTAGTTGATACAACTGCTTTAATCCTCCTTGAGAACATACCCGACACCTCTAATGGTACGTATCAGTTTTTTCTTGAATTCCTTGTCTATCTTGTTTCTCAATCTGCATACGAGAACGTCAACTACGTTTGTCTGTGGATTAAAGCCGTAGCCCCATATATGTTCAAGGATTAAGGTCTTTGAAAGAACGCGTCCACGGTTCCTTAGCATGTATTCCAGCAAGGAAAATTCCTTTGGCTGAAGCTCTATCTCCTTTCCCTCCCTTTTTACACTGCGTTTTAGAAGATCAACCTCCAGGGTATCCACCTGGAATCTTGTGGGTTCATCACCAACGCTGGTTCTTCTTATGAGGGCCTGCACGCGGGCTAAAAGTTCGGAAAAGGCAAAGGGTTTTACCAGGTAATCATCGCTTCCCTTTTCAAGCCCGCGGACCCTGTCCTCAACGGATCTCTTGGCAGAGAGTATGATTGTGGGGGTTTTGATCCTCTTGTTTCTCATCCTTGAAATAAGGCTTAGTCCATCAAGTTTAGGCAGCATTATGTCGATAATGGCGGCGTCGTAGGATTCTGTCAGCGCAAGATGCAGTCCCTCGTCTCCATCGGGAGCATAGTCCACGGCAAAACCCGCCTCCTTCAGCCCCTGAATGATAAAATCTGCAATGGTTTTGTCGTCTTCTACCACGAGAATCCTCATCTTTACCTCCGCTCTATTTAATAAGCCCAGTTTTCGTCCGGCCCCTTTCTGCCAGCACATAGAGTAGAGGCAGAAGGTTCAAGGTGAGCATGGTTCCAGCGGTAAGTCCCCCGAATAACATTATTCCAAGGGGCCTAAGGAGCTGTGGGCCGTGCTCCAGGCCGATTATGGCCGGGATAAGGGCAAGAAGGGTGGTTGCGTGTGTAAGAAGCATTGGCCTTGTCCTTACCTTGATAGCCTTTTTTACGGCCTCCAGCATCTCCATGCCCTGGCTTCTGAATTCTCTTATAAAGGTCAAAAGCACTATGCCATTATTGGTAGAAACCCCTGCGAGGGTAACGAAACCAATGATGACGGTTATATCAAGGTCCTGCCTGGTAAGCCACAGGGCCAATGCCGCACCCATAAAATCAAGGGGAATCTTGACCAGTACGATCAAGGGATAGAGCCAGTCCCCGAGCTGAACGTACATGATGCCATACACCAGGATTATGGATATCAAAAGGCTCCATAATACCTGGCGCAGGGTATTAAGCAGTTCGTGGTACTCCCCGGTGAACATCCACTGGATACCGCCTGGCAGGTGCAGGCCGGAGATATTCCTCCTTAGTTTTCGAAGGATCGTGCCAGGATTTCCTGTAATATCCGCAGTAATTGTCACCGATCTTAACCCGTGCCTGTGGCGTATTACAGGGTAGCCCGTTTCATGTTTTATCTCTGCCACCTCCCCAATGGGAATAAGTGCACCAGACAAGGACGGGACCAGTATCTGTCCTATTGTTTCCACGTCTGAGACAGCATCTTTCCTGTATTTTACGTAAAAACTAACTGGATGCTGCATTATGAGGCTTTCGGAAGCGCTTACTCCCTGGAGGGCAACATGCAAAGCCTCGGCAGCCTTTTCAGGAATGACTCCCAGTTTTGCCATGCGGTTCCTGTCAAGATGAATTGATATCTGGTCGATCGGTATCTTCGTATTGTTGATGACATTGTCAATTCCCTGGGTTTTTCTGGCAACATCTTCAATGCGTCTTGCACAGCTGTATATTTTAGAGATATCGTTCCCGAAAATGGTAATTCCAAAAAAGGCAGGGATGCCGGAAAAGGATTCCTCGAATTTTTCAGTTGTAGGCTCGTTTATTCTGGTAATGATGCCGGGGAGTGAGGAAATGCGATTGGCAATGGCCCGTTTGACTGACTGGATGGGAATGCCCTTATCCCTGTCAATCCTTACGATTATTTCTCCCTGGTAAGTGCCTTCGATATAAAAGGAGGCCTCGGGTGAACCGGTGCGCCTTAGGCAGGATTTCGCACCGGCTATCCCGGAAATAATTTTCTCAAGCCTGTCTCCCACCCTGCTGCTTTCAGAAAGAGAGGTGCCTGGAGGAAGCTGGTATGAAACAAGGAGGCTTGATTCATCGAGCATGGGCAGAAAACGCGCGTGATTAAAGGCAAGTGCGGCAATACTTGCCAGAAAAAGAAGCGTAAGCCCTGTAAAAAGCACCTTTTTGTGCTTTAAAAAAAGCTTGAACATATCCAGGTTCAGTTTCACTGCTTTTTGGAAAAAAAATCTGTCAGCATGGCGTTTTCCTGGCAGGCCCTTCTTTTTCCCTGGTTCCAGGGCACAGGCCGTTGGAATCAGCGTAAGGGAGAAGATGAGTGAAAAACAAAGGACGAGGCTGAAGGTGATTCCAAAGGGCCTCAGAAGCCTACCTCCAAGGCCTGAAACAAGGACAAGGGGCACGAAGGCCGCTAACACCGTGAGGGTGCCTGCGACATCCGGGGCCATGAGCTGTCTTGTCCCTTTAAGGGCGGCCCTTACCGGGTCTTGCTCGGAAAGCCCGACCCTGTCGATATTCTCAAGTACTATTATGGCGTCATCAACAACCATGCCTATTGCAACCGTTATTGCACCCAGGGTCATGAGGTTTATTCCAAGGCCGTATATTCCCATGAATGAAAAGGCAGCCATGACAACCACCGGAAAGGAGACGGTTAGCACCAGGGTGCTTGGCCTGAAACCTGTTGCCCAGAAAAGACACAGGATTGCAAGCAGTGCCCCTGCCAGCAGGTTATGCAGCATGTTTCTGTATGCCAGGCCGATTATTTCTGCTTGGTCATAGAATTTTTCAAGCCTTACACCTCTTGGAAGTCCCATCTTTTTGAGTTCCTGGTCAACGGCCCTTGACACCTCGAGGGTACTGGCTCCGGCTTGTTTTCTAATTGTAAATGCAACAGCGGGGACCCTGTCCTTGTTTATCTCGTATCGCATGGGCTTTACACCGTCGTAAATCCTGGATAACTGCCCAAGTGTAACGGGTTGACCTCGCTGGTCTTTTTTTATCAGCACATTGGAAAGCTCTGGTATCGTTAGAATCCTGCCGTCCGTGCTCGCAATGATGTCGCGGCCTGCCTTTTCCAGGTACCCGCCGGGCCTTAGGACATTTGAGGCCCTGATGGCATCCACTATCATAACCGGGGATATTCGAAACTGGAGAAGCTTTTGCGGATCAAGCCCTATGCGAAAGGCCCTTTCGCCGCCTCCCATGACATCCACTGAAGCAACTCCTTGAAGTGCAGCAAGGCGCCTTGCCATGACGTACCTGGCCCACTGGTAGATGCGTGCCGGGTCATCTCCCTTTAGTGCGTATGTGGAAATAAACGCCAGGGATGTACCGATGTTTTCAAGGGAAGTTAAAGCCCCTTGTGGAAGAAGGGATCCACCTGTGACAGCCTTGAATAGACAATCTGCCTGGCCTGGAGGACGTCGGTGCCCTGGGTGAATTCCACCACTACCTGTGAAAAACCAGGTGCGGAAACCGAACGAAGCCTGTAAAGGTTCCTGGCCCCCATCATTGCATTTTCAATGGGCACGGTCACAAGCTGCTCCATGTCAAGGGCCGTGCCCGACGGATAATGGGTAATGATATTGATAAGCGGGTAGTTGAGGTCAGGAAAGAGATCCACGGGCACAGTCTTGAGGCTTAAAATGCCCCCTGCCATGATAAGAAGGACTCCTATGACCAGTATTCCCGGGTTTTTTATGAAGCCTTCTATCATTGTTCCTCGAATTTCATAAGTTGGTTGATATCGCGATAAAGCATTTCATAGGCACCTGTTGTAACCACAAGGTCTCCTGGCAAAAGCCCTGTCAAGACGGCTACTAGCCTTCCGGACCTTTTTCCCACTTTCACCATTACTGTCTCAAGTCCGGTGGGTCTTTTTACAATACAAAAATTTTCCCCGCTTCGGGAAACAACGGCCTGAATGGGTACATAGACACAGGGAACGGAAGGGCCAAGTGCCATCACCCTTGTTATCTGGTCAGGAAGGAGCCTCCCATCCTGGTTCTTAGCCCTAAAAGAAAGCTCGCATAGCCCGGTTGAGTAATCAAAGACGGGTCTGTCGGATAAAAGGGCCAGGGGGTTCTTTTGGTTATTTTCAAGAAAGACCTTTCCCTCTGTCCACTGACGGACCTTTCGGCAACTTACGTATGCCTTCAAAATGACCTCAGAGGCATCCTCAATGGAAAAAAGCGGGGCATTCTCGGGAACAGATACTCCCTCTGAGATAAACCGTTTTTTTACAATGCCGTTTATGGGAGAATATACCCTGAATAGTGACCTGGTGTTTTTCTTTTTAACGTTTTCCAGTTTCATGGGAAATCCCAGGGCCATCATGGCCTCTTTAAGCCCTTTTTGGATTGAGCCGAACTCCTCCTTTTCTCGATTTAGTTTAAGTTGCGCTTTTATTGTGTCTGAACTGGTGGCAAGCTGGGCATTTTTCTTGATAAGGGTAAATTTAAGGGACTTTTGGGCAAGTTTTACCTGTCTTTCAGCAAGAATCCACCGTCTTATCATTTCTGAAAGTTCAGGCGAACGAAAAACAGCAAGTACGTCTCCAGCCTTGACTATGGACCCTTGGCATTTAAACAACTTTTCAATCCTTAAATGAAATGGTGCACGTATCAACTCCTTAGAAACGGGATTAACCGTTGCAAAGGCCGTATCTTGCGGTCTGAATGTGCCTCTTTTTGCTTTGTAGAAGGAAAGTTCTTTACCGGAATCCTTTTCCAAGGGGCCCTTCCTGGTGAATTTGCGCCTGTCTGCCTGAAGGCCTTTCATTGGCATCAAAATGGTGCAGATTGAAAGAATGGCTAAAATAACTAAGGCAAGGAAAAATTTCGCAGGTTTCATTTTACTCAAGGCCTTTAAAAGTAGTTTAACTTCCTGATATTTTTATAAGGCAGAGCCTGCCTTTCTCGTACCTTTTGGTTTTTCCGGGCCAACCTTCAAAACCATGAACCTTCTGGCAAAAAAGTGTACTGATGGAGGCGCGTTCGTCCGGGCCCCTGCCAAAATAATTTTCCATTTTCTGTCCATACTCCCTCTCGGCAATAAGGAATATGGAGCCAGGACGCGAGAGACGGTTTTCTATTTTGTCAAGGCCGTCAAGATTTTTTATTGGACGGGAGTAGTTGAGATAAAAGTTGAGCCGCGCCCTGGTCCTTGGGCCAAGTTTATAATATAAGATGTTTTCCGCTTTTAGGGACCGGTTCTCTGCGTATTGTTTTACCTTCAAAATAAAGGGCTTTTCCGTCTCCATCCTGTCAAAAAAGGGCTTTTGAAGAAGGAGAAAGCCTGAAGCAATAATGAGCGCCACTGCACAGAGGGAAATTATTTCGTGGCTTGAAAGGCAATGGCCATGTCCCTTGACAAAGGGATAAAGCGCAAAGGGCAATACGATGGTGCCCTCCAGGGTCAAAATGTAAAAAAAATCCATTGGAAGCAGAACCTTAAGATGATGGGCAACAAAAGGTGATACGATCAAAGTCACTGACAAAAGCAAAAAGAAGATGAGCTGGGCCCTTATGATATATTTAAAAAACCTTTGCCCGGGATTTTGAAAATCCAGTAATGAGCCTGCAATTAGGGAAGCAAAGGGAAGTATGGGAAGGATGTAATAGCTTCTTCTTGAACCAGCCAGGGTAAACATCAAAAAGATGAAGGCAAAGCTCAAAAGAAGCCACTTGGCCTCGTAAGTCAACCTTTTGATGTTTAGGGCGTAGTAACCTAGCATTCCAAAAAGGATTATGGACCATGGGATGAGCCAGACGGGAACGAATTCCACATAGGTAAAGGGGCTTCCCTTGTGGTCAAATGGCTTGATTGCCCTTGTAATGCTTTCATGAATTGCCATGTAGAGCCAGTTGTAACCGCTCAAATTGTGTCCAGAAAGTGCCGGCAAGAAGGGGAGAAAATATACAAAAAGGCCTATGAAAAATCCTGCAAGGAGTCTTGGCGCAAGGAACTGCCCAAGTTTTCCAGATAAAAGGATGTCCATTGTTATTAATCCAATCGGGATGGCTATTCCCACAAGGCCCTTCATCTGGCCTGAAAGGGCAACGAGGATGCCAAGCATCAAGGCCCGTGGGAAAGACGGCCTTTCCCTGTTCAGCCAGAAGTAGGAAACAGTGATTACTATTAAAGACATATTCATCATGTCTGCTGCTGCACAGCGTCCCCAGGTTATGACACCGTAGCTGGTGCTTAGAATTAGGCTTCCAAGAAGGGCGGTCTTGGTTGAAAAGAGCCTTCTTCCCAGCAAGAATGTTGACAAGACTGCAAGGGCTGCAAAGAGGGCAGAGGGAAACCTCAAGGTGAATTCGTCGAGAACAGGCCTCAATTTGTAAAAAGAAAGGATGAGCCAGTATTGGAAAAGGGGTTTAGTGGTATAAGGAACCCAGAGACAGGTGGGATGAAAATAATCACCAGTTATCAACATCTCCCGTACAACCTCTGCTATTCGCCCCTCTGCCTTGTTAAGGGGGGCTAGGCCCAGGTGGACAAAAAGGAGCAGAACCGAGAAGAGTAACATGGAAACAATCAGGCAGATTTCCCATGAGGCCTTTGAATGGATTTGTTTCATTTTTTTTTGTTTGCCGACCTGTTGACTTTTTCGTGTTTTCAAGGTGACTACGAAGTGCCATGAGATAAAGGTAGATAAATTTTCCAGCATCATGCGTGCATTATAAATATTTCTAAGAGGCACTTCCCTTAACGTCCATAAATGAAAGCAGGCCCGGGAGCACCAGTAAAACGAGAAAAGGTTGCAGTAAAAGCCCCGATATGATGGCCCTGGCTAGGGGAGCAAGCATGGCAGAGCCGCTTCCTATGCCAAGGGCAAGGGGCATTAGGGCAAAGATTGCAGCAAAGGTGGTCATGGCAACGGGCCTGATGCGGTTTCTGCCCGCCTGTAAAAGCGCTTCGCGAAATTTGACCTTTCTTGCCTGAAGGTACCCAAGCTCTGAGACATAGAAGATTGCGGTCTCCGTAACGATGCCAACTATCATGGTCATCCCCATCATGGAGGAGATGTTTATCTCGGTACCGGTAAGAAACAGCCCAGCCATGACTGCAACAAGGGCAAGCATGGTATTAAGAAGTACTGCAACCGCAATCTTGAAACTTTCATACATGAAAAGGAGCAGGGCAAATACCAGGACCACTGCCCCCATGAACACGGCCACCAGCCCCCTGAAGGCAATCTGCTGTTGCCTATAAAGCCCTCCAAGCTCGTAGTAAACACCTTCGGGCAGCATTCCAGGCCTTTCCATTATGGCCTTTATGTCCCTGATAACTGAGCCCATGTCCCTGCCGCTTATCCTGGCAGTGACTGGTATCATACGTTTTAAGTCTTCTTGTATAATCTGGGGCTGGCCGGTCACGTATTTTACTGATGCTATGCGTTTTAATGGGAAGAAATGGCCGTCGGCTGCCCTGATCTGTATTGTCTCCACGGCCCTTTTCCTGTCCCGCAACCCTTCTGGTAGCCAAACCCTGAGCCCTGTCATTTTTATCCCTTCCTGGATATAGGTAGTTACGCTTCCTTCAATAGCATTTTTGAGCATTTTGGTTACAGCCTCTGGTGCTATTCCTTCAATGGCGGCCTTATCTCTGTCTATGTTGATTACCAAGGCATCTCCGGCAAGGACTATTCCATCCTTTCCATCCACCACGTTGGGAATATTTTTTATTTCTTGGGCGATCTTTGGGGCAAGGGCCATGAGCTTTTTCTGGTCGTCTGAAAAGAGCTTTATTTCAATGGGCTGAGGAACCGCGGTAAGGTCACCTATGAGGTCTTCCATGAGTTGGGCCATTTCTATCTCTAGTCCAGGAACTGTCCTTTCCACCTTTTTCCGCACCTCGTCCATCACCATTTCAACGGGCCTTCTTTTGCCTTGTTTGAGCCTCACAAAAAAGTCTCCCTCATTGGCCTCTGTTATGTAGCCTCCAAGGGCAAGTCCCGTCCTTCTTGAGTATGTT
Organism: Deltaproteobacteria bacterium; assembly: GCA_026995935.1. Lineage (GTDB taxonomy): Bacteria > Desulfobacterota > Dissulfuribacteria > Dissulfuribacterales > QOAL01 > JAADCZ01. Next base: position 20,540 of record JALWNK010000004.1, read on the forward strand.
TCTACATCAGGGGTATTTATGAGTATTTGTTCCACCTGCTTTACAAGCCAATCTGTCTCCTCGACCGAAGTACCAGAGGGTGCCACATAATCCAAAATAAAACCGCCTTCATCCATGTGTGGGAGAAATCCGGAGCCTGTATGACGATATGAAAACCATCCGGCCATAAACATAAGCAGAATTCCTGGAACAAGAAGAACCGGCCTTTTTAGTATGGGCACAAGTGCCTTTTCATAAAGGTGAAAAAAAGCCTGCCAGCGCCTTCCAGATTTTTCAGCTTTTGCATCCCTTGCTTCAAGCAGCAAAGAGGCCAATACAGGCACGCCGAGCCAGGCAATAAAAAATGAAAAGACGAGGCTCGCAGCCATTGTAATCGAAAGAGCCGTGAAAAAGGCCCCAGTAACACCGGAAAGAAAGGCTAGGGGAGCAAATATTATCACTGTTGAAAGGGACGATCCTGCTAGGGGGACTGTCATATCCCTAACAGCCATATCTATTGCTGCGTTATTCTCTGCACCTAATTCGTTTAAGCGTCGTACTATATGTTCCTCAATCACTATCATGTCATCAACCACAAGCCCCACTGCCGCTGCAATGCCACCAAGAGTCATGATGTTAAAACCCATTTCGAAGAGGAGGAGTAAGAGCACAGACGAAAACAAAACAACTGGTACCATTAAAAGGGCAATTAAGGTCATTTTAAAATTTTTGAGAAATATAAAGAGAATAATGGCAGCGAAGGCCACCCCTATGAAGACCGCGTCTCTAACGCTTAGTGCAGAAGCCTTTAAAGGTCACTTTGGTCATACCAATTTGCAATCCTTATTTCCTTAGGAAGGTGCTTGCGGTAGGCAGCCAGTTTTTTCTTGATCTCAGATGCAATCTTTACGGTATTTCCTCCTGGTTGTTGAAATACCTGGATTATTACGGCCCTATGACCGTCTGCACTAACCCTGGTCCATTTAGGGACTTTTCCCTTTAAAACCCTGGCAACGTCCTCCACTCTCACGAGACCATTTGGGCCTGTTCTAATGACTGTATCTGCAATCTGTCTTATGTTTTTTATCCTGGTGTCTGAGATTGTAAGATAGAGCTTGTAGTTCTCTTCAACCCTGCCCACCGCCTGTACCACGTTAGATGCTGAAAGGGCCGTGGCCACATCCTGAACAGTTAGCCCCAGGGCCATGAGTTTTTCAGGATCAACTATTACCTGGTACTCTGCAGTATCTCCTCCTTGGACACCTATTCTAGCCACACCCATTACCGTAGAAAGGAGGGGGCGAAGTTCATAAAGGGCAATGTCCCTGAGCCTTACTGGGGAGAGGGTATCTGAGGTAAGACTATAGGCGAGAACCGGAAAAACCGTAGGGTCCATCCTCCGGACCTCATAACTAGTGCCTGCTGGTAACTTCGGCAGCGTCTGGTTGATGGCAGATTCCACCTGTAGCATGGCAGAAATCATGTCTTGGCCCCAGTTGAAATTGATGGATATATCAGCAGCCCCTCTCGTAGTAACGGAGCGTATGGTTCTAACGCCTGGAATGGCCCTGACTGCTTCTTCCACTGGCCTTGTAACTTCTATGGACATGAGGTCTGAAGGCCTGTCACCGGCGTCTAGTGAGACAACAATCCTTGGAAACGTCACTTGTGGGAACAAGGCAACTGGCAAGGTGAAAGAGGCAAAGAGCCCACCGACTGCAAAAACTGCCAGCATAAAAAGGATGGAGCGCCTGTGGGATTTTAGCCAGTCCCGGATATTCATCATTAGCTCTGTTCCAGGTTAGAGGTGTCCATCGCTGGCGACTGCAGGCCTTGCGAAGTTACCCTTACTGTCATACCGTCTCTTAATTCATAGTTGCCTCTTATAACGATATCGTCCCCTGGCCGGATGGAGGAAGAGATTATTTCCACGTAGTTTTTGCCCTCCCAGCCCGTCTTTACAAGGTGCCTATGTGCACGATTTCCCCTTACCGTAAAGCATACGGGGCTTTTATAGCTAGGAAGCACTGCGCTTCTCGGAACTACCATTCCTTCCTTTTTCTGAAGAATTATCCTTGCCCTGACAAACTCGTTTATGAAAAGGTGAGCCTTTGGCATTATCTGGACGAACGCATCCACAAGCCTTGAAGCAGGGTTTACCCATTGGGAAGCGGTATCTATTTGCCCTTTTAGCTTTTCAGATATCTTCCTGTTTATGGGGCTAAGGTACACGGTTTGTCCGGCTGTTAGCAGGTGGGCATCTTCTGGTTCGATTCCTACAACGGCCTGGATAGCATTTTCATCCGAAACTTCCATAAGGGGGGCGCCTGCAGGCATAATCTGACCAACCTTGCAGTATAGCCTTGTGATCATCCCGTTGTTAGGTGCATTAATGGTTATCTTGTCGCATATCTTCATCCTCTCAAGATTCTTCACTTGCAGCAGGGCCTTTTTATAGTTTTTTTCTGCCTGAATGAGTTCCCCGGAGGTGGCAAGCTTCAAGCGGACCCGCTCCTTTACCTTCTCAAGCTCAAGCCTGGCAGCCTCGAGGGAGCTTTTTGCAGACTGCACCATTAGCAATGTGGAAGGGCTTGGAGATAATTGAAAAAGAGGTTCGCACTTTTTGATCTGCTGTCCTTCGGTCACAAACACCCTCCTTATGACGGATTCAAAGGGCATGGCAAGGCTTCTTGTGCTGCCAGGAGCAGGTATTATGCGTCCATATGCTATAAGTTCTCTTGTTAGTATCCTTTTTTGCACCTTTACCGTCTGGACAAGGGATGAGACCGTTTCAACCTCCTTTGCGCCAGAAGCGCGTACTTTGCATGGCCAAAAAAATGCGATCAATAAAAAAGACATCAGGATAAAAAACACTGTCCTATATCGATTTCTATATGGAGTGGTCATTTGAATTCCCCCGTTTCTCGGCCATGTATCGGCTTTGTTCTTCATGGTAAGTTGTTTTTTTTTGTTAAGATTTATGTGTGTGCCCGTTGCCATCTCTAGGGCAACGATAAGTCCTGTAATTCCTTCCTTGACTTTAAGTAGCTCAATCCTTTGTATGAGAAACGAGTCAAGGGCCTGGTAATAGGCCATGGCGTCTGTGATCCCGTTTTCCATGGCCTTTCCGTATATGTTGAGCATTTTTCCCTGGGCTCTTACGGACTCTACGAGCCTTGAATGGTACTCAATAAGACAGCGGATTCGCTCCTTGATTTCTGCCGCCTTGGACCTTGCCTCAAATATCCTGGCCAGGTATTCATCCCTTGCCTTTATTCCTTGGGCCTTTGCCCTTGCCAGTTGGCCTTGTTTTCGGTCGAAGATTGGAACCTCAATACTTAGGGATGGGCCCGTGGTAATAACGTTTCCGGTATCCCTTGCATGAAGAATTCCTATTCCAATCCTTGGAAATTTTGAAAGGATAGCCGCCTTTACCTCCTCATTCCTGGCTTTACATGCGGCCTTCAAGGCAAGTACGTCAAGGCGCCTGTCGAGAAAGTTTTTTGTTGCCTCTTCTATTTGTTTTTTTACCTTCTGCGTAAAGGGGACCTTGAAATCCAGTTTTTGAAGGGCAAGCTCGTAGTCAGGGGGCAATCCCATTACCCGTTTCAAGATTGCCAATTGACCCTGGATATCTTCCCTGTTTTTTGCAGCTTGGGCCTTTACATTGGCAAGTACTGTTTGTGCTGAAGAAAGGGTGGGGGCTGTCTCGATTCCACGTTTTACAGCCTCTTCAAGCAGCTTTACCCTTTTTTGTGAGATTAGGGACCACTTTTTCAAAAGCTTCTTCTTCTCAAGGCTCCAGTAAAGCCTCAACCAATGAAGCCTTGCCCTTTCTGCCGTCAGCCATTCCTTCCATGCAACCTCAAGGTTTACTGCTTCCTGGTTCCACTTTGCGGAAGACAGCCTTGCCCCCCTTGTGATAAGGGAGCTCACATCCCAGTCAAGTCCAAGTCCATAGGCAGTGAAAGTGTCGTGGGTGGCACCGGCAGTTGGGAATTCAAGGCTGAGGGAGAGCTGCGGATTTGGAAGAAGCCCTGCCTGGATAACCTGTGCCCGGGCGATCTTTTTCCTGTCCCGCTCAGATTTAAGCAAAGGATTTGCAATTACTGCTATGACTGCCGCCTCATCCGGCGAAATGCCATCCGAGAAATTTATGCTTAGGGGTTTTAAAAGGGGGTGGTGGATCTTGTTGGCCTTGATAAAGAGTTCCTCGTTGGCAGGTCCTTTCAGCAAGTCAGAATCGTTTATGTCACCAGATTCTTGGGGCATAATGGAAGGATAAAAAGAGCAGCCCGAAATTGATAAGAACAAAACAAGTGAGCTTAAGATAAAGATTTGGAGGGGCCAGTTTGATTTGTTGCCACCAAGCATAAGATAGTTCCCGTTGTTAGTAAAAATGTCTTTGGGCCATGGATACACAGAGACCTCCGCATATGCTGCCCAGTAAGGCTCCAGCCAGGACATCGGTTGGGAAATGGGCCTCTCCCAAAACGCGCCCCACAGCGATAAACAAGGCCAGTCCATAAGAGAGCCACCACAGCCTTGGATAAAAGGCCGTAAGAACCGTGGCAATGGCAAAGCTTGAGGCTGCGTGTCCAGAGGGAAAAGAGTGCCAGTCATTTTGGAATGTCCAGGGCTTGAAAGTCCATGCCGGAAGTTTCATTCCAGGACGCCCTCTGCCCACTGCGAATTTCAATAACTGGACGGTTATCCCGGTGGTAGCCAACCCGACAAGGCAACAGACACTGCATTTCTCAAGGCTTTTTTTATGGAAATACTTACTTGCTATGAAGATAAGAATTATAGTGGTAGTTTGCAGACCGCCATTTCCTGCAATAGTAGCAACTCTAGCCCAATCGGTACCTACAGCACTTTCAATAACGCGGTTCAATATCCTTATGATCAAATGGTCAAAACCAAGCATTTTATAACACAATTAATTTGCATTTTACGTTGGGCTTTTTTTTGAACCTGTTTGACGTTCAACACGTTAACAGTGGAGCTTTGCCCTTATATTTCTTTTAAATTACTTATTTGTAATACAGGTGTTCTGCTTAATAGAAGATGAATGGGGTTCGGAAGCAGGTTTAAATTCACCTATTGATATGGGTTCTGATTTTACCTGGAAAGTTTTTCTTATCTTGGTCTTCTTAAAACCCAAAAGGTATTTTTCCGGACCTATAACTAGAATCCCGTTTCCCGTGTTATCGTTGTTTTCAAGCCTTTTTAGATGATTAAGCAGCTCTGGTTGGTCATAAAATTCCGGAACGGCCTTTTTTAGATAGAAAACGACCCCTCCTTTAAGTGCCTCATCTGGCTTAAATAGGATGATTTTTTTACCTGCCTCTATTTGTGCCACATATGAGAACAGAGGCCGCAAGGAATTTTGGGGGCGCCATAGATTAGAGCCAAAGGCATCCCATGAAAGGAACAGTAGCAACAGGGACGCGAAGATCAGGAAGATGGAATGTACAAGGCTCTCACGTTGTAAAAAGATAGTTGCAGTAATACTTAGTAAAGGGACTGTCAATAATGGTACCAGGGCGGTACTCTGGGAAAAATTCTGAATGTAAAGAAAACGCAGGAAAAGGCTGGCAGCCGTGGCCGTCGTTAGGGCCAACAAGAAGAATAAGATCTTGTTAGCACTATAAAGAAACCAGCTATCCTGTTCCCTAAGGCCTTTGTCAATAAAGGTTCCAACTACCAAGGCAGCAGCAGGATGGATTGGCAGAAGATATATCGGCCGTTTAGCTGATGACAGACTGAGTATTAAAAAGGGTATGACGAGCCACGATACCATGAGTATTGATTTTGTATGTTTTTTCAACAGGATTTCTTTTGCATGGAAAAAGAGTGCAAGGGGCATGAAAACCATCCAGGGTGCAAATTGCTCTGGAAGCTTTTTCAGATAGTAATAGGATGGCTCCACGTGCTGCCTGTGTTCTCCAAAGAACCTGCCAAAATTGTTTTTCCATAAGACTTCGTAGGCTCCTTGAGCCCCGGTCTTTTGGCAAAGAAAATAAATCCAGATCCCAAGGACTGAGACGGCAAGGACCAGAGAAGCATAGAAAAAAATATTCTGTTTTCTCAACAGGGTGTTGACAGACAGAGTGGTGCCTATCGCATACCAGGGTAAAACCGTTCCAAACAGGATTACTAAGGCCACAAGGCCTTTTGTTAAGATGCCTCCAGACAAGACCAAAGTGAGAATGATCGACCAGCCCAAGGGATGTCTGCATTCTTTTTTAAGAAGGTTGTAACTGGCATAGATGGACCATATTACAAAGGAGGTTAACATAATGTCGGTTATACAGCGCCTTCCTGTTATGAAATATTGGATTGAAAGGGCCAGAACTGCGCTGGAACAGAAAGCTGCATGTCTTGAAAAATGAAGCGATCTCGAAAGCAGAAAAAGGCCGATGACTCCCATTATGGCAGATAGGGCTGAGGGTAGTTTTGCTGCAAAAGGTGTAAATCCAAAAAACTTTAAGGTCCCTGCAACTGACAAAAAGTAAAGCGGCGGCTTTTCTAAAAAGACTTTGCCGTTTAATAAGGGGACGACCCACTCATGTGCAAGGAGCATATTGGCCCCTATTCCTGCAATTCGAATTTCATCAGGAGCCCACAGTGGGCGTTTTCCAAGAAATATTAAAAAAAGAAAAAAGGAAATTGCAGCCAGTAGAAGGATGGTTCTTGACTCTTTACAAAAGATTTTCTCCATTAAATTAGCTGATACGGATCGGAAGGTTTTATTTTCGTGTTTGCCCTTTAATGGACCATTTCATTTAGTCACAAGTTTCTTTAACTGATATAGTTTCTATTGCATCATTTGTTTGATTTGTTTATCCACTGCGGTAATATTTCAGCTAGCAATTACCTAGCTGTTACTAAATTATTACTTTTTTGTAATACATATCTACCGCAGGCCTGGTTTCTCGATTATTTAAAGGATTTAAGCTAGTTATGGACACAGACGTTTTTTCTTGCGATGTGTCCATTTTAACTGTTGCCCCAAAATTTACGATAAGAAGAAAAAAGTAACGGGGTTGTTTGTTTAATAAGTACAAACTGGCCATGATTGCCCGCCGTTTGCCTTAATGCATGAGGTGTCGGCGGTTTTTTTGGTTTATGGAGGGCTTCAAAATGGAATGGAAGGATTCCTTTTCAACAGGCATAAAAAAGGTGGATGATGAGCACAAGGTGCTTGTGGGTATGATAGACAGGCTTGAAAAGGCCATGGAAAGGGGCGAGGCAGAAGAGGTCCTTGGGCCGGTGCTTAAGAATCTTGTTGAATATGTAAGGTTTCATTTTAGAAACGAGGAAGAGGTCATGGCCAAGATAAACTTTCCAGACCTTAAACGACACAGGGTTCTTCACAGGGACCTGGTGAACGAGGTTGCCAGGATCCTGAATGATCTGAAAAGGGACCGCTTGTGGACCATCCCGGAACTGGTGGGCTTTTTGCAGCACTGGCTAGTGGAGCATATCCTTGGGGAGGATATTAAAATAGGCCAGTATCTGGGTGTTATTTAGGATATTTCCAAGAATGGGCTACTAGCGCTGAAAGCATGTTTTGGGCCTCTTCAACCCGCCTTGGAGAAAGCCTTCCGTCCCTAAAGGCCCCTTGGACAGAGTCCAGGCCTCTTTTGACCTTTTCCTTACTGCTGCAGATAAGCAGAAGGTCGTGGCCTGCAATGAGGGCAGAGACAGCTGCTTCTCCAATGTTCATGTTCCTTAAGGCGCCCTTCATCTCCAGATCGTCTGTAAGAAGCACCCCTTTAAAACCAAGCTCATTTCTCAACAGATGAGTGGCAATATTTGTAGAGAAGGTGGCAGGGTTTTTCGGGTCAAGGGCACTATAGATTACGTGGGATGTCATAATGCAGTCAGTGCCCCTTGAGATGGCCTGAACAAAAGGGGTCATTTCCTCCATTATTTTTTCCCTTTCTTCTGAAACCACAGGAAGGTGATGGTGCGGGTCGAGTTCCACCCTGCCTATTCCGGGAAAGTGTTTGGCACAAGTCATTATCTTGTTTTCCCTTAAGTGGCTGATGTAAATACCACCAAGCCTTGCCACCTTTTCAGGATCAGAGCCAAAACACCTTGAGTCAAGGACGTTTTCTTCCCCTTTAAGACAGATATCAAGCACAGGTGCCAGGTTCAGGTCGATGTGATACTGATTTAGTAGCTGAACCGTTGCGTTGGCAAGGCCCTTCATT
>JALWNK010000005.1 GCA_026995935.1 Deltaproteobacteria bacterium
CGAATCTCATAAGTTTGATCTCCTCCATTATATGTGCCCGGCTCATATGGATACCTCCTAAACTCCCATATAAATCCGGACAAGTTATGTGTTAAAATGGAGGACAATTTATTTGCTCGTAACAGAAATAGAAGGAATTTCTTTTAAAAAATCGCTTCGCACAACCGGTCTTACAATTCAAAGAGTGTCCGAGGGCCCACAACAAAACCTTTTTGAACTCAAAAGATCTGACAGGAAGACATAATTTTCAAGGGAAACATCCTCTGCCCTGCTGCCAGGCTCTATGCCCGCCTCAAGAAGGAGCCCTTCAAGCACTTTTTTGGAAATTTTCAACTGGTGAGACATGCTGTTTAAAATTTTTTTCCTTCTCTGAGAAAATGCCGCCTTGACAACCCTTACAAAGGTGGAAAAATCCCTGGCCTTGGGGCCAGCTTTTCTCCTTTTAAAGAGTACCAGGGAGGAAACCACCTTGGGCCTTGGCCTGAAGAGGTTTGGAGACAGCTCCATGACCATCTCTACGTTATAGAAATGTTGAGCTACCAGGCTAAGCACTCCGTAGCTCTTTGATGAGATGTCAGACACTACCCTCTGGGCAACCTCCTTTTGGAAAAGAAGCAGGGCAGAAGGGATGAAACTGTGTTCATGGGCAAGCTTAAAGACAATCTGGGATGAAATGTTATAGGGGAGATTTCCAGTCAAGAATGCCTCATTTTCTCCAAAAGGCCTCAAAATCGAATTAAAGGAGACATCCAACACGTCTTCATGCAGTAAATGGCAGTTTTCCGGAATGCGCCCCGTCTCAAGAAGCCACTGAACCAGTCTGTCATCCTTTTCAATGGTGACAACATTCTTAAAACGTTTGCAAAGAAACTGTGTCAGGTTCCCGGTTCCCGTTCCGATTTCAATGACTAGCCCCGGAGACTCTTCCGGTATAAAGGAGATGATCCTTTCAAGCACGCCCCTGTCTGACAGAAAATTCTGACCAAGGCTCTTTTTGGGTATGGGCGGGTTTTCGTTGGGATAACTATTGTTCAATTCTGTTTTTTCGATATCCTTTTGAGGAATTTTTCCTGTTTCTTTCTCTGTCTGTAAAAATAAAAATAGACTGCTGCAAAATAAGATAAGACTCCAAAGGGCAATGCCAATACCACGCCGCCTGCAACAAGACAGCAGGCCACCTGCATGAACTTTGCACAAAGCATCTGTGCCGCCTCTAAAAAACCTGCCTGGTGTATCTCGTGAAGCATAGATTGGACCTGCTGCCAGGTCACAGGCCTTCCTGTTATCAGAACCCCTAGCTTCCAGGAGGCGTAATATTCAATAGGTATGGTAACGGGATTACTTACGATCCAGTTTGCAACTATTGCCGCAATGATATTTGCCCGGAAAATGGCGCAAAAGAACAGGGTCAGCACTGTATGAAAGGGAATCGTTGGAGTAAGGCCAACAAAGGTGCCAACGGCCATGCCCCTTGCAATAAAAAATGGATTGCCCCTCAGCCGTATGAGCCGTAGCCAGTAATATCTGATCTGCCGCCGAGGCGACATCGCCTTTTTAAACATGGTGCCACTTTTACCACAACCTAGGGCGGCAGGCTATTACACATATGCTTTCTCCCAAATATGCCAGCTCCTCGGGACAGACAGTTTTCCTATGGGCCTTTTCCTCTTGACAGTCCAGACAAGTGAGATTATTTAATTGTCCGACAATTGATCAGGGCCGTTAGCTCAATTGGTAGAGCAACTGACTCTTAATCAGTAGGTTCGGGGTTCGAGACCCTGACGGCCCACCAGAGAATTCAAAGCACCTACGGACATTTCGCAGGTGCTTTTTTTGTGCCTCCCACAAGCCGTTCTTGTTCCGGCAGGCATAAATGTGAGAGGAAAGAGAGGCTGGATAGGGGCGGACAGCTGGTTGGCAGCCATTATGCATAGAATTAACCTGCCTTCTATTCTTCCTTTTGTGCTTTAGCCTTGGCTGCCTTCTTTTTCTTATTTTTCTCAAAATATCAGTATATCAGTGGGTTCCTTGTCGATTTCAAATGTAGGCAGGCTGTTCGCTTCCGCTAATAACTGTTTCTGGACAGGCGTCAACAATTTTTGACTTGTTTTTTCAAGACAATTCAGGGGGACAATTTTTGCCATTAGCTTGCCTTTTCACTCTATAATTATGGATTCACCTTTGTAATAAACTTCATCTAACAACGTCCCGACTGCCGAAATATTTCTCAATAAGCGCACCTATTGCCGTCAGTCCCGGTATGACCGTCTCCTCATCATGGGCCTCAAAGGTAAGAACCGGCCTCATGTTGTGCTGGGATAGCCATGAAAAGAGAAGATCAAAGTCGACGATTCCGCTTCCTGGGGCAAGGTGTTCGTCAGAACCACCGTGGTTATCGTGGAGATGCAGGTGCCTTATCCGGAGACCAAGGTCCTCTAGCCATGTCTTTAATGGCGTCTTTGAAAAGGCGTAGACATGGCCTGCATCCAGGCAAAACCCCAGGGACCTGGCAGGAATGGCCTCGAAAATCTTCTTATGGATGTATGTGTCTGGTTCGAATACGTTTTCAAGGACTATGCTCACACCTGACCTGTCCGCATGTTCGCAGAGCCTTTCCATGGTTTCAAGGGCAAAACCAAGCCATATATCCTTGGCATCAGCGTAAATCTTTTCTTCCCAGCCTGTATGAAAAACCATGGACTTTGCGCCAAAGAGCACGCCAAGGTCAACAGCATATTTCAGCCTCATAAGCGACGCCTCCCTTATGAGGCAGTCAATGGCCCCGCAGGCAATATCAGTAAATGGAGCATGAACAGTGCACTCAAGACCATTTTCCTTAAGGGCTGTTGCAACATCAAAGAAATCCCTGAATGTAAAGGAATCAAGGATAGGGGCGTTAAGGCCAATCTCCGTATTGATTCCCTGGCTGATCACTAGTGGAAGGTACTTGTTCTTAAGAAGATCAAAGGGACAGCTTACGAATACCTCTTTCTTTATATGATCAAGATCCATCGGGTCTTCCTCTCACCAGCTCTTTTGCCTGCTCCCAGGTCATGTCTTCAGAAAATCCTGGACAGTCCGACTTTATGGCTAGCCAGGCGTTTTCATCTTCAAGGATGCTTGGATGAAGGGGCCATCTCTTGCAATGAAAGGGCTTTACTGGGTGCACTTTGCAAAGCCCATCATCTCCGTAAAAGATGCAGTGACCATCCACAATCTTCATGGAGGTTGGCCCCTTTCCATTTACCAGATACTTTTTCTTAAATGCCTCAAGTCCCATTCCAAGGTACCTGGACATCCTTTCCTGTTCCTCCTCTGTAACAGACACTGTTGCAACCCCATGACAACAGTGGCCACAGCATTTACATTCAAAAAGCGAGTCTATATCCTTTCCGTGCGTCTTTAACGTCATTGTTTCTTTGACCTCGCATACTTTATTGGGTCAACAAGCCCCGCCTCCCTGAAACCCTTGAGCCTCAGCAGACATGAATCACACACACCGCAGGCCTCATCCTCGTTCTGATAACAGGACCATGTGAGATGAAGGGGTGCTCCGAGCCTTGCGCCTGTTTCCACCACCTCTTTTTTGGTCATGCGAATGAGAGGAGCATGAATGTTGATTACGGTTTCGGGTTTTGTCCCCTCCTCTATCAGCTTATTGTAGGCATCAAAGTAGCTCTGCCTGCAGTCTGGGTAACCTGAGCTGTCGACCTCTGTTGCGCCAATATAAATTCTACCTGCGCCAATGACCTCTGCCCAGGAAACCGCAATGGCTATTATGTGGGTGTTCCTGAAGGGCACGTATGTGACAGGGATTCCCGTGTCTGAAAGCTGGTTTTCAGGCACCTCTATGCTGGCATCAGTTAGGGCAGAGCCTCCTATCTTCTTAAGGTACTCAAGGCTTACCACAAGCCTCTTTTCGACCTTGTAAAAGTCGGCAATTTCGTTAAAGGCCCTAAGCTCCCTGCCTTCTGTCCTTTGCCCGTAGTTCACGTGCAGGAATGCAGCCCTTTTGCACTGGCTTAATGCCACTGCCGCAGTGACACAGCTATCCACCCCCCCGCTCACAAGACATATGGCAAAGGAATCGTCAGTTGACCTCTTTTGTTTCATGTTCATGGAAAAATCCAAGCCCTTTCAACTTCTTTGAAAAATTTGCTTCACTTCTTATATAAGGTCTGAAAGGGCCTTTGCAACAACAGGGGCTATGAATATCCTGTTGCTGCTGTGGGGAACCGTATCTGTACTTATTATACGTTTTATGCCGCTTTTTCTTAAAAGCGAACTTGCACCTCGCACAAAAAGGGCATGGGTAACTATGCAGTGTATGTCTCTTTCTCCCCTTTCAACAAGCCCCTTGGCAGCAGAAGAAAGGGTATGACCCGTACTCACTATATCATCAACCAGGATGATTTGTCTGTTTTTAAGGGCAAGCCTTGGAATCTCAACCCTTACACTGGCATCACCATATCTCACCTTTTTGCAAACCCCGTATGCAAACCCGCCAACTTGCGCCATGGACTTCACCCACTGTAGGGACTCCTCATCCGGTCCAAGGATGAAGGGGGGCTCGGAATAGTTCTCTTTTATGTAACTTGCTGTAAGCTCTGCGGTCTTAAGGTTCACGCCCTTGCACCCTGGAAGGACCTCGTTAATATTCCTTACCCTGTGAAGATGGGCATCCACAGTGACAACACCGTCAAAAAGGTCTGAAAGTAAACGGCCTATGACCCTCTGGCTTACCACCTGGCCCTTTTTAAAGGCCTTGTCCTGCCTCATATAGGCAAGATACGGGGCCACAAGAACAAGGCGCCTTGCACCAGATTCCCTGCACCCCTTGGCAGCTAGGAGAAGCTCTACGAGTTTTTCATTTGGCTGGTTAAGGCTTCTGTAAATACATACGTTTTTAGCATCAAGCCGAGGAAGTGTAACGAGACTCTCCCCATCTGGGAAATGGTGGACCTCTATCCTGGCAGAGTCAAGGCCTGCATATTGTGCCAGCCTCAGGGCGGGCCCTTCACAGTCTGGGAAATATATAAGCCTGCAGTTCATATCCTTTTCTTTGTGTGTCTAATGTTAATGAAACACCTGTATCTTTTCTCCACTACCCTGGGCTTGATTCTATGAGATAACCGGCAGAGTGTTTCTTGATAAAGTCCTTGGCAAAATTAAAATCTGCCTCAAATTGCGAGTAGAGCCTGTAAAGGGCCTCCCCCTCCTCCACCCTGTCACCGACCTTCTTATAAAGATATATGCCGGCACCCTTGTCAAGGGGCGCTCCAGCAAGCCTTGCAATCCGGTTCAGGGCATAATTGTCAATTGCCGCCACCACCCCATCCTTATGGGACCTGACCTCATGTACCATGGACCCCAGTGCTGGCATCTCCTTTTTTCTGCCCTGGGCATCGATGATTGCCTCCATCTTGGCAAGGGCCCTGCCGGAATCCAGTATCTGCCTTGCAATGTCTCTCCCCTGCCCTCCCCTTACGTCAGGATCAAACTCGATTATCCGCCCTGCAAGATCAAGGGCTTTGTTCTTAAGGTCTTGAGGGGCCTCTTTCTCGTTTCTGAGAACGTCCATTACATCTCTTGCCTCAAGAACTGGGCCTATACCCCTGCCAATGGGCTGGGTGCCGTCTGTTATCATGGCCTCAAGATGTATGCCCATCCTGTCGCCAACGTATTCGAAAATCTTTCTGAGCTGATGGGCGTAGTCCCTTTTCCTGACCTTGGCGGTTGGGCCAAGGGGTATGTCAAGGAGGAGATGTGTGGAGCCTGCTGCGAACTTCTTGGACAGTATGGAAGCCACCATCTGCCCGGGTGCGTCAATACCAAGGGGCCTTTCCACGGTAATCAGAATATCGTCTACAGGAGCAAGCTTTGAGGTGCCTCCCCAGGCCAGGCAGCCCTTTTCCTCCTTTACTATCTGCCTGAGCCTTTCAGGGGAAAGATTCACCTCTGCCAGCACCTCCATGGTATCAGCAGTGCCTGCAGGGGAGGTAATTGCCCTGCTGGATGTCTTTGGTATTGGAATGCCGTAGGCTGCCACAATGGGGACCACTATCATGGAGGTGCGGTTTCCTGGTATCCCGCCTATACAGTGTTTGTCTGCCACCAGGGGCTCATTCCAGTCAAGCCTCTGTCCGGTCGCGGCCATGGCCCGGGTGTAGGAAAGGACTTCGCTGCGCTCAAGACCAGTCTCCACGCATGCTACCAGAAAGGCTGCCATCTCCATCTTGGAATACCTGTTTTCCACTATATCCCTGGTGATTCCATAAAAGTCCTCCAGCTCTAGGACATCCCCAGATATTTTTCTTCTGACTGCATCAATGGAGGCAGGAGGCTCAGGATGGTCCACCAACACCCTTGTCCCCTCTGGAAGGCCAAGCTGCTGAAAGGCCTGCTCTGAAACACCAAGCTCTCCAGGTGAGACGATGGAATTGTTCAATACCACGTTTAATACCGCAAGGATTGTCCTGCTGTCTGCCGTTACCTTCACCTTTGACATGGCCTGAAAGCCTGCTGCCCTGTAAACACAGCAGTTACTGTTCATAAAGGCCACGTTTTCCTTATATGTATCAATCCCTATTCTCTTTAGCCTGAGTCTCTTGTTCATAACGGACTTTGGCATCTTATCCTCCTTGAAATACATTTCAGAAAGGTGTTCTCAAAGCCTGAAGGTCGCCACCACAAAGGTGTGATCAGAGGGCTTTTCCATGAGCCTTGGTTTCAGGTCTATGAATGAATCCTCAAGCCTTGAAGCCATGGACTGTGAAGAAAGGATGTGGTCTATTCTCCAGCCAAGCTTCCTTTCTACAGAGCGGGGAATGCGGTAATCAAAAAAGGAGTACTGCTCAGGCTCCCCTGGGTGAATGAGCCTGAAACAGTCGGTAAGGCCTGCCTTGATAAGCTCCTTGAAGGCGTCTCTGACAGACTTGTGGAAACATACGTGGTTTCCCTTAAGTTCTGGGGCGTAGACGTCAATGGGCTCTGGCGCAACATTCATATCCCCACACCAGATGAGCCTTTCCAGGCCCTTAAACTCTCCTTTTATTAAGGCCAACATCCTGGCAAACCACCGGAGCTTTGCTTGAAAGGCAGGGCTATCAAGGGATTTCCCCTGGGGCACGTAGGAATTTATGACAGTGATGTCTTTTATCCGTACACACACCTGCCTGGCCATCTCCTCATCAAGGGTGCTGTCTGGAAATCCATAAAAAACCGGATCCATTGGATGCGGGCTTACCACAGCCACACCGTTGTATGCCTTCTGCCCCCTGAATATCACATTCAGTCCGTGGTCATTGAAGGCCTCCAAAGGAAAATCCTTGTCCTGTACCTTGGTTTCCTGGATGCATAGGCAATCCACTTTATGTTTCTGAAGCCAGGGGAGTATTATGTGCAGCCTGGCCCTTATACCGTTTGTATTGAAAGTCGCCAATGTAAATGAATCATTCCTCATTATTTTCCCCTTTTTCTTCAACAAGTTACTTGTTTTATCTATTTTGTGCCAATAATTGTCATATTGACATCTGTGATTACGCTGTTATTTTTTAGCCCAATTTTTCAAAAAAAGGAGGAGACTATGAGTAAAAACCTGCAGGAATATTGGAGGAAGAATGTGACGTTCATGTCCTTTCTTCTGTGCATTTGGGCCCTTGTTTCCTACGGGTGTGGCATCATTTTCGTAGAACCCCTGAATGCAATCAGAATTGGCGGATTCCCATTGGGGTTCTGGTTTGCCCAACAGGGCTCCATCTACGTCTTTGTATGCCTCATTTTTGTTTACTACGCCTACATGCAGAAACTGGATAGGGAATACGACGTTCACGAGTAGGCTGCCCGTTTTGTGGTTTTGATTCGCCACGTAAAGTAATTTGATTGACAACTAAAAAATCTATTTAATCTTCAGGAGAGGAGAAAGCTATGTCTATTCTGGCTTGGACTTACATAATGGTAGGGCTGACATTCGGCATCTACATATTCATTGCCTGGATTTCCAGGGTGCGTGACACAAAGGGTTTTTATGTTGCAGGCGGCGGTGTCCCGCCCCTGGCAAACGGAATGGCCACTGCAGCCGACTGGATGAGTGCTGCATCCTTTATTTCCATGGCAGGCCTCATATCCTTCCTTGGATATGCTGGCTCCATTTATCTAATGGGCTGGACAGGAGGCTACGTGTTACTTGCCCTGCTCCTTGCCCCTTATCTGAGAAAATTTGGCAAGTACACAGTTCCAGACTTCGTTGGGGACAGGTACTATTCAGACGCAGCAAGGTTCGTTGCCCTTCTCTGCGCCATCTTTGTCTCTCTTACCTACGTCTGTGGCCAGATGCGCGGTGTTGGAATCGTTTTCAGCCGCTTCCTGGAAGTTCCTGTTAACACGGGCGTTCTCATTGGTATGGCCATCGTCTTCTTCTATGCAGGTCTTGGTGGAATGAAGGGGATCACCTGGACCCAGGTTGCACAGTATACGGTTTTGATTACTGCCTACCTCATTCCAGCAGTTTTTATTTCCATGAAGATTGCAGGTACAGGTATCCCTCAGATTGGCCTTGGAAGCACAGTACATACTGGACAGTATGCTGGTCAGTACCTGCTTGACGTTCTGGACAAACTCAACACTGACCTTGGCTTTACGGCATATACGCAACCCGGGGCAAAATCCATGCTTGACGTCTTTTGCATCACCTTTGCCCTCATGGTGGGTACGGCAGGCCTGCCCCACGTCATTATCAGGTTCTACACCGTGCCCAGCGTCCGCGCTGCACGTTTGAGTGCTGGCTACGCCCTGCTTTTTATTGCAATCCTCTATACCACGGCCCCGGCAGTAGCTGCCTTTGCACGCTACAACATGATCGACACCATAAACGATAAGCCCTATGCAGAGGCCCCATCCTGGTTTAAGAACTGGGAAAAGACTGGTCTCATTGCCTGGGTAGACAAAAACAACGACGGAATAATCCAGTATCGGGCAGGTAAGCCCTTTATTGGCAAGCCAAAATTTGTAAAGGGCAAGACCGGTCCCCTGGGCCAGAAGATCGTTGCCAACAAGCTTACCAACTCTCCCAACGAGCTCTATGTGGACAGGGATATCATGGTCCTTGCAAACCCGGAAATTGCAAACCTGCCAAACTGGGTCATCGCACTTGTTGCTGCAGGAGGCCTTGCAGCAGCCCTTTCAACCGCATCTGGCCTGCTACTGGTTATCGCATCTTCCATTTCCCATGATCTCTACTACAGGATGATCAACAGAAAGGCCACGGAAAAACAGAGGCTTCTGGTGGGACGTATAATGATTGGTATTGCCGTTTGTATCGCAGGTTACTTTGGAATCAACCCGCCAGGGTTTGTTGCACAGGTGGTTGCCTTTGCCTTTGGGCTTGCAGCCTCCTCCTTCTTTCCAATCATAGTTCTTGGAATTTTCTCTGCCAGGACCAACAGGGAGGGGGCCATCTGCGGTATGCTGGCAGGCATCATTTTCACTGCCGCATACATCATCTACTTCAAGTTCATGGGCGGGACCAAGGACCAGTGGCTCTTTGGCATCAGCCCTGAAGGCATCGGAACTATAGGTATGGTCATAAACTTCGTGGTCACCTACGTGGTATCTTCCATGACCAAGGCTCCACCACAGGAGATCCAGGAACTGGTCAACTCCATCCGTACACCAAGGGGAGCAGGAGCAGCTGTAGATCACTAAACTTAAATACACTTAGGTAACCAAACAAAAAGGCATCCTTGCGTGAAAGGATGCCTTTTTTTGTGGCGTATTTGCTGTAAAATAACAAAAACTTCTGGAGGCATGCAGGTGATGAATAATATAGAGTTAATAACCCCAAGACGATGCTGTCTCGTGGTCATTGACCCACAGGAAAGGCTCATGAAGGCGGTTCAAAAGCCGGAAAGGGTCATAAAAAATATAAATATCCTTTTAAGGGCCTTTGAAGTCTTTGATTTGCCCATAGTTGCAACGACCCAGTATGAAAAGGGCCTTGGGCCAATAGTGCCGGAAGTGGAGCTTCCTGAAAAAGGGCTGTCAAAAATTGACAAGACAGAATTTAACTGTTTTTTCAATAGGGATTTCTTAAAGGTTATGAATGGGCTTTCCCCGGCAGTGGACACCCTAATTCTCGCGGGCGTCGAGGCCCACATATGCGTATTCCAGACAGCAATTTCTGCCATGAACTTTGGCTTCACCACATGGGTTGCCACTGATGCCGTCTCCTCCCGATCAAAGAAAAACGCAAGGCAGGCCATCACCCTCATGCAGACCAATTCCATATTCTGCTGCCCAACGGAGACAGTGGTGTACCAGCTTCTTAAAAAGGCTGGCACGCAACAGTTTAAGGCGCTGCTTCCCCACCTAAAGTGACAGGCAAACATCTCCTCGATACCATTATGACCACCTATCTGCCATGGACTCTCACTGCCATAAGCATCTTCGCTGCAGTGCTCAACATCAAGAAAAAAAGGGCAAGTTTTGCCATCTACACCCTTGCCAACATAGGATGGATAGCTGTCAACATCTATCATGAAATATATGCCCAGGCAGTACTCTTTGTTGTTTTTACAGGGCTTTCCACCTGGGGCTGGATAGAATGGGGCAAGAGAAAATGGAAGAGCTGAAGCCAGAATGGCAAACCTTTGACCACGTTGCAGACATAGGGATAAGGGGCATTGGCAGAAGCCTTGAAGAGGCCTTTGAAAACGGGGCCAGGGCCCTTTTTTCAATCATGCTGGAAGATATTTTGGCCATTTCTTGCAAACAGAAACAGAGGCTTGAATGCTCCTCTTACGACCTCACCGGACTTTTTGTTGCATGGATAAATGCACTTATTGGTCTCTCTGACCTGAAGGGTATGGTCTTTTCCCGCTTTGATGTTGAGATAGAAGGTACACGTTTAAAGGCAATAGTCCAGGGAGAGAAATGGTCTGAAAAGATACACGGGCGGGGTATAGAGGTGAAAGGGGCGACTTTCACAGAAGCAAAGGTAGAGGAGAAAGAAGGCCTTTGGATAGCCCAATGCGTGGTTGATGTATGACGAGGAGGCAATCCATGGACACGAGCAGAGTCAATAAAGTGAATGATTATGTCTGGCAGATTCCCAAGTCAGGGGATATGAAGGTCCCTGCCTTTATCTTTGCAGACAGGGTACTTTTGTCAGAGATGGATGACAAGGTCTTTGTCCAGCTTTCAAATGTGGCGTCACTGCCAGGCATAATCAAGGCCGCCATGGCCATGCCGGATGCCCACTGGGGTTACGGTTTCCCAATAGGAGGAGTGGCTGCCTTTGATCCTGATAGTGGCGGGGTCATCTCCGTTGGCGGCGTTGGCTATGACATCTCATGCGGTGTCAGATGCCACAGGCTAGGCCTTAAAAAATCAAAGATACTTCCCAAACTAGAGACCCTTATTGAAGAACTTTTTAGATACATACCTGCCGGAGTCGGCTCCACAGGCAAGATAAAGCTTACGGTTTCAAGACTTGACGATATCCTCAAGCACGGAGCCCACTGGGCGGTTGAAAAGGGATACGGCTTCCCAGAGGAACTGGAATACATAGAGGATGGCGGACGTATAAGAGATGCAGATCCGGCCAAGGTTTCCACCATGGCCAAGGAGAGGCAAAAGAAACAGATAGGGACCCTTGGCTCTGGAAACCACTACCTTGAAATACAATATGTGCAAGAAATTTTCGACAGAGATGCGGCACGGGCCTTTTCCATTGAAGAAGACGATGTAGTTATATCCATACACTGCGGCTCAAGGGCCCTTGGCCACCAGATAGGAACCGACTATCTGCAAATACTTGGGGCCGCCTCCAGGAAGTACAACATCCCCATAAAGGAGAGGGAACTGGTGTGCGCACCCATAAAATCTCCTGAGGGCATGGACTACTTCATGGCGGTGGGATGCGGCATAAACTGTGCTTTGGCAAACAGGCAGGTGCTTGGACACCTGACAAGAACAGTGGTGCAGAGGATCATTCCTGAGGCCACTTGTGAGCTTATCTACGACGTAAGCCACAACACTTGCAAGGTTGAAAAGCACAAAGTAAGTGGTAAAATGCACAAGCTCTTTGTGCACAGGAAAGGGGCAACCCGTGCCTTTGGCCCTGGGCACAAGGAGCTTCCCAAACTTTACAGGCAGGTTGGCCAGCCCCTCTTTGTAGGGGGCACCATGGGTACATCTTCATTCATTCTCGTTGGCACCCAAAAGGGAGAAGATCTTGCCTGGAGCAGTGCATGTCATGGAGCAGGAAGGTCCATGAGCAGAAGGGCCGCCCTCAAGCGGTGGAAAGGAAAAGGTGTCATAAACGCCCTGAAACACCGCGGAATTATTTTAAAGGCAGCAAGCTTGAGGGGTGCTGCAGAAGAGGCGCCAGAGGCATACAAGGATGTTGAAAGGGTGGTAGAGGCAACCCATGGATCTGGCCTTGCCAGAAAAGTTGCAAGACTTAAGCCTCTGGCCGTAATAAAGGGGTAGATATCTTGACTGGGAAAAAGTGTAACGGACATCTGGCTTTACTTCTGTTCATGGTCTTTATGGTTGGAACACCACTAACGGTTCATGCGCAAGAACAGGCTGCAAACGCCACCAATTCAACGGAGAAAACTGGCAATCTGGCCATGGAGCCCCCCAGCCAGAACGAAACCGGGGCCAATGAAACAGACAATGTATTTAAGATCCTGCCAGACAACACCTTCAAATGGTCTGAACACAGGGAAATCCTCCCATACAATTACGCACAGGTAACCACTCAGCCTGCACCGGTATACAAGGCCCCATGGAATGATCTTTCCGGGAAAAAACCGAAAAGGACTCTTGACGGGGGCTTCATATGGGTTTCCCTTGAGAGCCCCATTCCAATAAATTCTGGCAATTTTACATGGTACCACATCAACAGGAGGGAATTTCTGGAGCAGGCCTATCTCTCCTTTTTCCAGGTATCAACCTTTAAGGGTATAAACTTCAGGGAGCAACCCCTTGAGGGCACCTATGGATGGCTCGTGCTCGACACCTATACCTCTTCTACGCCTGGAAAGCAGGAATACATTGATGGAGAGCTCATAGAAAAACACACCCTGGTCAAGATACTGGAAACCAGGATGGTAAATGGACAAAAGTGGCTCAGGCTTGCCGCCAACAAGTGGATTGACGGCAGGAGGGTTGCCCTTATCACCAGGCCTTCCAGACCTCCTAAAATACCCGAAATGGCCAAATGGATAGATGTCAACCTTTACGAACAGGTGCTTGAGGCATTCCAGGGAGACAAACTTGTTTATGCAACGCTCATTTCGTCTGGCCTGCCGGAGTTTGAGACGCCCACCGGCATTTTCCGGATATGGGGCAAGGTCAGAATGGCAAAGATGAGTGGGGGAGAAAAGGGCGTTGACTACTACTTCTTGGAAGACGTACCCTTTCACATGTATTTCTCAGCAGGAATAGCCCTTCATGGGGCCTACTGGCACGATAATTTTGGGATGAAGCAGTCACATGGTTGCGTAAACCTTGCACCACGAGATGCCTACTGGCTTTTTAATTGGACGCTCCCTGTTGCGCCACCGGGAAAATTCGTAAAGACAAGCAGGGCTAATCCAGGGACCTTTGTTTATGTCCACTACTAGCAGTGCTCATTAAAGAGGCCGGCCCTTTTGGTTTCTCCTTAGAAACCCCACTCAATATTATAACGGGTGTGCCCACGCTTGTTACCTCGAACAATTCCTGCACATCGGCATTTCTGAGGGCAATACAACCTCTGGTCCAGTCCCAACCGATACCTCCTCCATGGATGCAAACTGCCCCGCCAAGCTTGGTAAACCATGGGGGTCTCTTACCGTGGTCAATGGCATAAACAATTGCCTCATATTGTCTTTTGGTAATGAAACCCATCCTGAGCCCCCTTAAGGCATCCTGCTTTGAGGGGTAACTGATGCCTAGGGCCTTGTAGTACTTGCTCCTCGGATTCTTTGTACAAATGAAATACCGTCCCTCTGGTGTCCTCCCGTCCCCTGCCTTGATTTTGTCGTTCAAAGGGTCGGGGCCAAGGTTGATGGGATAAATTCTCATGAGGGTATCACCTGAAAAAAGATAAAGTATGCGGCGTTTCTTATTGACCACGATCTTTGCATCCTTGAGGGGTTTTGGCAGGGGCTGATAGAGGTATTTGAGATTGTTCCGCCAACCACAGTTACTGTAACTTTGGGACAGGTCAAAAAGGGGAATGTCTTTCAGGGAATATCTTGGAAGGTTCCTTTCCTTGTCGCCACACCCGGAAAACGTCAGAGCAAAGGCAAAAAGCAGTACCGTTATGACTGCCCTGCAGCCAACCATTCGAACCATGATTCGAACCATGATCTCCCCTCCCTGCCAAGTTGCAGTTGGTTAAAGGCTATACGATTTTTTGTTAAAAGACAAGTAGTTAGATAAAAATTATTTCCCTTTGGAAAAAGGATCAAACAAAATATAAAACTGAGATTGACTTTATTGACAATAACATTGGCTTTTCATTAGAAAAGCGGATGAAGACTGATTCATTTCCTATCTACTTGTTAATGCTTCTCGCACTGGCAGTCCATGCGAACTGCACAAAGAACTTGCACATGCTACCACAGCGTTGTAGCGTTATAATTCTGAATCAAAAAATACATAGTTAGGAATGGAGGCTTTCATGGGTCAAATCAACTGGAAATTTATTAATATCACACTGGTGTCAATTCTGTCTGCCATTTTTGTCTTTCAGCCAATGGCAGCACGGTGTGGTAGCGAAATGAACCTTGTCATAGACAACATGCCACGGGTCTTTGGACTTGGCCTGGGATTTGCTCCGGATTACGAAGGATCAGACGACTACATGTTCGGTGTTGCCCCCTTTGCAAGGTTTCAGTTCGAGGGCCATCAGCAGTATCTGCTCATCAAGGGCTACGAGCTCCAGATAAATCTGATGGATCACGACTGGTTCCGCCTTGGGCCTTCTGTAAATTACCACTTTGGCAGAGACCATGACGTAGATGACTCTGTTGTCAAAAAAATGAAAAAGATAGATGATACCGTAGAAGCAGGCGGATTCATTGGCGTTGAGTTCATTGACAAGCAAAATCCCCGTAAGCGGTTCCTGGCAGACGTAGACTTCCTGACAGACGTGGGAAACGAACACGATGGCTACACCATCACCGCCAGCACCAGATTCTGGTATCCGCTGTCCCAGATGTTTGATTTCGGCTTTGGTGTTGGCCTTTGTTATGCAAGTGACAACTACATGTCCACCTACTTTGGGGTAAGCAAGAGTGATTCTGCTAAGACTGGCCTTCCGGTCTTTGATGCAGACAGTGGAGTCAAGGACATAAGGGTAAACCCGGTCTTTGTCATGCATCTCAACATGAACTGGCACCTGGCAGCAGGCGTCCAATACCGGCGCCTTGTAAGCGATGCCGATGACAGCCCTGTAGTGGACAAAAGGGGTTCATCTAACCAGTGGATAGGCGGGCTTGGACTTGCCTACAGCTGGTAAATTCATGAGAAGACAAATCTAGTCTTTGGAGGTGAAAATGAAGCTCAGTAAAAGAAATGAAATCAAAACCCTGCTGATTGGCCTTTGCAGTTTCTTTCTTCTTCTTGCAAGTTCGGGCAAGGTCATTGCTGCAACGGCCCAGGAGATAGACAAGGAGGTGGATAAGGCCCTTCAAGAACTCTTTGAGAAGTCACCAGAGGCGCGCCAGCTTGCCAAGATGGCAAAGGGCATACTGGTATTTCCAAAGATATACAAGGCAGGCTTTATCGTTGGGGGACAGTATGGCGAAGGGGCACTCCGGGTCAAGGGACACACAATTGCCTATTTTAAGAGTGTTGGCGCCTCCTATGGCCTCCAGGCTGGGGTGCAAAAATTTGGTTATGCGCTGTTCTTCATGACAGATAACGCCCTGAAATACATACTTAACAGTAATGGCTGGGAGATAGGCGTGGGGCCAAGCATAGTGGTAGTGGATGCAGGTACAGCCAAGAATTTAACAACCACCACTGCCAAAAAGGATATCTATGCCTTTATCTTCAGCCAAAAGGGCCTTATGGCCGGCCTTGGACTCCAGGGAACAAAGATAACCCCCTTTCACCCGGAAGGAACCCAAAAGCCGGAAGAACACAAGTAGACCGTAAAAGCTATCAGCTTGTAAAACATAGTAAGCCAAATACTCAAGCCCTCTGCATACCATTGGTGCAGGGGGCTTTTTTATGATATTTTCCCTTAGGTACATCATGTCCCAAAAAGGCAGATCTTTACCTAAAAAACAAACCAAACCGGAGCTCCTTGCCCCGGCAGGAACCATTGAGGCATTCCTTGCTGCCCTTGAGGCAGGCGCAGACGCCATCTACATAAGTCCAAAGATACTAAATGCCAGGGCCTATGGAAAAAACTTTACAGTAAACCAGATTGCTGACCTTACGGTTACCGCCCATAAAAAGGGGGTAAAGGTCCTGGTAGCCCTGAACTCCCTTATGAAGGAGGATGAGATCCCTGCCTGCATGGGTCTTCTTTCGCAGCTAGATGCCATAGGGGTGGATGCTCTCATAATCCAGGACCTTGGCATACTGAATCTAGCCAAGAAACATTTTCCATCCCTCAAACTCCATGCGAGCACACTTATGACCATACACAATAGCCTTGGGGTGGAGACGTGCAGAAGGCTTGGATTTTCTAGGGTGGTACTTGCCCGTGAGCTAACCCTTTCTGAAATCAAACATATTGCCAGAAACAGCAGGGTTGAAACAGAGGTCTTCGTTCACGGGGCCATGTGCTTTTCCGTATCCGGACTTTGCAGGTTCAGCAGCTTTTTTGGCGGAAAATCGAGCACCAGGGGAAAATGCGTACAACCATGCAGGAGAATGTATAAATGGCAAGGCGCAAATGGTACTTTCTTTTCAATGGATGATCTTTGCGGACTGGAATTTGTTCCAGAGCTTTCAAGTGCAGGTGTTACTTCCCTTAAGATAGAGGGGCGTCTGAAACCCGCCACTTATGTTTACCAGGTGGTGAGGGCATACAGACTGGTACTTGACTCTGAGAGCAAAAGACTCCAGGAGAACATGGAACGTGCCACGGACATGGTAAAAGAGGCCATGGGACGGCCCATTTCCAGGGGCTTTTTCATGAGCCAAAACCCAAGGGACCTCATCTCCCCCACAAGAACGGCCAATACAGGCATCTTTCTTGGAAAGGTCTCCTCAGTCAAGGATGGTTGGCTCAGACTGTCTGCGTCAAAGACACCCTCTCCAGGAGACAGGCTGCGTATTGTCTTAAAAGAAAGTGACAGGCAGTTTACCGCCCTGGTTAAGGAGGTTTCAGATGATGGGAGTTTCACTCTGGGTAAGAAGGCAGGGTTTTCAGAAGGCGATAAAGATTTTCCCATAAATTGCGCCCTTGTCTTTAAAACAGACAGCGCCAAGACAGGCGAGAAACCATGGTCCTGTATTAGGCTAGAAAAATTTAAGGACAAGGCCCTTATCAAAGAGGCTGGGAAACTTGGAAAGGAGCTTTCCAGAAAGGTGACAGGAAACAGGACAATTGAAAAACAAAGGGGGGTTGAACCTGAGATTTTCCTGTTTCTAAACCACCTAAGGGAGGCAAGGGCCCTTTTAAAACAAAGGTATGTGAAGGGTTTTATTCTTCCCCTTACCCAGAAAAACCTTGGAGCGGCAAAAAGGCTTGGTTTTTCAGACCCCCTTCGTAAAAGACTTGTCTGGCACCTTCCTGTCCTGGGGTGGGAACGGGATTTGCCAAGGATTAAAAGGCTTGTAAGGGAGGCAAGAAACCTTGGCTTTTCATGGTTTCAGGTTTCAAATCTTTGGCATCTGGCCCTTCCGTTAAAAGGGGCAAGGCTTTCATCTTCCTACGAACTTAACGTCTTAAATTCAAGGGCATTGGCCCATTTGAAAAAATTGGGAATCTCTTTAGTACAGTTTGACATAGAAACCGATATTGAAAACCTGAAAAAGGCCCTAAGTGCGAAACCGGGTGGAAACACCAAGGCTGCCCTTACGATTTACGGATTCATCCCCCTTTTTACCACAAGACTTCGCCACAGAACCTATTCGTCCAAGGAAGGCGTAAAAAGCAGGCGGGGCGAGTCTTTCTACTGGAGGGCAGAAAGGGACCGGGGGTATCTCTATCCCCAGGTGCCGGTGTCATTTCTTGATCTTGGCCCGAGGCTCCTTGAAGCCGGAGTAGATACGTGGGTCGTGGATCTAAGGTATTTCCCTGGAAAGAAAAGAAAAAACCTCAGACTTCCCTCATCGTGGAAGGGACTTAAGGCCAGGTTCAGGGGCAGAAGCTTCAACATGAGGGCCAGGCTCGAGTAGGCCCGTTAAAGCTCCTCGAAAAGCCTCAATATGTATCTTGGTTCAAACTCAAGTGCCTTTACGGCCGGATAGATTCCCGCGCCCATCCCGGTCAGGGCAGAAAGAATTACCGAGACGGCTATGGTTTTAACGGGTATGAAAAAGGGCCACTGTGCCAAAATCTGCACCAAAAGCCCCACCACCACTGAAAAGACTACGCCCAGGAACGAACCTGCCAGGCTCAAAAACATGGATTCTGCAAGAAACTGCAAGAAAATGTCCCTCTTTCTTGCTCCCGCTACCCTCTTTACTGCAATCTCAAGGAGCCTTTCGTAAATGGAAAGCGCCATTACGGCCAGTATCCCAAGGGTTCCAACGCAAAAGGCCACAAAGGCAACTATTCTGCTTAAAACGGAAAAAAGACGCATGGTTTTAGAGGCTGTGCCCTCTACCTCCTGATAGGTATTAAGGGTGAAATCCCTCTTTCCGTGCCGTCTTGTTAATAACTCCTCAATGTCATTAATGGCAGCCTTTAGCACGCCCCTTGATCGGACCTGGATCACAGCACCGTCAAGAAAATCCACGTTTTCAAGCACTGACATCTCTGTGGTAAGGGGAACAAAGAGTGTTTCATCAAAATCCTCGTTACTGAAGCTTCCCCTCTTCTCAAGCACCCCCACCACCCTAAAGGGTGTCTCTCCAAGGATAAGTGTCTTACCTATTGCAGCCCTTGGGCTAGCAAAAAAACTTGTGGCCGTCTTAGCCCCAAGGACCACCTTCTTTGCCTTTGCCCTCATGTCCCTTTGCAGAAAAAGACCGCCGCTTGCAACTTTGTAGTCAAGGAGCTTGAAATAGGAGGGCTCAACGCCAGTAACCGCGAGATTTGACTCGTTGAGCCTGTTCCTTACAGAAAGGGACTTCCTTTTGATGCCGCTTGCCGCTGCCACAAAGGGAATCATGGTCCTTATCCTGTCCACATCCTCTTTGCTGAGGGTGGTGTATCTTGAAAACTGAATCCTCCTCTGCCCGATTGCCCTAACCTCCCCTGGAACCACCATGACAAGGAGTGAGCCCAGACGCCCCAGCTCCCTCTCCATCTTCTTTTTCATTGCACCGCTTATGGTATCCATGAGCACAAGGGAAGTTGCGCCCATGGCTATTCCCAAAAGGGCAATGAGGGTGCGCCGCCTGTCCACCCTGAGATAGGCAACAAGCTCTCTAATGGAAAGGATCACAGCCTTGACCTCAAAGCTCGTACAGGCTCCCAGCCTGCAGCCTTTCTTGCAGGAAGGGCCGCTGAAAATAGACCTGTGGCAACGGAAAAAAAGAGGGCTGCAATGTAAGAGGCCACTGGATAGACCCTTGGAATGAAAAGAAGGGGCATGAGAAACCTTATGCCCAAAAGCCCAAGGATGCTTCCCAGTACGCCGCCAATAAACGAAATGATTACCGCCTCAGCCAGAAACTGCAAAAGTATGTGGAGGCTTGATGCCCCAAGGGCCCGCCTTATCCCTATCTCCCAGGCCCTTACCTTCACATTTATGGAAAAGATGTTTGACATGACAAAACCGCTTATGAAAAGGGCCGTCATGCTCACAAGCCCAAGATAGATGGAAAGGGTGATGTTGAATATGTTTAGGAATTTTCTGATGGTCTCCGGGGTGATGACTGCAAAGTCCTCCCTGGCATGATGCCTTAACAGGGCCTCCTTAACCTGGGAAACAATCAAATCGTAAGGGACATTTGGATCCACCTTGAGCTTTATTGCAAAAAAGCGCCTGTACTCAGGCTCAATGAACTTCCTGTAGGTACCTATAGGCAGTATCGCCCTGTTATCAAGGCTTCTTCCGCTTGGAAGCTTTCCCTTTTTTGCAAAAACTCCTATGATCTTAAAGCTTGTTTTAGACACCTTGATTTCCCTGCCAATGGGATTTTCTCTGCCAAAAAGCTCCCTGGCGAGCTCCGTTCCGATTATGCACACCTTTGGGGAAAAAAGGTACTCCCTTGGAAGAAAAGGCCTGCCCTCTGCCATCTTATAGTCAAATACCTCAAGAAAATCCCGCATGGCACCCACCACGTATGCCTTAACACTGTTGTTTCTTGACGAAACGTCCACCTTCTTGAGCATTATGTAAGCACATCCTGTCACACCCATGACCTTTTTGAGTATGCGAAAATCCTCCATGTCCAGACGGTAGGTAAGCCGCCTTACGCTGTGTTTTCCTCCAAAGCCAGACCTTACAAATATGCTGTTTGGCCCAAGGAGTTCGATTATATTTTTTGCCTGGAGGTTGCTTCCCTCAATGGCTGCAATAATGAACACAATGGAGGCAATGCCGAAACTTACACCACAGACTGCAAAAATGGTCTTTAAAAGCCCTTGTCTTAAGGCCTTAAAAACAGATGACAGGAAAAGGCCCTTAAACAGGATAGATAAGTCCATCTTTCATTATCACGCGCCTTTTTGCATAGGAGGCAGTTGCCTCGTCATGGGTTACCAGTATGATCGTCTTTCCGTCTTTGTTAAGAGCAGTGAGTATCTCCATGACCTGGGAAGAGCTTTTTGAATCAAGCTGCCCTGTTGGCTCATCTGCAAGAACAATGTCAGGGTCGTTTATGAGGCTTCTTACAATGGCTGTTCTTTGTTTTTGACCACCTGAAAGCTCAGAGGGCAGGAAAAAGAGCCTTTCTTCAAGGCCAACCTTGCGAAGGAGCCCTCTTGCGCGGGATTTGAAATCAAGGTGCCTTTTTGAATAGATGGTTGGTACTAACACGTTTTCAAGCACTGTAAGGTAAGGTATCAGGTAGAAGGACTGGAAAACAAAACCAAGCTTCTGGTTTCTTATGGCAGAAAGCTCGTCGTCGCCAAGGCGAGAAACCTCGGAACCCTCAAGGATGTATTTGCCGTCAGTGGGGCTTTCAAGACAGCCTATTATGTAAAGGAGGGTGGATTTTCCGCTTCCGCTTGCGCCCATTATGGCAAGAAAATCCCCCTTCTCCACCTTAAGGTCCACACCCTTTAGCACCTCAACCAGCAGCTCTCCCTGCCGGTATGTCTTTCTTATGCCCCTAAGCTCGATTAAAGACATGAAAATCGCCAATAACCCTACGGCCTGTAAAGGACAACGTCCCCCTCCTTAAGACCTGATCTTATTTGCGTGAATTTGGAGTCGCTTATGCCTGTCTCCACCCTTACAAAGCCCTTGCCCTTTGCGCCCTTGAGTCTTACCACGTAGTGGCCGTCAAGAAACTTTACGGCACCGTTTGGCACAACGAGAACGTCCCTTAAGGTCCTTGCGTGAATCTGGTTGTGGGTTGTCATCTTGAGGTGAAGCCTTTGAGCGTCCCTAAAAATCCTCACTACTGCAATGTAGTAGACTACGTTATTCTGGATAACAGGCGCTGGATATATCTTGTCTATGCTGCCCATAAAGGAGACATCCGGGTAGGCGTCCACTGTAAAGGAGACCTCCATGCCGTCCCTAATGCGCCCAATGTCTGTTTCGTCCACATATATCCAGTTTTCCACCCTAGATTCATCAAGTATCTTGACAAACTGGGGTGCATTGAGCCCTGCAACAACGGTCTCGCCTTCCTGGGTGGAGACATAGGTTATCACCCCTGAAAAGGGCGCCCTCAGTTCGGAATAGGAAAGCCTTATCCTTGACTTTCTAAGCTCCGCCTCTGCCTTTTTTCTCTCCTGAAGGTACTCTCCCTTTAGCCTTTTTAACCCTATTTTCGCCTTGGTTAAGGCCGCCTGCGCCGCCTGGATGCTGTTTAAGGCCTCTTTCCAACCGTGCCTTGCCTGGACAAAATCGTTCCTGGCCTCCCTGAAGGCCCTTTCAGAGACACTGTGATTCCTGCTCTTAAAAAGGGCCTCCATGCTGTTAAAATTCCACTTCCTGAAACGAAATTCAGATTCTGCCCTTTTCTCTTCCAGCCTTGCGTTCATAAGCTCCTTTTCAAGCCCTTTGATCTCCTGCTCCTTTTCCTTTATGAGGTTCTCGTATCGGACCTTTATCCTTTCAAGTTCCGCCAGCGTCCTTTTGACGTCTTGCCGAAGCTCCCTGTTATCAATTATGGCTATGAGATCTCCCTTTTTGACCCTGTCACCAACGCTTATGGGCTCCTTGACCACGGTTCCTGTCACCCGCGCCCCAAGGCTTATCTGGGCACCTGTTGCAGGCCTTATTTCTCCAGTGGCATTTATTATCTCGCTCACCTTCCCCTTTTTTACGCGAAATTCCAGGTAGCCCTTCTCCTCCTTGCCCCCCTGCATCTGGATTACAACGCTTATGACAGTTGCAACCAGAAAAACTGCCATTGCCCCATAGATGACGTATCGCTTCATTTTGCTGTGCTTTTCCCTTTACTCCTTGGGCTGGCCAAAGATATTGGCCCTCCAAGGGCCTTATATAGACGAATCCTGTTTTGTATGAGCCTGAATCTTTCCTGTAACAGCTGCCTTTCAAGTTCGTCAACGCTCAGCTGGGAAGCTAGAAAACGCAGGTACTCCACGTCCCCTGCCAGGTATTTCTCCTTTAAAAGAAGGCTGGTCTTTTTGGCAAGTTCATGCCTTGACTCAAGATTGCCAATGAGTTCCTGCTGATGCCTTTCAATGGCGAGGCTTTCCTCTACCTCCTTTATTGCAGTAAGTAGGGTCTGGCCGTAATCGTAAAGGAACTCCCTGGCCCTTGCCTCCTTCTCGAGGACTTCTGCCTGAAGGCGTCCTCCCTCAAAAACCGGGGCCACAAGTGAGGAAGAAAGGGTGGAAACCCAGTTCTCAAGGAGATCCTTCACTGCAGATGAGTCAGTTTCCATGCTGGCACCCAGGGTAAGCCTTGGATACTGGGCCGTGACTGCTGCGGCAAGCCTTTTATTTGCGGCCATTAGCCTTTTTAATGCCCGCATACAATCAGGCCGCCTTTTAAGGATTTTTACCGGAAGACCTGTTTCAGGAAGTGGCGGAAGCTTTGGCAAAAATTCAGATGTTTTTATATTTTCAGACTTGGTGGCTGTACGTCCAAGAAGAAGGGCAAGCTCCTTTTGTGCGGTCTCTAGGGCCTTTGCTGCCTCTATCTGTTTTGATATTGTTTGTTCAACAAGCTGCTCCTGCTGCCAAAGATCAAGGGGATCTGTCTGACCGAAGTGGTACTTATCCCTTATGATCTCAAGAGACTTCCTGTTTCTTTCCTCTTGGCGCCCTATAATCTTGATCTCCTGTTTCAGCGCAACAATCTCAAAGTACTTTATGGCAACCTGGGATGACAGTGTAAGCCTTGCCGTTTCAAAATCTGCCCTCTGGGCCGAAAGATCAAGCTCAAATGCCTCTACTTCGGAGTTTATGCGCCCCCAAAGATCCAGCTCGTAACTTACCGATGAATTGATAAGGATGGTATCTTCGTTTATGTAGCTGCTCCCCTCTTTTTTGGTGGCATGACCAAGCCCTGCTCCTGAATCCAGCCACGGAAAAAGGGGGGCACGGGCCCTTTTCACCTGGGCCTCAGCTGCCTTTATACGCTGGTACGCGAATTTAATGGTGAAGTTCTCACCAAGGGCATTTTCCACATGCTTCCACATGACTGGATCGTCTATCTCATGCCACCAGAGCTCATTTAGCGGCATATCTCCTGAGGCGGAAAAGGAGACAGGAACCTTAAAGGGCGGTGCCTCAGGAGCTCCATGGTAGCCTCTACAAGCCCCAAGGATAAGGCCAGCAGTCAGCATGAAAAGATACAAGCCCGCAGTAAAAAACTTGGCCCGGCAGCCCCTTTTGGCAGTCTTTTGATATTTCATAACTTGAGTGGTTCCATCTCAGATATTAACTTAAAGTCATAAATGTGCACAGCAAAGCATATATTTTATAAAAAAGAATGGGCTTCAGGCCGATCTTGACAATTTTGCAACTCTATATATATTGACCATTTCAGTTCAGGGCCCATAGCTCAGTTGGTCAGAGCCACCGGCTCATAACCGGTTGGTCCCAGGTTCGAATCCTGGTGGGCCCAATTTAATGCTTTCTAAAAGGCTCTTTGGCAGGACTTAGAGAGTGAAAGATGCTTAAATATTCAGCAAAATTACCAATTGGGAATTATAAAAAGGTGCAATCTTGGGATTGCACCTTTTTTAATGTTACATTTGGCACAAAGAATGACACCATCTGTTAAGGAAATAGAAGAAGCCCTTTTTGAATGGGCCCCCAGATCACTTGCCGAAGAGTGGGACAATGTCGGGCTTCAGTGCGGCAACCCAGATGCCCCAGTAAATAGGGTTGCCATCTGTCTTGATGTAACCCCCGATTCCCTTTCCTTTGCCTTAAAATCCCAATCAGACCTGGTCATCTCACACCATCCACTCATTTTTAGGCCTTTAAGTTGCCTAAACCTTAAAGAGTACACGGCCCGCCTCCTGGCGGGTTTTTTACGTCACGACATATCTGTAATATCCATGCACACCAACCTTGATTCCTGCCAAGGCGGTGTGAATGACAAGCTTTGTGGGCTTCTTGGAATAGGGGACACCTCCCCCCTTCTGCCATCTCCTTCCATTCCGGAAGCAGGCCTTGGAAGGGTTGGAAGGCTTGAAAGACCCATGTACCAGGAAGAGTTCATTGAACATGTCTGCCAAGGCCTTGGCCTTGATTGCATACCCTTTGCCGGGGGCAGCCGCAAACCCATATCCCTGGTGGCGGTCTGTTCAGGATCTGGCTCAACGCTTTTCGACAAGGCACTGACAGCAGGCGCCCAGGCATATGTCACCGCAGAGATAAAACACAGTGTGGCCAGAAAGGCACAGGCCGAGGACATCCTCCTTGTGGATGCAGGACATTTTCAGACAGAGCATCCAGTTGTGACCAGCGTATTCGAATTCCTTACAAGGACGGCAGGGACCCGGTCGTGGGATGTCAGTGTAGAAATTTTTAAGGATGAAAAATCCCCCATGCGCCACTGGAAAAAAGACGGATAAAAAGCAAAATTAAAATAGATGAGGTGAGCCACATTGAAACCGGAACTATCTGTACTTATAAGACTTCAGGGCATTGATCTTGAGATAAGAAAGCTTAAGGCTGAAAAGGAAAAGCTTCCCGAAAGATTTGATGCCCTGAACGAGACCATCCAGCAAAAAAACCAAGAGATAGAGGAACTCAAGGACAAACTGGCAGATCTTCGGACGAGAAAGACCGAGGTGGAGGACGAGTTGGAGCTTGAGCTTGAACGACTCAAAAAGTCCCAGCAAAAGCTTACAGCCGTTAAGACAAACAGGGAATTTCAGGCCCTTTCCAAGGAAATCGAAGAGATAAAAAGGGCCAATAAGGCAAGGGAGGACGAGATACTCCAGCTTGAGGAACAGATAGAGGAGCTCAAGGAAGAGGTTGCCAAGCGTAAAAAGGAGATTCAGGGTTTTGAAAAGGAGGCGGCCGCTGAGAAAAAACACATTGAGGCCAAGGAGAAGGAATACGACGCCAAGATCCAGACCCTGACAAAGGAACGTGACGAGGTGGAAAAGGATGTGAAGCCCGATCTCCTTTCAAGATACCGATTCCTTGCAGACAAAAGGGCAGGAGTTGTGGTGGCAGCCGTGGACCAGGGCGTCTGCAGCGCCTGTAACATGAATATACCGCCTCAGATGTTTAACGAACTCCTCAGGGAGGAGAGAATACTTTTCTGCCCGTCCTGCCAAAGGATCATTTACGCATTGAAGACCGAGATTTAGTGATTACCTTTTTTATGGTCCTTGCAGAGGGCGGATGATCGCCTGCCTCCTTGGGGCAGGAGGAAAGTCCGGGCTCCACAGGGCAAGGTGGTTCGTAACACGAACCGGGGGCAACCCCAGGGAAAGTGCCACAGAAAACAGACCGCCTCGCAGGAAGCGGGGTAAGGGTGAAAAGGTGAGGTAAGAGCTCACCAGCTGCAAAGGTGACTTTGCAGGCTTGGTAAACCCCACCTGGAGCAAGACCAAATAGGGAGACGTTTGAGGGCGGCCCGTCCGAGTCTCCGGGTAGGTTGCTTGAGGTGCCGGGTGACCGGCATCCTAGATGAATGATCATCGTTCCAGCTGCCCCTCTTTCATGGCTGCTGGAATACAGAACCCGGCTTACAGCCCTCTGAAGGGCCTTTCTTTTTAAAGGAGTTCCATCATGGCCAGAATCACCCCTGTTGAAATAAAAAATAGGAAACAGACAGGTCCAAGGTTGACCATGCTTACTGCCTACGACTACAGCTTTGCCAGCCTTATTGACGCCATAGGAATCGACATGATCCTGGTGGGCGACTCCCTTGGCATGGTGATGCTCGGCTATGACTCCACTGTCCCTGTCACCATGGAAGAGATGCTTCACCACTGCAGGGCAGTTAACAGGGCGGTAAAGAAGGCCATGGTAATAGGTGACATGCCCTTTATGTCTTATCAAATAAGCGAGGATGATGCCCTTCGAAATGCCGGAAGATTTTTAAAGGAGGCTGGCTGTGACGCAGTGAAGCTTGAAGGCGGAAGCAGTGTCTCGCCGGTGATAAGAAAAATCGTTTCTGCAGGAATCCCCGTTATGGGCCATGTGGGGCTTACACCCCAGACGGCCTCAAGCCTTGGAGGCTTCAAGGTGCAGGGGCGTGAGATAAAGGAGGCGGAAAGGATATTTGAGGATGCCCTTTCCGTTGCCGATGCTGGGGCCTTTTCCCTTGTTCTTGAGTGCGTACCCACGGAGCTTGCAGGCCTTATAACAGAAAGCATTAATATCCCCACAATAGGAATCGGAGCTGGCCCCAAATGCGATGGCCAGGTGCTTGTCACCCACGATATGCTGGGTCTGTTTGAAAAGTTTACTCCAAGTTTCGTAAAAAGGTATTGTAACCTGGCCCCGCAGATCAAAGAGGCACTTTCCCATTACAAAGAGCAGGTAGAAGCCGGAGAATTTCCATCAAGTGAAGAAAGTTTTTCTGGCGGAGAAGAGGCCGTTTTGGCCATAAAACAAAGAAAAAATAGTGCCAAGACTTAAAGGAGGAGGCTGATGGCCATTCTCCGGCTTGTTTACTCCATCTAACGGGCCCTGCGGGCCTTGTTCTTGTTCTGACGCTTTCCCGCCCTTTCACACTTTCTCTTACAATTGTTGCAAATTGCAGGTTGGGTGCGTCTGTTGGGGTTTTTCAGACAAAACATCTTTCACTCCTGTTTGCTCAATCTGTATGCCCAAACTTATTTGCTTTCTAATTATTTTAGCAAGACTTGTGCCAATTTTACCAAGAAATAAAAGGACGATTTAACCAGGCTAAGATGGCCTAAAAACACAAAAAACGCTGGCAAGTTAAAGGAAGCGGGGGTTGGGAAATCAGTAAACTGAAAACAGTTTGATTTTCACTCCTTCAAACCGAAAATGTAAGTGTGGTAAAAAAGTCACAATTGTCAAATTCATGACGTGGCATTTTGACACACATGCCACGCCAGGAATCTCAAAAAAGGCCTGAAAGGCCTCAGCAAGGGCAGTTACCTATTGAACGGGCAAGGAATGGACCTTGGCTGGCTCCACGCTGCCGGCTGACACGCTTTCCATAATCTCCTTACATGCAGAGACAACAGAGTCGACATCCAGGCCAACCTCCTTCCTCAGGAGCTGCTGGCTGCCGTGCTGGATGAATCTGTCAGGCAGGCCAAGGCGCCTGACCCTTACGTCTGAAAATCCCTTATCTGCCAGGGCCTCCAGTATTGCTGAGCCGAAACCTCCCATAAGGGCATTTTCTTCAATGGTAACTATCTTTCCAAAATCCCTGGCGGTTCTTTCCAGAAGTTCCATGTCCAGGGGTTTTACAAACCTTGCATTTATCACAGAGGCCTTAATTCCTTTTCTTTCGAGTTCTTCAGCAGCAAGAAGCGCAGTATGGACGTGATGGCCTATTGCCCAAATGGCAAGATCTGATCCCTCTTTGAGCATCTCTGCCTTTCCTATCTCGAGCTCCTTTAGCTGCCAGTCGAGGCTCACTCCTACCCCGTTTCCCCTGGGATATCTCACAGCTGCAGGGCCATCACACCTGACCGCCGTATAAAGCATGTGCTGAAGCTCGTTTTCATCCTTTGGAGCCATGACCAGCATGTTGGGTATCATCCTGAGGTAAGACAGATCAAAGACTCCGTGATGGGTCGGTCCGTCATCGCCCACTAGCCCTCCCCTGTCCAGGGCAAAAACCACCGGAAGTTTGGTGAGACAGACATCGTGAATTATCTGGTCAAAGGCCCTCTGTAAGAAGGTGGAATAAATGGCAACCACTGGTTTCAGACCCTCGAGTGCCATCCCTGCCGCAAAGGTGACAGCATGCTGCTCTGCAATTCCAACGTCAAAAAACCTGTCTGGAAGGGCCTCCTGAAGCGCCTTGAGCCCGGTACCCGCAGGCATCGCCGCAGTTATTCCAACAATCCGGGAATCCTCCCTTGCCAGCCTGACCATGGTCTGACCAAATATCTCCGTATAGGAGGGAGGCTTGGGCGTAGAGGACTTCTTGGGCTTTCCTGTCTCTATATCAAAGGGGCCAAGACCATGAAAGAGGTCTGGATGTTTTTCAGCAGGGGCATAACCCTTCCCCTTCTTTGTCAGCACATGAACCAGCACCGGTCCAGGCACGTTTTTCACGTTCTCAAAGGTCTCTATCAGGGTGTCGATATGGTGGCCTGGTATGGGCCCCACATACTCAAACTGAAGGGCCTCAAAGAGCATTCCTGGCGTAAGCAGGCTTTTTAACGAATCCTCACTCTTTTTAAGAACCTGCCATATATTTTCTCCCACCTCGGTACGCTTCAAAAAGGACTCAAGCTCACCCTTAAGCTTTGTAGCAAGCCTGCTGGTGAGCTTCCGGCTCAAAAAGGAGGACAGGGCCCCAACGTTGGGGGATATGGACATCTCGTTGTCGTTCAAGACAACTATGAGATCCTTCCTCAAGTGGCCTGCGTTGTTCAGGGCCTCAAAGGCCATGCCAGCCGTCATGGAGCCATCTCCTATTACGGCCACCACCTTTCCATCCTTTTCAAGGAGGGAAAGGGCAGTGCTTATTCCAAGGGCTGCAGATATGGATGTGCTGCTGTGTCCAGTGTCCAGGATGTCGTGCTCACTCTCTGACCTTTTGGGAAAGCCGCTGATTCCATCCTGCTGCCTCAAGGTGGAAAAACGATCCCTCCTGCCCGTTATCAGTTTATGGGCATAGGACTGGTGGCCAACATCCCATATAATCTTGTCCTTGGGGGATTCAAAACAGTAATGAAGGGCCAGGGTGAGCTCCACCACCCCCAGGCTTGGCGCAAGGTGCCCGCCCTTTTCAGAAACCGTTGTCACTATGGTCTTTCTTATTTCCTTTGCAAGATCCTTCAGCTCTTTCTGGCTGAGCTTCTTGAGATCGTCAGGGCTGTCAATTTTCTTAAGTAAGCAAGACATATGGACAAAACTCCTCTTTATCTGTCTCTTTCTACAACGTAAATGGCTATGGCCCTCAGGGGGTCAGCCTCAGGCCCGAAACCGGAGAGGTTTTCAAGGGCCTCATTCTTGAGCTCCTCTGCCCTTTTTCGGGTCTCCTCAAGGCCAAAAAGGGCAGGATAGGTGGCCTTTCTGTTTCTCTCATCCGAACCAACCGGTTTTCCAAGCTTTTCCTCATCGCCAACAACATCCAGGAGATCATCCACCACCTGAAAAGCCAGGCCAAGTGCCGTTCCGTATCTGGACAGTCTTTCGACCTGTTGGGGGCCGCCACCACCAAGTAGTGCACCCATTTCCACCGACGCCCTTATGAGCGCCCCAGTTTTATGACGGTGGATATAGTCTAGGGTTTGGGCATCTATGGGTTTGCCTTCAAACAGCACGTCTGCCGTCTGCCCTCCGACCATGCCAGAAACACCTGCTGCCCTTGCAAAAACATGAATGGCACGGTTCACAAGGCCACCATCCAGCTGAGTCAGCATCTCAGGATGTGTCATGAGCTCAAAGGCATAGGTAAGAAGCGCATCACCGGCAAGAATGGCAACGGCCTCACCAAAGACCTTGTGACAGGTCGGTTTTCCGCGTCTAAGATCGTCATCGTCCATGGCAGGAAGATCATCATGGATAAGAGAGTATGTATGAACGCACTCCATGGCACATGCTGCCGGCATTATGGGGTTGAAATCCCCTCCAACTGCTTCGCAGGCGGCCATCATCAGGATGGGCCTCACCCTTTTACCACCAGCAGAAAGGCTGTAACGCATTGCCTCAACCACCTTTCCAGAGGGGCCTTGCGGCTTTGGCAAAAAAACATCCAGGTTGCTGTCCACAATTTCTTTGCGTTTCTGGATGTAATCTTTTAGCGGAAAATTATTCATATTTTTTGAAAAGGCATCGGAATATTCCAGCAAATCGGAAAAAGATTAGACCTATAAGACTAACTTTTCTTTCCAGAATATGTCAAATCTTTTTTTGTACGGCCTAGGTAAAAAAAATCAAGAATAATCACTGGCGTAGATGAAAATTCATTGGCAGCGTAGAAGATGACAGGAGAAGAAGACATAAGCGGCAATGGTCGGGGCGGAGGGATTTGAACCCCCGGCCCTCTGCTCCCAAAGCAGATGCGCTACCAGACTGCGCCACGCCCCGACCCGGCATTGAAAAACGGCTGTTGTTTACCACAAATCACAGGACGGTTCAAGTTATTCGTTACCAAGCAGGCATATGCCCTTATAAAGATAATCAAGCCCTGAGGCAACGGTAAGTATTGCCGTAATTACGTAGCAGCCCACAAGGAGCCTTCCAAGTTCCATGTGTGTCACAGTGGAAAAAAGCACTGTAAAAATCGTAAGAAGCTGAAACAAAGTGGTCAACTTGCTAATGACTGTGGGATGTATCTCTATTCCAGACTGAAAAAGTAGAAGCACCAGGACGCCAAACACTATAATCATGTCCCTGCTGATTACCGTGACGGCCAGCCAGTTGGGCACAAAACCCATAACCGCCAGGGTGACATAGGCGGAGGCCAGTAGTGCCTTGTCCGCTATTGGATCAAGGATTGCGCCAATGCGGGTCTTCTGCTTCATGATCCTTGCAAGAAACCCATCCAAGCCATCCGAGACCCCGGCTGCTACAAAGACCACAAAGGCCCAGTCAAAACGATGATTGATCAGAAAGATCACGAGAAGAGGCGTGAGAAGTATCCTCAAGATGGTCAAAAGGTTTGGAAGATTCAATTTACGGCCTTCCAGATGTCTCTTGCTTCAAGGAGCTTTTCAGCATGAAACCACCTTATCCCCGGCTCCTTCCTGAACCATGTAAGCTGTCTCTTGGCATAACGGCGGGTATCGCGCTTCATCTCCCAAATGGCCTGTGAAAACTCCTTTTCGTGTTGAAGGTACGAGATAATATGCCGGTATCCAATGGATTGCAAGGGCTTAAGCCCTGGAGAAAGCCCCCTTGACAAGAGACCGGTCACCTCTTCCAAAAAACCTTGCCTCATCATCTGGTCCACCCTTTCATCAATCCGTCTGTAGAGCCTTTCCCTCTCCACCATAAGACCAATCTTGATCATTGTTCGCCCTTCAAGTGAAGGACAAAGTTGTTTATCATGCTCCCTAACCAGTTTGTCAAAGGGTACTGAAGAACTCAAGAAAAGCTCAAGGGCCCTTGAAAGCCTGTAGGTATCCCTGGGATGAATGGCCTTGGCCCTTTGAGGATCAAATGAGGAAAGGAGCCTGTGGACATCTTCATGCCCATATTCCTTGATCATCTTCCGCACAAAATTCCTTATGGCAGGGGATGTTCCTGGCAGTATCGAAAGCCCCCGTTCAAGAGACCTTAGATAAAACCCTGTTCCGCCAACCAATACGGGCACCTTTCCCCTTGAGATTACAAGTTCCATGGCCCTTGCCGCAAGCCTTACAAAGGATGTAGCATCCATGACCTCCCAGGGCTCGCGAATGTCTATGAGGTGGTGGACAACACCTTGCCGCTCCTGCGTAGAGGGCTTTGCGGAGCCAATATCGAGGCCCCGGTACATCTGGACAGAGTCCAGGTTTATGACCTCTCCCCCAAGCCTTTTGGCAAGCCTAATGGACACAGAGGTCTTACCCGTTGCAGTTGGACCAAGAACTGCAATCACCGGGAATCTGTCAGGAAGTTGAGGATAATCGCTCAATTTTTAATAATCACTTTCTGAAAAACCTGGAATAGAGCTCTTCTTTTCCAAGCCGGATCATGACGGGTCTTCCGTGGGGGCAGTTTTTGACCCCCTCATTAAGACACTCCCTTACCAGCTTATCCATTTCAGCCCCTGACATGGCACTTCCCGCCTTTATGGCATTTGAGCAGGAAATACGCTCAAGAAGGTGTCTCAATATCTCTTTTTCAGGAAGCTGTGGCTCCTTAAGTGCCCGTTCCACTATTCCCCTAACAAGACCCCTGTCTATCTCCCTTTCAAACAGGGACAAGGGTACGGCCCTTACGATGACCTGATTCTCTCCAAAGCCTTCAATCTCGAGACCCAATCTTTCAAGAAGCCTTTGCGCCTTTTTCAGGTTTTCCATTTTGGAGGCATCTATCTCAAGGACCTCTGGCAAAAGGAGCTGCTGGCTGTCAAGCCTGCCTGATTCGGCAAGTTCCCTGTTAAGTCTCTTAAAGATAAGGGCCTCGTGGGCAGCATGCTGATCAAGGATGAAAAGTGCCTCATCAAGTTCAAAGATCACAAAGCTATTGGCAAACTGCCCGATAATCCTTGAAGAATTCTTAGTCTTGTCCGCACCTTTAAAATCACCACCAAAGGTCTTAGCTTCTTCTTTTTGAAAGGGTTCATATCCTGGCCTTTGCTCTGCCACCTTTTTATCATTTTCCCAGGGAAGTGGAAAAAGCCCCCCAGTCTCTCCTGTTTCCCTTTTCTCCGTCTTTTCTTCTAGGGGTGCTTGCAGCGGCGGTAAAGGGCCTTCCAGGCCCTCCGGTACCTTCTCATTTTGAAAAGATACCAGACAGACTCCATCCCTGTTCTCTAGGGCCCTCCTCAGGGAATGAAAAACCATTCGGTAAATATCGTTTGGCCTTTCAAAGCGTACCTCACTCTTTGTGGGATGGACGTTTACGTCAACAAGTTCTGGGTCGATTTCCAGAAAGAGCACACCTGCAGGATGGTTTCCCTTCACCAGAAACCCCCTAAGGGCATCGTTTGCAGCCTTCCATAAAACAGGGCTTGAAACAGG
Organism: Deltaproteobacteria bacterium; assembly: GCA_026995935.1. Taxonomy (GTDB): domain Bacteria; phylum Desulfobacterota; class Dissulfuribacteria; order Dissulfuribacterales; family QOAL01; genus JAADCZ01. The sequence continues at coordinate 33,514 of JALWNK010000005.1, forward strand.
CCGCTTGTTCAGGAAAAAATAGAGATGTCGTCTCGAAAGCCTGACCTTTTCTGGCTCGGAAACAAATCCGTTAATGTTAAGGCCTTCTGACTTGCCGCTTACCGCAAGGAGTGCTCCAGTAACCTGTCTGCCTAAAAGGGGCTCCACCCTCTTTTTTAAAGAAACCCCTGATTTGCAAGAAAGCACTAATTTCTTTTCCTTTTTCATTTTAAAATCCACCTCTGGCCATGCTGCACAAAAAAGGTGGATGACCTTGATGCATCTTGCGTACTCGGTCTGGTCAGACTTTAGAAACTTTGCCCTGGCAGGTGTCTTTAAGAAAAGGTCCTCAACACTCACCACTGTCCCCCTGGGACAAGCCTGGGGACGCACCTTCCCCATCTTCCCAAAGGCCACATCCAGCCTCCAGCCCTCACTTGTACCTTCCTGCCTGGAAGAGATGGATAACCGGCTGACAGCACCGATACTGGCCAGGGCCTCGCCGCGGAACCCAAGTGTTGTAATCCGGGAAAGATCCTCTGCGGTTTCGATCTTGCTTGTGGCATGGGGTTCGACACTGAATTCAAGGTCCTCCCGCGACATTCCCACACCGTTATCCCTTACTTCTATACGCCTTTTGCCACCTCCTGAAAGGCCTATTTCAATGGAGGTTGCGCCGGCATCCAGGGCATTTTCCACAAGCTCCTTTACCACTGAAGCAGGCCTTTCCACCACCTCCCCGGCAGCGATCTGATTAGCCAAATGGACTGGCAGCCTTTTTACCTTTGGCATCTCTTGGTCTCTTCTTCCCTGAAAAAGTCGTAAACAGCCTTGGCCACCTTAAGAGGAAGCCCTGGAACGGACTTTAGTTCCTCTATTGGGGCCGAGGCTATTGCCTTGACGCTTCCAAAGTGGGCCAAAAGAAGGGCCTTTCTCCTTTCACCAACACCCGGAATGGAAGAAAGCACGGAAGTCAGGGCCTTCCTGGTGCGTCTTTTCCTGTGGCGTGTTAGGCCGAACCTGTGGGCCTCATCCCGCACCCTTTGACAAAACCTCAGTTCCTCACCGCCTCTGTCAAGAAAAATGGGCTCAGACCTTTGTGGAAGGTATATCTTTTCGCCCTCCCCCGTCCTGTCCTTGGCAATGGAGATTATATCAAGGCTGTCAAGGGCGCTAAGCTCCCTGGCAGATTGAATGGCTGCAGAAAGCTGCCCCCTGCCTCCATCAATTATAAAAAGATGGGGAAGGTCCCCTGCCTCTAAGCCCCTTTTTATGCGCCTGTGTACCACCTGCCTTATCATCGCATAATCATCAGGGCCTGAAATGCCAATATTGTACTGCCGGTAACAGTCCTTGGCGGGGAGACCTCCCTTGAAACAGACCAGGCTTCCTACGGACTCAAGCCCAGATGTGTTTGATATGTCCACGCCTTCCACGCGGTAAGGATTTGTTTTGAGCCCGAAAAGCCGTTTAAGCCTTAATGAAAGCCCTGACCATCTGTCCCTAAGAGAGATTTCATAATCAAGTTTTTGAGATGCATTTACCCTTGCGGTTTCAAAAAGACGCCTTCTGATACCTCTTTTTGCATTCCCAATGAACACCCTTTTCCCTTTAAGCCCTGTCAAGATAGCAGAAAGTTCGCTGGCCTTTTTCTCACTTAGCACCTCGGGAATTACGATCTCCCGTGGAATCTCAGTATTTGCGTAAAAGAGCCTTATGAAGTTGAAATATATCTGCCCCATATCCTCTTCAAGGCCCGTTTTTAAGCCAAATGCCTGCTTCTGACGAAGTATTCCCTCCCTTACCTTCAAAACAGCAGCCTGGGCACAGGCCCCCCTTAATTCTATTGCAATCACGTCGAGTTCTAAGGGCCTTTTGGAAACCACGTTCTGCTCTTCCACTACCCCCTCAATTGCCTGGATGGAATCCCTGAGCATGGCTGCCCTTTCAAAGTTCAGGGCAAGGGCAGCCTCTTCCATCTCTTTTTTGAGCCCCTTTAGCACCATTGCTGTTTTTCCGTTCAGAAACTGCCTTATCCTCTCAATGGTCTCCTGATATTTTTTTTCAGAAATCCTTCCTGCACATGGGGCCGAGCACTTGCCCACCTGGTACTTGAGACATGGCCTGCTCCTGTTCTTCATGTAGGAATCCGTACAGGTCCTTGGCCTGAAAAGGGAAGATATGAGATTAAGAATGCGCCTAAGCTCTGTAGAGGAGGTATAGGGGCCAAAATACAGAGCACCATCCCGTCGCCTTTTTCTTACAAGACTTAGCCTTGGAAAGGCGGACCCTGTACCTATGCGCAGAAATGGGTAGGCCTTGTCATCCCTTAGTCTTATGTTGTAACGGGGTTTTAGCTCTCCAATAAGTTCTGCCTCAAGAATCAGGGCCTCCTTTTCTGAGGCTGTCACAATAACGTCCAGGTACCTGGCCCTTCTGAGCATAACCTCGGTCTTTGGAGGATGCACAGCGCCCTTTCGCAAGTAGGAAGAGAGCCTGTTTCTTAGGACCTTGGCCTTTCCAACATAAATGGGCCTTACCTCTTCATCCATGAAGATGTAAATACCGGGCCTTTTGGGCACAAGCGTGATATCAAAGCCCTTATCCAACCTGTACTTGAGGGCCCTTTTATCAAAATCCATCATTCAGCAATTCTTTCATAAGAAGGGCATCCCTGGCAGCACTTCCGTCATCTGTGTTATCGAAATAGACAAAGGCTTCCCTGCCCCAGTTTTTTAGAAGACGCACCCATTTTTTGAGTCCAGATTTGCCGTAGGCGCCCCTGTACAGGCCGTGAGTGCCGTGAAGACGAATATATGTAAAATCTGCCGTAAAGACCTCTGCCATTGGGTATCTGCCATTGGTATCGCTAATAACCCATGAAATATTCCTCTTTTTAAGCTCGCTGTACACCTCATCAACGAACCAGGACTCATTCCTTGCCTCCCATGCCACTCTTACTCCCCCTGGAAGCATGTGGAGGAAGGCCCTAAAACGCCTTCCATCATACTTGAGGCTTGGAGGAAGCTGAAACAGCACAACTCCCAGCTTCTCTTTTAAAATAAGCGCCCTTTTAAAAAACATATCAACCGAATCCTTCTCGACCTCAAGGCGTCTAATATGGGTGATGAAGCGAGGGGCCTTGACCGCCCAGACAAAGCCTTCTGGAGTCCTGTCATGCCAGCCCTGCCATGTCTTTTCCATAAATGACCTGTAGAAGGATGCATTTAACTCCACTGTGTCAAAAAACTGGGCGTAGGTCTCGAGGTAGCGCCTCTTTGGCGTATCAGGACCATAAACCGTACCGATAAAGCTTTCGTAGTTCCATCCGCTGGTTCCAATTAGATAACATGCATCCATAAATGATATCCCTGTTAAGAGATGGGGAACTTATTTGTTTAAAAAATAAATCTGATCCGACAGGAAAAAAAGGGAGATTAATTCACGGAAATATGGCTTTCATCCACAAACTGGGAAAGGTACTGCCGTACCTTTTGGTACTCATTCTTGATCTCTTCCAGTATGTTTTCAAGGCCGTTGGAGTCCCTTTTCTTTGCCTTCTGCTCCATTTTCAGGCAGAGACTGCTTAGCTTGATTGCACCCATGAAGCCACTGGTTCCCTTAAAGGTGTGGGCATTGAAACTCATGCTGTCAAAGTCGCCCTTTTCCAAGGCCAGCTCCATTGCCTGTATATATTTTGGGCTGTTGGCGAAAAACTTCTGTAGCGACTTGCTGAAGAACTTCTTACCAGAAGCCTTTTCAAGCATCCTTAGCTCCTCAATCACCGATGGTTCAACAACAACATCACTTAGGTTTTTATTTTCAAAGCCTTTATCAGGCACATCTATGGCTGTTGGTTTCGCATGGCTATTCCTGTCGCTAACCCATTTAATGAGCATCTGCCTTAACTGGTCGAGCTTGAAAGGCTTAGACAGGTAATCGTCCATGCCGGCAGCGAGACACTTTTCCCTATCCTCTGCCATTGCATAAGCGGTAAGGGCTACAACAGGTGTGTGCTGACCTAGTTTTTTCTCCCTTTTTCTGAGTATCCGGGTGGTTTCGTAACCGTCAAGCCCTGGCATCTGGCAGTCCATAAAGATTATATCAAAACTTTCATGCAGCAAGATATCAAGGGCCTCTTCACCGCTTGTTGCAATGGTGGCGGAACAGCCAAGAGATGAAAACATCTCCTTACAAAGTTCCTGGTTCACAACATTGTCTTCAACAAGAAGAACCCTTATACCATTTACATCAAAAGAAATGGGAATATCTTTCCTCTCCTCTTCTGCTATCTCCTGATCGACACTGCCACCTGCAATGAGCTCCAGTCTAATGTATGCTTCGCTCTTTTTTACTGGCAAAAACTCATGCCCCCATTCCCTAATATCTGACGAAGTTTCCTCGTAAAGACAAATCACTTTGCCACTGGGCGTCATTAATCGTTTTAAATTCTGAGGCTTCAAATTCGGTGCGAGTTCCAAGTCAACGATAACAAAGTCATAAGGCCCCTTTGTTTCCAGTAGTTCGACTTTATTATTGACAAATGTGGTGTGTATTCCGTGTTCCCTAAAGGCAGCCAGCACTTGTTCTTTTAAAAAATCATGCCTAATGTAGGATACAGCCCTTTTGTCCGTTTGTGAGTTCATTGTATGGGCTCGCTTCGGAATATCCCGAAAATCGCAAGGAAGTTCTAATCTGAAAAGAGCACCTTTACCCGCCTCGCTTTCTACGCCTATGGATCCACCCATCCTCTCTACCAGACCCTTTACTATGGCTAGCCCTAGACCGGTGCCTTCATAATTTTTGGAGGCAGACGCATCTGCCTGTGAGAAGGCGTCAAAGATGGAAGAAAGCCTATCCTGTGAGATTCCAATTCCCCTGTCTTCCACCTCTATTACCAGGGTATTCTCTTTTATCCCCTTCTTTTTGTTGCTGCCATTTTTAACCCTGATAATAATGTCTTCTTCATCGGTAAACTTAACTGCATTTCCCACAAGATTTATCAAGATTTCCTTGATTTTGTCTGGATCGCCAACTATGCGCCTTGGTATATCAGGCTCCCAGGCTAGGTATATGTTGATGCCCTTTTGGGAGGCCTGAATCTGAAAAAGCTCTATTATTTCCCTGCAAAGATCTAACAGGGGAAATTCCTCTTTTTTAAGCTCTATACGACCTGCCTCAAGCCTTGAAAAGTCAAGGATATCGTTAATTATATTTAGAAGAATCTCTCCTGATTTTAAAATGGACTTGATAAGCCTGCACTGTTTAGGGTTAAGATCAGTAGTTAAAAGGATTTCCGCCATACCCAAAACACCATTCATTGGGGTTCTTATCTCATGGCTCATATTTGCAAGAAACCTGCTCTTGGCCTTACTTGCCTCTTCCGCCCTATCCTTGGCCTCTTTATACTTGACCACCAGGTGCTCAAGCTCCTGATTTATCCTCGAAAGCTCTTGTGTACGATCCTTTACCTTTTGCTCTAGTTCCTCGCGACTCCTCATAAGGAGTGCGTCCCTGTGCTCAATCTTCTCGAGCATCTCATTAAAGTGTTTTATAAGAAGGCCGAGTTCATCTTCGGACGTCTTTTCTACCCGATGGGAATAGTCCCCTGCTGAAGTAATCTCCTGGACTGATGCAATGAGACGGTTTATTGGCTTAACCAGCCGGTTACTGAAGTAGCCTGCCAACAATAGGGAAATGGCAGCTATAACAAGTGATACAAACATCACCAAAACCGCAGTTGATAAAAAGGCCTCGTAAAAGCGTGAAAGATCCTTCTGCACCCATATGTAACCAACCTTCTCGCCCTGCCAGGAAATAGGTCTGAGACAATTGTGGACGTTGCTAAAAAAGGACTCATCGAGATAGCCGCTATCAGAATCAGAACCTGCTCTTAGCCTTAGATTAGAAAGATTCTTGATATTTTCTTTATTATTTAAACATACAAATCTCTTTCCATTTTTAAAAAAGAGACACGCCTGGATTATATCTCTCATTGATTTTAGGGCTGCTAGGGTATCTAAGGCAGCAACATCGTCCTTGAAACTTATTGCTGAGGCACAATTTGATCCAATGACCTGGGTCAGAACAGAGGTCTGGATTCTGTGCTGAATCTGACTATCCCAAAAATAATAGGCGAGAAAAAGGGCAGCACAGGTAAAAAGAACAGAAACTGCCACTAAGCCCATAAAAAAGGCGATTTTGCGTTCAATGGTGGTAAAAATTTTCATTTAATAAGGCTGCCTGCAAGTTTCAGAAGCCTACTGCTCAAATTCAGCTCACTTTTAGTGGCTATTCTAAGGTTTATATTGAAACGAAGCCTTGAATCTGCCATATAAAGCCCTATAATAATGCCTTTTTGGATCGCGTCATTTTCATCAGATATAGTTAGGATATGATATTTTATCGCCTTTTTTATAATATCTCCATCGGCAATATATCCTTTTCCTAAATACAAAAGATCAACATCCTCAAGCTTGGATGCATCATCTACCGGGATCACAACAATGGTCCTTCCCTGGCTTGTCCTACCATCAAGACGTGAAAGCGCATCAACCATTTCATCATCTGCTGCAACGGCTACAACAAGCCTTTTATCATGCCCTTTAGACTCAGGCCATTTTACATATTTTGTAAATTGAAAAACAAAGGCTGTCTTGAGTTCGGACTCGCTACTGACAACCGGCTCTCTAGCTAGGACTCTGGAAGTAACAAGAAAGGAAAAAAGCAAAACTCCGCCCCATAAGCCGCAGTTTAAAACCCGGCTCCATGATGGCACCGTTTGTGCCCATTTGTATGGATTTAAAATTTTTAGAAGTGCCATGTGACCTTTGCACTCACTGAACGAGGCACTTCTGTATTAATAAGGTTGAGAAACTTATCCCTGAATTCTGGATGGTAGGGATCCAGCAGATTTTTGGCATCAAGGGAAAGCTCAATATCTCTATTTGGTCTGTAACCCAACCTCATATCAAGCCCCGTATATGAGGGCACATCGAGGCGCGATAGATTTGCCACGTACCTAAGCTGCACATCTAATTCAAGTTTTGTCGTCAAATCCATATTAGATCTTACAGAGACCTGGTGGTGTGGGGCATCCATATACTTTGCAGACATCTCCGTACCCTGCCTGTGGGCAGAATCTATCCAAAAATGGGTATCAAGATAAGAATAGGAAAGCTCCATCCTCCACCACTCAAATGGCTTGACATTCCCTGTAAACTCTAAACCAAAACTTTCCCCTCTGCCATAATTTCCTGGATTAATTGGCATTATCATGAAACCATGATGAAGAAAAGGCTTACCAACGCTACCACTAAATAGATTTCTGTAGAAATTGGCAAAACCTGTAACGTCAATGGTCAGCGTCCTGTCTATCCTCCACCTGTAGCCGAGCTCATAGGCCCAAAGTTTTTCGCTCTCAAAATCTTCATTTCCTACATAGGATGCTATCATGGGCGTCTTGGTAGCTGGATCCGGGTGAATACCCAATACCCAAACAGCATCCCTGTTATACCTGCTAGGGCTCCTGACGGCCTTTGATACAGCAGCCCAAAGGTCCTGATTATTGCCCAAGGAATAAAGAATTCTGAAGGTTGGCTGGACCTCAAGCCCGGAATAATTATAGTGATCAAGTCTTACACCTGTAAGGAAACGAAGCCTTTGGCTGAAAAACTTTGCTTCGTTTTGGAAAAAAAAGCTAAAAAGATCATCCTTTCTCCTTTTGGGATAAAAGGCTCCAAATACCGCTCCATGAGATATAGGAATGTGGTCTCTTGTATGGCGATAGATACCTCCCCATAAAAAATCCAGGTAACTACCATTACAATAACGATTTTGAAACTCAAAATCTAAGGTGTCTCTGGTTTCTGAGGTAAGACTAGAGTACTTTCGCTCCGTATGGTCATAATAAAACTTAATGGACAGATCCAATCCCCTTTTAAACTCATGCCTTATATCGCCAACGATAAACCCTCCCGAAATCGGTACGTTATTTTTAATAACAATTCTTTTTGTAAAGGCTTTGTTAAAACCAAGCATCTTGTTTGTGCCTCTTCCGGTGTATATCTCACCCTTTAATGAGGCCTCATTCTTTTTTCCTAATTGCAAATCGGACCTGAAACCAGCCCGGTCCATAAACCAGTCATCCCAGGCGGTGGAGCCATCCTTTTGCAACTGCTGGTGCCTTTTATAGGTCTTGGCGTAAAATCTGGTAGCTCCCATATCACCTATTTTAAATCCGTAACGAGCCGAAAGAGTTCCCCTATCCAGGGTTCCTGCTGAGCCGCTCACCATCACTCCTAAGGTGTCTCCACTGTTTTTGGTAATTATATTGATAACCCCGTTTACAGCGTTCGTACCCCAGCTGCTAGCTCCAGGTCCCCTGATTACTTCTATCCGCTCTATATCTTCCAAGACTGTATCCTGGGCATCCCAAAAAACCCCGGAAAATAAAGGATCGTACAAGACTCGGCCATCCATCAGCACAAGGAGCTTGTCTGAAAAGAGACCATTAAACCCACGAATTGAGACTGCCCAGTTTCCATTGTCTATCTTGGCCACATTTACTCCTGGAACCATCCTAAGAATTTCCGGAATAGAATCTGCTCCTGAACGACGAATGTCTTCAGAGGTAATCACGTAAACCGCTGCTGGAATATCTTTGATACTTTGGGGTTTTTTGAATGCTGTGGTTACTTCCACATCCATCAGATCTTCAAGCCCCATGGACAAAAGACCTTCAAGTTCGCTGGCCAGGGCCAGGGAATGGCCTTCCACCGGCAATAACAACACGACCACAGTGAACAATATTCTAAACAGAAAAGACAGGGGAAGAAAGAATGTGCGTGGCTTCATCAGTAGACCCTTTCCGCGTTTTATGTTTGACTTTTTTCTTTCTATCATAGCGTTTTTTGATCTAAAATAACAGGCGCCTAAACCAAGGATGAATACATTCTATCTTTTCGAACCAAATTATTTTAAAATAAAATAGACCCGATATAGTTGAAAGGATGAAAACATTCTACACTAGGGCTTTGAATAGTAACATGATTCAAAAACGATTTTAGAGGAGTGCCATGGAAAAGAATCCTGTTCTTGAAGCCATATATTCAAGAAGGAGTATCAGGGAATATACAGATGAGCCAGTTGAGGACCAACAGGTTCTAGAGATCATTAGGGCAGGCATGTGGGCGCCGTCAGGGCTTAACAATCAGCCGTGGCGATTTGCCATTGTAAAGGAGCCAGGGCTTAAGGCCAAGTTTGAACCGCTTACAAAATATTCGAGGATTATAAAATCTGCGAAGGTCTTGCTACCGGTGTTTATTGACAAAGAGGCCATGTACCACCCGGTAAAGGATCACCAGGCCATTGGGGCCTGTCTTGAAAACATGCTCCTTGCAGCCCACAGCATGGGCCTTGGAGCGGTGTGGCTGGGAGAGATATTAAAGAGCGACAGGGAAATCAGAAACCTTCTTGCCCTAGGAGATCACCTGGAACTCATGGCAGTGATAGCCCTTGGGCATCCTGCAAGAAGGGATCAAAAGTCCAGGAGAAAGGACATGGACGAGCTTATAGTCTTTAGGGGTTAGCATGAGAGTAAAATCTTCCACTCCAGACCACGTTTACAAGCCCCTTGAAGGAAGAAGGATTATCTTTGGGGTTAGCGGCGGGATAGCCGCATACAAGGCGGCAGACTATGCCAGAAACCTCACGAGGCTTGGGGCAAAGGTCAAGGTGGTTATGACGGAAAACGGGGCAAGGTTTGTCTGCCCCCTTACCTTTTCGGCACTGACTGGCAACAGGTGCCTTGTCTCCATGTTTCAGGAAGAAGAGACCGGCTCCATCTCCCACATTGATCTTGCCAGATGGGGAGAGGTCTTTGTAATCGTTCCCGCTACCGCCAACGTCATTGCAAAAACCGCCTCTGGCATTGCAGATGACCTGCTCACCACCCTCTTTCTTGCCTTTAAGGGAAGGAAAATCCTCTTTCCTGCGATGAACCCTGTGATGTTTGAAAACCCCATGGTACAGGAAAACATCTCAAGGCTAAAGGCCCACGGTGTGTGGGTTGCCGAGCCTGATGAGGGCACCGTTGCCTGCGGAGACAGGGGTAAGGGGAGATTGCCAGGGTTTGAAAGGGTCCTTTTTCTGACAAGAAGGGCACTTGCCAGACATGATCTAAAGGGGCTAAACATACTTGTAACATCAGGGCCAACCAGGGAGCCCATTGACCCGGTAAGATTCATCTCAAACAGGTCCTCTGGCAGGATGGGCTTTGCCCTGGCAAATATCGCATCCATAAGAGGCGCAAGGGTCCAGGTGGTTTCAGGGCCAACGTGTATCGGGCTTCCGGCTCACGTTCCAACCATTCAGGTTGAAACTGCTGAGGAGATGGCAGACCAGGTCCTTTCAGAGGCACCAGGGATGGACATGGTCGTAATGGCGGCAGCAGTTTCTGACTACAGGCCCGCATCCTTTTCTGATTCAAAGATAAAAAAATCCCAGGACAAGATGATTCTTGAACTTGAAAAGACCACGGACATCCTGTCCGAGCTTGGGAAAAGGAAGGGCCCCAACCAGATACTTGTTGGATTTTGTGCAGAAACCGAAAATGTCATTGAAAACGGCTTTAAAAAGCTTGAAAGAAAGAACCTGGATCTCATGGTTGCAAACGATGTCACAGAGCCTGGTGCCGGATTTGACTGCGAGACAAACAAGGTGTACCTCATAGACTCTGAGGAAAATGTTGAAGAACTGCCCCTTCTTCACAAGGAGGAAGTTGCAGAAAGGATATTTGACAAGGTGGTCGAGATCAGGGCCCGGATGTTCTAGGGCTGCTTCTTATTAACTCCAGCACAAGCCCTGCAGTCCTTCTTGCAGCGCCCCTTTCCCCAAGTCTTTTGACCACCTTTTTAAAATCACTGCGCATCCTTTCAGACACCTGCCTGTTATTAAGGATATGAAGGGAAGTTTCAGCTATTTTTTTTGGGGTCGCCTCCAGTTGAAGAAGCTCTGGGACCACCTCCCTTTTGGCAATGAGGTTTACAAGGCTTACCCAGTCCACCTTTATGAGTCTTTTGCCAAGATGATATGACAGGTTCGAGACCTTGTAGGTAACCACCATTGGTGTCCCGAGGACTGCTGCCTCAAGGGTCACCGTACCTGATGCTGCGATACAAAGTTCTGCTGCCTTAATGGCCTCGTAGGTCCTTCCTTCAACCAGGCGAGCATCCACCTTGCCCTGCTTAATTATCTTTCTTAGAGAGTCTTTTATGGAGCTGGTTGTTCCCGGACCAAGGGCCACACAGAACCTGAGTTCAGGCCTTTCTTTTTTCATTTTGTAAGATGCACCCATCATTATGGGAAGGTGACGTTCCACCTCTCCCTTTCTGCTTCCAGGAAGCAGGCAGACAAGACGCTCCTTTTCACCAAGGCCCACATCCCTTTTAAATGCCTGGGCGTCTATTTCATCCACGTTGATGGCATCGAGAAGGGGATGGCCAACAAATACCGCATCTATGCCAAAACCCCTGAAGAAATCCTCCTCAAAGGGAAGGATCACGGCCATCTTGTTCACTATTTGCCGTATCTTTTTCACCCTGCCCTGTCGCCAGGCCCACACCTGAGGACTTATGTAATAAAAGACTGGGATCCCAAGCTTTCTGGCGTACTTTCCCATCATGAGGTTAAATTCTGGAAAATCTACAAGCACCACCAGGCTGGGCCTTTTTCCCCTTATCCACCTCTTTACCTTTAAAAAGGCAGAGGCAATAGGCGGGAGGTGGGAAAATACCTCAAAGAGTCCTACTACCGAAAGGCTGCTGCTTGGTACGATTACAGAGGCCCCGGCTTCCTTCATCCTCTGCCCGCCAACGCAGCTTATTTCAAGGCTTGGGTCTCTTTTTAGGAGCTCCCGTATGAGACCTGATGCATGAAGGTCCCCAGAGGCCTCACCGGAAAGAACAAGTATCCTACTTCCAGGCATCTTGTATGTTTGCCCTGGATAAGGCCTCATCTATGGCCTCGTTTATCCTTAGGGCAAGGTCAAGGGCCTCCATGCCAGCGCGGGCATCCACCATGGGCCTTTGGCCCAATCTCACGTTCTGAATGAAGTCCCTGAGCTCCCGGTCAAGGATGTCCACATCCTGGTGACGAATGAATTCAGGCCTGATGGAAAGGCGTGGGTCCGGAGCGCTTCTGTCTGCAGTGACAATCAGGTTGTTTTTTTCAGTGCAGTCTGCAGAAAGGTAACAACCAGGCTGAAAGACCCTGATCCGTCTCATGTCCTTGAGGGATATGCGGCTGGCAGTAAGGTTTGCCGTGCAGCCATTTTCAAAAATGAGCCTTACGTTTGCAATGTCTATCTTTGGGGTGAGAACCGGCACACCGGATGCGCGTATCTCCTTTACAGGACTCTTTACCAGGGAAAGCACTATGTCAATGTCGTGGATCATAAGATCAAGCACCACATCAACGTCTGTTGCCCTGCCCTTAAAACCGCTAAGCCTGTGGGCCTCAATGAATACCGGGTGCGTGACCCTTTCCATCAAGGTGACAATGGCTGGATTGTACCTTTCAAGGTGGCCCACCTGGATGATGAGGGCCTTTTGCTCTCCAAGCTCAGCAAGCTCCCTGGCCTCATGGGTGGTGGTGGTCATGGGCTTTTCAACCATGAGATGGACGCCCGCATTAAGCAGCTCCCTGGCAACCTGATAGTGAAGGCTCGTTGGAACCACCACAGATGCCGCATCTATTACGTCCATGACGTCATGATAATCGGTATAGGCCCTGGAGCCTGCCTCTAGGGCCACCTGCTCTGCCCGCTTTTCATTGGTATCAACCACTGCAACAAGATCAACATCCTCCATTGCAGCGTACTTAAGGGCATGAAACCTGCCCAGATAACCTGCTCCTATAACGGCTACTTTCATCTGCCTCAAATTCCCATAACGATAATTCCAGACCTGTCTGCCAGCCTCAGGCTCTCCTTACTGTCAAAAAAAAGGGAAAGACCCGCCTCTGCTGCAAGGACCTCTGCCCCAGCCTCAGCCATGGTCTCAATGGTCTTTAGGCCAATGGAGGGAAGGTCAAAGCGCCTGTCCTGGTTAGGCTTACACACCTTTACAACAACGGCCCCTCCCCTTGCAAGGCGCGCCCCTCTTTTTATGGTTTCATCCGTCCCCTCTATGGCCTCAACAGCAAGCACCACCTTGTCCTTTACCACAATACACTGGCCAATATCCAGTTCCCCTATCCTCTTGGCCATCTCCGTTCCAAAACGCACATCTGCCATCTGCTCCTTGGATGGCCTTTTCCTGGTAAGTATCCCCTTGGGCAAAAGAAGCTCGTCTAGAAATAGGGTGGGAGAGATGACCTCTATACCCTCTTTTTCAAGCTCGGAGGCAACCTGCCTCAAAATGGAGTCATCCAGATGGCCTTTCATGCTGCGCCACAGGCCAAGCGCCCTGAGATCGGGTCTGACGTCAAAAAAGAGCCTGGTCTTTTTGATGGTGCCTGCAAAGAATACGGAGCTGACCCGGTTTTTCTTGAAAAAGGATATGAGTTTTCCAAGCTGGCCAATATGGATCCATTTTACCTTGTCGCAAAATTCTTCCAGCTGCCTTGAGGTCTCTCCCTTATGACAGACGGCAAGAACCCTGTAGCCCCTCTTGGTGGCGGCCCTGGCACAAAGGATAGGGAACTGGCCACCGCCTGAAACTATGCCAACAGACTTTTCAGGGCCTGGATTCAGCTCCATTCTCCTGACGGAACGCCTCTTTTGGAATTTCTGATAAAATCCGTAAACGCCCTCACCTCTTGGGAGTCTGGAAAGGCGGCATCTGCCATGTCCAGCCCTTGGGTTATGGTTTCCGCCTTTTTAAAGACTATCCTATAGGCCTCCCTCAGATTCTCAATGGTCTCCTTAGAAAACCCTGCCCTTCTAAGCCCAAGAACGTTTATGCCGTGAAGATGCGAGCGCTGCCCTTGATATTTTACAAAAGGCGGTATGTCCTTGTTTGCCCCTGACATGCCACCCAGGAAGGCGTACTGGCCTATGCGGCAAAACTGGTGTATGGCAGAAAGCCCTCCAATGACTGCATGATCCCTTATCTCCACGTGCCCTCCCAGGGTTGCAACGTTGGCCATGATAACATGGTTACCTATCTGGCAGTCATGAGCTACGTGACAGTATGCCATAATCATGCACCTGCGACCCACCCTTGTCACCCCTCCACCCTTTGGAGTGCCACGGTGGATGGTCACGCTTTCCCTAACTATGGTCTCATCCCCTATCTCTACGGCGGTAAGCTCTCCCTTGTAGGTGATGTCCTGAGGGGCTGCTCCAATGGATGAAAACTGAAATATCTGGCAGTTATTCCCTATAGTTGTCTTTCCATCCACCACCACGTGGGGGCCAAGCCAGCAGCCGTCTCCCACCCTTACGTGTGGCCCAAGAACTGTATAAGGCCCCACGGTAACGTTTGTGCCAAGCTGGCAGCCTGGCTCAACAACCGCAGTTGGATGTATGTTGTTGTTATCTTGTTGTGGCATGATAATTCGCTCTTCTTTTTTTATTAAGGGATTGTAATATAAACGGATATTACCGCGAGATGGCTGCCATGAGTACCGCCTCCACGGCAGTTTGTCCCTCAACAGATGCGGTTCCTTCCATTTTCCAGATAAGGCGTTTTCTCTTAAGGAGCCTTAGCTCCATGTCCAGTCTGTCGCCCGGTCTTACAGGCCGCCTGAAACGCACCCCATCCATGCCGGCAAACACGAAGAGCTTCTTTTCAAGCTCCTCAGGGGCCGTTTTTTTGGCAAAAAGAATGCCCATCTGGGCCATAGCCTCAAGAATTAGCACCCCTGGCATTATGGGTTCTCCTGGAAAATGGCCCTGGAAAAAGGGTTCGTTGATGGTGACGTTCTTGTATCCCTTAATGAACTCCCCCTCCTCAATCTCCACAATCCTGTCTACCAGGAGAAAGGGATACCTGTGAGGAAGAAGATCCAGTATCTCGAATATGTCATGATCGTTATTCTTTTTCATGGGATTCAAGCCTTTCTATCCTCTTTTTCATGTTGGTAACATCCCTTAAAAGCTCAGGAAGTTTTTTCAGGGCATTAACCATTCTAAGCCATTTAAGATGTGGCATTGCAGGTATACCGGAGACAGTCTCTCCAGGACTGATGGAATGGGGTACCCCGGATTTGGCCCCGATCCTTGCACCATCACCTATCTCAATGTGCCCTACAACACCAACCTGACCCCCCATCATCACACCCTGACCAACCCGAGTGCTTCCGGAAATTCCCACCTGGCTGACTATCACGCAGTGTGGACCAAGGCTCACATTGTGGGCTATCATTACGAGGTTGTCTATCTTTGTTCCCTTGCCAATCCTTGTCTCCCCGATGGCTGCCCTGTCAATAGTGGTATTTGCGCCTATTTCCACATCGTCCTCAATAACAACCCTGCCCACCTGGGGAATCTTTACCATTCCCTGTGGCCCCTGGGCGTATCCAAAGCCGTCTGCACCAAGGACTGCCCCAGCATGTATCCTTACCCTCTTACCTACCCGGCATCCGTCGTAGATGACAACATTTGGAAAGATTACGGTCTCATCCCCTATTTCAACATCCCTTCCAATAACAACACCAGGATGGATATGGACATGGCGCCCTATTTTGCACCCCTTTCCAATAACTGCACCTGCACCAATGGTAACCTCTTTGTGGATATTGCATGACTTATCTATGACAGCCCGTTCATCCACTCCCTGGGGTGCAAAGGGGGTGTTTACGAAAAAATTTGCAGTGACAGCATAGGCCAGATAGGGATCCTTAACCAAAATGGCATTTTCAGGCAGCTTTTCCGGCCAGGATTCCGGCAAAATGAAGGCCCCTGCCCTAGAAGAAGCCACCTGGCTGGCATACTTTGGGCCTACCGCAAAGCTTACGTCCTGGCTGCCTGCCTCTTCAAGGCTTGATATACCCCTTACCTTGAAATCAGGGTCGCCTTGAAGATTGCCTTTAACAAGACGTGCAAGCTCTGAAAGGGTGACTTCCTTTTTCTCCACTAAAAGTTGCCTCCCATGCGAAATTCCCAGTTGCTCTTGTCGTCTCCTGGATGGCGGTCAAAGTTGTAACCCCATTCAACGCGAAGCGGCCCCATGGGTGAAAGCCACCTTATGCCTGCACCGGCCGATTTCCTGAGATCCGTAATATCAAAGCCCTCATCGGTATCCTTACCCCAGACGTTACCCATATCGAGGAAAACCACGCCGTTAAGACCCATCTCCTTGAGAATGGGAAAGATGACCTCACTCTGCATAAAACCCATGTACTCACCACCAATACGCTCATCGGTTTCCGGGTCTCTTGGGCTTACGTCCCCATATTTGTATCCTCGGATGGAATCGAGGCCTCCAAGGAAGAATCGCTCGTAAACGGGTAGATCGCCGCCTGGACCATCAAATACATAACCTGCACCAAATTTCAGGTGGCCCACAAAGAAACGCCAAATGGGATGGTAGTAGCCCACCTCGCCCCTGAACTTTACAAAGGACGCGTCTCCACCGAGGAATCCCCCGGCATATTCCATGGAAAGATCGCTCTTCCAGCCCCTTGTAGGGTTGAAGTAACGGTTCCTGTTGTCAAAGGTGAGCCCTGCGCTCAAGGACCTGGTGGATTTTATATCAACGGAGTTCTGTATGATGTAGGAGGCGTTATCATCGATGTCTGAAAGGTCCGTATTGTCCACCCTTCCGCCAAAGTAGAAGCTGAGATTGTCTGTAAGAGGATAGCCAAATCTCAAGGCCCCGCCCACACTGTCCTTGGTGTAGTCGGAATAGTCGTACTGCCAGTTATAAAGGTCCATTCCCAGGGACAGCCTGGTGTCCTGGAAGTAGGGCTCAAAGAAACTGAGAGAGAATCTCTGGGTACTTCCGCCAATAATCCCCTTGAAACTCAAAGTCTGGCCCTTTCCCAGGAAGTTTCTCTGGCTTATCTCACCCATGAGAATAAGGTTGTCAACTGAGCTGTATCCAGCACCTATACTGAAGGTTCCGGTGGGTCTTTCCTTGACCTTTACGTCAAGGTTCATATGGGACTCATCCTGTGCAGGCTTTGGTGTTATGTCTACGTCTTCGAAATATCCAAGACGCCTGAGTCTGTCATTGCTCCTTTTAAGCCCGGTTGCGCTAAAGGGCTTGAGCTCCATGACCCTCAGTTCCCTTCTTATCACCTTGTCCCTGGTCCTGGTGTTTCCTGCAATGGTAATACGGTTAAAGTAGACTTTTGGCCCCTTGTTTACCAGCAGGGTGATATTCACAACCTTTTTCTCAGGGTCCTTGATTATCCTGGGAGTTATGGTGCAGTGAGCATACCCCTTATCCGAGTACATGTTGGTAAGTGTCATGATGTCCTTCCTGAGGACCTCCTGACTGAAGTAATCCATGTTCTTGATTTCCAGATGGCTAAGGAGCTCATATTCGTCCTTGAAAAGCTCCTGCTCGATGTCTATTTTGCCCACACCGTAACGCTCACCCTCGTGCACCGGAATGGTGATGTATATGTCTGCACCCTTTCTCTCTACCTTTGGCTGTCCGACCTTGGCATCAACGTAGCCATGGTTGTGATAAAAGGCCGTAAGCCTTCCCACATCGCGCTCAAGGGCATCCCACTTAAGTATTCCCGCCTCGCCCTTTACAAGGCCAACTATGTTCCTTAGGCTTGGTGTCCACCACGGCTTTTTCTCAGTCACCTCCATGATGCCCTTTAAATCATCCTGGGAAAATGCCTTTATACCTTCAATCTTGATAGACTTGATGTGTACCTTTTCACCCTCTGTTATATCAAAAACCACATCGGCTGCCTGGCTGGAAACAGGCCTCACTGTGACTGTTACAGTGGTTCCTGCATAACCCTTTTCCGAATACAGGGCCTTTATCTTTTCCGCATTTTCCTGAAGGCTCTTGTCCTTAATCACCGTATAGGGCTTTAGGTCCAGTACGTCCTTTATCTTGTCATCTCCTATCTCCTTGTTCCCATGAAAGACAATCCTTCTGATTGCAGGCTTCTCACGGACCATGAAGGTAACTATCTTGCCCCTGGGGCTATCCTGAACGTCCACTTCAACGTCATCGAAGTAGCCCATCCTGTATATGGACTTTATGTCTTCAGCTATGGTCTTTGGGTCGTAGACTTCGCCCTTTTGCGTGCTGATATTTGCGAGTATGGCATCGGTTCCCACCCTCTTGTTCCCTTCCACCTGGACCTCTGCCACCTTAAAGGGGACCTCAAAGTCCTCTCCTATCTTTATGGCAAGAAGCTTTACGAGATTCTGCAGTTTTCCTTCCGGCCCCTGGACAAAGGCCACCATCGGCTTTTTTTCCTGAACCGCCTTGTTTACAACAAAAAAATCAAGGCTAACCACATCTCCAAGCCTGGATACTGTGCCATAAATCCCGTAATCTGCCCCCCTTTCCACCACGGCCTTTTTTGCCTCGGCTGGACTTTGCGGAGAGTGTTTACTTAAAAGCACGTAGTGCCCCTTTGCCTCAAGTGCTGAGGCCAGGCTTTCCTTCACCTTCTGGGCAATACCTCCCTCACCCTTGGGTCCGATGTAGTTGGGTTGGAACAAAAGGATAGAAAAAGGATGGGATGTCTCCTGAACGGAAGCCATGGAGGGCCGGGTAAAAAAAACACATATCAACATGATGAGTGCAAAAAGGCCCCAGACAAGACTCCTCTTTTTTGAATAGTTAAACATCAGGCCGCCTCATCCATGACAAATTCGGCAAGTCCCTCCCTGGATATCTCATGGGCCCTTCCTGCCTTAAGCCCAATGCACCTGTCTGTCATGGAAGCAAGACTCAGGTTATGGGTTACTATAATCAGGGCCGCCTTCACCTCCTGTCTTATCTCGAACAGGAGTTGGGCGACCTTTTGGCCGCTTTTTTCATCAAGATTGCCCGTTGGCTCATCTGCAAGGATGAGACGGGGATTTCTAACCAGGGCCCTGGCCAGTGCGACCCTTTGCTGCTCTCCGCCAGAAAGCTTTTTCACATTGAGCTCCTCTTTTCCGCCAAGTCCGAGGTAATCCAGCAACTGCCTTGCCCTGTCACTTGCCTCTTTATACGGCTGTCCTGCAAGAAGACATGGCATCATGACATTTTCCAAACAGTTAAACTCGGGAAGCAGATGGTGAAATTGAAACACAAACCCTATCTCCCTGTTTCTGAAGGTGGATAAGCGCCTGTCCGGCCAGGCAAACACGTCCTTATCAAAATGGAGAATCGTGCCCTCTGTAGGTTTATCAAGGGTTCCTATAAGATGCAGCAGCGTGGTCTTTCCCACTCCTGACGCACCCACAATGGAGATGGATTCATCCTGATAAAAGGTGCATGAAAGGCCATTCAGCACCAAAAGAGGCTTCCCATCCAGATCGTAGGCCTTTTTCAAAGACCTGATCTCAACTGCGGCTTTCTTACTTTTTTGTGTTATTGCCAGGGCCTCCCTTCCAGGGGTTAAAACAGAAAGTATTTGAGTCTAACTGTTTGACGCTGACAAGTGATAACAAATATCAAAGAGGCAATCAAGCTTGGATTGGATCAATAGTCAGGCATATCAGAAACGGCCTCTCTGGCCCTATGAAGTTTCTTTCTTATCCGGCGCCTGTCAGCCTTTTTCTTTGCCTTTTTAAGGGCAAAGGAGTATTCCCTGGCGGCCTTTTTAAACTCTTGCCTGGCAAAGTAGAGATCTCCCATGTGCTCTGAAATGATAGGGTCTTCGGGCACAAGGCTTCGAGCCTTCTTTAAATAGGAGTAGGCCTTATTGAATTCTTTTTTCTTGAAATAGAGCCATCCAAGACTGTCCAAGACGAAACCATCCTTGGGAACCAGTTTTACCGCCCTTTGAAGCAACGTTTCTGCCTCCTCAAGGTGTATTCCCTGCTCGGCAAAGGTATAACCAATGTAGTTAAGGGCAGGCACATAATCAGGATCAACTTTCAAAATTTTCCTGGCATATTGGACGGCAGCCTGTTTCTTCCCAAGATTATCCAGCAGCATGACAAGGCTCATGATAAGCGCCTTGTTCCTGGGATTTTTTTCAATGCCCCTCTTCAAGGCCTCTAAGGCCTTTTTGGGGTTGCCGTTTTTTTCATAAAGCGAGGCCAAGGAGGTATAGAGATCCGCCCTGTGGGGATTTCTGGATATGGCCTTTTCCAGAACGGAGGCTGCCTTGTCTATCTTTCCCTCCTTAAAAAGCAACTTCGACAGCCTTATAACAGCATCCACTCCAGTTTCACTGTCAAGGGGAATGGAAGAGTAGATAACCTCTGCCTCGCTCTGTCTTCCGAGACGCTCTAGGGCCAGGGCCGTATAAAAATTCACCTGGACGTTGTCCTTCATCTTGTCCTTTAGACCCTGGAGGATCTCAAGGGCCTCTTTGGCCCTGTCCAGTTGAAGGAGCACAAGGGCCAGCCTGAACTGTACGTTGGCATCAGACCCTGCTTTCTTTCTAAGGATATCTATCTGTTTTAATGCCTCTTTTTCCCGTCCATGTTCAAGGAGAAGAAAAAGCAGCCGCTGCCTCGCCTTTATGTTGTCGTTTTGCCTTAAAATTACGGATTTATATGTATCTATGGCCTGTTTGATCTTGCCCTGTCTTTCATAGACATCGGCAAGCTCAAAAAGTGCAGGAGTAAAGAAACCGTTTTTTTCAAGGGCGAGTTTGAAAAATTTCT
Organism: Deltaproteobacteria bacterium; assembly: GCA_026995935.1. Classification (GTDB taxonomy): domain Bacteria; phylum Desulfobacterota; class Dissulfuribacteria; order Dissulfuribacterales; family QOAL01; genus JAADCZ01. The sequence continues at coordinate 54,242 of JALWNK010000005.1, forward strand.
CCGCCTTTTGGTAATTCTCCCTGTCCTTGGCCATCTTTCCCAGAAAATAATAGGCCATAAATGACTTCTGGCTGTTTAGACTTGCTGCCTTTTCGAGAACAGACCTTGCTTTATCCCACTTGTGGGTCTCTGCATAAAGGGTTCCAAGGACAAGAAGGGCCTGATCGTTATTAGGATCCTTTGACACCACCTCTTCCAGGACTTCAATGGCGTCCCTGGTCTTGTTCTTGTGAATCAGTATCTTTGAAAGCAGTAACAGAAGATCCAGATCGTCAGGATTTAGCTCCAGTGCGCGTTGAATCCACTCCTGGGCCTCATCCAGCCTTCCTAGCCTTATGGATACCTTTGCCAGGGCCTTCAGGACGTCCATGGAGCTGGCATCAAGCTCGTAGGCCTTTTTGTACCACCTGTTTGCCTCAAGAAGGTTCCCGTCCAGCTCTTCCTTAAGCCCCATCATGTAGGCAGCATAGGGCCCTGACTTGGACTCCAATGGAGTAGCAAGAACTGGGCTGCACAGGAGCGTCCACACCAGCGCAGCCAGCAATAAACTACGCATTAACACCATCTCCTTGAGATATCTTTTCATGAATATAGCCTTTTCATGGATATCAACATAAGTAGAAGAATTGGTCAGGAGGACTCCGCGCTGGGTACAATGTCCGGCAGTTTGGTCTCCAGGAACTTTCCAAGTTTTTTCTTAAGTCTGGATTCTATCTGACGAACCCTCTCCCTTGAAACTCCGAACTTCTCACCGATCTCCTGCAAGGTCTTTGGCTCCTCTGCCATGAGTCTTTCGTTAAATATGATCTTCTCCCTGTCCTTTAAGGTATCAGCAAACTCTTTGAGTTTCTCGTGGAGTTTTTCCTGCATCTCCCTGTTGGCCACGACCTGTTCTATTTCGGGTTCCTTGCTGGGAAGAAACTCCATGTAACTGTCTTCCGAGTCATGTTTGACAGGGGCATCCAGGGAGACCTCCCAGGAACCCATCCTCTGCTCCATGTCGATGACTTCCTGTTCGGAGACGTTCAGCCTTTTGGAAATGAGCTTTGGAACAGGTTCAAACCCGAGGGCCCTAAGATTCTCCTTCTCCTTGTTGAGATTATAGAAAAGCTTTCTCTGGGCCTGGGTGGTGCCGATCTTTACCAGGCGCCAATTATCCATAATGAACTTTAGAATATAGGCCTTTATCCAAAAGGAGGCATAGTAAGAAAACTTTACTCCCTTATAAGGATCAAACTTCTTGATGGCGTGCATCAGGCCAACGTTTCCTTCTTGCACCAGGTCCAGGAAGTTCTGCATCCAGAACTTCTGAAAGTCCAGGGCAATCTTGACAACGAGCCTCAGATTCGCCGTGGCAATCTTTCTTGCAAGGGCAGGATCCCTGGTTTCATAGTAGGCCTTTGTAAGCCTTTCTTCCTCTTCCCTGGTAAGGAGAGGATACCTGTTTATCTCGGCCAGATATCGTTGAAGGTTATCGGCTTCTAGGGGGATAACATCCTTGGAATGGCTTACAGCAGGGAGGTTTGCACCCTTCTTCGCGGCCTTTTTCTTCCTTGATCTTGGCCTTCCGCGCCTTTTTTTCTTCTCTTTTTTCTCTTTTGTCTTCTCTGCCATAAACCTCCTATAGCCTGGCCAGTACGCCCTTGTTAACCTCGTTCATCTTCTCGGTTCCTTCAAGGCGCTCCACGAGCCTTAAGGCAAATTCAAGGGCCGTACCTGGGGCCTGACTGGTGACAAGAAGCCCATCTGATACTACTCTGTCATCTGAAAGGTGAGACTGCCTTACCGCCTCCCTGCAAACCGGATGACAGGTAATCTGCCGACCTTCACTCAGGCCATGCCTGTCAAGGACCGTGGGGGCTGCACAAATTGCCCCTACCATGCGTCCTTCGTCAAGCTGATTCTTAAGCATGCCTACCACCCGCTGATCCTTTGCCAGGGTCTCGGTGCTATCAAGTCCACCTGGGAGTATGATAAGATCGAATTTTTCATCTTTTATTTCATCAAGACTCACATCAGGAACAATCTTTACGTCCCGTGCCGAGGGCACCGGGCCATTTTCCACTGCGGCAATCTTTATTTCGATGCCTGCACGCCTTAAAATATCCACAACGGCTACCGCCTCAAGCTCTTCATAACCTGGTGCAAGTATAATCACTGCCTTTTTAGACATTGTTACGTCCTCCAAATATCAAAACTTTTTTCAAAAACAAAAAGATAACAAATGATCTAAAAAAGAAAGGCCTCGTTGCAAGAAGAGAATAACTTACTTGAAGCCTGGGGAAAAAACACTATCTTTCAAATGTCTTTTCGAACGAGTTGATTGTTATAATATTATTCCATTTGAAAAGATATTACAAATCTTATCATGTTGAAAAAACACCATCCAGACGTACAAGCACCCAAGATTGCCCTGGTTGGCAAGCCCAATGTTGGAAAATCGTCGCTTTTCAACAGGCTTACAGGCTCAAAGGCGGCCCTGGTTGCAGAAACTCCCGGACTTACACGTGATAGAAGATACTCCACAGCAAATCTTGGCTCCTGTACGGTAACACTTATCGATACCGGAGGGCTGGCCTCTGGACTTGACGATCCCCTGGCTGAAAACGTAACAGAGCAGACAGAAAAAGCCATAGAGGAGGCAGATGCCCTTCTGGTGCTTTTTGATGGCAAACATGGCCTTACTCCCGATGACCTGGAGCTGGCTGACCTTGTTAGAAAATCGAAAAAGCCCTTTGTGGCCATAGTAAACAAGATAGACTCTAGACAAAAAATTGTTGCCCTTTCTGAATTTTTTGAAACAGGAATTGAAGACCTGCTTGATATATCTGTTAAGACAGGAAGGGGCATTGGTGAACTCAAGGAAAGGATCTGTGGCCTTGTGGGCCTGGGAGCCTCCAACCAGAAACCCACAGGGGCCGCTGAGTACCATAAGAGTGAAGAACCGCCCATGGAAGAAAATGAAGACAGGGCCTCCACTGACCAGGACAGTCCCATTCGCGTAAGCATTGTTGGAAGGCCAAACGTTGGGAAGTCCTCCATACTCAACAGGATACTTGGGCAGCCCAGGATGCTTGTCTCTGACATCCCAGGCACCACCAGGGATGCCATAGACTGCCTGGTTGAAAGGCCTGGACAAAGGCCTCTCATATTTGTGGACACGGCAGGGGTAAGGAGAAAGGCCAGGGTCAGGGACAAGATCGAAAAATTCAGCGCCATCAAATCCCTTGATTCCATAAAGGACAGTGACATATGCGTTTGTGTCTTTGACGCCACCGAAGGAATTACCGACCAGGATAAGCGCCTGGTAGGTTACACTGCAGAGCATGGCAAGGGATGCATAACCGTTTTCAACAAGTGGGACCTTGTTAAGGATGACCCAAAGATGAGGCGCATATTGAATGAGGAGGCCAAATTACTAAGAAAGGTGGTGCCCTATGCACCCCATCTAAATGTTTCTGCCCTTACTGGCAAGAACGTGGAAAAACTCCTTCCACTGATACAAAAAATATACGATGATTTTACATACAAGGAGACAACAGGCAGGCTCAACAGGATACTTAAAGAAGCCTTACTGAGGAGAAATCCCCCTGTGACCAAGGGACATTATCTGAAGCTTTTCTATGTAACACAGACTGGAACCAGGCCTCCCACCTTTACCTTTTTTGCAAACTATCCTGAACTTTTTTCTGAGCACTACAGACGCTATCTGAGCAACTTTTTCAGGAAAGAACTTGAAATCCCAAATACACCAATAAAAATCATCCTCAGGGCAAGATAACATGGCAAACATTGTAAAAGTAAAAGGAAGGCCTGTGGGCATATTTGGCCTTGAGTTGGCCGTAAGCAAGGTCAAAGAAATCATGGACCAAGAGGGGCTGGACAGACATCAGGCGGCAGCCGAGCTTCTTAAGCTGGTTGAGAAGAAAAACTATGTGCCAGCCTCAAGCAGGCGTGACTACCTGGCTGCCTTCGAAAAACTCCTGGCCCAAAGAGAAGAAGATGAAAAGGATGCGGCCACCACTGTAAGGATTCTAGGGCCAGGCTGTGTGGGATGTAACCGCATAGAGGAACTGGTGCTAGAAATAATGTCAGGAAGGGGCATTGCCGCAGACATATATCACGTAACTGACAAGGACGAGATACTGCGCTACGGTGTTGATAAGACCCCTGCCCTTGTGATCGGAAACAAGGTAGTAAGTGCAGGGAAAATTCCTTCCAAGGCCCAGATAGAACAGTGGCTTCTGAAGAAGTAGTTAGAGGGCAACGTGGAGCCCCATCTTGTGATATATCTCTTTCCTTATCTGTCGCAGGTCTCCGGCAGACAGGTCCCTTGGGTGCGGCTCATGAATTTCCATGTCCCATGCCACCTTGGCCGGCCTGTCACTGAGCATTATTATCCTGTCCCCCAGCTGAAGGGCCTCGTCAATGTCGTGGGTGATGAAGAGTATGGTCATGTCAAACATCTGGTGAACGTTCACCATCTCTTCCCTCATTTGGAGTCTTGTAACAAAATCAAGGGCCCCAAAGGGCTCATCCATGAAGAGTATATCCGGATTGGTGATGAGGGCCCTTGCAACCTCTGCCCTTCGCCTCATGCCCCCTGACAGTTCATGGGGGTAATGGTCCCCGAAGCCTGATAGCCCCACAAGCTCCAGATACTCCTCGACCTCCTCCCGGGCCTGTTGGCCTTTTAGCCCTTCGGTTCCCATGGCGATATTCTGCCGTGCCGTAAGCCAGGGAAAGAGCCCATCTTCCTGAAAGACGCAGACGTGCCTGTTGCTAGGCCCTGTCACCTCCTGTCCGTCTATGAGTACGCTTCCTTCACTTGGCCTTTCAAATCCGGAAACAATCCTGAACATGGTTGATTTGCCGCATCCAGACGGCCCGATAAAACAGGCAAAGGTGCCTGATGGGATGGAAAAGGTGAGCCCATCAAGCACCTTGCAGTCTTCTTGCGGTCTGCACTGAGAGAAAAAACGTTTCTTTGTCCTTCTTTCTATATAGGACTTTTTGAGCCCTCTTACCTCTATTTTGTTCAACGTCTCATCCTGCTCCACTCGACACTTGGCATCCTCTCAAGAAGCCTGACCATGTAATCCAGGATCAAACCCACCGTCCCGATCACCACCATCCCAGCCACCACCATGTCCATACGAAGGGAATTCCTGGCATCGATTATCAGATAGCCAAGGCCTGATTTTACGGCTATCATCTCTGCAGCCACTATGACGAGCCATGCTGTGCCCAAAGTGATCCTCAGGGCTGTTATTATTTCAGGCAAGGCCGCCGGCAGAATAACCTTCATATAAACCTTGAATCCCTTGAGGCCGAAATTTTCTGCAACCCGAAGATAGGTTGTACGAATGTTGAGCACAGAACTTGTGGTAAAGACCACCAAGGGAAAGAAGGAAGAGAGAAATATTAGAAATATCGCCGGCTTATCCCCGATGCCAAACCACATAAGGGCCATGGGTATCCAGGCAAGGGGAGAGATGGGCCTTAGAAACTGTACCAGTGGGTTAAGAATCGTACGAAGACATCTTTGCCTTCCAATAAGAAGCCCCATGGGAATGGCAGTTACAACGGCAAGATAAAAACCCACGGTCACCCTGAAAAGGCTTGAAACGCTGTTCCTGTAGAGCTCTCCGTTTTTTAACATCTCCCACAGGGCACCTGCGACGGAAAGGGGCCTTGGAAACATGAATTCTGGCACGTTGAGGGCGGCTGTAACCAAATGCCACAAAAGCAGAATTGCAAGGACTATGGGGAAAAGTCCGGCCTTTTTCAGTACCATTTCAAGTAAACCTCTATGTCTGGCACCTTTGTCAGAAGACCATACCTGACCATCTTTTTTCCAATTGCCTGGAACTCTTCCTTCTTTGGCAAGATGTTTCGGTAACTCACCTCTTTTTCCATGAGGACCGTTTCTATAAGCCTCTTGCTCAAACCGAAGAACCTTGCACCCATGTCCGCAGCAAGCCTGCGGTTGTTCTCTATCCATTGTCCCTGGAGATAAAGCCCCTTGATGAATGAGTCCATTTGGGTTGGATTTTTTTTCAGGGCATCTTTCCTGACAATGAGAATACTTGATATGAAGCCTGGCCAGATGGAGGATATCTTTTGAAAGATTGTTCCTACTCCCATGAGCCTTGCCTGGGTCGCGTAAGGCTCCCCCACAATGTAGGCATCGATTGCCCCAGAGGCCAGGGCAGAAGGCATATCAGGCGGGGGAAGCTCCACCCTTGTCACCCTTTGCATGTCCACGTGTTCTTTTTCAAGTAAAGACAACAGGGCAATATTCTGGGTGCTGTACCTTATGGGTATTGCTACTGTCTTACCCTCAAACTCCTTGACTTGATTTATGGGCCTTTTGCTTGAAACCACAAGGCCCGTTCCGTTTCTGTGACCCAGGAGGGCGATCTTTACGGGTACCCCTTGATCCATCATGGAGATGGCTATGGGCGCAAGTATCAGGGCGGCATCCAGCTCGCCGCCCTTTACCGATTCGATCATGTCTGGCCAGGATGTATACTTTACCGGTAAGACGTGTTTCCTGAAAAACTCATCTCTTTCCATGGCTACAGGGAGAAGAAGATGGCATGTGATGGGCAAAAAACCCACCTTGAGCCTGGTCTCATGGTGAGAGGCGCCAGGGAGGGTAAAACGAAGTAAAGAAATCACTACCAGCCAGAAGATAGCACCTGCAACAGCCAGCATCTCTGGCCGAAAATTTTTTGGCTTCTTAACATTATACACAACATGTTTATCGGCATTTTGCCTATGTTTTTTAAATCCATGGCCCTGGGACTCTACATACTTTTCCTGTGATTTTGGTATCTCGTAACCTTTGCAAGGGTTGCCCGGAAATTGATAAGTGTTTAGAGTAACACAGCCAATCCATACTGCTTGCAGGCCAATATTCACATACTTGCGGGGTAAGAGATGAAAGACGTTGTCAATGTAGGAATTGTAGGCTTTGGAACTGTTGGAAGCGGAACCGCCAGGATACTTCTTGAACAAAAGTCCCTTCTCAGGAAAAGGACCTCAACTTCAGTCAACCTGAAGTGGATCTGTGACAAGGATATAACCTCTGACCGGGGCTTTCAGGTCCCAGAGGGCATCCTGACCACAGATATAGACCAGCTCATGGATGACCCTGAACTTGACATACTGGTTGAACTCATCGGAGGCATCGAGCCTGCTAAAACCTTCATCCTTCAAGCCATAGAAAAGGGAAAACACGTTGTTACGGCCAACAAGGCCCTTCTTGCCACCCACGGGTTTGAAATATTCGAGGCCGCCTCGAAAAAGGGTGTGGAGGTGGGCTTTGAGGCAAGCGTGGGCGGAGGCATTCCCTGCATAAAGGCCCTAAAAGAAGGCCTTGTAGCAAACAATGTAAGCACAGTACTTGGCATAATGAACGGCACAGCCAACTACATACTTACAAGGATGACAATGGAGGGCCTTGCCTTTGACCACGTGCTGAAACAGGCCCAGGAGCTCGGCTATGCAGAGGCTGACCCCACCTATGATGTGGAAGGCATTGACACGGCACACAAGCTTGCCATCATGTCCACCCTTGCCTTTGGCCAAAGGATAGGCCTTGATGACATATACACCGAAGGCATCTCAAAGATAACACCCCTTGACATCTCCTTTGCCACCGAGCTTGGCTACAGCATAAAGCTGCTGGCCATAGGGAAGAAGAACAGCCATGAGAGCGTGGACGTTCGCATACACCCCACCATGATTCCAAAGGACCACCTTCTTTCCCAGGTCAACGGCGCCTTTAATGCAGTCTACTTTGTGGGAGACAGCGTTGGAAAGGTAATGCTATACGGTATGGGCGCAGGCCAGATGCCCACTGGAAGCGCAATAGTTGCGGACATAGTGGACATTGCCAGGGATATAACTCGTGGCTGTACCGGAAGGGTCCCGGCCCTCTCCCAGCCCTTTGACTCCATAGGCCCTCCTCGCATCAAGCCTGTTGAGTCCATATGCTGCAAATACTACTTTCGTTTTACCGTTATGGATAAGCCCGGAGTACTTTCAAGGATATCCGGCATTCTGGGCGAGGAGGAAATAAGCATAAACTCTGTGGTACAAAAAGGCAGGGCCAGCAAGGCCTCCTCTGTCCCAATAGTCATGCTCACCCACGAGGCCCAGGAAGGCAGAGTGAAAAAGGCACTTAAGGAAATTGACTCCCAGGACTTCATTCTTGATGAAACCATGATTATCCGTATAGAAGACATGAAGGCATTGGAGGAATCGTAGCCATGGCAGTTGACAAATCCCTAAAGGAAAACCAGGACCTCCAGGAAGAGAAGGAGCCAATTTCACACCCTGTTGAAAAGTATGTCATCCTTATTGGTGACGGCATGGCCGATTTTCCAGTGGAAGAAATCGGGAACAAGACGGCCCTGCAAGCGGCAAGGACCCCTTTTATGGATCTCCTTTCACGGCTTGGGGAGTTTGGCCTGGTAAAAACCATACCTGATGAACTTCCTCCAGGAAGCGACGTTGCAAACATGGCCCTTATGGGCTACGACCCGCAAAAGTACTACACGGGACGTGGACCCTTGGAGGCCGCGGCCATGGGTGTAAAGATGAACCCGGAAGACGTTGCCTTTAGATGCAACCTTGTTACCCTGGGCTTCAGGGATGGCCGTGTCTTCATGGACGATTACAGCGCCGGGCACATCCCCACGGAAGAGGCCCTGGTGCTAATAAATGAGCTTGCCCAGATAGTAAAAAGCCGCTCCTTTGAACTCTTTCCTGGGGTGAGCTACCGTCATCTTCTCCTTTGGAGGGGCGGCCCGGAAGGACTTGCCACGGTTCCTCCCCATGACTACACAGGGCATGACGTCACAGAGGCATGGCGAGTCTACGAAGAAGAACCCCTCCTTTACGAGGTTCTGAAAAAGGCCATCAATCTCTTTCATCGTCACCCCATAAACATCAAACGAATGGAGGAGGGCAAAAGGCCTGCAAACGCAATATGGCCCTGGGGACAGGGCAGGAAACCCGTAATAGCCACCATACCTGAGCAATACGACCTGGAAGGCTCTGTTATTGCCGCGGTTGATCTCATAAAGGGCCTGGGCGCCTGGGCAGGACTTTCCACGCCAAAGGTCCCGGGGGCAACGGGCTTTCTGGATACGGACTTTCATGCAAAGGCAAAGGCCGCCCTTGATGAAATCAGGGAAAAGGATATCGTTGTTGTGCATGTGGAGGCGCCAGATGAGGCCGGCCACATGGGAGACATCCAGGAGAAGATCAAGGCCATCGAACGTTTTGACAAGGAGGTGGTTGGCACTGTCTTTGACGGCCTTAAAAACATGGACTGCACCTTCAGACTCCTGGTGGTAACGGACCATTACACCCCTGTCACCATCAGGACCCATGCACGGGGCCCGGTGCCCTTTGTTATCTACGACAGCCTTGATGTCCAGGACAACCCGGAGGTCTCCTTTGACGAGGAATGGGCTGAAAAATCAGGCATTGTTTTCGAAGAGGGTCACAGGCTGTTTCCCCATTTCATTGGGGCACAGCCGCGGTACGTGGAGCTTGACCCAAAAAAGAAGAAATAGGATAAGAAAACTTGATGGGCCAGGGGAAAAGACCCAGGTGGGGAGAGCCTATTTTTTATCGTGTCATATACGGAGACACGGACAGGGCCGGCGTGGTCTATTATGCCAACTACCTGAGACTCTTTGAGATGGGAAGAACCGAATGGATGAGAAACGTACTTGGAACACCTTACAAAAGCCTTGAGGAATCAGGCGTTCTTTTCCCGGTTGTTGAGGCACATATTCGCTACAAGGCCCCTGCCTTATATGACGATCTTCTTGAGATACGAACGGCTCTTGAAGACGCATCCAGGGTAACACTCACCTTCTGCTACGAAATAAAAAGAGAGGAGAGGCTGCTGGTCAAGGGAAATACCAGGCATGCGGCAGCTGACGCCAACGGTAGGCTCACCAAGATACCAGAGGCCCTGTCCCATGCCATCTCTGGCCTGTAACAGGATAGGTTTGGCTAAAAATTGTTAAAATTTGTATTTCTCATATAAAGAATGGGTTACATTCCTGAGGACATCCTCCAGAACATTCGGGAAGCAGCCGACATCAGGCAGGTTGTCCAGGAATTTGTACCCTTAAAGAAAAGGGGCAAGAACTGGGTGGGGCTTTGCCCATTTCACCCGGATAAGGACCCTTCTTTTACTGTCAACGAAGACAAGCAGATATTCTACTGTTTCGGTTGCGGCGAGGGAGGAAACGTATTTAAGTTCCTCATGAAGGTCCAGGGGTTATCCTTCAAGGAGGCTGCCAAAAGTCTCGCCCAGCGCTTTGGCATCACCATTCCCCAAAGACCTGTATCAAAGGCGGCAAAGAAAAAAAAGGAGCTCTCTGAAAGACTTCTTGATATCACCCTTTCTGCAGCAGAATACTTTCAGAAACAATTAAGGGATTCTTCCACGGCCCAGGCCGCAAGGGATTACCTGGCAGAAAGAGGGCTTGATGAAAAGACCATGGATGCCTTTGGTCTTGGCTGGGCGGAAGACTCATGGGACGGTCTCATTGGCTTTTTAAAGGAAAAGGGCCTTAGCCTGGAACTTGCCGAGCAGGCAGGCCTCATTATAAAGCGTACAAATGCCCCAGGCTGGTACGACAGGTTCAGGGGCAGAATAGTCTTTCCAATAAAGGATCACAGGGGTGACGTTGTTGCCTTTGGTGCACGGACCATAGGGCTTCCCGGCCAGGAAGAACAGCCCAAGTACATAAACTCCCCCGAGTCTCCCATATACCACAAGGGAAAGGTCCTTTACGGCCTCTTCCAGAACAAGTCCCCCATCCGAAAGGCAGGAAGGGGGCTTCTGGTTGAGGGATACATGGATGTGGTGAGCCTGTGGCAGTTTGGAGTAAGACAGGCCGTTGCGAGCCTCGGCACCTCACTTACTGAGGACCATGCCAGGAGGATGAAGGCCGTAACCAAGGAGTGGATTCTCCTCTTTGATGCAGACCAGGCCGGGCTCAATGCGGCAACCCGGGCCCTGCCCATCTGTTACAAGATGGACCTTAGGCCCAAAGTTCTTGTGCTTCCGGAAAACGAGGATCCAGACAGCTTTGTTAGAAAAAACGGACCCGAGAGCCTGGGGAAACTTCTTGACTCAGCAGTATCCGGAATAGACTTTCTGGTTGAAACCGGGAAAGATCTTTACGGCTCGGATACGGAAGGGCGCCTCAAGACCATTGACTCGGCCCTTGAGGCCATCTCAATGGTCAAGGATCCTGTGCGTAAATCCCTGCTTATTGGCCATATTTCACAAAGGCTCGGAGTACGGGAAGAAAGCCTTTGGCAAAAGCTCAAAGAAAAATCACAAAGGACCAAAAGGCTCAAGATCGCCTATAAAGAACCTTCCCAGGAAGCTGAGACCAGCTCCAACTTCCGTGCAAAAATGGCAAGAATAGGAAACCGAGCCGAAGAAAAGATCATTGGTTTTCTCCTCAGCTACCCGCAGTTTATTGACAGATTCATGGAACTTAACCCTGAGCTATGGCTTGAAAACCAGACACTGAACGAGCTTTGGAACGCCATGACACACCTTTATTCCATGACGGGCAGGCTCAACCTTTTGGAGCTGTATGAGCGCCTGGAACACGTTCCTGCCCTGCGCTCAACTGCCATGAGGCTGGCTTCCTCCTTTCCTCCGTGCAGCGAACTGGAAACCATGGTAAGAGACCTTGAAAATTACTGCCTTAATCGCAAAAAAAAGGCGCTAAGGATGCAGCTTCTCCAGCAACTCAGGGATGAGGGAGAAAATGAAGACTGCCAGGAGTTGCTTAAGAGTCTCCAGAGTCTTAGATAAGATGTATCAAAATTACGGAGGGGATTCATGTCCCTGAAAAAAAGGGAACCAACAGAACACGATAAAACAGGCCGTGGTACCAAGGGAGAAGAATTGGATAAAGAGAATCCATTGGCCAGGAACCCTGACCTGGATGTGGATGTGGATGTGGAGCCGCTTCTTCTTGCAAAGCTACCCAAAAATCCCGATGAACAGGAGGAGCTCCCGACTAACAGCCTTTCCAAGAAGGCCGTCACCGACCCGGTGAGGCTCTATCTCAGGGAGATGAGCTCAGGGAAGGTGCTCAGTCGTGAAGAGGAGGCGGAGGTAGCTCATCTTCTTGAAGAGAGCGAAAAAAATTATGTCTTTTGCGCACTTCACATCCCGCAGGTGGTGGAGGAAATCCTGAAACGCCTGTCAAAGAACGAATCAGACTCCCAAGATGAAAAAACAAAAAGGACTGCCCAGGAAGAAAGGTTTGCCGGATACAAGAGCACCAAGAGCCTGCTAAAAAAGATCAAGGCCGTTGAGGAGAAAAGGAAACGGCTCCTTGAGGAGTTGGCCAGATGCGTTGACGATCCTTCAAGAAGGCAGGAAATTTCAGGGGCAATAAGGCAGATTCCCACTGAAATCCTTGAGCTTTTAGGGCCCGGCCGCATAGAAAAGACGTTTCTACAGATAGTCAGAAACAGTTTTGAACAGTTCATAAGGGATTCCTCCAACAGAACTATGGAGGATCTCTACTTTTCAACAGGCCTTTCTGAGGAGGCCCTCTACGAGGTGGTACGAAGCTACTATAATGCCCTCCAGCGCACCAACTATGCCAGGGAAAGGCTAGTAAAGGCCAACCTGAGACTTGTTGTGAGCATTGCCAAAAGACACATCAACAAGGGCCTTCACCTGCTGGATCTCATACAGGAGGGAAACATCGGCCTCATCAAGGCCGTTGAAAAATTTGAATACAAAAAGGGCTATAAATTCAGCACCTATGCCACATGGTGGATAAGACAGGCCATTACCAGGGCCATAGCGGATCAGTCACGAACCATCAGGATTCCGGTTCACACGGTGGAGACCTTGAACAGCATAGCCAAGATCACAAAGGCCTTTGTGGCAGAAGAAGGCAGGGAACCCACCCCGTCAGAACTTGCCTCCATCATGAAGATACCGGAGAAAAAGCTCAACAACATACTTCGTCTTATAAACCAGCCCCTGTCCCTTGAAAGCCCTGTGGGAGAGGAAGACGGATGCGAACTTCTTGACTTCATCGAGGATAAAAATGCCCTGCCTCCCGATGAACAGGCCATACTCACAAACCTTACAAGGCAGGTACGCCTGGCCCTTTCCACCCTTTCGCCCAGGGAAGAAAAGATACTGAGGATGAGATTCGGCATAGGTGAAGATTCAGACAAGACCCTGGAAGAGGTTGGCAGGGACTTTGCCGTTACACGGGAAAGGATACGCCAGATTGAGGCAAAGGCCCTTCAAAAACTGCGTCATCCAAGCAAGAGCAAGCTCCTCAGAAGCCTCATAAAAAGCTGACAAAAAAAGGGCGAAACCAGTCCGCCCTCTTTTCTTCTTTCTCTGTCTGTTACCAGATTTAAGAGACCTTGACCTCTATCTGCTTTGGCCTGGTCTCTTCTGTCTTGGGAAGCTTTATCTTGAGGATTCCCTTTTCATACTTTGCCTCTATCTTGTCCTTATCAACAGGTACGGGAATCCTTATGGCCCTCTGAAAGCTTCCCCTTCTCATCTCTACCCTGTAGAAGTTCTCGTCCTTTTCTTCCTTCTCTTCCTTTTTCTCACCCTTTATTATCAGGGTGTCTCCGGAAAGAGAAACATCGATGTCCTTTGGATCCATTCCTGGGATCTCGGCCTTTACAATAACCGCATCCTTGGTTTCGGAAACGTCAACGGCCGGAACCCATGTCTCGGTTCTTGGTGCAATCTCACCTTCGCCAAAAAATTCAGACCAGAGCCTGTCCATTTCCTTTCTGAGGTTGGAAAGCTCTGAGGTTGATTTCCAGGGAGCAATCTCAAACATTTTTTCTTACCTCCTTACCTTCTTTTTGTTAAAAAGATAAGTATGGATGAAACCCAGTCAAGTAAGGAAGATACTGGCTTAAAAGGCCTTTATTGCGGCCCAATTGATTTTACAGACCCAATGGGAAGGCGCCTTTTAAGGGGTGTAAGCGTCTCCTTCACCCCTCCTACACTCTGCGTGATCACCGGGCCATCCGGCTCGGGAAAGACCTCCCTTCTTAGGGCAATTAGCGGACTGAACAAGGCGCATGTTCCAGAAAGAAGACTTGGGAACAGGACCTATTCAGACAGGAGGCTTCCGGAGTGGAGATCAAGGGTCACCCTGCTTCTTCAGGATGCCCCCTGCATAGAAGGAACCATAAGAGAAAACCTGGCCTTTGCCTTTTCCTTTAAGAATGCACTTAATAAAGAATTTAGTGAGAAGGAGGCGTGTGAGCTTTTAAAAAGGGTGGGCCTTGACCACTTTGGCCTTGACCACCCTGTTAACGGCCTTTCAGGGGGAGAAAGACACCGGCTTTCCCTTGTTCGTGGCCTTCTGTGGGCCCCTCCAGTACTTCTTGCAGATGAGCCCCTTTCCGGGCTTGAACCCGAGCTTGCCCAGGTGTGTTTTGAGCTCTTGTATGAATATTCGCATAAAAGACCTGCAGTTGTCATCTGCGTTCTTCACCAGGAGCGCTTTGCAAGGCAGGCAGACACGGTTTTGAGGCTTAAAGATGGGACACTACATTGAGCTTTCGGGATTTGACCTCTTTCTTGCAGTTGGCCTCATTGTAATTGCCTCTGTCATTTCCATCTCCCTCCGTCTTGGTCTTACGCGTTCCCTGATGGTAGCTGCCTCAAGGTGCATGTTGCAGCTTGGGGCCATTGGCATAGTTCTCAAAAAGATATTTCAGATAAACTCGCCCATTCTTGTCATTGGTTGGCTTGCCATCATGCTAGTCATGGCTGCAAGGGAGGCGGTGCGCAGATCCAAAAGCAAGTACCGGGGCATAAACATGGATGCCCTTTCCACCATGACCTTCACCAGCCTCGTGGTGGGACTCCTTGTCACACAGGTGGTAATAAAGGTGCGGCCCTGGTATGACCCCCAGTATGTCATCCCCATCTTCGGCATGATATTTGGCAACTCCTTGAATGGCATCTGCCTCTGTTTGGACAGGTTCCTTGAGTATCTGCGCTCAAGAAGGCAGGAGGTGGAGCTCAGGCTCTGTTTCGGTGCAACCCGCCAGGAGGCGGTAATCGACGGGGCAAGACAGGCGGTTCGAACAGGCATGATCCCCATCATCAACAACATGACCGTTGCCGGAATCGTTTCCCTTCCAGGCATGATGACAGGCCAGATCGTTGCAGGGGCATCCCCTGTCCAGGCAGTGGCCTACCAGATCGTCATCATGTTCATGATCGCAGCATCAAATGCCCTCGGTGCCATGCTTCTTGCAACCCTTGCAGCAAGAAGACTCATTTCAAATTACGGCATAGAACTGAATGGAAAATAGCACGCCTTGATGCTACGCCCTTTTGCCGTAAACGATCTTTGAACGGCCGCCAGGTGCGAGCTCAAGACGTACGTCCTTGAAAAAACGGGCAATCTCCGGCCTTTCATCCCTGGCAAAGGCCCTGTTGCCGGAAGAACCCATGGTCATGAGCCTGATGTTGTAAAAAAATCGCACAAAAGGAGAAGACGGAGCGGTGTGCTCCATCATTATAAACCTTCCTCCGCGCACCAACACCCTCCTGAATTCAGAAAGGGCCTTGCGCCTGGTCTCAGGATCAAGCTCGTACATGGCATGGGAGCAGGTGACCACGTTGAAACTCTCCTCCCTAAAGGGAAGGGCAGTTACGTCTGAAAGGACAAATATGGGAAACAGCTGGCCCATTGACTTTCTTCTTGCCACCCTTAGCATTCCCATTGAAAAATCAACGCCCACAACCACACCTGCCCCCTTTGAGTACCTTGCGGCCTCAAGGGCCACAGCCCCTGTTCCAGTGCAGACATCAAGAAGTTTCAGCCCTGGCCCAAAGGTGCTCTTTTCTATGAAAAATCGCCTGAGCCTTGCGCTCTTGTCCTTGCTGTGAAGGGCAATGACCCTGTCATAAACAGTTGAAAAAAGATCGTAGTAGTATCTCCTAAAACGTTTCATGGCCTCCTGCCTGGGCCTGCTCCTTTGCCTTTGACGAAAGAAAGGCAGGTATTACAATAATTGAGGTCAAAAGGGTCATGAGTATGCCTATGGTGAGAAGCTTACCCATGCTCGCCATACCTACGTGGGGAGAGACCGCAAGGTTTCCAAAGCTGCAGACAGTTGTCATGGTGCTGAAAAAGATGGCCCTTGCAGTGCTTGTCTGAAGGAGTGAAGCCGGCTCTGAAAGCGCCTGCCTGTGGCGATGAACAATGTGAATGCCATTATCAACGCCGATCCCAAGAATAAGTGGAAGGGCAATTATGTTTGCAAAGTTTAAAGGCATCCCAAGGGCCACCATGACGGTGGCGCTAAGGGCCCCTGCCAGAAAAAGGGAGTATAGAATGAGAAGGGCGTCCCTCCTCTTGGGCATAAGGACAAGGAGCAAAACAAGTATTGAAAGGAGACTGTAGAAAAAGGCCTGCTTAAATGCCCTTACTACCGCCCGCCCCCCCTCTATTATCAGGACGGGATAGCCCGTGACGTTTCCGTCAACTTGCCTTGCCTCTTTTATAAAGGCCATTATCTCCTGGTCATTTTTCGGGTTTTTTTTGGGAACAACCTCTATCCTGTAGCTTCCATCAAGACCAACCCACTCTGAAACAAGGCTCTTGGGAAGGCCCTTAAGGGTCACAGGCCCTGCGGACAGGGCAAGTCTTAGCTCTCTAACCCTTTCCGGAAAGGAGCCAAGAACCGCCTGAGTAAGCCTTCTTATCTCCTGCTCCTTCATGTTCGTATCAAATACGTCCACCCGTTCAAGAAAGGCGCGCACCTTTTGTGCCAGAGAGTCGGCTATTCGCCTTTTTCTAGGCTTAAAAAGGGAAAGAGAGCGGGAAAGCTCAGATTCAAAGCGCCTTATGGAGGAAAGCTCCCGCTTTAAAGCCCCGAATCTGATAGTGACATTTTCTTCCAAAACAGGTCCAAGAATCATGCCCATGTCTTCAATGATATCGAGCTTTTCATCCTGGTCTTTTGGAATAAAGGAAAAAAGGTCTATGGCATGGCGCACCACGGGTAATCTTTCAAAAAGGGGCCTCTTTTTTTCCGCCTCACTCCTTGTTTTTGCCAGGGACTCCAGGCTCCATGGGGAGCCATGTGGATCTTCAAGGAGCTTTTTAAAGGCCCTGATTGATTCTGCATTAGGATCCCTAAGGTTTATGGGGTTTGAATCAAACCTGACCCTTGGAACGAAAAATATGGAAAAAATGGTGATAACAACTGCAATCACCCGTATGAGTCTTGCGTGACTGTAAGGCCAGGCCGTAAGGCGCAAAAAAATGGGGTGACGGTCCGAGGTCACGTAGTAGGGCTGTCTCGATGTGCTCTTTAGGGGGAAAAGGCTTATCATTGCAGGGAGAAAGGTGAAGTTGCAAAAAAGGGCAATGAACATTCCCGTGCCTGAAATCAGGCCAAGTTCTGCAACCCCTGAAAAGTCCGTTGGCATGAAGCTGTAAAAGCCTATGCTTGTGGTTATTGCGCAAAGGACCAGAGAGGGGCCAACATCACGTGAGGCCCGAAGGAGGGCATCTTCTGAAACATAGCCGCTTATAAGCAACTCCCTGTATCTCAGGCAGTAATGGATGGCGTAATCAACCCCAAGGCCTATAAAGAGCACGGCAAAGGCCACTGAGATCATGTTAAGGTGACCAATGGCCCAGGCCCCGAAGGTGGCGGTAAAAACAAGCCCCATTACAAGGCAGACCAGGGTGGCAAAGACGAGCCTCATGGAGCCAAGGCCTGAAAGGAGCACCACCCCCACCATCACCAGGGAGAGCATTCCGGCAAGCTTTGCGCCCCTGGTAACGCTTCTTAGCTCGTCGTACTGCATGGGAATATCGCCTGTAAGCATGACGGTTACGCCCCGCTCAGGAACAAGGCCCAGGGAGTGCGAAATATGTTTTATGGCCTCAATGGGCCTTTTGCCAGGAAGCATGGACTCATAGTTGACCCTTGGCTGCACAAGGATTATCTGCCTTGATGGCCCTTTTTGAGAACTGCCTGACATGAGACGCACCCAGGACATCTGGTAAAAACGCCCTTCTCCCAGGGCGTAAAAGGTGGTATCAAGCTCCTTGAACACCCTTTCAAGCCCTATCTTCTCCCCTTTTCTCATCTCAACAAGGGCATCAGAAAGGATGGAAAAGAAACCTGCCAGGTCGGGATTCTCCACCAGGCTTGCCAGAATGGGCTGGGCCTTTGCAAGGTTGTCCGCAAGCTCATCAAGCTCATCCACTGAAAGAAAAAGAAGACCGTTTTTCTTAAAGAAGAGGTCGTCTCCTGGCAAATAGACCCAGGGGAAAAGGTCAGGCCTTTTTCTCAAGGCAGAGGCCAGACGGTCCCTTGCGTCCATTGAGATATCCGGGGTGATGCCCTCTATGAGTATGACTATCTGGTTGTATGAGTGGGGAAACTGCCTTTTGAAATGGCGATATACCTTGAGATACCCCAAATCCTTTGAGAGCATCACAGAGGTGTCTGTTATTACCCCGAGATGACGTGCCGAATAGAGTCCGCAAAGGATCGCAGCCAGGACACCAATGGCCATGACAGCCCAGGGGCACCTGGTTACCCACCTAACCCACCTGACTACAATGTCCTTGAAAAGGGATCTAAGTCTTGAAATCACTCTCAGCGTATTTCCTGCATGTCTCTACAAAGCTTGCTGCAACGTCCCTGTTGCTCTCAAAGTGGATGTGAATATAACTTGCAAAGACGTTCTTGTATACAAAGGATGGGACAATGACAGGTTCATCCGAGGCGTCAAGGGCCTTCATCACGCTGCTCGAAACCCCCTTGAGGGATGTGGGGAAAGAATACCTGAACTCATGCCCCTTAAATGTTGTACCTTTTCCCCCTAAAATACATGGACGTTCAATTAGTGCCTGTCTGTAGCCAAGGGCCTGAAATCTTT
>JALWNK010000006.1 GCA_026995935.1 Deltaproteobacteria bacterium
CTCAGATGCGGGAGCTTTCAATGGCCCAGGCCTATTTCGCAATAGGCGTTCCCTTTGAAAGAACGTGGCTTAAGAGGTTCAGGGCCGCAAATCCGAAGATGATGGTGGTGGATACTGTAAAAGACATCAGGCTTTATCCCATTTCTTCAAATGGTAGAAGGGCAGGGATGGCAAGCCAGGAAATACCAGACCCACACGTGTGGCTGGCCCCGGCTCTGGTGCTCTTACAGGCAAGAAATATCCTGAATGCCCTTGTAAGCCTTTATCCCGAACATGCAACCGTCTTCAGGAAAAGATACAGGGACTTTTCCTCCCGGCTTATAGGGCTTGATCTTTCCCTAATGGAGATCTTAGAGACTGGTCAGAAAAGAAAGGGGCGGTTAAGGGCCTTTATGGTGTTTCATCCATCCTGGGGCTACTTTGCCAGGGCCTATGGACTCAAACAGGTTCCAATAGAGCAGGAGGGCAGGGAGCCAAGGCCATCCCAGCTTTTTGGCCTCATAAAGAGGGTCAAGAAACTTGGAATCAAGGTGATACTTGTTCAGCCCCAGTTTTCCCAAAAGGCCGCACGGATTATTTCAGAGGCTACCGGGGCAAGGATTGTGAAGGCAGACCCCCTGGCCTATAGATGGGATGAGAACCTCCTTGAGGTTGCAAAGACGCTCAGGGAAAGCTGGGAGTAGAAAAACGGGAATGCCGACCACAAAATCCTCCCAAACGCCGGTTATTGAGCTAAAAGACGTGAGTTTTTCCTTTGACAGCGCCCCTGTGCTAAGGGATGTCAACCTCACAATCCTGCAAGGTGACTTTGTGGCCATTATCGGCCCTAATGGCGGTGGAAAAACCACCCTTGTCAAGATCATTCTAGGACTCCTAAAGCCCCAGAAGGGAAAGGTGCGGCTTCTTGGAAGCCCCCCTGAAAAAACCTCCAAAAGGGCAGGTTACATGCCCCAGTATGCAACAGGAGAGAAGGATTTTCCCATAAGGGTCATTGATGTGGTGCTCCTGGGGCTTATGGGTGTAACCTGTTGTGGGCCCTTTTTCAAAAAGGAAGAGAGAAGAAGGGCTGAGAAGGCCCTTGATCTTGTGGGAATGCTGTCATTTGCCCAAAAGAGGGTGAATGAGCTTTCCGGGGGCCAGCTTCAGCGAACCCTCCTTGCAAGGGCCCTGGTGAGTGACCCTGAGATACTGTTTCTGGACGAGCCCATGGCAAACATAGATATCGGAGGCCAGACAAAGCTCTTTGACCTTCTTGGCAAGCTTAATGAGGAGATGACCATCGTCTTTGTAACACATGACGTGGGGCTCCTTTCCCGCCATGTAAAGTCTGTTGTGTGCGTGAACCAGACGGTCTTTTTTCATCCTTCTGTCCAGATAACCCCTGAAATGGCAACAATGATGATGGGAGAGACGTGTCCTATGGAGCTTGTTGCCCACGGGATTCCGCACAGGGTGCTTGGGCGCCACCAAGGAACCCTGCATGATTGCCATACCAATAAGGATACAGAGTGATGGAAATTTTACACCTTCCCTTCATTCAGAATGCTATTTGCGCCGGTATTCTTGCGGCCATTGCCTGCGGTATCATGGGAAGCCTGGTGGTGGTAAACAGGTCTGTTTTCATGGCAGGTGGTATAGCACATGCCGCATACGGCGGAGTTGGCATAGCATTCTACTTCGCCCTTCCGGCCCTTCCCTGCATCGTTGCCTTTTCGCTTTTCATAGCCTTTATCATGGCGGCTCTTACACTCA
>JALWNK010000007.1 GCA_026995935.1 Deltaproteobacteria bacterium
GGGCCTGACTGTGTCAAAATTTGGAAAATCTGTCTGCAGGTATCCTTGCATGACGCTCAAAACAAGGCCGCTCCTATCAAAAATGCCAGCCATGGGCTATGTTACTGAGAAGTGCATAATTTGGGTTAAAAGGTTTTCCCGGGTCCGTACAAACTCCTTGTTCTCATGAAATATTACAGTCCCTTCATCGGTTAAGATAAATATCTGGGATCCGTCCATGGAAGGCCTTGGAATTTTTTTCCAGTCTTTCCGTGAGTCTTGCCACGTCCTTTTCAATGAGGAGAATGCCATTTTGAATGGGATAACAGACAGTTATTACTGGTCTGGAGGAAAAAAAGGATTGGTGCACCCCAGACACACGCTCCCTGGATTTTATGTAATCCAAATGGGAAAAATCCAGGCCTAGATAGTGTCTGTATTTGGGGTTGCTGACATACTTAAGGATTCCCCTGTTATCCAGGATCTCAAAATTCATCTGTGGCCTTCCAAGCCTCAGATTGTCACCAATCCATCTTAGGGGGTCTTTTGGCGCCTTATGAAGGGCCATCTTTTTCAGATACGAGACCAGGGCCTTGTCTGTGAAAAAGAATTTTTCCACCTCCATGTTTGCAGCGTCATAAATGCGGGAGATCTCATTGGCAGTAAGCCTTTTCAGAAGACCAATCTCAGAATCTATGGTGACAAAAAGGACAACAAGACACGCAAAGGTGCCTACTGCCCATGTATAGCGGGAAAACTTGGTTGATATGGATGGAAGCCCCTTCATGGTTGCTTTAGCGGCTGTGTCTTTTATCGGCTAAGGTTCCATCTGGGAATAGACCTTTCTTGATACGGAGCGCCTCTTTTTAGAGTATTCTGTGATCAAAGTGGAATTGCCCGTTTTTGACCTTTATACAGTAAACAGGTCTCTTGACATCTCCGAAACGGTCAAATTGCACCCTGCCAAGTAGAAAGTTGTATTCTCCCTTCAACAGCTCCCTTTTGATGCAGTAAGGGTCATTGGCCTTTAATCCACATCTTTTTATTGCGTCATTCAGGATAAATACAAGTTCATAGGCACGTGCCGACTTTGGTGTGGCCTTTTTATGAAATTGCTTCATCATGGCCTTTTCAAAATGTTTGTAGTACTCGTTTTCGTAGCGAGGTTTTATGAAAGACACGATTTTAAGACCTTCCACTGCGTCTGCACCATATGAAAGAAGGTGGGGCCCCTGTGCCCAAATGGTGGCCAGAAAGATTCCCCGGTAACCTTTTCCCCTCAATTTCTGGCATAAAATGGCTGTGCTTTTTACCTCTGTTATCAAGATTACAGCCTGGGGATCCGCCTCTAATATTTTTTTGATCACAATGTCACAATGCACATCTTCTTTGGTGTTTATCCCTACCTGGGCCACATGGCCACCAAAGCCCATTTTGACCCTTTCTCCAAGATCAACGGAAAAGCTAGGATTTGACAGATCGAGCACCATCAGGACATCCTTGATGCCTTCAGTCCTCAAAAGCTCTACCAGGGCCTTGCTGTTTAGGCGGTTGTCCACAGATGTGCGAAAAAACAGATCATCCTTTCCGGAAAGCCTTGTGGTTGCCGTATAGGCAGTAATAAGAATCCTGCCTGCTCCTGTAACAACTGGGTAGGCCGTAAGGGTGTTTTGTGAATAGCTGTGCCCGATTATCACCGGACATCCTGCCCTTATCAGCTCTTTATCTGCGCTTACAACCCCTTTTGCAGTGTTCCTGTCGTCCTTTACCAATAGTTTCAACCTCGGGAAAGAGTTGTTGCGGTTAATTTCCTTTATGGCCAGAAGTGCTCCATCCCTGATGTCCTCTGCTGGCGTTCCGCTGTAGCCGCTAAGGTTTATGGCTAGGCCTATGTTGATAATGTTTTCTTTTTTTATGTTACAGGAAACAAACAGGGTAGAAAGGGCCACAAGTGGCAGCAGGACCGTCTGGAATATTCTCCATGAAAATATCCATTGGGCTGAATTCATATTCATTACCTATGAACTCCGTCTTCCGTCTAAGTGATTGGGGCTACGACCATTGCATCTGCAAAGGATGCCTCATAAAATTGATACCTTACAGTTTTTTTTATTTTTTGGGCACAATTTTTTTGAAAAGGTCCCTAATTCTTATCGGCAAGATATTTCTGATATGGAATCATCAACAGATGGACCAGTTCGTATATTTTTAGACAGGAAAGGTCAGGATGAGTGTGGAATCTTCAGTTTTCCAGCCCGCCCTAGAATATACCACCAATTGGAGCTTCTTGGCCTTGTCATCCACTTTTCAACTGCCTGGAGGCCGATTTTTATTCAAGGAAGTAGGCAGTGGCCAAACCCCCTTGAGTGGATAAAGATAACCCTGTCTGGAACAAGGTTTTACTACGCAAGCCTTGGATATGGGGACCTGGCCTCATTGTTCAGCCAGTACTACGTTCCATGCCCCGTTGATGGCCAGGAGGTTTTAAGCTCCTTTAATCCCCTTTTGCAGACTGGAGTGCGTAAGACCCTACAGGCCCTTGATAAGCTTCCTGAACTTCTGAAAAAGTCAGAAGAGGAAGGCAACGCTCACTTGAAGGACATCAGTAAGGCCATTGGCAGATGGAAAAGATTTTATCTTTTTGAACTGCCCCGCATCCTGAAGTGCAAGGTAAACGTTCTTCCGCCAGACTCCATGATCTGTGACTACAACCTCATCCCAGTGATTGTTTCAACAGGCTGCCTGAAAAACTGCGGCTTTTGTACGGTGAAAGATGGAACAGAATTTAAGGTCAGATCAAGGGCCAGAATAAAGACCCAGGTAGAAGAAATTACAAGTGCCCTTGAAAGGGAGCTTGAAAGCTACAGAGGGGCATTTATAGGAAATCTTGATGCCCTTTATGCCCCTGATGACCTCTTATTTTACGCCATCGATATTCTAAGGCAGAGGGTTCCTTGGATAAAAAATTTTTTCCTGTTTGGAAGTGTACACTCCCTTCTTGAAAAAGACTTAAGTTTTTTTAAAAATCTGAACGCCCTTGGGGTCAATTTTTTCATAAACATAGGCATTGAATCCCTTGATAGCGACACCTTGGCACTTATAAAAAAGCCGGTTTCACTGCGAAAGGTAGAAGGTGCATGGGAGAAGATCGGGCTTCTAAATACAGCCTTTCCTTGCCTTGATATCAGCCTGAACATCCTTGCAAACCCTGCCTTTCCTGCATCCCACTGGGAGCGGCTCCTTTTAAAACTTGAAAAAGATAGCCGCAGTCCAAGGGGCACAGTCTATCTTTCACCCCTTGATGCGCCTGTAGGCAGATGGTTTTTTGATCTTGTAAAATCCATCCAGATAAGGAGCAAAAGGCATGTCAGGCTCTACAATCTAGTTGGGCTCTAAAGGCTCAAATGGCAAGGGCCCTTCTTACCTCGTCGTGGAGGAGCCTTCTGAAGGCCTTCATCTTCTTTCTGCTTCCTGGAGAGTCAAAGGGAAAGGTTCTTGCGCACAAAAAGACCACACAAAGCCCTGCTTCAAGGTCTATCCAGAAGGAGGTGCCAGTGTAGCCAAGGTGCCCTACACTTCTTTTTGAGAAAAATCGGCCACAGGTAGAATCTCTTGGGGCCGGCCTGTCAAATCCAAGGGCCCAGTTATTACCTTCTATTTCCGATCTAAAGGAGAGGAAATGGCGGATGGTACCGCAGTCAATGGGAAAGTCATTGTCTTTATCCCATGAGTAGGCCTCTGAAATGGCAGAGACAAGGCTCAAGACATCTTCGAGGTTTGAAAAGAGCCCTGCATGTCCGGGAAGCTCTCCTATGGCCCAGGCATTCAGATCGTTAACCTCTCCCCAGCTTACACGGTTTCTTATTGGGCAGTATCCTGAAGGCACAAAGACCTGCCTATTGCTTGGATGTTCCTGGGCAACGGAGATTTTAGACAGGCCAAGGGGTGAATAGATTTCCTCTTTAACCAGGCTCCAAAGGCCCTTTTTGGATACGAGCTCAACCACCCTTCCAAGGAGCATAAAGCCAAGGTCACTGTAACGGGTGGCCTTTCCAGGTTTGGTGCAAAGGGGCTCGCCAAGTATGATCCTGCATGCCTCATCAAGCCTGCTGCCTCTTTCTCTCCCTTTTTTGGCAGGCAACCTTTCGTAAATGGCCATCCAGGCAGCAAGGCCGGATGTGTGGGTAAGCAGGTTTTCCACTGTGATTTGGGCCTTATCAGGAGGAAGGCCATCCCAGAAATCTCCAAGATTATGTTTAAGTTCAAGCTGGCCGCGCTCCATAAGGAGGGCAACGGCAAGGGCAGTTGCAAGGGGCTTGGTCAGGGAGGCAAGGTCAAATAGGGAATCCCTGTCCACGGGTCTTGACCAGGGCACAAAGGTGTGGCGGCCATGGTACCTTGTTATGAAGGCAGCGCCTTTCAGGTAAATTCCCATGGCTGCTCCTGGGAAAAGCCCTTCTGATTCGGCCTTTTGTATTATTGAATCAACTGTAGTAAGATTCATTAATCACCACATTGAAAGGAGAAAGATATGAAAAGGTGGTTAGCTGCACTGGTCTTCTGCCTGGTAACCAGTACCTTTCTCATTCAGTCACCGGCCATTGCAACTCCAGCAAAATACAGGGTTGGCCATGACCCTGTGGCAATGATGGCCGACGGTGTTCTGGCCCGTCCCCTTGGGCTTGTTTCCACCGTTATTGGCTCGGCATTTTTTGTAGTCACCTTGCCCTTCACCATTCCTTCGGACAGCGTTGGTGCTGCAAAGCGCCAGCTCATAGACTACCCTGCATGGTTTACCTTTAAAAGACCCCTTGGAGAGTTTGGAAGAAGGTATGAGAGGCCCATAATCCAGAAGACAAACAAACCCGCACCTTCGGACAATGCCACTGAGAATGGAGCCAGTGGGATTCCACAGGGCAGCTAGGCAATCCATGGGGGTTCAAAAAAATTTTTCCTGTGTTATCTTTTAAATAGTTTCTACCAAGCGGAAGCGGAAAGGGCACTGGTGGCCCTCCCGGACTTCAAATCCGGTGTACCGTCTGAGAAAGGCGGTAGGTGGGTTCGATTCCCATGCGCTTCCGCCATTTTTTTTTACCTTCTCTCAAATATCACCACGCTTCTGGGCCTTACAACATAATGCTGGCCTGCTGGCCTCTGGTTGTCAGGGTCGATGATGTCCTCTGGCGGCGTGTTGCAGGTGTCAACTGCAAGATGCCAGCTCCCTGTACTGAGTGGAGGAAGTTCCACCTCTACGCTTTCATCCGCATCCATGTTCAAGAGCACGTGAAAGTCCCATTCCTCATGGGTTATCCCAGACATGGTAAAGCCGAGAAACCTTGAGTCAGGCTCATCCCACTGCGGCTCAAAGAGTTTTTTGCCATGCCATGCGATGTCTGGAAAATCGCGCCCCGGCAGCCTTTTACCGGTAAGGAACTGTTTTCTCCTGAGGCTTGGATGCCTCTTTCTGAAGGCAATCATTTTTTTTGTGAATCTGAACATGTCATGATTCTTTTTTAAAAGCCGCCAGTCAAACCAGCTTATTTCATTGTCCTGGCACCAGGCGTTGTTGTTGCCCTTTTGGGTGCGAAGCACCTCGTCACCTGCTAGCAGCATTGGAACGCCCACAGAACACAGAAGGGTTGCCATAAAATTTTTCGCCTGCCTGTGCCTTATACCATTTATCTTCCTGTCAGAGGTTTCTCCCTCTACGCCATAGTTACAGCTGAAATTTTCATCCGTGCCATCTTTGTTGTCCTCGCCGTTTGCCTCGTTGTGCTTCCTCTCATAGCTTACAAGGTCAAAGAGGGTGAACCCGTCATGGCAGGTAACGAAGTTGATGCTGTTAAACGGGGCCCTCCCAGAGGGAGCGTAGAGGTCACTGCTGCCGCTAATCCTGGTTGCAAGTTCTCCAACCAGGCCCCTGTCCCCCCGAATGAACCTGCGGACGGTATCCCTGTACATACCGTTCCACTCCTGCCAGCGATAGCCTGGAAAGCCGCCCACCTGGTAGAGTCCGCCTGCGTCCCACGCCTCTGCAATAAGATGGGCCCTTGACAGGGAGCGGGAAAACTCAAGGCTCCAGATCACCGGGGCATGGTGCATGGGGTTTCCGTCTTCTCCCCTGGCAAGAACACTTGCAAGATCGAAGCGGAAACCGTCTATGTGGAAGTATTTCACCCAGTATTCCAGACATTCAATAATGAAAAACATTACCTGTGGGTGATTGCAGTTTACGGTGTTGCCGCATCCGGTGAAATCACGGTATTTTCTCCGGTCATTGGGGTCGAGGTGGTAGAATTCCCTGTTTGAAAGTCCCTTGAAGTTTATTACCGGTCCATCATCCCCGCCCTCGGCAGTGTGATTGAATACAATATCGAGGATGACACCGATTCCTGCCCTGTGAAGGGCCTTTACCATGTCCCTGAATTCGTTGATGCAATCAGGCCTCAAAGGATCCACCAGATAGGCGGGATGCAGGGAAAAGAAGCTGTGGGGGCTGTAACCCCAGTAGTTTTTAAGGCCAAGGCTCCTTGGACCATCGGGGACATCCTGTTGATCAAAGGCCATTATAGGCAAAAATTCTATGTGGGTTATACCGAGCTCCTTCAG
The DNA here is from genome assembly GCA_026995935.1 of Deltaproteobacteria bacterium. Taxonomy (GTDB): domain Bacteria; phylum Desulfobacterota; class Dissulfuribacteria; order Dissulfuribacterales; family QOAL01; genus JAADCZ01. The sequence goes on from JALWNK010000007.1 coordinate 6,589, forward strand.
GTAGGGGATCTTTTCTACGACTCCTTTAAAGGTTCCAGGATTGAGTACCAGGGACGATGGATGCCTGGTAAATCCCCTTACGTGCATTTCATATATTATCGAATCCTGGGGCGGGTATTCCACCATCTCATCGCCCTCCCAGTCGTAGTCTTCAAGGCACGAGGGTACTATGGCCTTTATGGGCTGGGCCAGGACGTTTTTCTTTGCCTCCTCCCTTTGCCAGAACCTGTCGAAGACAACCCTGGCCCAGGGACATAGGAGCTGCCTTTTCCTGTTGAACCTGAAGCCCGATATCCTTGTGTCATCAGGCCCGTCTGCCCTCCAGGTGTAGGCCATTCCAGGCTTTACACCCTTTACAAATATGTTCCAGAAGAAGAAGTCCCTGTTTTCCTGGGGATCAAGGGGAATGCGCTCAACAGGGGCCAGAGAGTGGGGGGAGTCGTAGATAAGAAGCTCCATGCTGGTGGCATGTCTTGAAAATACGCAAAAGTTGGCCCCGTCTCCTATGCAAACACCACCAAGGGGATAGCGGTTTCCCTTTTTTATCTCAAACTGTGCCATAAAAAAGGCCAGAAAGAACCCTGCAAATCAGATTAGGAACCTGGACGGAAGCCGACCTTTTAAGGCCGCCTCCCGGGATACAAGCTCCAGATACCGTGTGGATCAGGAATCTGCCCTGTTCATCCTTTAAGCGATTATGTTAAAGGCATGATAAACGAGCAGGCATGCATAGACAACCAGTATCCCGTAAATGGCGCGCATGGCTATGGAGTGTCTGAAAAAGGCAGAAAGGACACAAATGCCAGGGAAGGTCAGGGCCGTCTTTACCAAGAGGGCCTTTTGATATTCCAGGTGGTGAAAAAAGGGCGCAAGTATTGGATTGAGCTCCAGTCCTCCATGGGCCACCTGAAACACCGTAAGGTAGTAATCAAGAAATGAGGCAATCCAGATGAATATGATGGCCGCAGCTGCCTGCGGAGGAACATCTGCAACAAAAACATCCTTTACTCGTGCTGCAATGGCAGGGCCAGACATTTGCTCTTCTCCTCCCGTAGAACTTTAAAAAGAAACTTTTTTCTTCTCCCTCTTTATCCTACAGGAATAGTATACAAAAATAATGCCCTGGATTTATTAGATTTTGCCCGTTTTTATCAGGTGAGCTTGCGCGTTTATCCGCCCTTCTTAGATTAAAAGGAAAAGAAATTCCCTTTTAAGGGGAAAATTTTTTCCAAGGCTTAAGAGAAAGCTAAAGGCACCCATTTTGCTTTATTTAAGACATAGGCTTGAATGGAGTTCGTTACGAGAAATGTAATACTCTGAAAATAAAGGATATTTATTATGGCACAGGTTCAAACTGCATGTAAAAACATACAAATTAACACGAGAAGGCGTATGGTTACGCCTACATCATCAGACCTTACCTTTGATTTTACAATGGGGCAGGAATCAATCTGCTTTGGCTGCAATTACAGGGACTGCTGCAGGGTTTCAGGCCTGCTAAACGTCCCTGTAAAAAGCTGCACCTTTTTTGAAGAGCAGCTAATGGTGGCGGCCAATTAGGCCTTTTACAGCCTAAAAAGGCACGTCGTCTTCTATTGGAGGGGGCGGTTCCAGATCGGTAGTGTCACCTCCTCCAGCACCAGACCCAGCACTACCCTTAGGCTCAAGCATCTGTATATCCCTGGCAATTATTTCAGTAGTCCAGCGCTTGTTTCCATCCCGGTCTTCCCATGACCTTGTCCTGAGCCTTCCCTCCACATAGACCAACCTTCCTTTACTCAGGTATTCGCTACAGATCTCTGCAAGCCTGCGCCAGGCCACGATCCTGTGCCACTCGGTCTCGGTTTCCCAGGAATCCCCCCTTTTTATCGGGGAATCTGTGGCCAGGTTGAAGTTGGCAACCGGGGTACCGTCTGCCGTGTAGCGTATTTCAGGGTCGCTTCCCAGTCTGCCAATAAGCATCACCTTGTTTAGTCCCTTAGCCATCTTTCTCTCCTTTTAAACTATGAATTTGAACTGACCCTTGCCAAGAAGGTCATGAAGATGCACAATGCCTTGAAGCCGTCCGTCCTGCCCAACCACAGGCAAGACCGTGATCAAGTGGGTCTCCATGAGTGCCAGGGCATCTGCGGCCAGGGCGTCTGGCATGACCGTCTTGGGGTTTTGTGTCATAATCTCATCCACCTTCATTCTGGTAAAATCCTGCCCTAACCTCACCATTGCCCTTCTAAGATCCCCATCTGTAACTATCCCTATTAGGAAATCCTTCTGATCAATGACCACGGCGGCTCCAAGCCTTTTTTCATCTATCACCCTTACCACTTCCTCCATCAAGAGGCCGGTTTTCACCCTGGGAACGAGCTCACCCGTAAGCATGACCTGGCCCACAGAGACCTTGAGCCTCTCTCCAAGGGTTCCAGAGGGATGATTGCGCCTGAAATCCTTTTCACTGAAACGCCTGAGTTTCAACAGCACCACCGCCAGGGCATCACCCACGGCGAGACAGGCCGTGGTGCTGGCAGTTGGAGCAAGCCCCAGGGCGCAGGCCTCTCTTTCAACCCCGGTGTCCACTGTGCAATTTGCGTATTTTGCAAGGGTTGAGTCTGGGCAGCCAGTAAAGGCTATAACCGGAACCCTGCGATCCCTGAAGGCTGGGAGAAGGGCGTTGACCTCCTGGGTCTCACCGCTGTTTGAGATGGCAATGACCACGTCTCCTGGCATGACCACTCCCAGGTCACCGTGCAGGGCCTCTGCAGGGTGCAGAAAGATGGAAGGTGTACCGGTGCTTGCCAGGGTTGCGGCAATCTTTCTGCCCACAAGTCCGGATTTTCCAATACCTGTGATGACAACCCTGCCCTTTGAGGAGAGTATCAGTCGGGCAGCCTCCTCAAACTGGCCGTCCAGCCTTTCCCGGACGCGCCTAAGCCCCTCGATCTCTACCTCTATGGCACGTCTTCCTTCTTCCAGTACGTCAATGCCATCCTTTTTTTCATTCAAGGCTGAATTTTCCCACATTGAAATCTATTTCGGTCGGGTACTCGCCATTAAAGCACGCAAGACAGAACCGGTCCCTTTGGCCGCCTGCAGCCTCTATCATGGACTCAAGGTCCAGGTAGTGCAGGTAATCAAGACCGAGAAAGGCCCTTATTTCCTCCACACTTTTTCTGGATGCAATGAGCTCGTCCTTTGTGGGGAAATCAATGCCGTAAAAGCAGGGGAACTTGGTGGGAGGGCAGCTCACTAACATGGATATCTCCTTTGCCCCGGCATCCCTGATTGCCTTGACCCTGGTACGGCTGGTGGTGCCCCTGATGATGGAATCCTCCATTATCACCACCCGTTTTCCCTTTATGGTATCCTTCACCGGATTGAGCTTTATGCGCACGCCAAAATCCCTCATGGCCTGGCTTGGCTGTATAAAGGTGCGGCCAACGTAGTGATTGCGGATTACTGCAAGCTCAAGGGGCATCCTGGCAGCCTGAGCGTACCCTACGGCAGCGTAGTTGCCAGAGTCTGGAAAGGGCATCACAAAGTCTGCGTCCATGCTGGTCTCTTTTGCAAGGGCAGCGCCAAGGGATTTCCTGAAGGTGTAAACGTTTTTGCCAAAGATGTTGCTGTCCGGCCTTGCAAAGTAGATGAATTCAAAAATGCAGTTAGCGCGTCTTTCTGCCTGGATACCAGTCAGGGACTGAAGGCCGTTTTCATCTATTATAACAATCTCGCCCCTTTCAACGTCCCTCACGTACTCCGCCTGGATGAGATCCAGTGCGCAGGTCTCAGATGTGAGCACGTATGCCCCGTTTTCAAGCCTGCCAACGCAAAGGGGCCTGAAACCCAAAGGGTCTCGAAAGCCAATTAGGGCCTTTTCCGTAAGCATCAGCACGCTATAGGCACCCTTTATTACCTTCATGGCGTGGCAGATGGCGTCCCTTATGCCCATCTTCCATGCCTTTGCCAGAAGGTGCACTATGACCTCGCTGTCCATGGTGGTCTGAAAGATGGAGCCGTCGTGTTCAAGCTCGGCCCGTATCTGGCTGGCATTTACAAGATTTCCGTTGTGGGCCACGGCCATGGTGCAGCCGGCATGGTTTACGCAAAAGGGCTGTGCGTTTTGGAGCACGGAGCTTCCTGTTGTGGAGTAGCGCACGTGCCCCACTGCCAGGTGCCCCTTCAGTTCCTTTAGTTTATCTTCCTGAAAGACCTCGCTCACAAGGCCCATGGCCTTGTATTCGGTCACATTCTTGCCGTCAGACGATACGATACCAGCGCTCTCCTGCCCCCTGTGCTGGAGGGCATAAAGGCCAAAGTAGGTGAGCTTTGCAGCATCATCATTTCCATACACCCCAAAGATGCCGCACTCCTCCCTGGGGCCAGCCTGGTAACGTCTAAGCTTCCAAAAATCGTTGCAATTAATGGGATAATCTGAAGGGTTCATGGCTCTAATAGTATTCCTGAAGGGGTTTTACATCCATTTCCTGTTTCTTAAGGGCCACAATGGCCTCTGCCGCTGCCTTTGCCCCGGCCACTGTGGTAAAATATGGGATGTTGAGCTCCATGGCCGTTCTCCTGAGGTGATAGGCATCGGAAAGGGTGCGTTTCTTTCCGCTTGGCGTGTTTATGACAAGGTCTATCTCCCTGTTCTTCATCATGTCAACTATGTTCGGACGCCCCTCTGAAAGTTTAAGCACCTTTTGGCATTTTACGCCATGTTTTGAAAGAAACTCCGCCGTGCCGCTTGTGGCAAGTATCCTGAAGCCCTCTTTCTCAAGCATTCTTGCCGTCTCAAGAAGGGGCTCCTTGTCCCCCTTCTTTATGCTCAAAAAGGCAGTGCCGCTGGTTGGAAGCTCAAGGCCCACTGCAAACTGGCTCTTGGCAAAGGCCATCCCCACACTCTGGTCTATGCCCATTACCTCGCCTGTTGACTTCATTTCAGGGCCAAGGATTATGTCAACTCCTGGAAACTTTCTAAAGGGAAAGACAGACTCCTTGACCGATACGTGTTTTACCTCCGGGTCCTCGGTGAGGCCAAGCTCCTCAAGGCTCTTTCCAATCATGACTTTTGTTGCAAGCTTTGCAAGGGGCACCCCTGTGGCCTTGCTCACAAAGGGAACGGTCCTTGATGCCCTGGGGTTTACCTCAAGCACGTAGAGCTCGTTGTCCTTGACTGCGTACTGGACATTCATGAGGCCTATGACCTTGAGCTCCTTTGCCATCTTCTTTGTGGCATCCTTTATCTGCTCTATCATCTCAGGACCTATCCTGTGGGGAGGAAGCACGCAGGCAGAGTCCCCGGAATGGATGCCAGCCTCCTCCACATGCTCCATTATTCCGCCTATTACCGTAAGCCTTCCGTCTGATATGGCATCCACATCGATTTCTATGGCATCCTGGAGATACTTATCAATGAGAACGGGGTGGCCTTCAGAGACCTCAACAGCCTCTTCCATGAACTGCCTGAGCCCGTCCTGGTCGTGGACGATGCGCATGGCCCTGCCGCCAAGAACGTAGGATGGCCTTACCACCACGGGGTAGCCTATTTCAGAGGCGATCTTAAGGGCCTCTTCAAGGGTAAAGGCCGTATCGTTTGCAGGCTGCTTAAGGCCAAGCTTTTTGAGCATCTTCTGAAAGCTCTCCCTGTCTTCGGCCATGTCAATGCTTTCCGGGCTAGTGCCAATGATGTTAACCCCTGCCTTTTTAAGGGGCACTGCAAGGTTAAGGGGGGTCTGGCCGCCAAACTGGACAATCACCCCGTCTGGCTGCTCTGTGTCCACGATATGAAGAACGTCTTCCAGGGTCAGAGGCTCAAAGTAGAGCTTGTCCGATGTGTCATAGTCCGTTGAGACGGTTTCCGGGTTGGAATTCACCATTATGCTCTCAATACCCTCTTCCCTAAGGGCAAAGGAGGCATGGACGCAGCAGTAGTCAAACTCTATGCCCTGGCCTATCCTGTTGGGGCCGCCCCCAAGTATCATGACCTTTTTCCGGCTGGTGCGCCTGGATTCGCTTTCTGTCTCGTAGCTGGAATAGTAGTATGGGGTGTAGGCCTCAAATTCTGCTGCACAGGTGTCAACAAGCTTGTAAACGGGCTTTATGGCCCTATCAAAACGCATCTTTCTTATCTCATCTTCCTCTTTTCCAGTAAGGTATGCAAGCTGCCTGTCAGAAAAGCCCTCCCTTTTAACAGCGTAAAGGTCTTCAAATGCCTTTTCCGGCTCCGCCTTTATTTCGTTGCCCTTTTTCCTGATCTTGTCTATCTGGAAGATGAACCAGGGGTCAATGCCTGTGAGCTTGTATACGTCCATTATGGACATACCCCTTTCAAGGGCATGGGGGATGTAGAAGATGCGCTTTGAATTTGGGATCCTGAGCCGGTTTTCCACCTCGTCCATGTCCGGGATCTGGCCCTTGTCCCACGGGTCCTTCCCATCAAAGCCAAGGCCGAAGCGGCCGATTTCAAGGGAGCGAAGCCCCTTTTGAAGGGCCTCCCTGAAGGTCCTACCAATGGCCATGGTCTCTCCCACGCTCTTCATGGAGGTGGTGAGAAGGTCTTCGGCCTCCTGGAACTTTTCAAAGGTCCACCTGGGTATCTTTACAACGCAGTAGTCAATGGTGGGCTCAAAAGAAGCCATGGTTTCCCTGGTAATGTCGTTTGGAATCTCGTCCAGGGTGTATCCTATGGCAAGCTTTGCAGCGATCTTTGCAATGGGGAAACCCGTTGCCTTTGATGCCAGGGCCGATGAACGGGAAACCCTGGGGTTCATCTCTATGACCACCACCTCGCCGTTTTCAGGGTTTACTGCAAACTGGATGTTCGAGCCTCCTGTCTCAACGCCTATCTCCCGTATTATGGCAAGGGATGCGTCTCTCAGGTACTGGTACTCCTTGTCCGAAAGGGTCTGGGCCGGGGCCACGGTGATGCTGTCACCCGTGTGCACCCCCATGGGATCAAGGTTCTCAATGCTGCAGATGATGACAACATTGTCCTTGGCGTCCCTCATGACCTCAAGCTCGAATTCCTTCCAGCCTATTACCGACTTCTCCAGCATGACCTCGTGAATCATGCTGAGATCAAGGCCGTGACGGCATATCTCCTTGAGCTCGTCCATATGGTAGGCAATGCCGCCCCCGGAGCCGCCAAGGGTAAAGGAAGGACGCACGATTATGGGAAAGCCTATCTCCTCTGCGGCGCTAACCGCCTCCTCCATGGAGCGAACTATGGCGCTTCTTGGAATGCGAAGCCCAATGTTTTCCATGGCCTCCCTGAATTTTTCCCTGTCTTCGGCCTTGTGTATTACTTCAGGGCTTGCCCCTATCATCTCAATTCCTAGCTCATCCAGGATTCCAGTATCAGCAACGGCAACGGCGGTGTTAAGCCCGGTCTGGCCTCCAAGGGTGGGAAGGATGGCATCAGGCCTTTCCTTTTTGAGTATCTTTATCACCACCTCAGGAGTGATTGGTTCAACGTAGGTGCGGTCTGCTACCTCCGGGTCCGTCATAATGGTGGCAGGGTTGGAGTTTACAAGCACCACCTCGTAACCCTCCTCCTTCAGGGCCTTGCAGGCCTGGGTACCCGAGTAATCAAATTCACAGGCCTGTCCAATGACGATAGGGCCTGAGCCAATAATCAATATCTTCTTGAGATCTGTTCTTTTTGGCATTTTACCTGTTTCTCAGCTCATGGATTGGACGAAACGGTCAAAGAGGTACTCAGAATCGTGTGGGCCTGGTGCATTTTCTGGGTGGTACTGCACGGAAAAGGCCTGAATATCCCTGTGGCTTATGCCCTCCACGGTGTTGTCATTGAGGTTGATGTGGGTCACCTCAACCCCTTGAGGAAGGGTGCTCTCATCCACTGAAAAGCCGTGATTCTGGGCAGTTATCTCTATCCTTCCTGTTGAAAGGTCCTTGACTGGCTGGTTTCCACCCCTGTGGCCAAATTTCAGCTTGTAGGTATTTGCTCCAAGGGCAAGGGAGAGTATCTGGTGACCAAGGCAGATACCGAAGATGGGCCTTTTGCCAAGAAGTTTCTTTACCGTCTCTATTACGTGGTGCACTGCTGCAGGGTCTCCGGGTCCGTTTGAGAGAAAGATTCCATCCGGCTTGCAGGCAAGAAGCTGCTCTGCTTCAACCGTTGCAGGAAAAACCACGCTTTGGCATTTCCTCTGGTTAAAGAGCCTCAACTGGTTGAACTTGAGCCCGCAGTCTATGATTGCAATCCTGTATCTGGCTTCCTGCCCGGACTTAAGCCTTGAAAGCCTTTCAGGGGAAAGATCGTCAAGCTCAAGTATCTTTCCCTCTTCCCAAACGTAAGGGGCCTTGCAGCTAACAAGCGTGGCCAGGTCCGCATCCACAAGCCCTGGGCTTTCCTTTGCCTTCTTCACCAGGGATTTTTCATCCAGGTCCTTGGTGGAGATCACGGCCTTCATGGCCCCGGAAAGCCTTATGTGCCTGGTAATGGCCCTGGTATCCACCTGTTCAATGCCAAGGATGCCGTGCCTCTTTAGATAGCTTCCAAGGTCGCCGGTTGCCCGCCAGTTACTGTAGTCTTCCTCGTACTCCCTTACCACAAAGGCGCTAAGATGTATTCCCAGGGACTCCTCATCCTCAGGGTTTACTCCGTAGTTGCCAATGAGGGGATAGGTCATGGTAACGATCTGCCCCTTGTAGGAGGGATCGGTGAGGATTTCCTGGTATCCAGTCATGCTTGTATTGAAAACCAGCTCACCTGTAACCTCTCCAGGGCCTGTAAAGGAGCGGCCTTCAAAAATTCGTCCATCTTCCAGGGCTATGAGTGCCTTCATTTATTGTCCTTGAATAGGTTTTCTTTGGTCTTATGGCAGAAAATCTGCCCCTTTTTGGGGCAGGCGCACTATAAACTTAGCCCATATCCTAGTCAATAGAACCAGGAAAAGGCCCAAATCGTGGAGAAAAGTGCTGAAACCCGGCCGGACCGTTTGTGCCTTTAACCCGGAGGCCAGGTCATCTGCCTTCCGCCTATGACGTGGAGATGTATGTGAAAAACCTCCTGGCCGCCGTGGCGGTTGCAGTTGATTACGGTTCTGTACCCTGTCTCGGCAAAGTTTTCCTGCTCTGCAATCTTCTTGGCCACCAGGAACATCCTGCCAAGGAGTTCTGCATGGTGCTCTTCCAGGTCATTTAGGGTGGGAATGTGCTCCTTTGGTATCACGAGGACGTGAACCGGCCCCTGGGGGTTGATGTCCCTGAAGGCGAGGATCTTTTCGTCCTCGTAGACAGTGTCCGGTTTTATTTCTCCCCTTGCCATCTTGCAAAAAAGGCAGTCATCAGACATGGCTGTCTCCTCCTTTTTCTATTGACGAGTTTGGCAGGCCTGTGGAAGGTGAAAAAAGGACCACCGGCCTGTTGCACTCTGGATGGTTCATGACAATAGTCCTTGTCTCAAAGACCTCGGACAGGAAGCCGCTGTGGAGAAGCTCTTTTACAGTGCCCTGTCCGGCCACTTTTCCATCCTTTATGAATAATAATCGGTCAAGATAGAGCGAGGCAAGGTTGATGTCATGTACCACAATGACAACGGTCCTGCCCTTGAGGTTAACCTCTTTTCTTAAAAGCTCAAATACCTCCATTTTCCGCCTTATATCAAGGCTTGCCGTTGCCTCATCAAGGAGGAATATGGGGCTGTCCTGGCAGAGACAGCGCGCAAGGAGCACAAGGCGTCTTTCTCCCCCGGAAAGGCTGGAAAAGGGGCGATGGGCAAGCTGACTGATCCCGCAGGCATCCATGGCCCTTGCAGCTCTCGCACCTGTTTCATCCCCTTTGGCTGCATGGCAGTATCTTCCCATGGTTACCATCTCCTTTGCTGAAAAGGAAAAGGGAACCTCCAGGTTCTGGGGAAGAAAGGCCATTTTCCTTGCCCTCTCAACCGGGGTCATGGAGTGGAGGTTACGGCCAAGCACGGTGATTTGCCCATGGGACGGCCTTAAATAACCCGTTATGGTCTTTAAAAGGGTTGTTTTACCGGCCCCGTTTGGCCCAAGAATGCCAATAAGTTCACCCCTTGGAAGGCCAAAGGTAATGTCCCTAAGAATAGTCTGGCCACCGGCACGGTAAGTCAGGCCTTTGACCGAGAGGGCCTCTTTGAAAGGCGTTAACTTGGACTTAGCCGCGCCCTTAGCCGCCACCTTCTTTTCTTACCTTGATGGACTTAAGATGCGCGGTAAGACCTTCGACCTCAGCCAGTTTCATGACCTCATCCGCATCATCCAAAAATCCCTTTCTTGAATAAAAAATGAGGCTTGAGCGCTTAATAAATGTTTCAACGCCAAGGGCAGAGGAAAAACGCGCAGTCCCCATGGTGGGAAGCACATGATTCGGCCCTGCAATGTAGTCCCCTATGGGCTCAGGACTGTAGGCCCCAAGAAATATTGCGCCAGCGTGTCTGATCCGGGGAACAAGGGCCCAGGGCTCCTTCACCATGAGCTCAAGGTGTTCAGGGCCGATCTGGTTTGCAATATCACAGGCATTGTCAAGATCACCTGTAACAATGGCAAGGCCGTTATTTTTAAGGGAGGCCCTTGCCGTTTCAGCCCTTTCTAGCTGCCCAAGCTGCCTTTCAAGTTCCTTGCAGGTCTTTTCTGCAAGATGATTTGATGTGGTTACAAGTATGGAGGTGGCCATCTTGTCATGCTCTGCCTGTGAAAGCATGTCTGCTGCCACAAAGTCGGCCCTTGCGCTCTCATCTGCGATGATGAGTATTTCACTTGGCCCTGCAATCATGTCTATGGCCACCTGGCCTGAGACAAGCTTTTTGGCTGCCGTTACAAAGATATTTCCAGGCCCGGCAATTACGTCTACAGGGCTAATGATCTCTGTGCCAAAGGCCATTGCAGCAATGGCCCAAGCGCTTCCTGCGCGATAGACCTCGTGAACACCGCAGATGCGTGCAGCAGCAAGAAGGGCGGGGCTGACGCCTCCGTCTTCTCCCGGGGGTGTGCACAGGATGATCCTGTTAACACCTGCGATCTTGGCAGGAATGGCGTTCATCAAGACAGATGAGACAAGGGGGGTCTTTCCCCCCTGCCCTCCAGGCACATATAGGCCTGCGCTGTCCACTGGCCTTACCATCTGGCCCAGAATTACCCCCTCTTCCCCTGTCTGGAACCATGAATCAGGAAGCTGGCGTTCATGGAAGGCGCTTATCTTGTCTCTTGCCTTCTTGATGGCAGAAAGAAGGCCTTCATCAACCTTGTCAAGGGCCTCTTCCAGCTCATTCTCCGAAACCTTGAGCATGGAGGCGTCAAAGTCCGGGCAGTCAAAGCGGCGGTTAAGGGAACAAAGGGCCTTGTCCCCATCCCTTTTAACCTCATCAACTATCTCTTTTACGGATTTTTCAACATCTTCAGGAATGTCAAAGCTTCTTCTTGAAAGGGCAGACAGCACCTTTTTCCCTTCCTGGCTGTCTGCCCTGACGGTTTTGATGATTTGTTCTGACACTTGCCTTTTCCTTTTACTGGATCCTAAGGGCAACGTATCTGCTCATGTCCCCATCCCTTATCTTTAGGAGCACTCGCTTGGTCTTCTGGGATTTCGACAGGGCCTTCAGGAATTCCTTAACGGTGTGCACCTTGACCCGGTTCACCTCCTCTATGAGCTGCCCGGGCTGAATGCCTACACTTGCGGCAAGGCTTCCAGGCTCAACCTCTGCCACCAGGACACCCTGGCCTTCACGGTAACCAAACTGCTGGGCAAGGTCTGGGCTGAGATCCTGCACCACCAGACCAAGCTGTTTCAATACCTCGTGACGGCTTGCAGCAACGGTGACCGTGCCTGGCTTTTCCTCTATGGTTACTGTTACCTTCTTGTGCTTTCCTTCGCGCAATATGTCAAAGGTGACCTTTGTGCCTGGGGGGGTGAGGGCTATCTTGTTTCTGAGCTCACCAATGTCGTAGACCTTCTGGCCGTTCATCTTGAGGATGATGTCTCCGGATTTGAGCCCTGCCTTCTTGGCAGGAGAGTTGTCTGCCACCTCTGCTATGAGCACTCCCTCTTTCTTGCTAAGGCCAAAGGACTTTGCAAGGTCTTCGTCAAGCTCCTGGATTACAACACCCAGCCAGCCTCTTATTACCTTGCCATTTTTGATGAGCTGGGCCTCCACGGCCTTTGCCATGTTAATAGGTATGGCAAAACCTATTCCCATGTAGCCCCCGCTTCTGGAAAATATGGCAGAGTTGATTCCGATTACCTCTCCATGGATGTTTATGAGAGGGCCGCCAGAGTTTCCAGGGTTTATGGCAGCATCTGTCTGGATGTAGTCCTCGTAATCGGTAATACCAAGCCTGCTGCGTCCCTTGGCGCTAACCACGCCAACGGTAACCGTCTGGGTGAGTCCAAAGGGGTTACCAATGGCAATTACCCACTCACCCACCTGGATGTTGTCCGAGTTTCCAAGGGGGAGCACAGGCAGATTCTTGGCGTTTATCTTTATTACCGCCACGTCTGATTGCGGGTCCTTGCCAATTACTTTTGCCTTGAACTTTCGCCCGTCTGCAAGTTTCACGCTTATGGTGTCGGCATCTCCAACAACGTGGTTGTTGGTCAGGATGTAACCGTCCTGGCTTACTATAAAGCCAGAGCCCTGACCCCTCTGTTTGAACTTTCTAGGCCTTTGCCTGAGCTGAGGCCCAAAAAAGCGGCGGAAGAACGGGTCATTGAACATTCCGAAGGGATCAGGACCAAAAGGAGAGACCCTCTGCTCCACTGTCTTTTCCACCTGCACATAGACCACGGCAGGCATAGCTTCTTTTACGATCTCGGCAATGGCCTTTGAGGTCTTGGCCAGGAGCTCTATGTTCTCATCGTCAATAGCCGTCCGTGCAAGGGTCACGTTCTGCCCTGCAAAAAGCAAAAGACAACAAGTGGCAACGAGGGTAAAAAAGGCCTTTTTGAAAACTGGAGCTTCATTTGGAACCATCTGCATCCTCCTTTATTTGTTGGTTGTTTTCTTCATCAGATGCTGCAAGTTTCTTGAATTCCTCAGCACTCATGACTTCCTTTACAAGAAGCGTCTCGGAAACCTTTCTAAGGGCCTCCTGATGGTGGGCAATTATGTCCTTTGCCCGCTGATACTGCTCCCTTAAAACCCTTCTTACCTCCTCGTCCACCTGGGCCTGAAGCTCTGGGCTCATGCTCTGCTGCTCAGGCATGCCAGGAATCTTAAGAAATGGGCTTGTTTCCCTGACAAGGGCAACCGGCCCGATCTTGTCACTCATTCCAAAGCGACATACCATACTCCTTGCCATGTCGGTTGCAACCTCAAGATCGTTCTGGGCGCCAGAACTTATTTCGTTGAAGACGATCTCCTCTGCCGCCCTGCCTCCAAGAGAAACGCATATTTTATCCAGAAGCTCGTGCTTTGTCATAAGGTATCGTTCTTCCTCTGGAAGCTGCATGGTGTAGCCAAGAGCGGCCTTACCCCTTGGAATAATGGAGATCTTTGCAACAGGGGCCGCATTTGGGCAGTGGTATGCCACCAGGGCATGGCCTGCCTCATGATATGCAACCCTTTTTCTCTCCTTTTCACCAAGGCGCCTGCTCTTTCTCTCAGGCCCGGCAAAAACCTTTTCAACTGCCGCCTCGAAATGTTTCTGGGAGATCTTCCGTGCCCCTTCCCGTGCCGCAAGAAGTGCCGCCTCGTTCACAATATTGGCAAGGTCTGCCCCTGAAAAGCCAGGCGTTCTAAGGGCAATGCCCCTAAGGTCCACGTCGTCAGCAAGGGGTTTACCCCTGCAGTGCACCTTGAGTATTGCCTCCCTGCCCGTGGCGTCTGGCGCATCGAGAACCACCTGCCTGTCAAAACGGCCTGGTCTGAGAAGGGCCGGATCAAGCACCTCCGGCCGGTTGGTGGCGGCAAGAAGTATTACTCCTATATTGGGCTCAAAGCCATCCATCTCCACAAGGAGCTGGTTAAGTGTCTGTTCCCTCTCCTCGTTTCCACCGCCTGGTATACCAGCACCCCTGAATTTTCCAATGGCGTCGATCTCATCTATGAAGATTATGCACGGGGCGTTCTTCTTGGCCTGGTCAAAGAGGTCCCTGACCCTTGCTGCCCCGACTCCTACAAACATCTCCACGAATTCAGAACCGGAGATGCTGAAAAAGGGGACCTTTGCCTCTCCTGCCAGGGCCCTTGCAAGAAGTGTCTTTCCTGTGCCAGGAGGCCCCACAAGGAGCACACCCTTGGGTATCTTTGCGCCAAGGGCCTCAAACTTCTGGGGCTTTCTGAGAAACTCCACCACCTCCTTGAGCTCTTCCTTGGCCTCATCGCAGCCTGCAACGTCTGAAAACCGTACCCCTGTATCCTTTTCCACTGACACCTTTGCCCTTGATTTTCCAATGGAAAGCAGGCCTCTTCCAGGTGTACCCATGCCCTTCATGAGCAGAAACCAAAGCCCAATCCAAAAGGCAATGGGCACAATAGTGCCCCAGAATATCTGGCCTATCATGCTGTCCTTGGTTCCAGAAAACTCAACACCATGGGCCTCAAGCTCATCCACCAACTTGTCATCCTTGACACGCACAGTACTGAAAAGGACGATGTCATCCTTTCGTATACCTGTGTCTTCAAGTCTCTTGAGGACCTGGTTGAGGGTGGGCTTTGAGCCAAAGTTAAACAGGCCAAAACCGGGAGGGGATTTTTCCCTGACCCGGCCTTCTTGCTCCATTTCTGCAATGATTTTCTTTAGTCTTTCAATATCCTTTTGGAGGCCTGTGAACATGATCCCCTTTATTTCATCCTCGCCAAGGCGAACCTCCAGGATTCTGCCCTCCTTGAGCATTTCCTTGAATTGGGAGTAGGGAATCTGCTCGGTTTGAACGGAAACAAGAAGCTGGGGAAGGACAAGGATGATGGCAATGCCGATGAGCCAGTATATGGCAGTAAAAAGGAGCTTCCTGTTCTTGTTATCCTGCGGTTTTTTTTCCTTGTTCATAAGTTTTCACAAGAGAGATATACAATTATTCCGCGCCTGCAATCGGCAGGGAGAAAAAAGACACTGATACAGAAACTTTCATTTAACAATTATCTTGAACCTAAACAGGCAGCGTTTCAAGTCAAGGCATAGGGATTCAATTCCGGGCATTGAGTGCATGAATAACATGTTCAAGGGCCTCTTCCGTAAGCCTTTTTGTTGGTAGCGTGGCGTCCAGACCTATGCATCCGTCCTTTATCTTCTGATATATGAGCGCTACCTTTTTGAGGTAGTCTAGCTGCTCAAAGTTGTTGGCCTTCTCTCCCCTTCCGTGCTTTATTCTTAGCAGGGCCTCTTCCGGGTCAAGCTTAAGGAGAAGACAAAGATCCGGTTCCAGGGCCTTTTGCCTGCACTCGAAAAGTATCCTGTCCGGGTCCAGACCCCTTGCCCCCTGGTATGCAGCAGTTGAAAAGAAGTACCTGTCGCAGAGCACTATCCTTCCCTCTTTAAGGGCCGGGATTATAACCTTTTCAAGGTGTTCCTGCCTGTCCCTTCGAAAAAGCTCCAGTTCTTCTGTTGGAGTGAGCCTCTTTGGTGCGAGAAAGCTCTGGCGAAGCACTGAGCCCCACTTGCCCCTGGTGGGTTCAAAGGTAAGGAGGCAGTCCCTTCCCATCTTCTTGAGGGCAAGATAGAGGTTGTTGGCAAGGGTGCTTTTGCCCGAGCCGTCAATGCCTTCAAGCACCACAAAGAGCCCTGGATATGGGTTCTTCATCTCTTTTTCGTCTTCCTCACAGGCCGTTTTCTAAGAAGCACGTATGTAACTCCCGGGCCTCCATCCCATGAAGGGGCACTACTATAGGCAAGCACGTAGCGTCTGAAACGCCCTCTATTTAGGAAATCCTTGACCAGGCCCTTAAGAACAGGCTCTCCCGGCGAGGACTTGCCCCTTCCGTGAATGAAGGCAATTGCCCGTCTGTTGTTCATCAAGGCGTCAGACATGAAACCGTCCATGACCTGAAGGGCCTCGTCTGCCCTTAAGCCGTGGAGTTCGCAGTAGGCCTGGATGGCAAACTGACCCCTTCTCAGTTTTCTTACAAGGCCCCTGTCCATGTTGAAGCAGGGCCCATCCATGTATTCAGGTATCTTCTCCACGGGAAGAGGACGCTCGCCCCTTATTACTGCAGCAAGTTCCCGGATGCCTTCCCTGAGGTCCCTGGCCTCCTTTGGAGAAACCTTTTCACACGTTCCTCCACACGTTTCTCTATCACTAAGGTCGAAATTTGCCTCTTCCTTGTCATTAATGGGGCGCACGCCCTTCATGGCCTCAAGAAAAAGCTCCCGGTCGCTTTTGTCCCTTTGCCTTTTCTCCTTAGGCACAGGGGGCTTTACGGATTTTTCCTCTTTTTTCTTCTCCTCCTGAACCGTTTTGAAAAGGTCTGCAAGATTTTCAAAGGGCCTGTTCTTCAGGGAGTTGCCTTCATCGGGCTGGATGTATTGAGACCAGTGGGGATGCCTTTTATTCATGATTACAAAGACCTTTTGAGAAACCTATCCGGACAGGATATCAAAAATCCTGCCTGGCATCTTTCTGCTTTTACCAGGCAACAAGTTAATTAACGAAATGCATTATATCAAGCACTTAAGGCCCCTGGAGGCTGCCTTGATGAAAATGATTTAAATCTTTTGACATAGCCACGCTCATGCATCACAATTCGGTCTGGTCAAAAAAATGGCATTTGAAATAGTGAACGAAAACGGAACATAAATGGAAAAAGATATTAAAAAGAGGCAGATTTTATTTGAAAGAGAGCTGAATTCCGCCCAATATCAGGCGGTTATGCACGACAGCGGGCCCCTTCTTGTTATTGCAGGGGCTGGAAGCGGAAAGACCAGGACCTTGGTCTACCGGGTGGCAAGGCTCATTACAGACGGCGTGGAGCCGTCATCCATCCTCCTTCTCACATTTACAAGAAAGGCAGCGGCCACCATGCTTGAGCGCGCGGCAGGCCTTGGCGGAGCCGGCTGCCAGCAGGTACACGGCGGCACCTTCCACGGATTCTGCCACAGGATGCTTAGAAGATATACACACCTGATCGGTTTCCCCCCTGGCTTTACAATCATGGACCAGTCGGACAGCCAGGACCTTATCCACCTCCTTGCAAGGCAGCTGGAATTTTCTGGAAAGGGAAAGAAGTTTCCCTCAAAGGGTGCCCTTTGCACTATCTTCAGCAAGGCGGCAAACTCCGGCTCCATGGTGGACGAAGTGATAGAGGGCTACTACCCTCACATGGCAGAGCATACCCAGGCCATATCCACCCTTTTTCAGGCCTACAAGGACTACAAAAGGGCCCACGCCCTCATGGACTACGATGACCTTCTTCTTCACTGGCTCAGAATACTCAGGGAGTTCGAGGATGTAAGAAGGTCCATATCTGAAACCTACAGGTTCATAATGATAGATGAGTACCAGGATACCAACAGCGCTCAGGCGGAAATGGTGAGATTCATGGCCCAGGGCCACAACAACGTAATGGCCGTCGGGGACGATTCACAGTCCATCTACTCCTTCAGGGGGGCAAATTTCAAGAACATCCTGGACTTTCCAAAGTTGTTTCCAGGAACCAGGATAATAAAGCTTGAAAAGAATTACAGGACCACCCAGCCCAACCTTGATTGCACAAACGCCATAATTGCAAATGCAAGGCAGAAGTTCACCAAGCACCTTACTGCCCACAGGCCAGGTGGCTCAAGGCCGATCCTCTTTATCGGCATGGACGAGGAAGAACAGGCCAGGTTCATTGTCCAGTCAATAAGGCAATACCTGGAAAAGGGAGTGGAGCCTGGAGAGATAGCCGTGCTCTTCCGGGCGGCCTTTCACTCCTTTGGCCTTGAAACGCACCTTAACAGGGCAGGGATATCCTTTGTTAAGCGCGGCGGGATGCGTCTTGTGGATGCAGCCCACATAAAGGACCTTATTTGCCTTTTGAGGATAATGATCAATCCCCTTGACAGACTGAGCCTGAACAGGGTCCTTCTCTTGATAGACAGGCTTGGGCCCAAAAGCGCCGAGAAGGTTTACGAGGCCCTCGTAAGGGCGGACTTACCCCTTAGGGCGCTTTCCGAGTTCAAGGCAAGGGCCGTATGGGCCGGTGAGGTCAGGGAACTTGGAGGTATGCTCCTTTCCCTTTCTGAATCGTCCACGGATTTGCAGAATCTTCTCAAGAAGCTCATGAAGTGGTACAGGCCCCATCTTGAATCCAAATACTTTGACGACTATCCAAAGAGACTCCAGGAGCTCGAGCAGCTTAGGGCCATATCTGCCAACTACCAGGATGCCATAGAGTTTCTCTCAGACCTTGCCCTTGATCCGCCAGAGGCTGGCGAAAGAGGGGATGAATCCGGCAAGGTGGTCCTTTCCACCATCCATTCCGCAAAGGGCCTTGAATGGAAGGTGGTCTTTCTCATAAGCCTGTGCGAAGGACGCTTCCCATCTCACTTTGCAGAAAGCAGGCCGGATGAGATAGAGGAGGAGAGACGGCTTTTTTATGTGGCAGCAACAAGGGCCAAGGACCATCTCTACCTCTGTTATCCAAGTTTTGTGAACGTCCAGGGAGCAGGGCTTATGCCAGCAAAGCCCAGCAGGTTCCTTGACGAGATCCCTGAAAGGCTTCTTGAGGTAAGACGATTGAGCCAGGTAGGAAAAGGGCAAGGTGCTAGTGCCTCCAAGGCTGCTACCCCGCGTTTTGAGCAAAAGGGCGTGCAAAAGGGCCCCAAAACAGTATCCAGTGGCTCTAAAGGAAACGGTTTCAAGGCAGGGGACAGGGTGCGGCACTCCATCTTTGGCAAGGGCACGGTTCTTGAGGTGATAGACAAGGTAAGGGTCAAGGTCCTCTTTGATGCGGCAGGGGAGAAGACCTTGAGGCTTGACTTTACCTCTTTGGCCCTGGTGTGATTTTTTGGGGAGATTCCCGATTTTTCTTTTGATGATTAGATACGCTCTTACATCACTCATTTGTCTTTTTCTTTCTCTTGGCCTTTGCCAAATGGCAGGCGCTAACGGGCTTGTGTGTAAAACCATCTATGATTTTGAATCTCCAGGGGATCTAAATGGCCTATATTACAAATGTCACGTCTGGTTTGCCCTTGATGAAAGACACTCTACAAGCGGCAGGAAGGGGCTTCGTTTGGAGATGTATCCCCCTGGTGAGTATCCCGGCTTGAGCCTAAAGGACCTTAAGGGCCCTTGGAGGAAGGTGGTGCAGGTGCGGCTTGACATCTTCAATCCCGAGGCCAGGGATATAAAGATGGCCGTAAGGATAGATGACAGGGACGACAATCCGCCCTATGAAGACAGGGTAAATGAAAGGGGGCTTCTTCATCCGGGCTGGAATAACCTGGTCCTTGACCTAAGACGCCTTGTTACATCAGGCACCAAAAGGCATCTTACACCCGAAAAGATCTGCGCCTTCATGATCTTTCTTGGCCATCCCAAAAGGCCTGTGACTATTTTTGTTGACAATATCCGCCTGTGCAAAGAAAATTAGCCTATATCGAAAAAATTCGTTAAAAATGGTTTTTGAGGCAAGCTCCAGCAGCAGAGAAGATCAAAGGGCCATAAAGGCTTGAGAGCTTTTTATATTAAATTGGATCAAATCCTCTTCTAATAGAGATTTTCAAAGGATAAGAAGGTGAACCGATGGCAGAAGAATGTAGCGTTGACTATTCCAACATATTCATAAAGGTGCCCTGTTTCCTGACGGGCAAGCTTGTCCTTGATACGGACAGGGAAAGGATCAGGCAGAAGATCGCAAAATACCTGGTAAATGAAAAGGGATACAAGATCGGCGACTTCCAGCTTGACAGGGAAATCCACCTTGAGGCCAACAATGAAAAGATCGTCTCCTTTGTTGATCTCGTGGTGCGGATAAATGACCGCTCCCTCATGATCATCCGCTGCGGGCCTGGCTCTGTCATCACAAGGGAGGCAGGCACGGTTGCTGCCGCAAGGCTCCTTGAAGAGGACTACATCATTCCCTGGGCCGTGCAGGCAAACCTCTTTGATGCCTCCTTTATTGATGTGAAAAAGAAAAAGGCCGTTGGCTACGGATGGGACTCCATCCCCACCCGGGCAGAGCTCATAAAGATGACCTCTGCCAACTGGCCGCCCCCGAAGCTTCCCGAGGAGCGCATACCCCTTGAAAGGCAGATCCTCTACTCCTACGACACCCATGGGTGAAGGTCCAGATTTAAGACGTTGGGTGACGTCTTGATATGCAAGTAAGATAAAGAAGTGGCTGCCTGCTTACTGGTCGCATTCTCTGCACTTTTACTCTTTAGCGCCTTTCCCCGAATCTCCTTCTGGCCGGCAGCCTTTGTGGCGCTCATTCCCTTTGTTCAGGCCCTGGAGGGGCTTAAGGCCAAAGACGCATTCCGCACAGGCTTTTTGTGGGGCCTTTTCTTCTTCTTTCCGCTCCTTTGGTGGCTGGCTCCAACAATATCCACCTACGGGCGCATACATTTCCTTCTTGCGGTTCCGGTTGTCATCTGCCTGTGCTGTTATCTTGCCATCTATCCCGCCCTCTGGGCGGTCTTTGTAAAATGGTTGCTTGACTGCGGTCAGGCAGGCCTCTTTTTTGTTATTTCTGCAAGCAGCCTCTGGATAGTGCTTGAGGCCCTAAGGGGCGTGCTTTTTAGCGGCTTTCCCTGGGGGCTCATGGCCTACAGCCTGTGCCAGGTGCCTGTTTTTATTCAGAGCGCAGACATCTGGTCGGTTTACGGGGTGGGCTTTTTCCTAGTTTTTTTTAATCTTTCCATATTTGAGGCCGTAAGGATGATGCGCACAAAAAGGGCAGAAAACGCATCAAATAAGGGCCTTAAAATCCTTTTTGCATCCCTTCTTTGCCTTCTCCTCTTTTTCTTTTCATACGGTGTTATCAAGACAAGAAAGGTTACAACCACCTCCAAGGTTTGGGCTGCAGCCGTACAGGCCTCCATGGACCAGAGCCAGAAGTGGGACCCGGCCCTCACCCTTTTTACACTGAACAGGTACAAGGAGCTTACCCACAGGGCCAAAAAGGAGTTTCCAGAACTAAGGCTTGCCGTCTGGCCCGAGACGGCAATGCCATTTTATTTTCAGGAAGATACTTCAATGAAAAGGGCCATACTGGACTTTGCCAGGAAAGAGGGCCTTTTTATCCTTCTTGGAAGCCCATCCTACACCTACGGAAAGGACGGCCGGGTATACTACCTTAACAGCGCCTACGCAGTGGGCCCAAAGGGCACAGTCCTTGGCCACTACGACAAACACCACCTGGTACCCTTTGGGGAATACATGCCCTGGGGGCCGGTTACCGCCTGGGCAAGGAGGTTTCTTCCAACTGCAGGGGATTTTATTGCGGGAAAGGAGCCTACCCCTCTTAATGCAGGACCTTTCAAGATAGGAACCATGATCTGCTTTGAGAGCATTTTCC
>JALWNK010000008.1 GCA_026995935.1 Deltaproteobacteria bacterium
AGAGCTATGCAGCCTGGTAACAGACATTGTAGTGAAATCCATTATCCACTTACTGCACCCAGCCACACCACTATGGCAAACAATTCAGGAAGTTAGATGAGGGCCAATACAAGTCCGAAAGTTGAGTTATATAGTCAAACCATTTCAGCAAGCAGAGGTGCTTGCAAGGGTAAATACCCATGTTTGCCTGTCCCGGATGTGCAACAAGCTTGAGCAATTGGTTGAGGAACGCACAAGGGAACTTGAAAAGATAAATCGTCAGCTCCAGGAAGAGATAGCAAGCCGGAAACAGGCGGAAGCAGAAAAACAGCTCCTCTTTGAGGCCATAAACCAGTCCAGTGAGACAGTGGTAATCACGGACCCTGATGGCAATATCGTCTTTGTTAATCCCGCCTTTGAAAGACGGACAGGTTATTCCAAAGAGGAGGTAATAGGCAGAAATCCCCGGTTGCTTAAGAGCGGCCATCATGATCAGGAATTTTATGAACAACTGTGGAGTACCATACTTGGGGGCGAGACCTGGCAAGGCGAGTTTATTAACAAGAAAAAAGACGGGAGCCTTTTTATCGAAAAGGCATCCATTTCTCCGGTATTTGACCCATCAGGAAAGATTTCAAATTTTATAGCTGTAAAACTTGACATCACTGAGCAGCGTCAGCTTGAAGAGCAGCTCAGGTATGCCCAAAAGATGGAAAGTGTGGGGCGGCTGGCTGGTGGTGTGGCACACGATTACAACAATACCCTTCAGATCATTTTGGGCTACCTTCAGCTCCTGCTTTTAAGAGACGATTTGCCAGGCGACGTAAGCCATCATCTTAAACAGATACAAACGGCTGCGGAACATGCCTCCAAGATTACCGGGCAGTTACTTGCCTTCTCACGCAGACAGACAGTTTGTCCCAAGGTCTTGGATCTCAATGATCTCTTGTCCAGGGGAATTCTCCCCATGCTGGAGCAGCTTATCGGTGAGGATATAGAGCTTGCTTTTCTTCCTAAAGCAAACCCTGCCACCATAGAAATTGATCCTGGGCAGGTGCAACAACTTGTCAGCAATCTTGTAATAAACGCCAGGGACGCCATGCCCCAAGGCGGAAAGTTGACCATTCAAACGGCAAATGCCGTGCTGGATGAACAATATTGTAAAGAGCACCCCGGAGCCCGACCGGGAGAGTATGTTGTAATGACGGTAACCGACACTGGATGCGGAATAGATCCAGAGATTATGCCTCATATATTCGAACCTTTTTTTACCACAAAGGACAGGCACAAGGGAACCGGGCTGGGCCTTCCATCCGTTTACGGCATTGTCAAACAAGGTGGCGGATACATCACGGTCAAGAGTGAACCGGGTACGGGAACCACGTTTAAAATCTATTTTCCACTCCATGAAGAATCAGATGATTTCTGTCTTGCTTCAGAAGAGCAGGACATGGTCAAGGGTGATATCTCGAGTCTGAGAATACTCCTAGTAGAAGATAATGAGATGGTCCGAGACCTTACAAAAGAGACGTTAGAGTTATTGGGGCACCATGTCATGGCTGCAGATGATTCGGCCAATGCGTTGGATATGGCAAGGCAAATGGATCATATAGATCTGTTGCTTACAGACATCGTAATGCCTGGCATGAGTGGAAAACAGCTCTTTGAGAAGATCAGAGACATTTTTCCCCATGTAAAAGTGCTCTTCATGTCTGGTTATACGTGTGACGTGATAGCAAGACATGGTGTGGTGGAAAAGGGCGTAAACTTCATTCAAAAACCGTTCAGCATGAAAAAACTTGCTGAAAAAATCAAGATAACAATGGCTGGAAAGGGCGGAAGCACAAAACCGGAGCCCTCTTGGGGGCATTAGACAACAAAATTGGGGACATCCATTTCTCCCCTTTCAAAGGCCATGAGGAATGCCTTTACAACCCGTGGGTCAAAGTCCTTGCCAGCACCTTTGACTATGATCTCCTTGGCCTCAATGGGTGCCATTGCCTTACGGTATGGCCTGTCACTTGTAAGGGCATCATATACATCTGCCACTGCCAGTATCCTTGCCCCCAATGGAATGGCCTCTCCCTTGTTGGGGCGGTATCCATTGCCATCGTACTTGTCATGATGGGCAAGAATAATGGGAATGATCCTTCCCAGGGGGCCCTTGATAGGCTCAAGTATTTCTGCCCCGTTTGATACGTGTTTTTGGATCTGCTTGTATTCATCATCAGACAGTCTCGCCGCTTTATAGAGGAGCTCTCTGCTCACCTTTAGCTTTCCTATGTCGTGAAGAAGTGCGGCAGAACGTATGTCTTCGATGGCATCGTCGTCAAGGCCGAGGTATGCGGCTATCTTTGAGGCGTAGACCGAGACCCTGTAACAGTGGTTTTCCGTGTATTGGTCCTTTGATATGAAATGGCGTAGTATGACTATCAGCCCCTGGTATGTCTTCCTGAGCTCCTTGACCTTCTCCATGTGTCGTTCATAGAGGGTCCCCATGGCATAGGCGGTGCATATCAGCACACTCCCCCATGCCATCATGTGATACCACTTTCAGGTGGCAATTTGCATCTTGCCTCCGCCTGTAAAGATCACATCGTTAAACTGAACCATGACGCCAACAATGATTATGGTAAGCACCGCTGTCATAACAGCGTGGCGCCTGCCATAAAAATAAGCAGACATGATGGTCGGGAAGGAGTAAAGGCCAAGAATCATGTATTGAGAGGTCACAAGATAGTTCATGAGGCCGGCAACGGCCACCATGGTCAGGATGATCCAAAGCTCCTTGTTAACCTCTGCTACCTGGTCGGCTATACGGTAGCGAAGGGGCCTGTGTTTGTGTAAAGAATGATCAAGGAAGATATTCGCTTCAGCGTCTGCGACCTCTTTTAATGACAGTTCATGGTGAATGTTCCCAGAGGAAGCCTTCTCCTGAATCGTAGGGGCACCTCTATTGCTTTTTTCACCAAGAGGTCTCTCGATTTCTTTGCTGACAAGCTCTTTATGGCCTGCAGAATCAATGGAGGCACGCCCTGCATGTTTTGGGCTGACTTTTCTTTGAGGGCCAATTGAGGAGAAACGTTTTTCTATAAAAACGGTATTTGCCCCAAGCTTTGACAGACTCTGGGCCAATTTTATTCCGGTGTCTTTAGGTATGCGCCCACCAAGTGTGACAGGAGGCCTGTCAAGAAGTGAGTCAATCTTATCCTTGTCGCAGTTTCTGACAGACCTTAAAAGGAGTTCCCTGACCTTTTCTTTACAGGCCGTATCAGGAACGTCCTTTATTATTAGAACACCGTTTGCTTCATTCATAGGTTTTTTGGGAAATTAACCATCCTTCCCTCAGCAAATAAATCGGCAATTGCAGAGCCTGGCTTGAATTTTGATGGTTTTCAAATAATTCTATAAAGTTTCTTGATTATTTTGGTGTGCTCTATTTTTCTGGACAGGGTCAAAAAAAAGATTTTTGGTTTTTTTTAATATCAGGAAATTGAGATGACCCAAAACGTTGATCTTCGCGGAAAAGACCTTAGAGCCACTGATTTACTTGCCCACGTCCCTTCAAGCCTCAGGCAGGGTCTCAAATGTATGAGCTTTGACCGCTGGGGCGGGGTAAGTAAGCCCCCCTTTCATGAACTTAACGTGGGCGAGCTCACCGGAGATGAGCCTGCCAATGTAAAGGCCAACTCAGAAATGGTTCGAAATGTACTTGGAGCAAGTCATGTTGTTTCCGTCAGACAGGTACATGGAACGGATTTTCTCCATGTTAAAAATGTGGCCTGCAATCACGTTGGGGGAGGTCCTGTAAGGGCAGACGGGATTTTCACTGCGGAAAGGGACGTGGGGCTCATGATAAAACACGCTGACTGCCAGGCGGTGGCGATGTTTGATCCTGAAAGGTGCGTGATTGCAAATATCCACTGCGGCTGGCGGGGAAGCGTTGGGAACATACTTAAAAAGGCAGTGGATGAATTCGTGGCAGTCTATGGCTCAAGGGCCCATGATATCTGGGTGGGAATAAGCCCGAGTCTTGGCCCTTGTTGCGCAGAGTTCAGACAGTGGAAAGAGACCTTCCCCGCCTGGTTGCATGGGTTTCGTAAGGGCAGGGACCATTTTGATTTCTGGAAGGTGTCAAAGAAACAGCTTGAGGAGGCAGGTGTGCCGCCTGGCCAGATATTTTGTCCAGAAATCTGCACGGTGTGCAGCAAGGATTATTTTTCCTACAGGAGGGAGAAGACCACAGGCAGGCTGGCAACCGTTATTGCCATTGAAAGCGGTTGTAACCTGGGCAGATTCCCTCCTGCAGGAAATTGATTCAAGTTTTTATTTGAAGGGCACAGGATTTACCTTTTCAGGATGAAGGTCACTTTTAGTCCCAATCCCCCCTGTACTTGGCATGGTCGGTACCTTGGGAACCTGATTTTGGCCTGTGTTTGACTTGTGGCCGCTATCTTTTCTTGCTCGACTTTTGACGGACTGGGCGCTTGGTCTTTCACTAGATTTGGAGCCAGGGGCATTTCTCGTCTCTGGCGGGTTCCACCTCGGGGCAAGTCCCTTTCCATGGGCGTTTCTCATGCCAGTGATGGGGTTGTGCGCTTGGACGCCCCGTCCAAAAGCACCATGTTTTGCACGTCTTATCATGTCTCGCATCTCGTCAGGGGTAGGTTTTTTCACGTCCCTGCCCTCTCCAGAACCTCTGCCCACCTCGTAACCCTCAAGTCTTCCGTCGTTGTGTTTCCACCAGAGCCACAGGGTTCCGTCATCTGCTTCCCAGAACTCGATAACGCCATCTCCCTGGTCTCCTGGAATACTTCCAATGTATTTGGCCGCAAGACAGGTGGATACTCCGAAGCCTGGTACAAAGGCGAGTAATAAAATAGTGCACAGGCACACGAAAACGGGTGGCAACAGGTGAAACAGGTCTGGTTCTTTCATTGTTCTTCTCCTTTCATGGTTGGATTTGGATGGAGCTTGTTATTATGTTGTCCTTTTGTATAAAAGGTTCAAAAGAATACCAAATTAAATTCAGGCCACTCTGGTCTTTGCCATTGTCCAATTTTTGCACTATGTTAGCCTGACCTTACCTGGCCTGATTGGAAACATAAACCGGGTCACATTTTTTTCATTATTTCAAGGAGCTGCAATTATGTCGGAAAAGGCTGAAGAAAAGCTACTTCCAAAGGCCTACGATTTTAAAGACGTTGAAACAAAGTGGTATGAAAAGTGGATGGACGAGGGGCTTTTCACTGCCACCATGGACGAGAATAAGCCAAGTTTCTCCATGGTCATCCCGCCTCCAAATGTTACGGGCGTCCTCCACATAGGTCATGCCCTCAACAACACGCTTCAGGACATCCTGGTGCGTTACAAACGCATGGACGGCTTTAATGCCCTCTGGGTGCCAGGCACTGATCACGCAGGCATTGCCACCCAGAACGTGGTGGAACGCCAGCTGGCCCAGGAGGGTCTTACACGCTACGACCTTGGAAGGGAAAAGTTCATAGAAAGGGTCTGGGAGTGGAAGGCAAAAAGCGGCGGAAGAATCATCGAGCAGCTAAAGCGCCTTGGCTGCTCCTGTGACTGGTCAAGGGAGCGCTTTACCATGGACGAAGGCCTTTCAAGGGCAGTACGCGAGGTCTTTGTGCAGCTTTATGAGGAAGGGCTCATCTACAGGGGAGATTACATCATAAACTGGTGCCCAAGGTGCCACACGGCCCTTGCAGACATCGAAGTGGAGCATGATCTGACCGAAGGCAGGATCTGGTACATAAGATACCCCCTGATAGACAACGCCACCGGAAAGCCATCTTCCGACGAATACATAGTGGTTGCAACCACGCGCCCTGAGACAATGCTTGGGGATACGGCCGTTGCGGTCAACCCTGAGGATGAACGTTACAGGAATCTCGTGGATAGATACGTGCTTCTTCCCCTTTTAAACAGAAAGATTCCAATAATAGCAGACGAACACGTGGACCCTGAATTTGGAACAGGTGCGGTAAAGGTGACCCCTGCCCACGATTTCAACGACTTTGAGATAGCAAGACGTCACGATCTTGAGCGTGTAAACATATTCGACAAGGATGCCCGCCTTACAGAAGAAACAGGCCCTTATCAGGGTCTGGACAGGTTTGAGGCGAGAAAGAAGGTACTTGAGGACTTAGAGAGGGAGGGGCTTCTTGAAAAGGAAGAGCCACATAGTCTAGCGGCAGGCACCTGTTACAGGTGCAAGACAGTGGTTGAGCCACGCCTTTCAAAGCAGTGGTTCGTGCGGATAGAGCCCCTTGCAGGGCCTGCCCTTGATGCGGTCAGAAAGGAGAAGACAAGGATTGTTCCTCCAAACTGGATACGCACCTATGAGGAGTGGATGACAAACATCCGTGACTGGTGCATCTCAAGGCAGATATGGTGGGGGCACAGGATTCCTGCCTGGACCTGCAAGGCCTGCGGGCATCTAGTGGTCTCCCGAAAGGATCCAGAAAGGTGCCCCAAGTGCGGCTCAGGTGAGCTCGAGCAGGAGACAGACGTTCTTGACACCTGGTTCAGCTCGGCACTTTGGCCCTTTTCCACCCTTGGCTGGCCTGAAAAGACAAAGGAGCTCGAATTTTTCTACCCCACATCGGTTCTCATAACGAGCTTTGACATCCTCTTTTTCTGGGTGGCAAGAATGATGATGATGGGGCTTCACTTCATGAAGGATGTTCCATTCTACTATGTCTATCTCCATGCCCTTGTCCGTGATGCCCAGGGCCAGAAGATGAGCAAGTCTAAGGGAAATGTAATCGATCCCCTGACTATCATGGAGAAATATGGAACCGATGCGGTGCGCTTTACCCTGGCAGCCTTTGCCGCACAGGGCAGGGATATAAAGCTTTCCGAGGACCGGATAGAGGGCTACCGTCACTTTGTAAACAAGATATGGAACGCAGCCCGCCTGGTGCTCATGCACGCATCAAACGTGGATGACTACCTTGAGACTGTAAATCCAGAGGATCTGAACACAGTGGAAAGGTGGATACTGACCAGGCTCAACGAGACCACTGAAACCGTTAGGGGCGCCCTTGATTCCTTTGACTTTGACGTTGCATCAAAGGAGCTTTACAGGTTTTTCTGGCGAGAATACTGCGACTGGTACCTTGAATTTTCTAAGTCTGACCTTTCTGGCGGCCCTGGAAGGCGTGGGCAGGTTTCCAGAAAGGTCGCCCTGACAGTGCTTGACAACATGCTAAGGCTACTTCATCCATTCATGCCCTTTGTGACAGAAGAGCTCTGGCATCACCTGCCCGGTGACAGGGGTTACATCATGGTCTCTGAGTTCCCCAAGGTGAACGAAAGCTTTAGGTTTGAAGACGCCCTTACGGAAATAGAGCTTCTAAAGACCATGATAAGCGGCATAAGAAACATCAGGGCAGAGCTTGGAATACATCCTGGAAAGGAGCTAAAGGTGGTCTTTTTCCCGCACTCGGACCTTGCTTCAAGGGTCATCTCCGAACACAAAAACGAGATAATGGCCCTTGCCAGGGTCTCCAACATGAAGACAATAAACCAAGCAGAGGACAAGCCAAAGGGGGCTGCCTCCTTTATCCATGAGCAGGTGGAGATATTCGTTCCCCTGGAAGGGGTTGTGGATATTGCCCAGGAACTGAAGAAGCTTGAAAAGGAAAGGGCAAAGGCAGAGAAGGAACTGAAGAAGATAGAGGCCAAGTTTTCTAACGAGAACTTTCTTAAAAAGGCCCCAAAGGATATAGTCAACAAGGAGAGGGAAAAGAGGGAGAACCTGCTTGCAAGGCTTGCCAAGCTTGACAGCCATGAAAGGATGCTCAGGGAAATTGGATAATCCTCCTGTCCCAAGGATTCTTTTTGAGGAGATCGTAAGAAGGGCACTCCTTGAGGACCTTGGAGAGGGAGACGTAACGACCCGCTCATGCGTTTCGCCAGAAGTTTCCGCTCGGGCAAGGATTGTTGCCAAGGAAGAGGGGCTTCTTGCAGGGCTTTTCGTGGCTGAAGAGGTATTTCGTCAGCTTGATCCCGGCCTCGTTCTTACAAAAAGATACAGGGAGGGAGAGTATTTCAGCCCTGGCGACATTCTATTGAACATTGAGGGGTGCGCCTGGTCCATACTTCAGGGGGAAAGGGTGGCCCTTAATTTCCTCCAAAGGATGTGCGGAATAGCAACCCTTGCAAGGAGATACGTTGACAGGATAAAAGGGAAAAATTGCCGCATCGTAGGCACAAGAAAGACCACTCCGGGGCTTAGATGCCTTGAAAAGTATGCGGTAAGGGTTGGAGGTGGCTTCAATCACAGGTTTTGCCTGTCAGATGGCGTTCTCATAAAGGATAACCACATTTCTGCCTGCGGTTCCGTTCAGGAGGCAATTGAAAGGGCAAGGGCAAACGCCCCTCACACCCTGAGGATAGAGGTGGAGGTGACTGACGAGAAAGAGCTTCGAGAGGCCATCTCCGCCGGGGCGGACGTGATCATGCTGGATAACATGTCCATTTCCAATATGGTCGAATGCGTAAAGATTACAAAAAAACTTGCCCCCCACGTAATCCTTGAGGCATCAGGCGGTGTTACCCTTGATAACGTGACCGAGATTTCTGAAACAGGAGTGGATGTAATATCAAGCGGGGCACTTACCCATTCCTACAAATCCATTGACTTGAGCCTTAAACTCAATATACTTTGATATATGTTCCCCATCCAGGATAGCATTCCAAGGCGTTGCCCGCCTCTTATGAACTGGGCCATAATGGCCATCTGTATCATAATCTTTCTTTTTGAGATATCCCTTCCCCCGCACGTTCTTGAAAGGCTTTTCTATTTGTTTGGGGTGGTCCCGGCCAGATACACACATCCTGACTGGGCTGCAAGTGTTGGCCTTGTGCCAAAGGCCATACTTCCACTTTTCACCTGCATGTTTCTGCACGGAAGTTGGGTTCACATCATTGGAAACATGTGGACTCTCTGGATATTTGGTGACAATGTGGAAGATGAGATGGGTCCCTTGAGGTACCTGCTTTTTTATCTCTTTTGTGGCATAGTCGCCTCCCTTGTTCAGATATACACCAACCCCAACTCTACCATTCCCACTATTGGAGCCTCCGGTGCCATAGCAGGCGTCATGGGCGCCTATTATGTGCTTTTTCCCCGGGCGCGGATAATAATCATGGTCCCAATTTTGTTTTTCCCCTTTTTTTTCGACGTGCCTGCCGTGTTCTTTCTTGCCTTCTGGTTCCTGGAGCAGGTGTTCAGCGGGGCCTTTTCCCTGCTTTCTCCCCAGCAGGCAGGAGGTATTGCATGGTGGGCACATGCAGGTGGCTTTCTATGCGGTATGATTTCCTACAGGTTTTTCCTCCACAAGGGCGTTTGCAGAAGGCGCTATCCAGATCAGATGAGGCCCTGGGGACTGCTTGATTCAAGAGAAAGATTTTGACAAAGGCGTGTCCAATGAAAATAGTCTTTAAAAGGAACTTTTAAAAAGGAGAGCTTTAAAATGACACCCATGGATATCTTCTGGATATTCTTCATGCTGACTGCCCTTCAGCCTGTTCTCAGGCAGAAGATGTTAGAGGCGGCAAGGCAGCGTACCATTGCAAAGATAGAGAAGGAGAGGGGCTCAAGGGTGATCCTTCTAGTGCACCGTCAGGAGACCATGAGCCTTCTTGGCTTTCCAGTGATGCGTTACATAGACATCAATGACTCCGAACAGGTAATCAGGGCCATACAGATGACAGACCCTAACGTGCCTGTTGACATTGTGCTTCACACCCCTGGAGGGCTTGTTCTTGCAGCACTACAGATTGCAAGGGCCGTAAAGGACCATAAGGGAAAGGTAACTGCCTTTGTGCCACACTACGCCATGAGCGGCGGCACACTCATTGCCCTTGCTGCCGATGAGATCGTCATGGACAGGCATGCCGTTCTTGGGCCAGTTGACCCCCAGATGGGTACGAGCCCTGCCGCTTCTCTAATAAAGGTGGTCAAGTCAAAGCCCATTGAAAAGGTGGAGGACAAGTCCATTGTCATGGCAGATATTGCCGAAAAGGCCTTAAGACAGATGAAAAAGAATGTTACCGAGCTCCTTGAGGACAATATGGGCCGGGAAAAGGCCGCGGAGCTTGCAGAGCTTCTGTCTCAAGGAACCTGGACCCATGACCATCCCATAAGCTGGAACGAGGCAAAGGAGATGGGGCTTCCAATCCGTACCGACATGCCCCGGGAGTTCTACGAGCTCATGGCCCTTTTCCCTCAGCCTGTAAGACGTGAGCCATCTGTGGAATACCTGCCCATTCCGCGAAGGGGCACAGGCGGAGACAACGTGAAGCCTGTCTGAAAATCCCGGGTTCATTTAGTGCATCTCTGCATAGGCATATGCAGAGTGGTTGTGGATGGACTCAAAATTTTCTGCCTCTATGGCAAACCAGGTGACCTCTGGCAGGGCCATAAGGCCCTGGTAGACTCCTCTAACAATGTCTTCAACAAACATGGGGTGGTTGTAAGCGTATTCAGTGACAAACTTCTCATCAGGCCTTTTAAGTACGGAATAGACCTCTGAGGAGCCACAGCTTTCAACCACCTCTATTACGTCTTCAAGCCAAAGGAATTTGTTAAATCGTATCCAGACCCTCACCTCGCCACGCTGGTTGTGGGCACCGTAGTCCGAAATCTCCCTTGAGCAGGGGCACACAGTGGTTATTGGCACCTTTACCACAAGCATCATGTCGAGTTCTTTCTTCATAGTGCCGTGGAGGCCGCACTGGTACTCCATGAGGCCTCTGGTGCCTGTTATGGGAGCGCTTTTTTCAATGAAGTAGGGAAAGTCGATCTCAAGATGGGCCTCTTCCGAATTGAGGCGCTCCTTCATGGCGCTAAGTATGTTTTCAAAGTTCTCAATAGTTACCTCACGCCGGTATTCGTTCAGTATTTCAATGAACCTGCTCATGTGGGTTCCCTTGAACTGGTGAGGCAGGTTCACGTACATGTTAATGTTGGCAACAGTGTGTTGGGTGCCGTTTGCCTTGTCCAAGACGGTTATGGGGTAACGGATGTTTTTGATGCCTACGCGGTCAAGGGGAATGTTCCTGTCGTCCCGCATGCTCTGGACATCTGTCAGACCCTGGTATTTCTGGTTCATGTGGCCTTCTCCAGGCTGGATATGATCTTTTCTGCAGAAGCTAGCATTTCTGAAGAGGCCCCGGTTATGGGCATGCCTTCCCTTTCTGCCCTTCTCGCCTTAGAAGAGAAATAAAAGACCCCAATTGGCCTTCTGCCACACATCTTTTCTATGAATTTTACGTCCTCCTCGTCCTGGCAGTTGTTTGCCACAATGTGTAAGGACCTGATCTTGAGGTCCTTTGCAAGCCTGTCAATCTTTTCCGCCGTCTCTATGCTTCCCCGGTAGGGCTGAACCACTATTAGTATGTGGTCAACTCCGGAGATTGTGCCCCTTCCAAGGTGTTCCACCCCTGCCTCCATATCAAGGACTATGTCCTCGTTTTCTGAAAGAAGAAGCCTGTTGAGAAGGTTTCTAAGGACCGCATTATCTGCACAAGCACATCCTGCGCCTCCCTGCTTAATGGCGCCAAGGACCATTAGACTCAGGTTGCCCTTTCTTTTCATGAACCTTTCCGGAAGATCGTCCACCCTGGGGTTCAGGTTGTAAAAGGGGCCATCACGCCCGGAGCGTTCGTTTAGAAGATCCTTCATCTCGGCAATGGGCGTGATATCAGAGTCATCAAAGCCGAGTAGGCGGGCAAGGTGAGGGCTTGGATCCGCATCTATTGCAAGGACCTGTCTTCCTCTGTTCAAAAGCGCCTGAATGAGATATGCGCTAACCGTGCTTTTTCCCACACCACCCTTGCCGCACACTGCAATCTTCATTTTGACCTCGCCTCTAATCTTTCCCTAACACGGTGGCTGCTCCGCCGCGCCTTGGATCTCCTTGGGCATCCCCACCGTATGGATCTACGCCGTGTACACCCCCAAAATAGACGTCTATGTCTTTCCAGAGGTTCACCTTGAAAAGTTTCGTCAGTCCTTCGGTAACCTCTTGAGGAAAGCCAGGTTCCACTTGCAAGACCCCGTCTTCAAGGTGAATCCTTGGGCTGCAGATTGCGTCTTTGAGTCCCATGCCGAGAAAACAGGTGTTTATCACCACCTGGGTTATGGCTGATCTTATCCTCTTGCTTCCTCCGCTTCCAAGGACCAGGCGGACATGGCCATCCTCCATGAGTATGGATGGTGACATCATGGAAGCCACCCTTATCCCAGGAGGAGAGGAGTGAAAGCCCTCGGGGTGAAGGTCATCTTCTCCCATCATGTTGTTCAGCATGATGCCCGTTCCAGGTACGAAGTAGCCTGAGCCTTCTCCGTTGGAGGTGGTCATGCTTGCAAGGTTTCCCTGGCTGTCGCATACGCTTATGTGCGTGGTCCCCCTTGAAAAAAGCCTGTGGAGACGCTCCAATGTCCTGTCAAACCACATCTTATCAGGCCACTTGAGACTGCTCGATGTTTCCTTCCGGTAGCCATCTATCTCGTCCATGGCCGCTGCCAGTGTGGAAAGGTGTTCCAGGGAGCCGAATTTTACGTTTTTTTTGAAAATCTCTGAGATCAGTTCAAGGGCAAGGGCAATGTAAAAGCCGCCAAAGGACGGGGGAGGGTTGGTCAGAAGCTCAAATTGGGAAAACCTTGCACTAAGAGGCTGTCTTTCGATGATGTCGTATTCGGAAAGGTCCTGGAGGGTCAAAAGCCCGCCCCGTTTTTTCATGTCAGATACTGTCTTTGCCGCAATCTCTCCTTTGTAGAAGGAATGGAGCACTCTTTCAGGGTCATTTGCAAGGCCCGTCAGGAAATTTGCAAGCTCGGGGTTTTTGAATGTCTCGCCCTCTTTTATGAACCTTCCATCTTTAAGAAATATATTCTTTCCATACTGGTCAAAGAGCATAATGGGTTCAAGAAGCGAAAGGAAATAGGCCTGGTGATGGTTAAGTTTCACGCCTTCGCTGGCGTACCTGATTGCAGGCTCAAGTACCCTTGAAAGGGGAAGCCTTCCAAGGCGGGCCTGCAGCTCAACAAGGCCCTTTAAGTTTCCTGGCACTGCAGCCGCACCTGGGCCAATGTTGAATATCTGTTTGCAGCCTGGAAATTCAACGGTCACTGGGAAAAAGTGCGGCTCCATCTCCTTCCCTTCAAGGCCCTTTCCAGGAGTGTCCACAAAGAAGTCATAAAGGATGGCACGGGTACCTGCAGGCCTTGCAAGGAGGAAGCCGCCGCCTCCAAGTGAGGTGAGAGAAGGCTCCACCACTGAGGAGGCAAAACCTGCGCCGATTATGGCATCAAAGGCGTTGCCTCCCGAGCTAAGTATTGAGGCCGCCGCCTCTGTAACAAGTGGATGCCCGGATGCTATGGCAGAAAACATGTTTTCTGGCAAATGTTACTCCTTGGATGATTTTGGGATATACAACCTATCCTGACTGGTGCTTTTTAGCAAGGCAGCTTGATTTAAGTCATTTTACTAACAGACTGAAATTATGTATTCTTTAAAAAAAAGCAAAACAGGTAAAACCAATGAAATGTCCAGGACAAGATAGCAGGTACTGGAGGCCAGGGGCCATTTTTGATGTGAAATGCCCAGGCTGCGGCCACATGATAGAATTTTTCAAGGATGATACCAGGAGGCGTTGTCCCAACTGTGGCAAGGAGGTTCCAAATCCGGAGATGGATTTTGGCTGCGCTGCCTACTGCCCCTATGCAGAGCACTGTCTCGGGGCATTGCCAGAAGGAGTAGTGGCAGACGGAAAACTCAAGGTGCTAAAGGCAAAGATGCTAAAGGCATTAAAGGAACAGGCAGTGAAGCAAGGTAAAAGCGCTGCCTTCTCCTCAAGGGTCATGGAGCTTGTTGAAGAAATTGGGAAAAAGGAGTCCGCACCCCTTGGCCCAACACTCCTTGCCGCCTTTTGTTTCCTGGAAAGGGAGGCCCGTCAAGAAGACCTTAACAGTGAGCAGTTTGAATCGGAAGAACCAGGGTTTTTGAAAGACATGGAAGGGGCAGGTGCCGAAGAAGATGTGGCCTCTGAGGCGCTTTCCATACTTGATGGCCTTTATGCCAAAGAAAAGGAATATGGCCCTTCCCAAAAGGTCATCCTCGATGCCCTCAAGATTGCAAGGGCCGAGTATGGAAGCCTCAAGGAATTTGACTCAGAAGGCCTTTTTACAGATGCGGCCAAACAGATGCTCCAGGCCATGAAGGCAGGCGGCTAAGGCCCGAAAGGCTCTTGCCTTAAGGATTAGACGGACAGGAAGGCGTCTGGAAAGAGGCTTACTGCAAGCATTACCCGGTTTATGTCAAGGTGCTCAAGCCACGTTGGAGAAAGCCTGTTCTCCTCCTTTAACCAGAAGTTTTCTATCCCTTCCTTGATATCCCAAAATTTCAGGCCCTCCTCTATGACCTTTGAAAGCCCTGAATGGGAAAAGCGGTTGCTGCCTCCTTTTTCCAAATTTTTTTGCATTCTTGAAAGCCCTGAAAGGCCAATGGAAAGGCCAAGTTCCCTGAATGCAAGCCTTTGCCAGGCTGGGAGGCTTAGGCATGAGGAGGCAGCAAATAATTTAAGACCTTGAACCCCTCCACTTAGAAGCCAAGGGGTAAGCTCGCCCATTTCTTTTAAAAGGTCCCTCTTCTCAATCTGAAAAGTCCTTGTTGCATCAAAGAGAAGTCCGCCTATTCCCAGAGGGTCTTCTGTGACAAGTTGAACCTGGTTGCACATTTGTGCCATCTCGGAAATCTCTTTGGATAGATCCGTGTCTAATCCGGCCTTTTGGGCAGACGAATCAAGCTCCATAAAGGTTACCAGTCCGTCCACTGGGTCGTGCTGGCCCATTGAGGTGACAAGGGGCCTTGAAAGGTCTATGCTCATTTTCCAGTACATGAGCCTTGTTCCTGCAACTTCATGGGTGAAGGCCCGGTGGGCGGTCTTAGCAAGCTCCACGGCCCAGATGAGGAAGTGATCCATTTTGGTCTTTGACCAGGTGACGTTTAGCGCATGCATCCACTTGGTGAGATAGTGAAAGTACTGACCGTCCCTTTCCCATTCAATGTCAGGATTATACTGGTCGTTTGGACCCCTTTCCGGAAGCCTTTTTCCTATTCTTAGACCGCCAACTGTGGGGTGAAGCCTGCCTTCATCTTCTGAAAGACCGCTGATCCATCCGCTTCTTTCATCATCCTCCCTGTGTCTTCCAAGAATGTTGTGGGCCTGGTCCACCAGACCAAGTGCAAATTCCTTAAAGAGGGGGTTCCCTGTTTTTTCAAAAAGCTCCCAAAATTCACACACTGCAAAGGCGTCCGTCCAAAGGTACCTTTTGGGCCTTTTACTCGGTGGGTCAAGGCCTGTGTCCCTGGCAAAATCGATCATTATCTTTTGTGCAAGCCTTAGCCAGTATTCATTCATCTTCTAAGCCCCTCCTTTTAAGAAAAGATAGGGAGAGAAAAGTATTTTTTTAAGGGGCAGCGCGGAAAAAGGTGTTCTCCAAAAGACTTCGTGTTCAAAGTGCTTATAATATGTTAAGTTCTTGATCCGGTTTAATCCTGCTATACAAAGGAAAGAGACTCCATGAGAAGATTTCTTACAGCCCTTATTTTTCCGTGGTTCTTCCCGCTTTCCTACATTGTCTGCGCCCCAATTGCCATAGCAGGGGTGATGCTTATTGGAAACCAGGACTTTGCCCACAAGGTGGGCAGGTTCTGGTCTGGACTTGTCTTATCAGTATGCGGAATAAGGGTGAAAACACGTTTTCTTGGCCCCAAAAACTTTGACAGGCCTGTCATATTCGCCTGTAACCATGCCAGCCAGATGGACATCCTGGTTCTATACAGGGCCCTGCCTGTGCCCTTTAGATTTCTTGTGAAAAAGGAGCTTTTCAAAGTGCCACTCCTTGGCTTTGCCATGAAAAAGGCCGGCTACATACCCATAGACAGGAAAAACAGCAGGGCTGCGATAAAGAGCATAAAAAGGGCGGCAGAGCGGCTCAGGAAGGGGGCATCAATTGTGATTTTCCCAGAAGGCACCAGGAGCGTTGACGGAAGGCTTCAGCCTTTTAAGGAAGGGGGCTTTATGCTTGCAGTAAAAGCTGGGTGCCAGGTGGTGCCAGTGGCAATAAAGGGCAGCCACAAGGTGCTTCCCAAGGGGGCGTTCATTGCAAGGCCAGGCACCATTTACGTAACAGTTGGAAGGCCCATTGACGTACAGCTTGAGGATAAGAAACTTTCAAGGAGCGAGATAACAAGGTTGGCCCACCAGGAGCTTTTTCACATGCTTGAGGGGCCGAAACAGTTAAAGGAGGCATGATATGGCCGTTTGTAGATTCAGTGTAAGCAAAAAGTACACTCCAGATCATGGGGATCTTCTGGTTTTTCCCTTTCTTGATGAAAAAACACCCTTTTTCCCAGAAGGGTTGCTCCCGGATTTTGCCCAGGGTGTCAAGGCGCCTGAAGAGCAGGGTAAATCACTGACGGTCCTTGCCGGGGAGCATCAGGGAAAACGCTTTGTTTGCCGCTCCATCAGGCTTGATGACAAGACCCTTTCACCGGGTCTTGTGCTCAAGAGGCATCTTTCCTCCTTTATTGGTTCTTCTTCTGATGAAAAGATAAAAAAGGTCAATGTCTTTTTGTCAAAAGAGCGTTTTGACCT
The DNA here is from genome assembly GCA_026995935.1 of Deltaproteobacteria bacterium. Classification (GTDB taxonomy): domain Bacteria; phylum Desulfobacterota; class Dissulfuribacteria; order Dissulfuribacterales; family QOAL01; genus JAADCZ01. The sequence continues at coordinate 16,672 of JALWNK010000008.1, forward strand.
CGTTAAGGATTGCCAGGAGGCAGCACTTCTTGGGGGGTACAAGTTTGATAAGTACCTTGAGAAGAAACCAGAGCTTCCAGAGGTGAAGGCCGTTTTTGAAAAGGCGCTCTCCAAGAACGAAAAGAAGGAGATTTCAGACAGGGAAGGGCTCTTTTCATGGGTAAATTTTGCCAGGGACATCCTTAATGAGCCACCCAATGAGATCCACCCGGAAAGCCTTGCAGGCCTTTTCCAGAAGATGGGCAAAAAGGCGGGCCTCAAGGTGAGTGTGTGGGATGAAAAGAGGCTTGAAAAGGAAAAGTGCGGGGGAATCCTTGCCGTTGGAAAGGGCGCATCCTCCCGGCCAAGGCTTGTCATAGGCCAGTATAAGCCCAGGAAACCAAAGGCCTTTATAGCATTTGTGGGAAAGGGAGTGACCATGGATACTGGTGGCTACTGCTTGAAACCCGCAAAGAGTCAGATGGGAATGAAGTATGACATGGGCGGGGCCGCCATGACCTTTGCGGCAGCGTGCGCCCTTGCAAGCCTGAAAGTTCCCGTGCACATTGTGGTTATCACTCCGTTAGTGGAAAATGATATCTCTTCCCGGGCCTTTCACACCCAGGACATTATCACCATGAGAAACGGAAAGACTGTGCAGGTGGATAATACTGATGCAGAGGGAAGGCTCATCCTGGCAGATGCCCTTTGTATTGCCTCTGAGATGAAGCCGGATTGCATAATAGATGCCGCCACCCTTACCGGGGCGTGCGTTGTCGCCCTGGGTGAGGACATTGCAGGGGTATTTGGCCCGGACAGGGATTTTAACAACAGGCTTATAGATGCGGGAAAAAGTGTTGATGAAAACCTTTGGGAGATGCCACTCTTCATGCCCTATATGGAGCAGCTAAAGGCAGAGATTGCCGACATGAAAAACATTGGAAGCCGCTGGGGTGGGGCAATAACCGCGGCCCTTTTTCTGAAACAGTTCGTGGATGATGACATAACCTGGAGCCACATAGATATTGCCGGGCCCTGTGTAAAGGAGGAGCCCCTTGGATATCTTGGAAAAGGGGCGAAGGGATTTGGCGTAAAGACGCTCTACGAGTTTGCCTTGAATTTTAAAAAGGGCTAAAACCACATAAGTATAGGCCGTCTTGGTCTTCAGGGGCCTTGATTAAGTGAAGGGGCATTTTTTGCCCCTTTTCCTTTTCCTGATCGCGTCTTATTTCGTTTTTTCCCAAAAAAGTCCGTTGCCCCTCTGCCTTGTTCTCCAAGAAAACCATTATTAAGAAATGGCCCGCTTTTGCCGATGAATGCATTGAAAACAGGACTGTTTTGCACGGTAAGTTTATGAATGCTTTTTTAAAAAAGGGCCAATCGAGTCTTAATGAACCCATATGCCAGAAGAATTTCTCAAAGACCAGATAGTCATTGCCGAAGATGACCCAATAACCCAGTTACTTTTAAAGTCCACCCTCAAGAAATGGGGTTTTGACCCCACTAATATAGAGGATGGTAAAGAGGCACTGGAGTTGATCAAGGCCTCAGAAGAGCCAAGGATTGTCCTTCTCGATTGGCTCATGCCTGGCATGGATGGCATAGACATAGTGAGGCGACTAAGAAGGGAAAGAAAGGATATCCCGCACTATGTCATTATGCTCACGTCAAAAAACGAAAAGAAGGATGTTATCTATGCCTTGGAGGCAGGAGCGGACGATTTTCTTTCCAAACCCTTTGATACCGAGGAGCTCAAGGCCCGAATCAAGGTGGGTCTCAGGCTTGTTGGCCTGCACTTGCAACTCAAAAAGGCCATAAAAAGTGCCAAGAGGCTTGCTGACTTTATTGCCCACTACGATCAGACAACAGGTCTTCCCAACAGGGTCCTATTTACAGAAAACATAGAAAAGCTCGTTAATGAGGGACGTTCTGCGGCCCTGATGCAGGTAAACATAGACAGGTTCAAGCGTATAAACCAGGCCAAGGGCCTTGAAATGGGAGACCTGCTGCTGAACTATTTTGGCGCAAGACTGCAGGGATGTTTCGAAGAGGAGGAGGCTGTGGTGGCGCGGATTGCTGCCGATGAGTTTGGCATACTCATACCCTTTGATGATAGTTCTGCCTATGCCACTGACGAAATTATAAATTTTTTATACACTAAGGCACAAAGGATTCATGCCAGAATGGCCGAACCCTTTCCCATCGACAAGGGGGTTACTGTGACGGTGAGTATAGGTGCTGCTCCAGTGACCTGTGAAATGGCCCTTGAGCCTGAAGAATTTCTGAGAAGGGTGGATCTGGCCCTCAGGAAGGCCAAGGCCTTTGGTGGAAACCAGACAGTTATACATGACCGCAAGATGGAGGAGGAGGTCCGGCAGAGATACCAGATTGAAAAGGATCTGGCCGGGGCAGTTGCCAAGGGGGAACTCAGGCTTTTTTTGCAGGCTCAGGTTGATTGCAAAGGCAGGTTTCATGGCGCCGAGGCCCTTGTAAGATGGTTCCATCCTGAACATGGGCTAATAAGTCCCGGGCTCTTCATACCGGTTGCAGAAGAAAGCGGCCTGATAATTCAGATAGGCACGTGGGTGCTGGAAGAGGTGTGTGACCTGCTAAGTAGGCGTCCTCATGAAGATTTTTCCATATCAGTTAATATCAGCCCAATGCAGTTTGCGCGAGAGGATTTTGTTGAGCATGTCTTATCAGTGGTTTCGGACAGGTCGGTAAGCCCTGACAGGATTATTTTGGAGGTGACAGAAGGTCTTCTCATTAACGACATGACAGATGTGGCAAGGAAGATGAATACCCTGTCTGAGGCGGGTTTCAGGTTTTCCATAGACGATTTTGGCACTGGCTACTCATCTCTTTCATACCTCAAAAGCCTTCCAATAAGTGAAATAAAAGTGGACAGGACCTTTATCAAGGGTCTGCCAGGGGACGAGGACAGCGGAGCCATTGTCAGGGCGATTTTCCTGATGGCACAGACCCTGGGGCTGAAAGTAGTTGCAGAAGGTGTTGAGACCACGGATCAGGCAGAGTTTCTCAATAAATCAGGAAAGGTAATACATCAGGGCTTCCTGTTTTCAAAACCTGCTCCTGCAGATGAAGTCATTGAGTACTGGTTAGGCAGGATTCCATGAAAAAGTCTATTCCCGTTTGTTATATTTCCATCTTGGCCTTTGTCCTCCTGGGGGCCGGTGTAGTTTTGACCTATACCAACTATGAGCAGTTTAAGAAGTTTTCAAGGCAGGAAATAGAACAACAGTTAAGGGATAAGGAGAAGACAGTGCAGGAGCGCCTGGACGCCAGACGTTTTTCCCTGGAACTCTTATCCTTCAATCCCTACATCGTTGACAGCCTTTCAGAGGAGAATTCACCCCAGGTCAAGGCAAAAATCAGGGCCTATCTTTCAAGGATAAATCAAAAGATCGGTTTTTTGACCATTTTTTTGATGGATGACAGGGGGAACTGCATCCTATCCACTGACAGGCGTTTTGAGGGCAAAAATTACGGTTTCAGGCCATATTTCAAGCAGGCCCTGAAAAAAGGCTCAGGGGCCTACGTAGCCCTGGGGGTCACCAGTAAGAAGCTTGGTCTTTACCTGTCAAGACGGGTAGCGGGCTATTTTGGAAGATATGGGGTACTGGTTGCCAAACTTGATCCCCGCACACTCCTGCGTTCTCTTGCACCCCTTAACGGCCATGGGTTGTCGGTATGGGGTGCCACATATAACGGAATCCTCTTCAGTGCAGACAGGGACGGGTTTTACAGCTTTGAAAAGGAAAATCCTGACCAGCTCAAAAGGATACTGCGCAACAGGCAGTTTGAAGGTGTTGAAATCAAGAGTCTTGGTTTTCCGCGGGGTTCCTGGGCAGCGCTTACTACCAAAGGAAATATCTGCGCAAACAGTGGGGAGAAATCCTACCAGGTAGAATACCTCTCCATTATCCCAGGGGTTTTTGCCATTGTAAGTGTCATTTCCACGGATTTTCTGCCACTTTCCCTCCAGATGCTTAGAAAGGCCTTTTTGCTTACCAATGGGGCCTTCATTCTCGCCCTTATTCCGCTGATTGTCGGGGTGTTCTTTTTCAGACGGCAATATGAGGACCTGTTAAAGGAACGCCAGGAGAAAAGCAGGAGTCAGTACCGTTATCAGGCAGTCTTACAGGGTAACAAGGACGGTTTCGTGGTTATGAGTCCTGACAACCTCGTGATTGAAGATGCAAATGACAGGCTCTATGAGATTCTAGGTATTGATAAAGATAAGGGTATTCTAAATGGCAAGCCCTTTTGCGAGCTTTTGGCAGAAGAGGACAAGGACAGGTTTAAAAACAGGCTTACAGGTGATGCATTTCAGAATTTTGAGTTACAGGCCTGTATGGTTAACTGTAATGGAGAAAAGGTGCCGGTAATAATCGATTTTACAAGGCACGAGTCCAGCGATTCAATAGTATCGTTTTGTTATGCCTTTATCCAGGATATGAGAAAGGGGCTTAAGGATGCCCAGAAAATAAGGCTCCTTCAGACTGCAGTAGAGCAAAGCGGAAGCAGTATAGTCATCACGGACAAAAACGGGGTCATCCAGTATGTAAATCCCGCCTTTACCAGGATAACAGGTTTTTCCGCAGAGGAAGCCCTGGGCAAAAACCCAAAGATTTTAAAGTCAGGCAGGCATGACAAGGCCTTTTACCAGGAGATGTGGCAGACCATAAAGTCTGGTCGTTTGTGGCACGGAAGGGTGTGCAATAAAAATAAAAAGGGAGAATTTTTCTGGGAGGATACCACTATTGCTCCAGTGCAGGATGAAAAAGGGCAATTGACGCATTTCATAGCCATAAAAAATGACGTTACCAGGCTTGTAGAACTTGAAGATAAACTCAATCAGAAGGTCAAAGAACTTGAAGGGATAATGGAACATGCGGGAGTAGGAATAGCCCTTATCAGAAACAGGACATTTTTGACGGTTAATGAGACCTTGGCAAAGATTATAAATATGCCCAAGGAGGAGTTTCCGGGAAAAAGCACCCGAATTCTTTTTGCATCTGAGGCGGAATATGAGGAATTTGCTAAGATTTTTTATCCATCCCTGATGAAAGGAGAAAGTGTTTCCTATGAGTTAGAGAGGCTAATGCCCAACGGGGAAAAGCGATGGTTCCAGATTACGGCCACGGCCATAAATCCAGGTCCTTTAGAGGAAATGAATACCGTTTGGATTGGAAATGACATAACAGAGCTTAAACACCTGCAGCTTGAGCTTGAAGAACAGAAAATCAAGGCTGAGGAGGCAAGCCGGGCAAAGAGCGCCTTTCTGGCCAACATGAGTCACGAAATCAGGACTCCATTAAATGGGGTTATAGGAATGCTTTCACTCCTTGGCGCAACGAGGCTGGACGAAAAGCAGAAGGAATACATTCAGGTGGCTCATGCAAGTGCAGAGGCCCTCTTATTTCTGATCAACGACATCCTAGACATATCAAAGATCGAGGCAGGGAAGATGGAGTTTGATAATGTAGATTTCAACCTGCCAGATATGTTGACAGAATTTTCAAAGAGTTTTGCCCTGGCTGCAGAAAAGAAGGGTTTAAAGTATGAGGTCCATGTGGCAAAGAATGTCCCAAGTGTTCTCAGGGGAGATCCTGGAAGGTTGAGGCAGGTGCTCATAAACCTTACAGGAAATGCCCTTAAGTTTACGGAAAGGGGAAAGATTGAGCTTTCCGTAGAACTTGTAAGGGATTTGGGCCAGGAGGCCATAATAAAGTTTTCCGTAAGGGATACGGGGATTGGCATTCCCAAGGACAAGCTGGATATACTCTTTCAGAAGTTTTCCCAGGTTGACATATCAATTTCCAGGAAATTTGGTGGTACAGGTCTTGGCCTGGCTATTTCCAAGAAGATTGTTGAGCTCATGGACGGGCAGATCGGTGTTGAAAGTGAGGAAGGAAAGGGCTCCATTTTCTGGTTTACTGTGAAGTTGCCCAAGGGAAAACAAAGCGAATCTTTTCCTGAGGCCGCGAAGAAAGAGGATGGCCAAAAGGTACCTGCCAGGGATATCAGGTTGAAGGGAAGGGTATTGGTGGTGGAGGATAATCCTGTCAACCAAAAGGTGGTGATGGGCTTTTTGAAAAGGCTTGGTGTCAGGGCAGAGGCTGTAAACAATGGGAAAGAGGCAGTAGAGGTTCTAGAGATGATACCATACGATCTCGTCCTCATGGATATACAAATGCCGGTAATGGACGGGTTTTCAGCTACCCGGGCAATAAGGAGCAGGGATTCAAGGGTCCTGAACAGACAGATACCAATAATTGCGGTTACAGCCCATGCATTCAAGGAAGAGGTATCAAAATGTATTGATGCAGGCATGAATGACTATCTGTCAAAGCCCATAGAATCCCAACGATTAAAGGAGGTTCTGGTAAAGTGGCTGCCTGTCTGCTCTGAGGATGAATTGGCAAGGCAAGATAGTGACAGGGAGAAAGAGGTGTCTTCTGTGCAAAGGATGTCTGCAGACAAGACGGACCTGCCAATTTTTGACAAAGACGACTTTCTTGAAAGGACCATGAACGATCTTGAACTCGGCAGGCAAGTCCTGGAGATGTTTCTCGAAAGCGGTTCCCAGCTTTTAGACAGCCTTGAAGAGGCAATAAAAAATGAAAACAGCCAAGAAGTAATGAGGATTGCCCACAGTCTCAAGGGCTCTTCTGGGAATGTTGGGGCGAAGAGGCTTTCAGAATTCGCATTACTCCTTGAAAGGATGTCTAAAGAGGGGAACCTGTCGGAAATCATGGAAAGATTCCACCAGCTCAAAAAGGAGTTTGAGAATTTTCAGCAGGAAGAAGAGGTGAAAAAGATACTGGGCTAATTCTTGCAATTTTTTTTCTGTACGAAATTTAGAAGTTTGATTATAAGAGATTTGGAAAATTGCTATGGTGACGAGGCTGTTACTTTAGTGAAATCAAGTACAGTCTTGGGGTCGTTTTTATTAACGTTTGTTAAAAATATTTCATTCATTTTATATTTGACCTGCAGGAAAGATAATATTATTTTACCACTGAATCTCTATTCATTGCCGCATTGACCGGCGAAAGGTCAATCATAATCAGCGAGATTTTTGAAAGGAGAGAAAAATGGACGTTACCTCGATTCAACAAGTGCTGTCTAATTTATATATCTACGGTTGGGCGGGAACCGTAATCTTTTTCATCCTCTTTGTGTTGCTGCTAAAGCAGAATAGCGGCAACTCGGCAGCCTTAAGAAAGCTGGAAAAGGAGAAGTCAGATCTTGACTCCCAACTCTCTGAGTGCAGAGAGGAGGTTACAGAGCTACAGTCCAAGGTGGACAGCCTAGTTGAGGATAACGAGCAGAAGGCCGAGGCCATCAGTCGTCTAGAATCCCAGGTCTCCTCTTTAGAGAAAGATATTAAGGATAAAGAGGCCAAGGTGAAGGAGCTGGAATTCCAGATTAAGAATCTCAAGAATGAGAACATCCAGCTCGGCGACAATGTTAAGGAGCTTCAGGGCAAGCTTTCTAGCGAAGAAAGCAAGTCCAGGGATCTTGAGGCACAGTTGAAGCAGAAGGAGAATTTGCTGACGCAGCTGCAGGAAGAAATTGCCAGGGTGGAAAAGGAGCTTGAGCAGGTCAAGACGGACTACAAGCTTGCGGAGCTTTACATCCACTTGAGTAAGCTCCACGATGAGTACGGTAGCGAGTTTACTCAAAACATTCTCAAGGGTCTTGCAACAATGAATATTGCAGAGATTGACCTCAAGACAGCCCAGAAAATCTTTGAGCAGGCCAAGGCCTCCTTTCAGAACGTCTCATCATCTCAGGGTGAAAAAGAACCTGAAGAAGTCGTTGAGGATGAAGAGAATTAAATCACAAGTCGGCATGGCCTAATCTCAAAAAGGTCACTATTTTTACCATTCCAGGGAGGATTTAAAATGGATACAGCTGTATATGCATTTTATGCCACTTTTTCGTTCGTATGTTCTTGTATTTTCTTGATTGCCTGTGGATTGGGACTGTATTCCCTTTATTTGACCAGACAGGGCGGCGAGATCCCCGAAGAAGCCAAGAAAAAGAATCTTTCATTTTTGTATAACAGAACCATAGGAATTGCATTTCTTATCGGTGGTATAATATTTGGCATAGCCGGTTACAGGATGTCTCCCAGTGCTGTGGCTGAAAGGATGGGTATCAGCCTGGAGGCGGAACATCATCCTGAAGAGGCAGTCCATAAAAAGGGACATCATGTGGTAAAGGCCGGGGAAGAAGTCAAGAAGGCAGAGGCCAAGAAGGAAGAAAAGGCACCTGCCAGGGTCGAGGAGAAAGAGGCCAAGAAAGAAGTAGCCCAGGTGGCCAAGGAAGAAAAGGCAGCAAAAGAGAAACAGCCAGGAGTTGAAGAGGTTGTAATGAGAAAGGCCGCTGGCTGGACCAAGACCGAGCTTGCTCTTAAAAAGACAATTTCTGTTTTGCAGGAACAACTCAAGTCCCTTAAGAAACAGGTGGAAGAGAAAACTGCCGCTGTTTCCAGCATGGGTGGTGAACTGGCCAAATTGAAGGCGGAGGTTGAGAGTCTCAGAAAAGAGAATCAGGAACTCAAGGCTGTGGCCGGACAAGGAGGGGAGTTTAAGAAGGAGCTTGATGCACTCAAGAAGGAAAACCAGCAACTCAAACAGCAGATAGCCAAGCTTGAAGAGGCAAAGGCCGCCCTGGAAAAGGAGCTATCCGGAACAAAGGTTGGCTCTACAGCACTTAAAAATGCCCTTGAGGAGAATAAGGCGCTTAAGGCAAAGATTTCTGCCATGGATGCAGAGCTTGCCAAAAATGCCAAGATGATCGAAGAAACCAGGAATAAAATAAGTGAGCTAAGCGCCAAGTTGGCAGATGCCAAATCCAAGCTTATGGTCCTAGAAAGGGAAAGGGACCAACTGAGGGCTCAATTGGCAAGGGCCAGCAGCCCTGAGCTTCGAATAAAGTATCAGCAGGCTATTCAGGAAATTGAGGCACTCAAGGAAAAGAATCGCAGCCTTGAGCAAAGTCTCAAATCCCTGACAGATTCCCTGGATATGAAGATTATAGATCTTACAGAGCTCCAGTCCAAGTACGGTCTGCTCAAAGACCAGGCAAAATTCAGGGAAGAAAAGATCAACAAGCTTATGGAAGCCAACAAGGCTATGCAGGAGAGGCTTTCCCTGTACAATACCAGGATTCGCACCCTTGAGGCAGAGCTTAAGGCCAAGGACGATCTTATAAAGAAGCTACAGGAAAGGTTTGGTAACCAGGGAGGTGTCACTTCTGCTCCTGTTGCCCCCCAGGTCCAAAAGACCACTGTGATAAAAAAGATGGCTCCTGCAAAAAAGCAGGTAGCCAATGAGGCAGAAAAGGAAACGCCCAAGGAGGCAAAAACAACTGCTACCGGCAAATAACAACTGAATCCTTAGTCATAAAGTAAAAGGGCCGTAACGAAAAGCCGTTACGGCCCTTTTACTTTTATGGGATGTTAGTTCACTGGTAAGAAGAGGAAACTAAAAGGGCCTTACAACTTCATTATATCTCCAAGAGGGCATTCAAGGGTACAGGATACGTTGTGATTGTGAATGCTTTCAAGGCTCGTTGTATGTATCCTGATAACGCTTTCAGGTGCCATTCTGCCACCGAAACGTTTCCCAGCCTCAAAGGCCACTTCTCTGACGACGTCTTCAGCGAACTGTGGCTCACGGTGTGATTTCAGAACAAGCTCGGCCTCATCCGGCCTCTTCAAGAGGTCCTGGCTCATGTGCAGACAAGTGCAGAGGCACTGAACAAGCTCTTGGTGGGAAGGTGATTCATTGAAACTCGTCTCAATTTCCAGCCACGTGATACAGCGTTGCGAGTGGGTAGGATAGGGGAATGAGACACCCTGGTTATTAAAAAGTTCCCTGTTATAGACCTGCGTACAGGGACACGCTGTAATATGGGTAAGTCCAATGCCCGACAACTGCCTTGTGGAAACGCTATCCCCGCATTTCCTGACAACGGATTTTGAGGAAACCTGGAAAGAATCCAGGGAAATCTTGTTACTCACAGAAGTCCTAAGGATGAGGGGAATCTTTCCTGTCACCTTGACTTCAGCCACAGAGCCCTGCTGGTTCGTGAGAATGCTTTTCGCAAGACAGCTGGTGTAGGATCTTATATCATCGAAGGTGGTTTCAAACAGTTCGCTCATGGACTGTTCCATGCGTGACATGTGTATCCCCTTATATTGGGGAGGAAGGTCAACAAATATTTGTGCTTCAAAGGGTATCAGGCCCTGGGGCAGCCTTATCCAAACAGTCTTCTCAGTTATTCCAACCCTGTTTATGGCCAAAGGAAATCTGGGAGGGGCCTCTGGCACATCCTGACAACGGTCAACCACGGCCATATGCTGTGAATGAGAAAACCGGGGTCTTAAAGCAGTCCGTATTTTATTAGGGCCATGTACCATTCTTGTACGCTTTTCCATTTGTCACCTTTGTCCAATATCAGGTTTCTTGTTTTGTTAAGGTGCGTAAGGTAATCACATTTTCCTGCATTACGGGCCATCTCTGTCAGTCTGTCCACAACGGTAATGGCCAGTTTCTGGGAAAATACTTTCCAGCAAAGGTTTCCCGAATGGATTTTCCGAACCGTTAACACCGTGGGCTCAAAGCCAAACTCGTAACTAAGGGAAAGCCTGGCAAAAAAAAGCCAGTCTTCACCCAAGGGGACATTGGGGAAACCTCCAGCATGTAAAAAGGCCTCTTTCCGTACCGCCACGGAAGAAGGAACCAGACTGCACCACCTGAAAAGGTTCCATTCCATTGGCCTGTGCCTTTGAAATTCCCGGCCAGGAATAGTGAATGCGCTGTCAAGACATTGCCCCTGGTTAAGCGTAATGCCAAAGGAGCAGGCCTTCTTGCCATCCATGGCCTTAATGAGTTTTTCAACGTGGTCATCCCTCCAGGTGTCATCCGAATCAAGAAACATCAAGACTTCTGCCTCTGCAGCCATGGCACCAAGATTTCTTGCCCCGCCGGGCCCAAGGCTCCGGCCCTTTAAGAATTTTACCATGGGGAAGCGCTTCTGCACCAGTTCTCCGGTTCCGTCTGTTGAGCCGTCATCAACAACGATGACCTCATCTGGCAGACGCCCTTGGGCAAGGGCAGATTCTATGGCCTCTGATACCATGTGTCTCCTGTTCTTGACGGGGATAATGCAGGCTATTTTGTTATCTGGCATCTGTTACCTGGAGGAAAGATTTCGGCAGCCTCCTTGACCTGTCCATTTAAAGACAACTCAATAAAACGCTCAACCTTGGGTATCATTTCATCAAGATAGGCAAGTATGTGCTGTTCCTTTGCTGTGGTAAGTGTCTGGCAAAACATACACTTTCTCTCTCCTCCTCCGGTGGACGGAAGGCCAAAGTCTTCAAGGAGATGGCGCGCTATGTCTTCCTCAGTGAAGTCGTGGTAAAGGGGGTACCTGGTGGTTATTCCAAAACGTTCAGACACCTGCTGAAGGCGCTCCATAAAGGCGGGTGTCTGCTCCGGATAGTGGGACTGGCGGCTTGCATACCCGGCAAGAAGCAGGGGCACGTAGTTGGTTACGCAATAAATTATGGCCTTTGTGTGCATGGCAAGCTTACAGGCCACGCATACAAGGTTTTTGCCCTGAAATTTTGGCATCAATATCTCGTAGGTATCGAGCCACAGCCCTTGGAAAAGCCTGCCCATGTCAAGTTCCACGAAAATTGAGGCTGGGCACTCATTAGAGGCTGGGTTCTGCCTTTCAAGTATGGCCTTTGCCACCTTAAAGCGGTTTTCTGGAAACTCGGGAAACCGCGCCATGCCGTTTAGCATGTGAAGCAGGTGTACGTTTCTGGGCCTTGGAATTTCGCTGTGTCTTCCCCCCATTGAAAGGGCGTAGAGGGCAAGGCTATCACGCCCGCCAGAAAAAAGGATTGCAACGTCCTGTTTAACCACTGTTTTTCCCCTTTAGCACTTTGTATCTTAAAAAGAGTTCTCCTGTCCTTAGGTGACATTTGCAGGAGATAAGTTCAAGGTCAAGAAAGGGAGCACCCAGGTTTCTCTCGCCGTCAACCAGGGGGGTCTCCCTGTTTGATGTCAACAGCTTTGGGGCAACGGTTACAAGCATTTCATCAACTATTCCCTGCTTTAGACAAAAGTAGTTGAGCCTACCGCCTCCCTCCACAAGGAGCCGGCTTACACCCTTATCCTTTAAAATTTCGCGGACCTGGCAAAGGTCAAGCTCATTTTCCTCCCTTTTCCTTACTGCCACAACCTCTGCCCTTCCTCCCAGGTGTCTTCTCAAGGAATTAGAGACATCCTGCCCACAAAAGACAATGGGGGACGGGCCACGGTTAAAGATGTTTTTTTCAAGGGGAAGCCTTCCAGACATGGTAATTATAGCCCTGATCCTTTTTTCTGGTATCCTTCCAGAGGTGTCACGAAATTCAGGGTCTCCTGCCCTAAGAGACCCTGCACCAAGTAGGGTTGCATGGGTAAGCTCACGCCACCTTTCAAGGAAACGGCGATCCTCTTTGCTGCCAAAGCCCGCTGGGGTTATTTTACCACAAAGTGTCTGGATACAGATGATGAATGTCTTCAATGTCTAGTCCGCAATCGTTTTCTGGCCTTTTTCCACCACCTTTATGGTCTGTCTTGCTATTTCAAGTTCCTCATTGGTGGGAATTACAAGGATTTTTATTGTGCTTTCAGGGGCGCTTAGATCAACCGGTTCGGAAGGCCCCGATCCTGCATTTTGATTTTTCTCTTTATCAAGCCTTATGCCCATGTGATCAAGGCCGTTTATCACCTTTTCCCTCACGATGCTTGAATGTTCTCCTATACCCCCGGTAAAGACGATACAGTCGGTCCGGCCAATGGCGGCCAAATAGGCGCCAATGTATTTCCTTATGCGATAGCAGAATAGTTCCAGGGCCATGGCCGCATCCTGGTTCCCATCCTTTGCCATCTTTTCGATGGCCCTCATGTCCCTTGTCCCGCATAGGCCCTTTAGCCCACTATTGTTGTTCAATAGCGTATCGATCTCGTAAACGGGCATGCCCAGGGTCCTGTGAAGATAAAAAATGATGGCAGGATCAATGTCCCCGCACCTTGTGCCCATGACAAGGCCTTCAAGGGGTGTAAGTCCCATTGATGTGTCAATGCATTTGCCGTTTTTGACGGCAGCCGCACTTGCCCCATTTCCCAGATGAAGACATATGGTTGAAAGTATTGAAGGTTCTGTTCCAAGAAACCTTGCCGCCTGTCTGGTTACGTAACTGTAAGAGGTGCCGTGAAAGCCGTAACGCCGCACCTTGTGGTTGATGTAAAGCTCCTTGGGAATGGCATAGACAAAGGCGCAAGGAGGCATGCTCTGGTGAAAGGCCGTATCAAATACCGCCACCTGGGGAACATTTGGTGCATGTTCCATTGCAACCTTTATTCCGAGGAGATTTGATGGATTGTGCAAAGGTGCAAGGGGTATGAGTTCCTCTATGGCTTTTAACACCTGTTTATCCGCCAACACTGCCCCTGTGAAGTATTCGCCGCCATGCACCACCCTGTGGCCAACTGCGTAGAGATGAGACGTGCTTTCAACGATTTTTTCAGCCTTTAAAAGGGATGACATGACCTCAAGGGCCTCGATGTGGGTTGGGGCACGGGCCGCGCCCTCTTTTATGTGTCCTTTGCCCATGACCTTAAAGGTATAGGATGAACACGGGGTTCCTATCTCCTGGATACTTCCCTCTGCCAGTACTTGCAGGCCATTTTTCGTAAAAACCTTGAATTTTAACGAAGAACTTCCTGAATTAAGTACGAGTATCTTCATCTGTTTTCATTAAATAAGCCAATATTGCTCACAAGTTGGTTTCTGGAAATAAGAAGAATAAAAAAAGGCCGAGAAATTCCTTCCCGGCCTTTATGAATTCGATGTTTTGATTTTTCCCTTAAAATCAGGCCTTAAACCTCTTACAGTGCCTTTACAGCCTGGACAATTGACTCTGAATCCATGCCGTTCATTTTGTAAAGGTCTGCGGGTTTGCCAGAACAGCCGTATTGGCGTACTCCGAGACATTTTATGCGCTGGCTTATGCCCCTTCCGGCAAGGGTTCTTGCCACAATGGAGCCGATTCCCGTTGTTACTACATGGTCTTCCACTGTGAGTATGGGGCCCTGTCCTGCCGCTTCAACTATTGCCTCTTCATCAACCGGTTTTATGGAGGCCATGTTGAGTACACCCACTTCCATGCCTGCTTTTTTGAGCTCCTGCCATGCATTCATTACGTAGGGGATGGTTGCTCCGTAAGAGATTATGGTGCAGCTGCCCGGTTTTCCGCGCCGTAGCCAGTCTGCCTTTCCTGGCATGAATTCGTAGTCCTTTCCGAAAAAGGGTTCACCGTTGAGGTCCAGCACCATAGGCATCTTGGACCTTCCCATGCCCACGAAGCAGTTGCCTCTGTGGCATGCCACGTAACGTACAATGCGGTCTGTCTGGTTGGGATCTGCAGGCATGAATATGGAAAAGCCAAAGAGGTTCTGCATGAGGCCTATATAGTCTATGCACTGGTGGGTGGGGCCGTCCTCGCCCACATCGAGCCCGTTATGGGTGGAGACTATCTTCAGGTTGGTCTCGTTCTGGTCACTTAGCCTGTGTTGGTTGTATGTTTCACACACCGCAAATACACCAAAGGTGCTGAAGAAGCTTATAAAGCCGTCCCTTGTGGTCACTGCCGAACAGACGGCGGCGTGGTGTTCCTGGATTCCAACTTCAAAGAAGGCCTCTGGTGAAACCGAATGAAAGCCCTGCATTTTAACTGAGCCTTCAAGATCGCAGCTGAATCCGAGAATCTTGGGTGTCTGCTCTCCCTTGTTGTTTGCCTCGGCAAGGGATTTGAGGGCGTTTCCGTAGGCCGAGCGACAGTCTGTGACGGTTTGCGCATCGTAGAGGATGGGTTCTCCGGGCTCTATTTTTGTATCTGGCATGCGCCTGAAGGAGTGGGAAGATGAGGTGATGGGGTGATTTTCCCTTTTCTTCTTCCACTCATCAAGAAGATCAGGAGAAAGACCTATTTCAGAAAGTGCGTCCCTTGCCATTTCTTCAGGAAGGGGTGAGCCGTGGTATTTCTCCTTGTTTTCCATGAAGGAGACGCCCTTTCCCATTACGGTACGGTTAACTATCACCACGGGTCTTTCTGGATCAAGGTTTTCGTGAAGGTATGCCCTCCTCAAGCCCTTGTAGACCTGCTGAAAGTCATTTCCATCGGCAACGTAGATGACATTCCAGCCCGCGGCCTTGTATTCGTCTCTTACCCTTACCGGCATGACCTTTTCGGTGTCTCCCCCTATCTGGAGGTGATTGCGGTCTATTATGCAGATAAGATCCTTGAGCCCATACTTGGTGGCAAAGCGCCTGGCCTCAGCCACCTGCCCCTTTTGTTGCTCCCCGTCTCCCATAAGGCAGTAGGTCTTTTTGCCCTGATTTCCGCGAAGCCTTTCAGAAAGGGCAAAACCATCGGCTGCAGACAGGCCCTGGCCAAGGTTTCCGGTGTTCCATTCCACGCCTGGAACCCCCTGTTCAACATGACCTCCAAAGGCAGAGCCGGCCCTTCTGAATTCTGTGAGGAAGTCCTCTTCGGGGAAGTAGCCGTATTCACTAAGGACTGCATACACCCCTGGGGAGATGTGTCCTATGCTCATCACCAGCTTTTCCCTATCCTCCCAGTCAGGGTTTCTCGGGTCGTGCCTCATTATTGCGTAAAGGAGCAAAAGGGTATGAAGACTTGAAAGTGAGCCGCCTGGGTGTCCGCTTTTGGCAAGGGTTGTGGAAAGGATGATGCGGCCAGCACACCTTTGCCACATCTGTGAAAGGGTTTCGATCTGCTCTTCAGATAGCTTTTCCGTCTTGGTAACGTCTATTTGAAACATTTTCAGGTCCTTAAAACACAGTTAGCTTTGGCTGTCGAAAATCTTTATGACCTCTTTAGTGATATCTGCTCCTGGGGCCACATAGTAGAGTCCAGGCATGTTCTTCTCAAGGATAATCAGGTAATGTCTCTCTTTGCCTATCTTGGTTACAACCTTCTCCAGCTTTTTCAGGATGGGTTCCATTTTCTTGGCCTCTGCCTGACGCATCTCATACTGGGCATCATCACTCTTGTCCTTGAATTCCCTGAGCATTTTCTTGTACTGGCGCTCCTTTTCTGCCCTTGCCTCCTCGCTCATGAGAGGGGCCTTCTTGTCAAAATCAGCCTTGAATGCCTTGATCTCTTTCTGTTTTGCCTGAAGCTGTTTTTTAAGGGTTTCGAACTTCTTGTTAAGTTCCTTGACCGCCTTTTTTCCGGCCTTGCAGCCTCTTACGACCTTCTGCATGTCAATTACTGCTATGGTCTTGTTCTGGGCCAGGGAGTTGGTTGAAAATAAAAAGAATACTACAAGTCCGATGATAGGGATGATCCTCAAGGTCGTGCCGTTTTTTTTGTGCATGTGTAGTTTTTCCTCCACTAAAAATGGCCACACCTTTTCCAGTATGGCCTGTTAATTACAAAAAATTAGCTCTTTCTTTATTAACGGTAGACAATAAAATCGTCACGCCTGTTCTTGGCCCAGGCCTTTTCATTGTGGCCTGGATCAAGGGGTTTTTCTTCTCCCAGGCTGACTATTGTGATTCGTCCCGGGTCAACTCCCATGTTTACCATATAGTCCCTGGCAGCTTTTGCCCTCTTTTCGCCCAGGGCAAGGTTGTACTCGTTGGTGCCTCTTTCATCACAGTTGCCCTGGATTTCAACCTTTATGTCTGGATGGTCCAGCATGACCTTGGCATTGTGCTCCATGCGACTGATCATATCCGGCCTTATTGTATATCTGTCAAAGTCAAAATAAATGGGTAGAAAGGGGGCGCTTGTTCTGCCCTCGCTAATGGCGGCCTGGCTGCCCGGCTCCCTGATGCCCTCGCCTCCGACAACTCCTTCCTGTATGTTTCCCCCGCCAGCACCGGCCTGTTTTTGGCCCTGGACTTGTTCAAGGGGTACGCCAGTTCCTGCCCCGGTTTCACCTGTGGTTGCTGCCTTCCTGGCACAGCCATTGAATATTAACAAGATAAATGTGGCAATACAAAGAAAAATCATGGATGCGCTGTTTTTCATCTCTCCTCCAAATGTTGTCTCTATTTTTTTGTTGGGCGTCTATGGAGCAGCAAATGTTATGCCAGTCAATGACAATGTAAAAGGCAACGAATTTTAGAGGCAGTTTATCAAAGGTGACTCAAAATTCAACTCGAAATATTCGTTGGTTGAGATGGCTTTTAAGGGGATTTTCAGCATAAATACACTAATTCTGCAGTGCATGGTTTTGGGGCAGGCGACCTGGTGAAAAGAGAGGCAGGAACATTTTGAGGTATCAAATGGCCGCATGTCTTCTGATATGTTTTCTGGGAAAGACAAGGCAGACATGAACCTTTAAAAATCATTGTTTGAAATCAGGCCATTTTTCAGCCTGAATCAATTGTCGAGCCGGTTTTTGCTCCGGGGTTAATGGTTCAATGCCCTGTCTTTTTAGGGGCCAAAAAAGTGGTTATTATTTTTTTAATCTGAGTCTCTCTGTTTCTCTCCTTATCTGTTCAAGCTTTTTGAGCTCAAAGGAAACCTTTTCCTTTTCCTTTTTTATTTTTTCCTTTTCAAGGGCACACTTTTTCCTTTGCCTTTTCAAAATCGTGGCAATGTGTCTGCACTTCTTATATCTTTCTTTTTCCCGGTCATAGGCCTTCAGTATTCTTTGATTGTAAAAGTAGCGTGACTGGCAGCTTTGTTCATCGAGGATGCTCCTGTACTGCTTTTTATCCCCGTCAAGAAAAACCAAGTAGAAGGCAGCCTGGCATCTGTGACCGTCAGCATTGAGAGCCGCCTTAAGGGTTGCTACAGCATCTTCAACCTTGTTTTCCGCCAGGAGAAATTCCGCCTCCTTTATGGGAGAAATGGCAACGGCTTGCTGGGTATTCAGGTTGTTGAGACAGCATCCACTCAGGAGCATGCCGCTCAGAGCGGCAACAATATGAAGACCGCTGTACCTTTTTGAGTGGTGACTGCTAACTCCTCTGGTGGTGGACTTTCTATCCAAATCTTACCTCCATGGGCGGAAATTATTTGTCGGGCAATGGTAAGCCCAAGACCACTGCCGCTTTGTCTTGGCGCAGTTTTGGCCTGATAAAATTTTTCAAAGACCCTGGTCTGCTCATGAGACTCAAGGCCTGGACCTGAATCAACCACTGCTATCTGGACAAAGGAGCGTTTCTTATCAGCTTTTTCCCTTATGTCAATTTTGATGATTCCATTTTCCGGACTGAAGGTAATGGCATTATCCAGGAGGTTCAACAGGACCCTTTCCATTCTTTTGGGATCTACATCAACGCTTATATCCTTATCGGAATTTTCCACCAAAAGCTTTAAATTTTTCGCAGACAGCAGGGTGGCAACGTTTTCTCTCACTGTTTGTACAAGTTCTTCCACAGGGACGGTCTTTTTGTTCAGATTGAGCAGGCCAGCCTGCATCTTCGAAAGGTCCAGGAGTTCTTCTATCAATGCCTTGAACCGTTCCATGCTGGTATTGAGCACCTCCACCAGCTTGGTCTGTCTTTCATTAAGCTCTCCAATGTCTGGCTCACGAAGAAGCCTGGTTGCCTCAAGCATGGCTGCAAGTGGCGTCTTTAGTTCGTGACTTGCAACAGCAATAAAGTCGGATTTGAGTGTATCCAGTTCCTTCAGGCTTTTTGCCATGTTGTTAAAGGATCTTGCCAGTTCACCAAGTTCGTCATTGGATATGACTGGAATCTTGTGGTCGAAATTTCCTCCACCAATTGCCTCTGTTCCCTTTTGTAGATATCTTATGGGCTTCTTAATGTAAATGTACAGGGCCCACGGAACAAAAAGGGCCACCACAAAGGCCACAAGCATCAATAAAATGGTTCCATCCTTTACCTGGCTTATTACCCTGGATGTCTGTTGGGAACGGCTCTTCAGGCTGGCTTTCTGGATGAATTCGGCCTTTTTAAGAAGCTCCATAAGATGAAATGCCAGCCCTTTAACCTCCTGCTCCCGGGCCTCGTCAGAAAGGTTAGGTCCCTTATCTGTTTGATAATTCAAATCAACTTTATTTTCATATGTAATTATGATTTTTCTAAGTAATTCTAGTGTATTTTGGAAATCAGTCAAATCCTTTCTGAGGGGCTTTGAATCCCAGGCTATGTCAGGAGAAAGTTTGGTTTTCAGATTCTCTAAAATCTTCTTGACCTGTTTGAGGGAATCCCCCTTGTGGAGTATTACCAGCCTACGTGCCTCTGCCTCAAGGGAGGGTACCAGGTTTTTGGCATATTCTATGGATGAGGATATTTCGAGACTTCTCTTAAAATATGTAGAAATGGTATCTTCAATCTTGTAAATGGAATAGAGTGAAAAAATGCAAGGAACTATTAATATGAACAACAGGAATAGGTACCCGGCTAGTAGTTTTTGATATAGGCCAAAGGGAGAAAAAATTTTCATGTCATCTTTTTCTTTTTCAATTTAGAAAACAGACGAATTTTAGGAAATAACACAAGGCTGCAAATATGACAAAGGAAAACCCTCCTAAAAAGAATGTAATAAGCAAGACAAAGGCCAGAATTCTTTTGGTTGACGATGAGGAAAATATTCTGGAGGTCATGAAGATCAGGCTCGAGTTGCTCGGTTACGAGGTGCTTGCCACCTCAGATCCACAAAATGCCCTTGAGATATTTTCAGAAAATCCTGACATAGAGATCCTTCTTACGGACCAGCGAATGGAAAACCTTACCGGTCAGGAGCTCATGACAAGGTGTCTCGAAATAAACCCCTATGTCCAGACCATTATTTTTACCGCCTATGCCACCATTGAACAGGCGGTAGAGGCCATGAGGGCAGGGGCCTTTTCCTATGTGACAAAACCAGTGGATCACAAGGAGCTTGAGATAAAGCTTGAGCAGGCCCTGGAAAAAAGATCCCTTCTGCGGAAGGTGCACGACTTTGAGGGGCTGATTGACGGAAAGAGCGAATTCTGCGGCATTATTGGTAAAAGCTCTAACATGAAATCCATATTTAAGCAGATACTCCAGGTGGCTCCTACTGACATTACCGTAAGTATCTTTGGTGAGTCCGGCACTGGCAAGGAACTGGTTGCCAGGGCAATCCACCTTCACAGCTCCAGGGCCAAGGGCCCTTTTATTGCGGTTAACTGTGCGGCAATTCCGGAATCCCTGATGGAAGACGAATTCTTCGGCCATGTTCGTGGTGCATTCACCTCTGCTGTTGGCTCCAAAAATGGTGTATTTGTCTCTGCCGATTCCGGCACCCTGTTTCTCGACGAAGTGGGAGAGATGGCAGAGTCCATGCAGGCAAAGCTGCTCCGGGTGCTTGAAACTGGAGAGGTAAAGCCCCTGGGAAGCGACAGGGTACGAAAGGTTGACGTAAGACTAATAGTTGCTACAAAGCGGGATCTGAAGAAAATGGTTGCCGAAGGAAAGTTCAGGGAGGATCTATTTTACAGGATTCATGTGGTGCCCATACATTTGCCTCCCCTTAGAGAAAGAAAAAAGGACATTCCACTCCTTTTTGGCCATTTTCTGAAAAAGGCAATGAAAAAGACAAATAAACAGATCAATTGGATAGATGAGGACATATTGGAGGCCTTCAGGCTATATGGCTGGCCTGGAAATGTCAGGGAATTGGAAAACATGGTGGACTTTCTGGTTGCCATCTCTCAGGAGGAGATGCTTGGCGCGGATCTCTTGGCCTCCACTCCTCTTGCAGAATTTTCTTCAAAGGCCCCTGTTAAGCCCCTTAAGGATGCGAGGTTTGAGTTCACGAAAAAATATCTGGAAAATCTTCTCAAGATAACCAGGGGAAATATAAGTCTTGCCGCAAAGCATGCAGGTTACTACAGGGCTGATTTTTATAAACTTCTTGAAAGACACAATCTTAAGGCAGAGGACTTCAGGAAAAAGGCAAGAAAAATCAGTACTGCGGAGCTTTCGGCCATGTAGGGTACCAGGCCCATCAATTTTGTCCAGCAGGTTACACCAGTTGTTGCCAAAATGGAAAAAGATTGATAGTTTGAAATGAACTCCTATTCATAATGAGGTGAACCTAAAAAGGACAGGATTTTAGAGGACATTAAGTGGAATTAGCAGCCAGGTATTGTTCCTTATGCGTCAAGGAGGGCGAAGCCGAGGGGGAATTGCCCAAACAGGCAGTGATTTTCGTAAATTGCCTGAAGGAGGGGTTTGAACAGGCCGTTCAAGTCGGACAGAGAGCGATTTGAACGGCCTTTTAATTTTTAACAGATAAACTAAGGAGGTTGTCGGTGATGAGTGATAAACCATTTATCCTGTGGTTTAAGGAAATTGGAATTAATGATGTTCCCTTGGTGGGAGGAAAGAACGCGTCATTGGGGGAGATGTATCAGCACCTTTCCTCCAAAGGAATCAAGGTGCCAAATGGCTTTGCTATTACCGCCGAGGCCTATAAGCACCTGCTTAAGGAGGCCGGGATTGAGGATGCCATAAGGAAGACCTTGGCGGACCTTGATACCAGTGACATCAACAACCTCAGGGAAAGGGGCAAAAAGGTCAGGGAGATAATCCTGAATGCAAAGTTTCCTGAGGATCTGGAAGAGGAGATAAAGAAGGCCTATGCCAAGATGGAGGAGGAGTATTATCCCAACGTGGACGTGGCGGTCCGCTCCTCTGCCACTGCAGAAGACCTTCCTGATGCATCCTTTGCAGGCCAGCAGGAGACCTTCCTGAACATCACCGGCACCGATGCCCTGATAGAGGCATGTCACAAGTGTTTTGCAAGCCTTTTTACGGACAGGGCCATATCATACAGGCATGACAAGGGCTTTGGACATTTTGACGTATATCTTTCCATTGCAGTGCAGAAGATGGTGAGAAGCGACAGTGCAAGCTCTGGTGTCATGTTTACAATCGATACTGAAAGCGGTTTTGAGGACGTGGTTTACATTACCGGGGCCTGGGGCCTTGGTGAAAACGTGGTTCAGGGTGCGGTAAATCCCGATGAATTCTACGTTTTTAAGCCCACCCTTAAGAAGGGGTTCAGGCCAATTGTGAGCAAGCGCCTTGGTCTTAAGCAGTTCAAGATGATCTACACGGATGATCCCAAGGAGCCGGTCAAGAACATAGAGACTACTCCTGAGGAGCGCCATACCTACGTGCTTACTGATGATGAGATACTAAAACTTGCCAACTGGGCATGCATCATAGAGGAGCACTATGGCAAGGCAATGGATATCGAATGGGCCAAGGACGGTGACGGAGAAAAGGTTGGGACAGGAGAGCTTTTCATCGTCCAGGCAAGGCCTGAGACGGTACACTCCCAGCGCGCCACCAACTACATGGAGACCTACAAGCTCCTTGAAAAGGGAGAGGTGCTGGCCACTGGAAAGGCCGTTGGAGAAAAGATTGGCCAGGGTAAGGCCCACGTTATCGAGGATGTCAGCCAGATAACATCCTTCAACGAGGGTGAGGTCCTGGTGACCGACATGACAGATCCGGACTGGGAACCCATCATGAAGGTGGCCTCGGCCATTGTCACCAACAGGGGTGGAAGGACGTGTCATGCAGCCATTATTTCAAGGGAGCTTGGCATCCCCTGTGTGGTGGGTACGGAAAATGGTACAGAGACCATCCCCACTGGTGAAGACGTAACGGTTTCCTGCGCCGAGGGTGAGGAAGGGAAGGTTTATAAGGGCCTTTTGAAGTACGAAGTGGAAAGGATAGATTTTGCCAACGTTCCAAAGACAAAGACCATGATAATGATGAATGTTGGTATTCCCGAGCAGGCATTTTCCCAGGGAAGGATACCAAATGACGGTGTTGGCCTTGCAAGGATCGAGTTTGTCATTAACTCCCACATAGGTATCCATCCTCTTGCGCTTATAAACTATGAAGAGCTGAAGAAGAAGGCCGAATCTGATGAAGAGATCAGACAGGTGGTTGAGGAAATAGACAAAAAGACCGCAGCCTACCAGGACAAGTCACAGTTCTTTGTTGATACCCTTGCCCAGGGAATAGCAACCATTGCAGCAGGTTTTTATCCAAAGGACGTCATAGTCCGCATGTCTGATTTCAAGAGTAATGAGTATGCAAACCTTATTGGCGGCCAGCTTTATGAGCCTGAAGAGCACAACCCAATGATAGGCTGGCGCGGCGCATCTCGTTACTATTCTCCTTCCTTTGAGCCGGCATTTGCCCTTGAGTGCCAGGCCTTCAAGAAGGCAAGGGATGAAATGGGCCTTACAAATGTAAAGAGTATGATCCCATTCTGCCGCACTGTTGAAGAGGGCAAGAAGGTCATCGGGGTCATGGAGAAGTACGGGCTTAAGCAGGGGGAAAACGGCCTAGAGATCTACGTCATGTGCGAGATTCCAAGTAACGTTGTGCTGGCAGACCAGTTCTCCGAGATCTTTGACGGTTTCTCAATAGGCTCAAACGATCTGACCCAGCTTACCCTTGGCCTTGACAGGGATTCGGAGCTTGTGGCCCATATCTATGATGAGAGAAACGAGGCAGTTAAACGCCTTATCCGCCAGGTAATTAATACGGCAAAGGAGAAAAAGAGAAAGATCGGCATTTGCGGCCAGGCGCCAAGTGATTTTCCCGATTTTGCAGCCTTTCTGGTTGAATGCGGCATAGACTCCATGAGCCTTACCCCTGATACTGCAGTAAAGACAAGGCTGCTTGTTGCAGAAAAGGAAAAGGAGCTTGGAATTAGCCCTGAGTAACCCCAGGTAACAGTGAATAGAGCAACAAAAAAGGGCGGCCATGAGCCGCCCTTTTTTGTTTCCAAAGCCTGTCTTTCCTAAAACAACACCCCGTTCTTGAGAGATACTATTATTCCTAGGCCAGCAACTATCACAAACCAGGCGATCATGGCAGAGACCGCCTTTCTTCCTATGGATGGATCAAGGGTTGCAATCTGGCCAGACCTTACCTTGCCAGCCTCAAAGGCTGCCACTGCCGGAAAGTAGAGCACGAAAAGTCCCATGATAAAGGTTGCAAAAAAGAGTATGGTGCTCGGCCAGTCTGCATTTACGGGATAGTTGTAAATGGAATAACCTGCCTGAGACATGTGTTTCATTCTCAGTGCCTCCCTGGCACAACACATGACGAACACGGTCAGAAACATTAGAAGTGCGGATGGAATTGCCCTTTCCTGAGGCCTGTACACCGAAGCCCCAATGTAGGCGGTGGTTGCCACTCCAAGTATGGCCCCGGCAAGGAAGAAGGGGTTTCTGGCAAAGTGAAATTCCTGCGGTATGAGGCCCAGCCACCAAAATCCTGCGCCAATTGCAAGGGCCGATGCCCAAAAGGCCATCCATGCACCCTTTTGGCCCACATACTCCAGGTATTCAGGGTCATAGTCCCCCCTGTCCTTGAAATAGGCAGCATAAAGCATGAGAAATACCCCTGTTACCGCAAAGGATGGAATGAGTATGTGAAGGAGCCTCCCAAACTCCACTCCGTGGAACTCGCCGCCTGAATAGGAAACTGCACCGTTTGCAGAGACGATCCATTCCTTCCAGTGCTGGGGCATCAGTTGTTCCATGGAGAGCATGTGTATGAAAAGGGCGGTGAAGAGGAGGAGTCCTGCAGCCACCAATGCCCAGCCGGTTTTGGCAGTGTCCACTTCTGCCCTTCTGTTCCCGAGGTAAAATCCATAGCCTGCATAAAATGCCAGGGTGATAACCACAAGGAAAAGCAGTGCCCAGAATGCACTGAGTGTTGTGGCCGTGTACCAAAAGGGGTCGTAAATGACCTGGACGAAAAGCAATGGGGCAACTCCAAGGACAATGGCTATAGACATGCCAACAGTGATTACCCTTCCAAGGGCCTTAGAGAGCCTGAGGCCAAAGCTGTCCCTTTTCCATATCTCCCATATGGCCAAAAAGGTGCTTCCCACCACAAGGTTTACCATTATTATGTGAAGGGCAAAGGTCAGGACCAGTAGAAACTGGAACACTATGGGGTAAAAGGGAAGCCCGGCAGGGTCCCTCATGCTGTTTACGTAGGTTGCAATATCCATGTCTTACCTCCTAACTACTACGGAAAAGAGATATTCAGATGCGGCCTTCCTGTCCAGCTCGTTTCCTGCAAAAGGCGGCATGTAGGGATAGTCGCCAAGGGAATCGAGAAAACCCTCTATGTCTTCTGGAGACTCAGGTTCAAGGTTGGCAAGGAGCCTTTTAAGCGGTCTCATCTTGCCGAATCTGTCCAGGGCGTGGCAGTTTCCGCACTGGTAATGGACCACTACGCTTCCTGCCCTGATAAGTTGGTTCTTGTTGTCTGGGTTGATCTTGTCTGGCCTGAAAAAGAGATGGCTCAGGAACCCTTCCTTGTTGAACTTCGGGACCTCGGCCTTTATGTGTTTGGCGGGAATGTCCCTGGCAACAATCTGGTTCCCATACATATACTGATCGATAATGTAGGGCCTTCTGGCGCCCTCCCTGAATCCTTCTCCGGCTCCAATGCCCAAAAAGAGTACAATGAGAATGATTATGCCGCTAACCGGGCCGGCAAGTTTAGGCCTTATGAGGCAGCATACCACGAACCAGAGCAGAACAATGGCGTAGGAAATACCAGCCACGTTCAGGAGGTGTCCAAGGTATGGAAGGCTCTGGTCGAGCCAGAGTTCCTTGGCGTGAGCGGGAAGCCTGTGCAGATACCAGGCGGTAAAGGCAAGGCCTGCAAGCATGCCCAGGACACCCCAAAGGCCTGCTGCCCTCACAAGCTCCTTCCTTACCGCCTTGTTTCTGAGGGTGCTTGCCACAATGGCTGCATAAACGCCGGCGATACAGAACATAAGGGCAGTCCTTGTAAGAAGCTGGGGCCAATAGGTCTGGTTGAAGAAGCCGTCAAAGAAGCCCCCAGTCTCCACCCATTTGCCAGAGGAGAGCATGAATGCCAGGATACCCGTAA
The DNA here is from genome assembly GCA_026995935.1 of Deltaproteobacteria bacterium. Taxonomy (GTDB): domain Bacteria; phylum Desulfobacterota; class Dissulfuribacteria; order Dissulfuribacterales; family QOAL01; genus JAADCZ01. The sequence goes on from JALWNK010000008.1 coordinate 42,670, forward strand.
TGATTATCATGCTTATCCATGCAGCCCAGGCATAGAGCCAACCCATCATGAGGTGGCTCTTTGGGTCTATCTTACCCAAGGTGTAGTAGTAGACGTATATGGATGCGATCTCTATGATGAAAAACACCCATTCAGTGGCCCAGCCCCATACATAGTTGTGAATAAGTCCGGAAATACCCCTTGGACTGGCCACGGTTGCCGCATACCAGATACCAACCCCTGAAAGGGAACCTATTACAAAACAGAATATCAGAATGAGAAGGGTGTATTTCTTAATAAATTCCAGAAGCTCCGGCCTGTTTTCCTTGTATGCCTTCCTTTCCACAAACACCGTGAACCAGAAGGCACCTGTGGCCAGGTGGCACGGCAGGATGTGAAAGGTGGCAATCAACGCGATTACCATGCCAGAGGTAAAAAAGGGTACTTCCCAAAACGGATACATGGATTTGACCTCCTTTGGTTAAGACCTGTTATGCATTGGCGAAATACCAATGGCCAACAAGACGTTAAAAAGAGAGACTATGCCTCTTTGCCATTATTCTCTTTTATCGAACAGGATAAAATTTTTGTTAAGGCCTACCCCGATAACACGGGGAGGCCCTGGAACCATCTCCCAGCAAAAACATCAAAACAAAAAGGTTATTACACCAAGGTGCTCATCCCTTCCATCGTTGTTGTCATGGATATCGGCATTGGACAGATGCATGTACCTGTAGCCGATCTCAACGCCACTTTTAAAGGACAAACCGAGGCCAGCAATAAGGGAAAATTGCTGGGCAGCCCCAAGTTGCCTGCCGTTAATGTTGGCCCTTGAGAGAAAGTTTACTCCCGCACCAAGATCAAGGTATGGTGAAAAGGACGAAAATCTGCGGCACTCGTATCTGAATACAGGCTGAAGTCCAATGTCAAAGGCGCTGTCAGTTGTATCAAGCACTCCTGTGTCGAGCTCGATCCTTAAGTAGCCAGCGCCATGTTCCCACAGCTTAAGGCAGGAAGGCAGCCAGTAAGCGCCTATTAAGCGGAACGAGGCCGAACCATTAAAGGTAGAACCAACTGCCACGGAACCGGACCATTTTCTTTGGCCCTTTTCCCATTCCATGGCAGAGGCTGATGATGCCACAAGCAGAGTTGCCACAACAATAATTGTCACTGAGGCAAAGATGGAATCTCTCCCGGTCTGTTTCATGATGTTCTCCTCCCTGCATTTTAGCGCCCACTCCAACATTATTTAAGCCACAAGATTTTTTTGTTTTCAAGTGGGACCATTGCCTCCTGGCATCTGGGAATTATCCGTGGTGTATAGTCTGAAAATGGACGGTCAGAGATAAATTTCGCATGGTAGAGATAGCCATTTATAGCGCCCTTTAAGGGCTCCTTGGGCTCCATTTTATGTATTTCAGGTCCATCTCCATCCTCCTTGGGTTCTGCGTAACACTGAACGTCGACCACGTCAGGGGAAAGACCATCCAGGTAGACTTGGACCCTTACGACATAGGAATTTTCCTGTCTGCTGTACTCAAGGTTCCCAAAGTAGATGTTTTTCCAGTGCCGTTCCAGGGACTTTTGCCACTGGAATATCTTTTCCCCTATCTCACCGTTGTTTTTGGACCTTTTTACAAAGGAGTTTGCAGCGGGAATGTAGTACTTTTCAACATAGTTTCTGAGCATTCGGTTTGAGGAAAACTCAGGCGTAAGCCTTGACATGGACGCCTTCATCATGGCCACCCACGACCTTGGAATACCCGTTTCGTCCCGCTGGTAAAAGGTAGGTATCACCTCATTTTCCAGCCTGTCATAGAGTTCAAAGGCCTCCGTCTTGTCCCATTCAGGGTCGGTATCGTGTTCTTTGCCATCACCGATCGCCCATCCAACCTCGGGGCCGTATGCCTCTGCCCACCAGCCATCGAGCTCTGAAAGATTGAGCCCGCCGTTTACCAGGAGCTTCATGCCGCTTGTGCCACTTGCCTCCCAGGGGCGTCTCGGGTTGTTTATCCATAGGTCAACCCCCTGCACAAGCTTCTTGGCAACCATCATATCGTAGTCCTGGATGAATACCACCTTTCCGAATACGTCTGGCCTCTTCAGAAAGGCAAACCATTTCCTTATCATCTCCTTACCGATGTAGTCGTTGGGATGAGCCTTACCAGCTATTATAAGCTGGACTGGTCTGCCTTCGAGATTAAGGATTCTGGCAAGCCTGTCAGGATCAGTGAGAAGGAGGGTTGGCCTCTTGTATTCGGTAAAACGCCTTGCAAAGCCCAGAGTCAGTGCGTTTGGGTCAAGGATTTCGTCATAGGAGTCCTCCCTTGTTTCAAGACCAGAGGCTGCAGCCTGCCATTTCAAGCGCTTTCTTACAAATTCTATGAGTTCCAGCCTGCTTTTTGCCCTCAGCTCCCACAGTTGCTCATCCGAGACCGCTTCGATCCTCTCCCTGATCCGCTCCAGGGTTCCAAGCCACCTGTCCCTGCCGCATACCCCGGACCAGAGTGTGTCAGAGTGTCTCGATTCCCAGGAAGGGACATGAACCGCATTTGTGACATGGCCTATGGGGATTTCTCTTGTTGGCCACCTGGGGAAAAGCGTCTGAAAGATGTGGCGGCTCACCTTTCCATGTAGCCTGCTTACTCCGTTTATGTATAGGGAGCAGTTCATTGCAAGATATGCCATGTTAAATGGCTCGGAATCGTCATCCGGGTTTTTTCTCCCAAGTCCGTAAAGTTCCTTTTCGCTTAGCCCTATCTGTCTTGAATAAAGCCTTGCATAGGGTGCCAGCATGCTTGCAGGATAGCGGTCAAAGGCGGCATCCACTGGCGTGTGGGTGGTAAAGATGTTTCCTGCCCTTATGCAGTTAAGGGCAACAGAAAAGGAACAACCGGTAAGATTCATGAAGCCCCTTATGCGCTCAAGGGCAGCGAAGGCCGCATGCCCCTCGTTCAGGTGGCAGACGTTGCAGTTTATGCCCAATGCCTCAAGGAGTCTCCAGCCACCAATTCCCAGGACAATCTCCTGCTGAAGCCTCATCTCCTCGCCGCCACCGTAGAGCTTGCTGGTGATACCCCTGTCCTGGGGGGTGTTCCTGGGGTCGTTGCTGTCCAGAAGAAAGAGTCTTGTCCTGCCTATTCTTACCTCCCAGGTCTTTAGAGTAAGGATCCTGCCTGGAAGCCCAACCTTTATAAGTAGCCAGTTCCCCTTGTTGTCCAAAAGGGGCATGACCGGAAGCATGACCGGGTCGTTGTAGGGGTAGAATTCGAGCTGGTTTCCAAAGGCGTCGACTGCCTGGCGGAAGTAGCCCTGCTGGTACAAGAGTCCTATGCCATAAAGGGGAATTCCAAGGTCATTGCATGTCTTAAGGTGATCTCCTGCGAGGATTCCAAGGCCCCCTGAGTAGATTGGAAGTGCCTCGCTAAGGCCAAATTCCATGCTGAAATATGAAACGGCTGAAAGCTCAGAATCACCATGGGTCCTTTGAAACCAGGCTGGTTCCTCCCAGGCCTTTTTCATTATATGGAGCTGCTCCTGGATCAGGTCCAGAAATGCTTGGTCCTGTGAGAGCTGATCCAGCCTTTCCTGGCTTACGCTTTCAAGGATGAACCACGGATTTCCGGTTGCATCCCACATCTCCGCATCTATCTTTCGCCAAAGACCCTCGGCCTGGCGGTCCCAACTCCAGCGCATGTCAACGGCAAGTTCTGCAAGACCGGTCAGTTTTTCAGGAAGTTTTCTTGGCAGGTACCTGCTGGGATGCATACCTCCCTCCTTTTTTAAAGAAAAGCTAATGCCGTATGTCTCAAAGGCAATAGAGGACCAATTAAAAATCAGCAGAAAACCCATCCACCCCAGGGCTATCTGCTTGCAGCTAAACCAATCCTGGTTAATATTTTAGACATGGATATTTTCCTGCACATCTGCTGCGGTCCGTGCGCCCTGTATCCCATTGGGGTACTTAAGGCCCAGGGAATGCATATAACAGGCTTTTTTTATAACCCCAATATTCACCCCTTCAGGGAGTATGAAAGGCGTGTTGAGGCCTTGGAAGAAGTGGCAAGGGTTAAGGACCTGCCCATTGTCTGGGATGGATCCGGTTACGGACTGAAAGATTGGCTATCTAGTTTGGACGGTGCAACTGCTCAGAAGGAGCGCTGCCCGCTTTGTTACGAAATGAGGCTTGAAAGGAGCGCAAAAGAGGCAAGAGATAGGGGCTTTAAATACTACTCCTCCACCCTTCTTTACAGCAAATATCAAAGGCATGGCCTCATCAGGGAGATAGGCCAGGAAAAGGCCCGGAAATTTGGAATAGAGTTTTACTACCAGGACTTTCGAAGGGGCTGGATAGAGGGAATAGAGGAGGCAGTGGCCCTTGGAATATACAGGCAGCCTTACTGCGGCTGCATCTTTAGCGAATCAGAACGCTACGCAAAAAGGATAAAGAGGCTTTCTGATAGGTTAAAAGAAAGGCGAGAGGTCTTGTGACATGAGTCCAATGCATGAGCTGGGAAAAGTGTTACTTATATTCGGTATTTTTATGGTGGTGGTTGGGCTTTTTCTTATCTTTGCTCCAAAGATTCCCTTTATTGGCAGGCTTCCTGGAGACATAGTCATAAGACGTGGAAATTTCACCTTCTACTTTCCCCTGGCCACCTCCATACTCCTTAGTGTGCTTTTGACCATCCTTTTTTCAATTTTTCGAAAGTGAATTGAATGGATTTTCCCTCATCCTTAAAATTTGATCTCCTGGACAATACTGCACAACGCTATTAAATCTTTCTTGCATCAAATAAAACAGAGTGCTCAGGAGATATTTTAACAGCCTTGACTAGAAGGTCTCTTTTCAGAAACTGGTTTGCGGCACTTGTTTCCGTTCTTACCGCCTATCCGCTTTTTTCCTTTTTGAATAGCCAGAGGTTTCGGCCGCCCATTGAAAGGCGCATATCAAGGGTGCTTAAACCGGGCCAGTTTCTTGTAGAGCCTGAGTTCGTGCTGTTTCAGACAAAATCTGGCCCCTATGCCGTCTCCCGTACCTGCACCCACCTTGGATGCAGAATAAATTTCCTTGAGGAAAAATCCATTTTCTTGTGTCCCTGCCATCAAAGCCGCTTTAAGAAGAGTGGCGCCTACATTTCAGGCCCTGCAAAAAAGGACCTGCCACTCTTTCAGGTCAAGGCCCTTGAAAACGGGCAGGGATACGTGGTGTATATCCCGCGATGAAGACTCTGTCCTACGGCTATCTCACCGGCGCCTTTTTGCTGCTGTCCATCCTTAGCGGATTTGTTGTGGCCTATCAGTATGAGCCTGCCACCCCTTTCGTATCCTCCGTGGCCATTGAGACCATCCTGCCCTTTGGCCCCTTCTGGCGTTCTGTCCATTTCTGGACCAGCCAGGCCTTTGTCATGCTTCTTATGCTCCACGTCTTTGATCTAAGAGACAGGGTGAGCCAGGGGCGCGCACCCTTCCGGTTGCGGTTTCATTGGACAGTGATATCCATTTCCGTTCCAGTTGGAATCTATGCCCTCTTTTCAGGTTACGTTCTTCGCTACGATGCAACAGGTCAGGCCGCAGGGGCAATAGCCGAGCATCTATTCCTAAGGATTCCCATGGTTGGATCCCTTGTAAACAAGGTCCTTCTTAATATCTCCGGAGACGGACTCAACAGGATTTACGCGGTTCACATCCTGGCAGGCTTTGTCTGCTGGCTCATGGGAACCTGGTATCATCTTAAAAGGGTACGTATTACTTTTGATGCCTTTGCCTCTGCAGGGGTTTTTAGTGCTTTTTTCTGTTTTATGGTTAAGGCGCCAATAGACCTTGCCGTCCAAAATACGCACCTAATCAAGGGCCCTTGGTTTTTTTTGGGCATCCAGGAGCTCTTGAGATACTTTGATCCCGTCTTGGCTGGCATAGTGGTGCCGGCCATACCACTTGCTGTTCTTTTCCTGTTCCCCTGGGTAAAAAAGACCCGCATGCTTTACCTGATTATTCTCCTGTGGACTTTTGGATACTCAGGGGTTACCCTGATCACACTTTTAAGGACAGGTTGATATGGATCAGGTCGCACTTGCCTCTTTAATCTCCTTTGCCCTCATTCTCACCGGGGTAGCCGGGCTCCTTCTTCCAGCCCTGCCTGGGGCGCTCATGATATGGCTTGGCATAGTGGCCTTTGGGTTTCTTGATCCGGCAGTCAACTGGCCAATAAGTTTTTATGTGGCAGAGGGTCTTCTTGCACTTTCCACCTATGTAATAGATTATCTTGCCACCATTTGGGGTGTTAAGAAGTTTAAGGGCACAAGGGCCGGTGCCATAGGAGCCGTACTCGGTATGCTGCTTGTCTTTGTTGCAGGGCCTCCGGGCATCGTTATAGGCCCCTTTATTGGTGCAATAACTGGTGAGCTCATAGCAGGCGGGGAGCTCAGACAGGCCCTCACCTCCGGCTTTGGTTCCTTTGTTGGCTTTATTGTGGCAACCTTTCTTCGTCTTTTCATATGCGGCATAATGATTAGCTGGTTCCTGTATAAGGTCATATCCACCGCGCAGGTTCCTTTGCCATTTTAGGCCTTTTGATTTTGACAATGTGCCCTGTGCTGGAGATTCTTCCAACACCTGATTTTCTCCCGGTCCGTTAATGGATGGCGAATAAGTACCGATAAAAAAATTGAATCCCATTTTCTAACAGTTTTTACGAAAGGAGAACCCTTGTGGATGCCAAGATCATAAATCCCTTCCTTGAGGCTGCCATAAATGTATTAAAGACCATGGCCATGGTAGAGGCAAAGCCTGGGAAGCCCTTCCTGAAAAAAGATTCCACTGCAATGGGAGACGTCTCTGGCATAATAGGAATTACAGGAGACGCCCAGGGCTCCATGTCCCTTTCATTTGAATCCCCGTGCATCTGCGCCATAGTGACCAATCTTTTTGGCATGCCGGTAAACGAGCTAAATGATGAGGTAAAGGACGCGGTTGGCGAGATGACAAACATGATCTGCGGAGACGCAAGAAGGCGTCTTGAGGGGATAGGAGTTACCCTTCAGGCAGGAACACCCACTGTTGTAGCTGGCCACAAGCATTCAATAAGGCACATTCATACAGGACCATGTCTTGCCGTGCCCTTTGAGACCCAGAACGGAAAGTTCGTGGTAGAGGTCGCCTTTAACGATTAGTTTTTGGCCTTTTTCTCTGAAAGGGCCCTTGCTACCTCTTTCCTGACAGAATTAACGGTTTCTTCCGGCCTCTTACTCATACTTATTGGACGGCCCATGACAAGAAAGTCTGCCCCGTCTTTTATGGCCTTGTAAGGGGTCTGGATCCTTTTTTGATCATCATCCGCCCCGAAAAGGCCTGAAGGCCTTATGCCGGGCGTTACTATGAACATGTCATCTCCAATCACCCTTCTTACGGCCCTGGCCTCCAAGGCGGAACATACAACCCCCTGGCAACCGGCAGCCCTGGCAAATTCTGCCCTTTTCGAAACGAGTTCTTCCATGCTCAAAGGGGAGTCCATTTCCCTTAGCTCATCCTTTCCGAGGCTGGTAAGTACGGTCACAGCAAGGACCGAGTAGTCCCTCGCCCCTTTGACTGCCGCTTCAAGAATGCTTCTGTGTCCATGGACCGTGGCAAAGGTGATGTTTTTGCCGTTTAACTGCTCACAGGCTAGCTCAACGGTTCTTGGTATATCGTAGAACTTGAGATCAAGCATGACCCTGTGGCCGCGCTCCTCTATCCATTCAACCAGGGGAAAGCCCGCTGCAAGAAAGAGCTGCAGGCCCACCTTGAAAAAGCGTATTTCCCCTTCGAGTCTCTTTACGAGGTCTTTTGCAGACTCTTGCCCAGGTACATCAAGGGCAAATATTATTCTTTCATCAAGGCTTATGCTTTGTCTGTCCATTTTTGGCCTCTTTTTTTGCAAAGGGAATAGGGGTAGATTGTTTCAGCCGTCTTAAGTGGAAAATAGCAGGAAGGAGCCAATGAAAAAAGTATTTAGTAAAAGGCTTTCAAGGCTTAGGCGGTCCCTTTCGGCAAGGGACCTCGACGCTGTGCTCATAACATGCCCTGAAAACAGGTTCTATCTGAGCGGCTTTCAGGCAGAGGACCTGTCCCTTAGCGAGTCAAGCGGGTCTCTTCTCATAACAAGGAACGAGAACCTGCTCCTTACGGATGGCCGCTACAAGGAGCAGGCCCAAAGGGAGGCACCCCTTTTTCGAACTCTTTTGTACAAAAGGGGAATGCCTCTTCTTGTTGCAAAGCTCTTTCGTGAACTTGACATCAAAAGGTGCGGATACGAGCCTGGCTTTATCTCGTGTCAGACCCTTAAAAGGCTGAAGGAGGCCGTTTACCCAAGGACTTTTACGGATTTTGGTGATCTCCTCTTCAGAATGAGGGCGCAAAAGGACAGGCCTGAAACAGAAAGGATCAAGGAGGCCCAAAAGGTGGCAGAAGAGGTCTTTGAAGATGCCATTTCCATTTTAAGGCCAGGCGTCACTGAAAAAGAGATTGCATTTGAAATACTAAAGGGCCTTTATCTCAAGGCCAATGGCCCATCCTTTCCACCCATTGTGGCCTCTGGGCCAAACAGCGCCCTTCCACACGCTGTCCCTGGAAAAAGGCGCATCCGGCAGGGCGAGCCGATAATCATAGACATGGGAGCAAGGCTTGATGGTTACTGTTCGGACATGACAAGGACTATGTTCATTGGTGAGCCAGATGATTTCATGAAGGAGATATACTCTGTTGTCAGGAAGGCGCAGGAGGCGGCCCAGGACTTTATAAGGCCAGGTGTCAGGGCGAGGGATGCAGACAGGGCAGCGCGGGATGTCATAAGAAGATATGGATACGAAAGGTACTTTTGCCATGGCCTTGGCCACGGAGTAGGGGTTGCCATTCACGAGGCACCGGCCCTTTCCTTCAGAAACAGGAAACATCTAAAGGCAGGCATGGTGGTGACAGTTGAGCCTGGCATCTATATTCCTGGAAGGGGAGGGGTAAGGCTTGAAAACATGGGCATTATCCGGGAAGACGGCATTGAAATAATCACATCCAAAAAGTGGTACCATGACTTCAGACCATGATCCCCAGAAAGAGCTAAGCCTCACAGAGCACCTGGCAGAGCTAAGAACAAGGCTCATTCGCTCAATAGCCGCCGTGGCAGTGGGTTTTTGCATCTCTTACGCCTTTATTGAGCCGATCTTTGCCATGCTTTCAAGGCCCCTTGAAAAGGTGCTCCCCCCTGGTACAAGCCTGATATTTACGTCCTATCCAGAGGCCTTTTTCACATATCTAAAGCTTGCCCTTGTCTGCGGGATATTCATTGCCAGCCCCTTCATCCTTTATGAAATATGGGCCTTTGTCGCCCCCGGGCTCTATGAACACGAAAAGAAATGGGCCCTTCCCTTTGTGGTCTTTTCAAGCATCTTTTTTGTTGGCGGCGCACTCTTTGGATACATTGTGGTCTTTCCGGCAGCCTTCAACTTTCTTGCAGGCTATGCAGGCCGGGATCTCAAGCTGCTGCCAAGTGTTAGCGAATACTTTAGCCTTACAATAAAGCTTCTCCTTGGTTTTGGGGCGGCCTTTGAGCTTCCAATATTCATGGTGTTCATGGCACTCATAGGGCTAATAGATGCAAGGATGCTCAGGAAAAACAGAAAGTATGCCCTTCTTATAATCTTTATCCTTGCAGCAGTGCTTACCCCTACACCTGATGTGGTAAATCAGTGTCTCCTTGCAGCCCCCCTTCTGATCCTCTACGAGATAAGCATCTTCCTTGTGGCCCTTATTGGCAAAAGGAGAGGATCTCCTTGATGACGTTTTCGTTGTAATCATTCTCTATTCCCCAGATTCTTGACTGAAAGAGGGCGTTTTGGGCGATTTTTTCATGGTCTTTCTCTGGTATGTCAAGCTCAGAGAGACTTCTTGGGCATTCCACCTTTGAAAGCCACCTGCCAAAGGCATCAGCCGCTTCAAGGGCAGTGTCCTTCTCGTTGCCCTTGTCCGTGCAGCCAAGACACCTTATGCCAAACCAGGCCACCTTTTTTGCGCCTTTCAAGGTGGCCTTCCATTTCATCCATCCTGGAAGCAGTGCCGCCAGGCCTGCACCGTGAGGGATACCGTAGATTGCGCTCAGGGAGTGTTCTATCAGGTGAACCGGGAAGGGATGATCACCAACCCCGGCCCTTGTAAGCCCGTTTAGGGCAAGGGTTGCAGCCCACATGAGGGCCGCCCTTTGCTGGTAGTTTTCCGGTTCCTCCATGCACCTTTTTGTGGCAGGCATGAGGGTCCTTATTAAGCCCTCAGCTATCTCGTCCTGGACTGGGGTAAATGGGTCAGGGCCGTTGAAATAGGGCTCAAGCACATGGCAGATGGCGTCAACACCGCCATAGGCCGTATAATCTCTGGGAACGGTAAAGGTAAGCTCCGGGGCCAGAAAGGATATCCTGGGATAGGTATGTGGCGAGCCAGCTGCAAGCTTATACCCGCTTTCTTCATTGGTTATCACCATAAATCCGTTCATTTCAGAACCAGAGGCTGCAAGGGTAGGGATGCATACAACAGGAAGAGCCCCTGTTATCTCTCCTTTTCCCTCAAATACCTCCCATATGTCTCCGTCATATAAAGCGCCTGCGGCAACGGCCTTTGCCGTATCCATTACGCTTCCACCCCCAAGGGCGACCAGAAAAGAGACTCCTTCCTTTCTTGCCATGCCTATTCCTTCATGCACCTTTGAAAGAACAGGGTTTGACTGCACCCCTGAAAGGTCGAGCACCTCTATGCCAGCCTCTTTCAGCTTGCTCTTCACCTGGTTATAAACGCCTGTTTCCCTGGCGCTTTTTTTCCCGGTTACAAGAATGCATTTTTCTCCAAGGGCTCTGACCTCGTCTCCAAGCCTGTCAAGTATTCCTTTCCCAAATATGATCTTGGTGGGGTTACAAAATTCAAAGTTCTCCATCTCTCTAACACCTCCCTTTTAAGGCTTACTGGAAAAACTTACATCTATCATAATTATACCAAAGCCCTAGGAACAAAAGAAACAAAACAGGAATGCCAATTTTCTCTGGAAATTTTCCAAAAATTTTCAATGGGTTCTTGCATGAGCCATCATCGAGCTTAGATTTTTAGCTGGAGATTTCAATAGAGAATTTTTGGCTATGGATCTCTTTCGAAACCGGACCAGATAAAAAATATCAAAAGGAGGAAGTTAGATGGCAGTAACTGGTGCTCACAAGATTGAGGCCCTTTATAAAAAGGCGGCAGGTCTCAGGATAGACAAGAACAAGGTGAAGAAGATAAGTGACGTGGTGGACCAGAAGCTTTACGACCTTTTGGTGGTGGCAGAAGGGAATGCCCGTTATAATGGGCGAGACATCATCTGGATGTGTGATGTTCCCCTTACCAAGGCCATGAAGGAATCCATGCAGAAGTTCAAGGAGCTTGAGGAGGCGCTGGAACTTCAGCCAATACTCGATCATCTGGCAAAGCTTCCGCCCCTCAAATACGGCCTTGAGGAAGAGCTTGAGAAAAAATTGCCAGACCTTGTTGGCACGCTCATTTATGTAATGGCAAATATCACCAAGGAGTTTTCACCAAAGGACAGGACCATCTCTGCCGAGGAGATGGAAAAGGCCGAAAGAATCCTCAATCTGATGATATAGTTTCTGATTTGAGGGTTTTTTCAGAACTGTAGGGCCGGCCAAAAAGAGCCGGCCTTTTTGTTTTTGAATTTTAATGGATTTTTTAGCAATTTCTGTCAGTTACGCAAAGCACTGGACACGTTGAAAACTCAAGGACCCTTTCTGCAACGCTTCCAAGAAGGATTCTTTTTATCCCGCGGCGGCCAAGCTTGCCCATGACAATGAGGTCTGTTTCCTTTTTTGAGGCAATATCAAGTATGATTTCATGGGGTGTACCCCTTAAAACCATGGTTTCCGCATTTACCCCAAGCTCCAAAAGCTCCCTTTTCATGTCTCGAACAAGGCCCTCTGCCTCCTCCTGCATGTTACGCCTGATTGTTTCACACTCTCCTTTCTTTAGTCTGCAAAGCTGTTCCTCCACCTGGGTGTCTATCACGTGAATAAGGGTGATCCTGGATGAATGAATGCGTGAAAGCCTGCCTGCAAGGCGGACTGCCGCAAGACTGTAGCGGGAGCCGTCAACGGGGATGAGGATTTCCTTAAAGAGGGCTTCTGAGTTGGTCATGGTAAGGTTCCTCCTGTCTGTTTTTCATGACCTTGTCATGGCCTTTATCCTTTTAAGCTGGAAAAGGCCCTCCCTTTCCTTCTCTTCAAGGCTCTGCTCGATGAACTTTGCCGTTGCCTCGTAGAGGGGAATGTAGATGTAGGAAAGGGCATTTATGCGTTTAAGGGTCCTTTTTGTCTCGCGCATGAGCCTTTGAAGTCCAATCTCCACCTCGGCTATCTCTGCAATGAGGTCCGAGGCAGATAGTATTATCTTTCTCACCTCATCCATGGTTGCAGTTGAGCCGCCTAGACCAAATTCGGGCCTGATAACGGGTTTTTTAATGGAGACAAGGGGAAGAACCACTCCCATGAGGCTCCTTTCCCTCACGGTGATCTCCATGCCCGCCTCCACTGAAAGCCCGGCTGCCTCGACGCTTGCCCTGCCCGATTCCAGGATTGCCTGTTCCAGCTTTTCATAGGCCCTGGAAAGTACCTCATCAAGCCTCTTGCGCGCCTGGTCCGCCCGGTCAGAAAGCAGGTTTATGTGGCCTATGAGTATGTCCTTTTTCTGCTCAAGAAGGTCCTTGCCATCCTTTGCTATGGCAAGTTCCTCCTTGATGCGTATTTCGTTACTCTTGGTTGCCGGAATGGGAAGTCTTTCCATATTTTTCTATCTCTTCAGGGGTTACCCTGACAAGCTCGCTTTCAGGAAAGGTCATCACAAGCTCCCAGCCAAGGTCCAGGGTGTCGAAGATGCTCCTGTTCTCATCCCTTCCCTGGTTCACAAACTCCTGTTCAAATCGTTTGGAAAACTCAAAGTATTTCTTGTCAGTAACGCTAAGGTCCTCTTCGCCGATAATGGATGCCAGCCTCTCCACCTGTTTGGCCTTGGAATAGGCGGCGTACAACTGGCTTGAGATGTTTTTGTGGTCCTCCCTGGTCTTTCCCTCGCCAATCCCGTCACTCATTAGCCTTGATAGGGAGGGAAGGACGTTTACAGGCGGGTAGATGCCTTTACGGAACAGGGTCCTGTCCAGCACGATCTGTCCTTCGGTGATGTAGCCTGTAAGATCGGGAATGGGATGGGTAATGTCGTCGTCTGGCATGGTAAGTATGGGAATCTGGGTAACAGAGCCCTTTCGCCCGTGTATCCTCCCAGCACGTTCGTATATGGAGGCAAGGTCACTGTAGAGATAGCCTGGATAGCCCTTTCTGCTTGGCACCTCACCCTTTGATGTTGCAACTTCTCTTAGGGCCTCGCAGTAGTTTGTCATGTCAGTAAGAATGACCAGGACGTGGAGCCCTTCCTCAAAGGCCAGGTACTCTGCTGCAGTAAGGGCAACCCGCGGGGCAATGAGCCTCTCAACCGCAGGGTCATCGGCAAGATTCAAAAACATGGCCACGTTGTTTAGTACCCCGCTTTCCTCAAAGCTCTTTCTGAAGGCCTCTGCCTCTTCATGGCGCACACCCATGGCTGCAAAGATCACGGCAAAGTTGCTCTCCTCTGTAAGGAGTCTTGCCTGTCTGACGATCTGCATGGCAAGGTCGTTGTGGGGAAGGCCGCTTCCAGAGAATATTGGAAGTTTCTGCCCCCGTACCAGGGTGTTCATGCCGTCTATGGTGGAGATGCCTGTCTGGATGAAATCCTCCGGATAGGCCCTGGCAACGGGGTTTATGGGAAGGCCGTTTACGTTTCTGGCCTGGCCCTGAAAAGGAGGGGGGCCCCCGTCTATTGGTGCGCCAAGGCCGTTAAATATCCTGCCAAGGACCTCTTCTTTTGATACTACCATCTCAAAGGGCCTTCCAAGGAACCTGACCCTTGTCTTTTCCTGATCAAGGCCAGAGGTGCCATGGAAGACCTCAATAACTGCTGCCTCTCTGGAGATGGCAAGTACCCGGCCCTGCCTTGTCTCTCCAGAAGAGGTGACGATCTCCACCCTTTCCCCGTATCCAACGTCTTTTATCCCCTGTATGACAACCAGGGGCCCCTGTATCTTGTCAAGGCCCATAAATTCAGGCCCTGGGGCCGTTACTGTTGTTGTATTCATATCTGTTTTACCTTGAAGACTCATGAGTCGGCTCCCTGCTCCTTTCCAAAAGGGCATCCATCTGCTGGTCTATTTCTGTCATGATTTCCAGAAAGGGTTCTGGTTCCTCCCCCTTTATGGTGTACTTGGCCCTGTGTATCTTTTCCACAACAGGCAGCTCCATGGCCCTGAAAAGGGGAATCCGTGCAGAAACAATGTCATGGAGCCTCTTTATGAAGTGCATAATGGTCTTTAACAGGTAAAACTGCTTAAGGGGCTGGCAGTAGGTATCAACCGGATCAAAGGCGCTTTGCTGCAGAAAGTCGTTCTTTATGAGCTTTGCCCCCTCGATGATCCGCCGCTGGTCATCTGGCAGTGCCTCCTCACCAAGAAGCTTGACGATGTTTTGAAGCTTGGCGTCCTCCTGGAGTATCTGAACCGCTCTTTCCCTGAGCTCCTGCCACTCAGGGCCTGTTTTTTCCGTCCACCAGTCTGACACTGCCGAGACATAGGCAGAGTAGCTTTCAAGATAGTTTATTGCAGGAAAGTAGCGTGCGCTTGCAAGTTCCTTGTCAAGGGCCCAGAAGCATTGGACAAAGCGCTTTGTGTGCATGGTGACAGGCTCGGAAAAGTCTCCTCCGGGTGGGGAGACAGCTCCGATGATGGAAACTGACCCCATCTCATCAGAAAGGGTCTGAACCCTGCCGGAGCGTTCGTAAAAGGCTGCAAGCCTGCTTGCAAGGTAGGCCGGAAAGCCTTCCTCTGCAGGCATCTCCTCAAGCCTTCCTGAGATTTCCCTAAGCGCCTCAGCCCATCTCGAGGTGGAGTCTGCCATGAGGGCAACATCATAGCCCTGGTCCCTAAAGTACTCGGCCATGGTGATACCTGTGTAGATGCTTGCCTCACGGGCTGCAACGGGCATGTCTGACGTGTTTGCGATAAGTACCGTCCTTTCAATGAGGGGTCTTTGGGTCCGTGGGTCAAGAAGCCTTGGGAAATCCGTCAAGACCCCTGTCATCTCGTTTCCGCGCTCGCCGCATCCTATGTAAATGATGATGTCCGCATCCGCCCACTTGGAAAGCTGGTGCTGGGTAACGGTCTTTCCCGTTCCAAAGCCCCCGGGTATGGCAGCAGTTCCACCCTTTGCAAGCGGAAAAAAGGTATCTATGACCCTTTGACCCGTAAGAAGGGGAACAGTGGGCATGAATCTTTTCCTGTATGGTCTGGGCATCCTGACTGGCCACTTATGAAACATCCTGAGTGGCACTACAAGGCCGCTTTGGGTCTCAACCTCTGCAATCACCTCTTCAAGGGTGTAGTTGCCAGGGGGAACGATTCTTTTGACTTCCCCGGAGACATTGGGTGGCACCAGTATCTTGTGGGTGACCGCTTCTGTTTCTCTGACCTGGCCAAGTATCGTTCCGGCAGTTACCAGGCTTCCTGGCTGTATCTTTGGTTCAAAGCGCCATACCTTCTCTCGTGAAAGGGCAAAGGAGGTCTTTCCACGTTTAATGAAATCCCCCCATCTTTCCTTCAATACGTCAAGGGGCCTTTGTATCCCGTCAAATATCTGGCCAATGAGTCCAGGGCCAAGTTCCACGAAAAGGGGCATCTTCTGGCCTAAGACCTCTGTGCCAGGCTTAAGCCCGGTGGTGTCTTCATAGACCTGTATGGTGGCCGTATCCCCTTCAAGGCCTATGACCTCGCCAACAAGCCGTTGGGCGCCAACCTCCACCATCTCGTTCATGGAAAGGAGATGGCCAGGGCTGGCCTTTACCACAGGTCCGCTAACAAAGGAGACAAGGGGTGTTTCCCTCTTTGGATTCTGCTTCATGATCCTTCACCGCTAAAGACCTTTTCTGCAACAAGGGCCCTTATCTCAGGCTCAAGCCTCTTTAAAAGGGCATCAAATGAAAAATCCACCATTCTTCTTCTATCAAGGCTGAAAACCAGGATACCTCCTTCTATTTCTGCCGGCTGCTCATCCACTTCAACCTCGATACCAAAGTCCTTTTCCGCCTCCCTGGCCGCCTCTTTTATCACCGGGATATCCCTTTGTGGTGCCTGAACCACCACCTTTCCTTCACCTTCACCGGCAACCACTGAAAGGGCGTTAACTATCATGGATTTGACCATGGCTTTGTATGCCTCTGGTTTTTCTCTGGTCTCAAAGAGAAGGTCCCTTGCCTTATCCATCACCTTCTTGAATATCTCTTCCCGCGCTGCCATTATCATGCGCCTTGCTGCAAGCTCGGCCCCATCGGTTTTTCGTCGAGCGTCCTGGAAGGCCTGTCTCTTAAGCTCAAGCCTTTTTGCCTCAAGCTCCCTTTCTGCCTCTCTAAGCCCGCTAGAAAGGATGCGCTGGGCCTCCTTCTTTGCCTTCTCAAGTATCTTTTCCCCCTGGGAAGTGGCGCGTTTTTTGATTGCAAGGCAAAGAAGTTCTATGTTGTCAGGAAGTGGCATTTTTACCTCCCAAGGATCGCTGCCATCTTTTCAACTGTTCTCTTTCTCTTCTTGGCAGGCCCTTTGGTGTCAGGAATTTCAATGAAAAGGGGTATGTTCTTTTCCTCGGTGATCTGCTCAAAGACCTCTCCCGCCCTCTTTGCAAGCCTTTCTGTTACAAGGACAAGCCCTGTCTCAGCATCCCTTGAAAGGCCCTTTAAGATGGGGCCTGGGTCGTCATTTTCCTTCAAGGTATAAGTCTCTATGCCTGCAAGGCGGAAAGCTAGTGCCGTGTCAGGATCTGTTACGGCAACGATTTTCATGTCCCTTTCTCTCTAAGCTTTATATCTTTCCAAGGATCATTATGGCTATTATGAGCCCGTAGATGGCTATGCCCTCGGCAAGGCCTAGAAAAATGAGGGCGCGCCCCGTCACCTCTGGCCTTTCGCTTATGGCCCCAACTGCTGCTGCACCAACAAGGCCAACGGCAATGCCTGCGCCGATGGTGGAGGCACCAACGGCAATGCCTGCGCCTATGTATCCCCAGTTGGCAGAGGTTCCAGAGACCTTCTGAGCCACCTCTGCACCTGCGGAAAGGACGGGATAGGCCAGAGCCAAGAGGGAAAGAAGAAAGGGCCAGAGTAATTTTTTCTTTTGTTTTTTATGAAGAATCATGGCTCGCTTGTCCTCCTTGTAACGGGTTTATTGCTTAAAGGCCCCTGTGGAAACGGCCTCTTTTTCAACCAGGGGCTTAAATTCCACTCCGCCGCCCCTGAAAAACTTGCTGAAAAATTCGTAGTACTCAAGACGTATGGTCTGAATGGATACAACCATGGCCTCAAGTACGATTATCACTATGTTTCCAATTATAAGGGTCAGGATGTAGCCAAGGCCCTTGTGGGTGCCATGGCTTACCATGTCTGCAATGGTAAAGACGCCAACAAAAAGCGCTGCATGGGTAAGGGCAAAGGCGGCAACACGGACAAAGGAGACTGTGTTTGCAAGGAACCTGAGCACACTGTCAAGGGCCTCGATGACAGACTCAAGTACCACCACAGACAGGGATGCCTGCTGGATGGCCTCTGTCCCAGGCCTTCCCTTCATCCTCTTTCGTTTGATTATGGCCCTTAGAGGCCTTTCAACTATTATCACGAAAAGGAGTACTGCAGCCGTAACCACGGCAACGGTGCGTTCAACAGGGCCTGGTGGCCCCCAGGTGAGGTATCTAATGCCAATTCCGGCAAAGAGCCAGTAGAGCAAGGCACCGGCCAGTCCGCTTGCCGTAAAAAGCCTGTGGAATTCCCTTCTTTTGTAAATATTGATGAGATTTAGAATGAAACCCAGGCTTATCATGGCAACCCCCAGAACGATTGATACAAGCATGAATCTGTTTATGTCCTTCATGGGATGAAGCCAAAGGGCTGGTATGAGGTCTTCCATTCCAAATACGCTTCCGTAGAGCACACCAAAAATCATGGAGGAGACACCGCACTCCATGAGTATGATCCCGTAATCCATGTACTTGTAAAGCCTTTTGAACACGTAGAATCCGCCAAGGAAAAGGATGAGTCCGTGGCCAACATCGCCAAACATCATCCCAAAAAGGAGTACAAAGCTTATGGCCAGAAAAACGGTGGGTTCCACCTCCTCGTAAGTTGGGATTCCATACAAGGTGGTGAGCCTTTCAAAGGGCCTTATCAAAAGGGGATTGTTAAAGAGTATGGGAATCCTTATTATCCCCGATCTCACCTCCCTGATATCTTCAGGGTCTACACAGTCAACCAGGGCCTGGCCCCCCGTGGCCTTAAGGATTCTGTCTTTAAGTTTTTCGAAAAGATCAACCGGAACCCAACCCGTGAGCAGATATGTGTGGTCGATCTTCCCAAATTTGCTGGCTGCCTCAAGAAGGAGTCTTGCAAGGACCGCCTTTTCCCTGATTGCAAGGAGCCTTTGGCCGTAGCGTTTTCTTGCCTCCTCCTTTTTTTCTTCAGTTAGCCTTAATTTTTCCTCAAGGGGCTCAAGTTCGGCCTCGAGCCTTTCTATGATGGAAGATACCGTGCCCTTTAGATCTGAGGGGAATTCAAGCTCGTTAAAAAAGGCGCTTTTCAGGGAACGCTCAAGAACGGGCAGGTCTTCCTTGAGGCAAAAGGCAGCAAGTACCAGCTTTTCCCTTTGCTCTTGTATTCTTACAAGTGCGTGGTGAATGTCAGAAAGGCTCTCCTCAAGCCTGTCAAGGTTTTCAGGTGGCATGATTCCGAAACGATAGGATGTGAAACGAAGGCCAAAAAGCCTGGAAAAGTCTATTTCTGCAGGTACAAGGAGTCTCAGCCTCTCGATAAGCTCCTGTTTTTGGTTAAGTTGTCTTTCAAGGTGTCTACCTTCCTGGATGATTGGGTCAACTTTCCTGGTAATGTCAGAAAGTTCCTCTTCAAGGACGAAAATCTCCTTCTCAGGTCTCGGGGCCTTTTCAATTGGGGGAAGGGGGGCCTTTACAGAAAGCTCCTTTATGAGTTTATCTGCCTCCTGGGCCACCTTTTGATACCTGCCTATTAGATCGACCCTTGTGCCGGCGACGTAGCCGAGCCTGCCAAGATGTGTCTCGTTTATGTTTATCAGGTGAAGGAGTCTGAAATCTCCAAGTATTCCCAGCACATCGGACATGTACTTTTCTGGAACCTGTATGGTTATTCTGAAGAGCTTTGCTGGCCTGAACAAGCCTCTATTCCTCCTGTATCAAGGTTTCAGGAACAAGTCTCACTTGCCCGGCCTTTACCTTGCGGCCTTTTGTTTCAAATATCCGTAAAATGGCCTCAATCTCCATTTCCCTGTAAATTACCCAGGCGATCTCCACCCCCAGGTGGAAGGGAAGGGTCAGAAACACTCCTTTTATCCTTTTAAGCAGCCAGTCCTGAAGGACCATCCTCGTCTGGGAAAGGGAATCCGTGCCTTCAAGGATGGCCTTAAGGGGCTTAGGCAGGTAAGAGACAAGGGATTTCATATCTGTTGCCCTTGAGATGTCGTGAAGGCGTTTGAGGTTCAAAATGTAGCCGCCTGGGTAGGTGAAATTAAGGGTCTCCTCAGTACTAAGGGCGTAGATAAAGCGTAGGCGTGCAACGTGGTAGATGTTTAGCGCATCCACAAGCCCACCAATGAGCATCCTTGCCATCTGCTTGTCTTTCTTGCTTGATAAGGCAGAGACAACCTCCCATATCTGTCTGTATGATACTATTTCCATGGCCATCTCAATGGGGAAGAGTCTGCTATGGGCCTCGAACTGGGGCAGGGCGTGGGCCACTGAGGTTCCAAAGGGCGTATCTGAAAGAAGGTCAATGGCCTCAGCAAGACTCCCCGCCTTCCAGAGCCTGTGCCAGTTTATTTTGGAAAGGGTCTCAACCGGATAGAGAAGGTAAAGCACCTCCCTTTTTGGAAGGCCAGTCTTTTTTGCCCTTATGAGGGTTTTCAGGTTTTCTGCCTCAAACCTGGAAAAAAGCCCATAGAACACCTGCCCCTCAGGTGGCTTGAGTGCCCTTATAACCTTTTCGTAATCTGCAAAAAGTGCCCGATATATCTGTCTTTCAAGGAAGTGGAGGCCTTTTTCTGGGCCCTTTAAAATCTCGGCCAGATAGGCGCCATAGTATGTAGTTGAAAGATACTGGACAAAAGAGTTTTTATCGGCTGCGTCCCTTAAGATGGCCCAGTCCCTTTTTCTGAGCCGCTTTGAATAGATGGTCCGGACCTTTGCATTAATGTATGAATACTTAAAGGCCTGACCGAGCAATTTAGACCTCCTATTAAGCTGTCTCTGCCTTGAAAGGGTCTATTTCAGATCTAATCTACGAAAGGGTAATAGCCCTTTTCACAAGTTTTGAAAGCTCCTCTTCCATTGCCCTTTCGGTTTTGGAATACCTATTTTTGAGCTCGTTACAGTAATACTCTGCCTCTTTTTTGATCTTGGCAGCCCTTTCTTCAGCCTCTTTTATTATCTTGGCAACCTCGTCCTGTTTGAATTTTTCAAGCTCTTCTGAAAGGGACTCCTTGGCCTTTAAGACTTGCCTTTTTGCTTCCTTCAAAACCCTTTGCGATTCTTCCTGGGCCTTTAATAAAATTTCCTGCCCAGCCATGTCACAGGCGCAAATTCTTTCCAGCTCTTCCTTCATGATAGCTCCTTTTTCTTAAGGCCTTATTTCAAATTAAGTACGTTTTTTTTTGCTGCAAGGCAGGAGGTTTCTTTATTGGCGGTTTCAAAATCCTCAAGGACTTGACAGAGCATTTGGACAAGATCGCCTTTTCATTGACATTTCTTAAGGCGTTACCATCTTAAAATAAAACTAGAAAAAAGGAGGTAGCACTATGAATATAGTAGAAAGGCAGGAAAAACTAGTTGCAATCCAGAAAGATTACATAGAGGCACTAGAGGATGCCATTAAAACCCTGGAAGATGAGATTAGAGAGGCATCCGAAGTTGAACAGGCAGGCCGTGAGGATTGGGAAAAGTCAATAGAGGGTTACATCGATGAGCTTCATGGAATCATTTTTTCCCTTCCAGAACCCCGCTATGGTCACGAAGATTTGCACAAAAAGATCGTAGGACTAAGAAAGCGAATAAAGGATCTCTATGCAGATTTCAAGAAAATGTTAAAAAAGTAATTTTCTTTTGGGGGGCGATGCCCCCCGTTATGACGTTTCAAAATTTTTGTATTCCCAGGGTAAGCTCTCCAATATTTCCTGAATAGTTCTAAACAGACACAAATTTTTCTAAGAAATCATATAAAAACCGGCAAAAGCCCTTGGCTCTTTTTATTACTCGGTCTAAACTTCCATTGGGGAGAAATTTTTTTTGAACCTTTAGGCCTTAAAAAAGAACCAACTAACAACACAGAGACAGGTAATGGCAGAACTTGAGGCCCTGATAGATCGAATAGCATTGAATGACAGGGAGGCCTTTGCCCAGTTGTACAATGTCACTAATCGAAGGGTCTATTTTTATATTTTGGGACTCGTCAAGGATGAGACAGTGGCCCAGGATATCCTGGCTGAGACCTTTGTTGAGGTCTGGAAAGGTGCCTCGAGGTTTGAGGGAAGATCCAAGGCACTTACATGGATAATAGGAATTGCCAGAAACCTGGCTCTCAAGTTTTTCAAAAAAAGAAAGAGATTTGAAAATATAGATGACCATCACGAGTTGAGAAACGGAAACTCAGAAGAATTTGCAGAGCGTTTTGCAGACATAGAAGATTTAAAGGCAGGGCTTGAGAAACTTTCATGGAAACACAGGGAAATATTACATCTGGCCTTTTATGAAGGCTTTACATACGAGGAAATTTCGAAGATGCTCTCCATTCCCGTAAATACAGTGAAAACCAGGGTTTTTCATGCCAGGAAGGCCTTAAGACAGCTACTAGATAATGATAAGGATTAAATCACAATGGGCAATGAACATAACAAAGAAAAACATCCCTTAATGGCGACTTCTTCAGAGGGCCTTAAGGAAGACAACGGGTCTGAGATTCAAGAACAGGAAACTTTCTATTTGCAAAGGGCCTTTGAAGAGATGGAAAAGGAAATCTCCCTGCCCTCTGAGGAGATATTTGAAAGAATCTGTAACAGGATTGTCATTGAAGAACAAGAAAGACCTGTTAAAGAAAATGTCAAAAAAACACAAGGGCCATGCACTAGGCTATTTGAGTGGCTAAGGGGACTTTTTAGCTCGCCTGGCTTGGCATGGGGTTTATGTGGCGCCCAGGCTATCGTATTTGTTTTTGCCTTTCTGGTGCTTAATAGCGGTAAGCCCAGTTTTGAGACCATGACCTATGGTCAAAACAGTGGTCATAACCAGGTTTTTAATGTGATATTCAAAAAGAATGTAAAATTTGGGGATGTAGTTTCGTTTCTCCAAAAACATCACATGAAAATAATAAATGGCCCCTTGGGAAAGGACCTGTTTGTTATTGAAATAGAAAAAGAGAAGGACTTGGAAAGAATTAAAAAATCAGGGATATTGGAGTTCATGGGGCAAGCCTATTAGACTTAGAAAGGAAAAAATTCTTTATGGCCACGAAACGATCCTGGGTGATTATCTTTGCGGGCCTTTTTTTCGTGTGTGCAGAACCCCCTCTTTTTGCCGGTGATGTCCAGTTTCTCAGCCCATCTCTTGACAGGGAAATTATCGGGAAAAGGCCGGAGTTTAAGTGGAGATACACGGCTGGTGCGCCTCCTGAGAATGTGATGGTGCTTCTTGACGGCGCAGACGTCACAGAGCTTGTCTCGTGCAAGGAGGGAGTATGCACCTTCTCCCCTGTTCAACCCCTTTCAGCAGGAGAACATGCCATAGAGTTCAGCTGGGAAGGTGAAAAGGGGCAACCAGGTTACGAGAGTTTCAGCTTTTCATCCCGCCAATCAAAACTATTCAGGGAGGCCTATTCCAGCAACTCCGGGGGCCTCAATTATCAGATGTCCCTGCAAAAGGACGATGCACCCAATGATCCCAACTCCAGGGTCGATGGCTCCATAAGGACGGAAAACAGGCTTTCAACCAGGCACTGGACCTTTACCGCCTCTGGGCAAATCCGTTATCTCGATCAGGACCATCCAGTTCAGCTTCCTGAGCAAAAGGGATTTGATGTTATCAACTTTCTCCTCGAATCCGTATATGAAAAGGGAGGATTCAAAATGGACTCCCAGCTTGGAGATATCATTGTCACGGAGTCTGAAAATACCATAAACAACTATGCCAGAAGGGGAGGGCAGATATTTCTTAATTACAAAAATCTGGCCCTTCATCTCTTTTCCGCAAATACTGCCCAATACTACGGGCTTAACGGAGGACTTGGCCTGGATATAGACCCAAACGACAAGATCTACGGTGTATCTGGCGGAGTAACCTTCTGGAACGACCATGTAACCCTTCGTTCCCTCTATGCAAAAGGGGGGGAGGAAGGCAGCTCCTTTGGCATCTCCACCGTATCGGAAAGACAAAGGGGCAAGGTCGTTGGTTTCATGCTCGATTCCAACTGGTTCGATTCCAGGATGAACATCAGGGGAGAATACGATATCACCGAATATGATAGCAGCTCTCAGGACGAGTTCGGATGCGAAAGCGACAAGGCCTACAAGGCAGTCCTTTCCTGGGATGCGGCCAGTTACGGCTTTTCAGGGATCTATGAGTACATGGGGCCTGACTACGAGGTCATAGGTAATCAGGGCCTTCCAAAGAACAGGCAGGGTTTTTCCCTGAGCAGCTGGTTTTCCCTGACGGATCACCGTCTGGAATTCCTTTTCTCCCGTTACAACGACAATGTGGAAGACGATGATCTTTATCCCACTGTTTACGACTACCAGGCTGGGGTGAGGTATTCCTTCAACAGATTTCCTAATCTGCCCGTTTCTCTCTTTTATCAAAAGACCATCCAAAACAGCACGGACGAGCCTGAGTATACCCCGGCCGTTTACTTTGATACAGATGCAGTGGGGGCAGATGTTTCCTGGCTTACAGGCAGTTGGAACTTCAATCTGCACGCAGGCTATTCCTACCAGAATGACAAGGAGCATATGTCAGGGGACACTGCCACCATAACCGTCACCTTTGCACCTGGTTTTACCGGTACGTATTTCAGGATCAATCCCAGCCTCAGCTACAATAAGTCCATAAGTCATCTGACCAACGTTGAGACAGACACGTACATGGCAAACTGGGACATTGAGTGGCAGATAACGGATCGCGTTCTCTGGTCAGTAGCCGGTAACTACAACCTGACAAAGGCAGATGACGACTCTGTTGACCAGCAAAACCTGGACGTGCATTCAAGGATTGCATTCAGGCTGTTTCGGGACTGGCTGCACCTGATTCAAGAGCCGTCCATAGGGCTGCGTGGCAGGTATTCCTGGCAGGATGACCGGGTTTATGGGAACAGTGAGGATTCCTTTGTGCTCATGGTGGATTTTACAACCAGCTTGACTCTCGCATTCTAGGAGGAATCATGAAAAGAATTCTCTCACTTATCATTATGGCGCTGCCAATTTTCTTTTTCATTCACGCTGGCAAGACCTTGGCCATTTCCCTGAGTGTTCATCCAAACCCAGCAACCTCAGGTCAGCCTGTCACTGCAGATATCTCAGCGAGGTTCCTGATTCCCCCGCCCATAGGGTCAAACTCCACGCCAGGGGTCAATTGTGAGATAATGATAGACTACGGAGACGGAAACCGCGGAAGGGCCGGAATTTGCAGGAGTCTGAACTGCAATCTGTCCGTAACGCACAGATATGCAACCCCTGGAAGGTATCTTGTTGTTGCTTTTATAGGTCAGTCCTGCAACACTCGATCTGTTGGTTCATATATTGACCGTCAAATATTGGTCGTAAACTGCAGGCCCCTTTTATTTACTTCCCCGTCGAGGCTTCCGGGTGCAAGCGTGGGAAAGCCATACAGTTACAGGCTGTTAACCAATGGCGGAGAGCCTCGGATAAGCTATTCCTTCGCAGGAGGCAGGCTCCCAACCGGTCTTTCGCTAACCAGGGACGGACTTCTTAGAGGCAGGCCCGGGACAAGTGGAATCTATTCCTTTACTGTAATGGCAGCAGATTCCTGTCCTCAGGGTTCCCAGCGTGTTCAGAAGAATTTTACCATAGAGGTAAAGGCGCCGTCGCCTCCACCTCCCACTCCACAGCCACCTCCCCCGGCAGTCACATGTCCGGCACTGTCAATCATCACAGGACAGGTCCTGGAAACTGGCGAGGTAAACAGGCCTTATTCAGCCCGCATCACCTATTCCGGGGGTGTGCCTCCTGTCAGACTATCCTTATCCGGAGGCAGATTGCCAAGGGGAATCTCTTTTTCAGGAGAAGGCGTGCTTTCAGGCATCCCAAGGGAGGCAGGTAGATTCGTTTTTTCTGTGAGTGCAACCGATTCCTGTGAAAAAGGGCCCCAGGTGGTGACAAGGCAGTTTACCCTGAACGTAAAGAAGCCACCGATAAAGCCCAGAAAGCGGAATCTGTCGGTTTCAGTCTCCCCTGCCAGGGTCATCGTACCGAGGGGCATGCCCTCGACCCTGAATCTGACATATACCTTTTCAGG
Organism: Deltaproteobacteria bacterium; assembly: GCA_026995935.1. Lineage (GTDB taxonomy): Bacteria > Desulfobacterota > Dissulfuribacteria > Dissulfuribacterales > QOAL01 > JAADCZ01. The sequence continues at coordinate 68,367 of JALWNK010000008.1, forward strand.
CGATAGCAGCATAGACACGGTTCTTGATTCCCCAAAGGGCACCTTTCGGGCCAAGGGTCACGCCACAGGAACAAATTCCGTGCCCTTCAGGGTGCACGTGCAGAAAGGGCGGGCAACGGTAAGGGAACAGGTGAACATCCCTGTTGCCGTTCTTAAAAGGGCAGAACGACTTGGCACCACCAGGTTTAGCTACGCGCGCTCATTTAATAACGATGAATTTCATCTACAAGGCCAGGTTGAAATAATAATCACCACAGAGGCGGCGTCTTCCTTCAGGATCTCCCGCCTCCAGCTCTATTTTGAAAACAAGAGGGCAGAGACCACCATAGCCCGCGGTCAACACCCTCCAAGACTCTTTGCAGAGATACGCTATCTTGGAACCGGGCTTTTCAAGGGTTACTGGGAGGTGGATGGCCGGCCGCTGGCAGACGTCTTCAGACACATCACCTATGGCAGAAGCATGGTCCTTGAGCTTCCGGTTACTGCAGTTCTTCCAACCTTTGAGCCAGGGGTCCACAGGGTAAGATTCGTTATTACCAACCCGGAGTTTGACGAACCACTTCCAGAGGCCATCTATTATGTAACAACAGAATCCTATAAAGTAAAAAGGATAAGGCTGGTTGGTCCTGCTCAAGGGCAAAAGGTCTCCATGAATGACTTGATCTTCAAGTGGAAAGGCCTTGACAATAGCACCTTTGCCTATCTCGTGGAATTCAGGGACAAGGAGGATGGGAAGCCCCTGTTTTCGGCCTACGTGAAGTCCACCAGCTACGCAGTCCCACCCCGCATTGCAGTCAGATACTTTGCCTCAGCAGGTACAATCTACTGGCAGGTAAAGGGCTTTGATCAGGATGGAGGGCTTATTGGGGAAAGCCCCCTGTGGAAGTTTACATTGAAGGAGAAGGCCTCATATGTGCCCGGCCAGGTAATGCTGGTATGGAGAAGGGACCAGAAGAACGCAGTAAAAGAACTTGAAAAGAGGCTTGGCATAAGACTTCTTTACAGGTTCGATTTGACGGTCCTCAAAAGGAGCTGTGGCGTATTTTCCACCAGGGGCCAGAGTGTCCCGAGGGTGATAAAAAGGGCCAGCAGGCTTCCCTTTGTAAGGTATGCCGGGCCAAATTACATCTTTCAACTCCTTGGTGACCCGTTAGTAAAAAGGCAGTCCATTTTTGATATCCTTGATCTTTCAAGGATTGAATCCCTACGGACCAACAAGAAAGTGTTGGTTGCGGTCATAGACACTGGGGTGGATTTTATGCATCCAGACCTGAAAGATGGGGTCATAGAGAGGGAAAACTACATTTTTGACGAGGACTATCGGCCTGAGATACACGGTACTGCCGTTGCCGGAATTATAGGTGCGCGCAGGAACAACATTGGCATAGAGGGTATTGCCCCAAGAGCGTTGATTCTGGCCCTCAGGGCCTGCAGACAGATGAAAAAGGAGCGCCCTGAGGGCCAGTGTTTTTCAGATGCCATAGCCCGGGCCATAAACCACGCCATAGAAAAGGGTGCCAAGGTGGTAAACATGAGCCTTGGGGCCTATGCAGACGATGGGACCATTAAGGATCTAATCCAGGAAGGGCAGAAGAGGGGGGTTCTTTTTGTTGCGCCAGTTGGAAACAGAAAGGATGCAGAAAAAATTCCGTTTCCTGCAAGGCTCAAGGAGGTTCTGGCAGTGGGAGGAGTGGATGAAAAGGGAAAGATGTTTCCAAATTCAAGGCTCTGTAAAAGGGCAGACCTCCTTGCCCCGTGTGAAAATATCTTTACCACTGTCTCTGCAGGCAGGTACAATTTCCTGAGCGGAACCTCCATGGCATCTGCCATAGTAGCAGGATTGCTTACCCTTGATATTGACCCACCTTCCAAGGCGGCAAAAAAACCATTAACCATGTGCGACTGGTTAAGGCACGCCCTTAAGAAAAGGGTATGCAGACCCAAAAAAGAGTAGCCCTTGAAATTGGTTTGAACTAGGTCTTGCTCCAGGTGCGAAGCGTCTCCATCATAAGAAGGCAGCTTTTTTCCATGTCCTTTAACCTGATGAACTCTTCGGTGGTGTGGACCTTCTGCATGCCTATGCCAACAATCAGCGTGGAAAGCCCTTTTTTGTTGAGGATGTTTGCATCGCTTCCCCCGCCTGTCATCTCTATCTTGAGGGCTCTGCCCAGGTTTTTGGCTGCCTGCACCAGGGTCGTGACAAGGGGGTGGTCTTCTGGCACGTGCATAAGCGGGTAATCATCTTCCACAGTGGCAGAAACGTAAGGGTAGGTGTCTGAGGCAGATTTTTTGAACTCCTTGGCTGCCTGGTAGAAGCAGCCCATCATCCTGTCCTGGATTTCACGGAGCCGCTTTTCTTTGTGGCTTCGCACCTCCCCGTCAACCTGGACGAGATCGGGGACGATATTGGTTGCAGTGCCTCCCTGTATGAGTCCAATGTTGCAGGTGGTTTCTTCATCCATCCTTCCCTGTGGCGCAGAGGAGATGGCTTGTGCTGCAACCTTTATGGCACTTATTCCCTTTTCAGGATTAAGGCCCGCATGGGCGGCAAGGCCATGTATCTTTATGTTGAACCTGATGGCGGCAGGCGCCCTGTTTATCACAGAATCCGGATTCTCCGTGTCCAGGGCAAGTCCTGCCCTTGCCTCTACAAGGCTCTCGTCAAGGGCCTTTGCGCCAAGAAGCCCAATCTCTTCACATGTGGTGAGTATAAGCTCAAAAGGGCCGTGGGCAATTTCCTGTTCCTTCATGCTTAGGATAGACTCAAGCATGATGGCAATGGCGGCCTTGTCGTCTCCCCCAAGGACGGTTGTGCCGTCGCTTCTGAAGATGCCGTTTTCAAAAATGGGCTTTACGTTTCTTCCTGGCTCTACCGTGTCCATGTGTGCATTAAAGAAAAGCGGCGCTGTTTCTGGATTTCCAGGAATTTTTATAATGATGTTTCCTGTGTCTGAGCCCGTATCCACCTGGGAGCTGTCTTCAACTATACCGGCTTCCGGGGCATTTTGGGAGAACCAGGCCCTTACGAAGTCAGCGACCTGCCCCTCGTGTCTTGATGGGCTGTCGATCCTTACAAGGTCCATGAACAGATTTGTGAGCCGTTTGCTGTTTATCTTCATCTCATCCATTTTGCTTTTTGCCTTTTTTCCTGGGTCTGCTTCCGGGCAGCAGGGCGATATCCAGTACCTCGTCCATGGTTCCAACAGGCCTGAAATCAAGTTTTCTCCTTATCTGCTCTGGTATCTCCTGAAGGTCGTTGATGTTGGCCTCTGGAATGATCACAGTGGGTATCTCCTTTCTGAGGGCGGCAATGGATTTTTCCTTCAGCCCTCCAATGGGAAGCACCCTGCCAGTAAGGGTTATCTCACCGGTCATGGCAACGTCCTTGTTGACCGGTCTTTTGGTGAGGGCAGAGACAAGGGCAGTGGTCAGGGTGATGCCTGCCGAAGGGCCGTCCTTTGGTATGGCCCCTGATGGGACGTGGATATGGATGTCCCTTTCCTCGAACTCTTCAGGTTTTATGTCAAGTTCCTTTGCCCTGGACTTTATCCAGCTAAGTGCTGCCTGGGCAGACTCCTTCATTACCTCACCGAGAAGGCCAGTGAGCGTAAGGTTGCCCTTGCCAGTCATTATCTGGCATTCTATCCGCATCACCTCTCCTCCGTAGGCGGTCCAGGCAAGTCCTGTAGCAACCCCAACCTGGCTGTCTTCCCTGATAAAGTCAGAAAGCACCTTGGGAGGGCCAAGGAACTTGTGGAGATTGCCTGCAGTTACCCTGAAAGGTCCTGGCTCCCCGTCAGCCACCTTGCATGCCACCTTTCTGCAAATGGCCGCTATCTGCCTTTCAAGCTCCCTAAGCCCTGCCTCTTCTGTGTAGTCTGAGATGATCGAGGAAAGGGCATTGTCTGATATCTCAAGCTGACCCTCCTTTAGGCCACACTCTTTCATCTGCCTTCTTATGAGATACCTTCTTGCTATCTCCTTCTTCTCTTCAGGGGTGTATCCGGAAAGCCTCAGTACCTCCAGCCTGTCCAATAAGGCCGAGGGTATGGTGTCTATGACGTTTGCAGTCAGGATAAAGAGCACCTTTGAAAGGTCAAAGGGCATCTCTATGTAGTGGTCTGAAAAGGCGCTGTTTTGTTCCGGGTCCAGGACCTCGAGCAGGGCAGCTGCCGGATCCCCTCGAAAGTCCGTGCCTAT
>JALWNK010000009.1 GCA_026995935.1 Deltaproteobacteria bacterium
GTCCCCGTTCTTGCCCATCCCTTTTCTCTTCTCACAAGGGATGAGGCAGAGCTCTTTTCCATTGTCTCCGGCCTTGCGGACTCAGGGCTCATGGGAATGGAGTGCTACTACAGCGAGCATGATGAGGCCTTTACATCCATGTGCCTTGGAATTGCAAGGAGGCTTGGCCTTGTTGTAACTGGCGGAAGCGACTACCACGGAAAGGCAAAGCCCCACATCATGCTTGGAAGGGGGCGGGGAGGCCTGATTGTTCCCTACTCCTGCGTCGAGGCCCTCCTTGCTGCAAAAGCAAATGCGTAGAGGAAGAATTTCTTCGTTTTTCCATATTCTGTTTGTTCTTGCCTACTTCATTTACCTTTCTACAACCTGCCTTGCTGAAGATGTCTCCGGGCAGGAAAGGCCCGCCTACGGAGACGCAATTGTGGTTGGCTCCATTGGGGATGCATCAAACCTCATTCCCATGCTTGCAACAGACGCAACATCCCACGAGATAGCAGGACTCATCTACAACGGGCTTGTAAAGTATGACAAGTACCTGAACCTTGTTGGAGACCTTGCCAAGTCCTGGGAGATAAAAAGGGGCGGAAAGGAGATCATCTTTCATCTGAGAAAGGGGGTAAGGTGGCAGGACGGGGTGCCCTTCACGTCTAAGGATGTTCTCTTTGGTTTTAAAACCATTATCGATCCAAAGACCCCAACGGCCTATGCAGGGGATTTCCTTGAGGTGGAAAAGGCAGAGGCCCCGGACCCTTATACCTTTCGCGTAATCTACAAGGAGCCCTTTGCCCCGGCCCTGAGCTCCTGGGGGGATATAGTGGTCCTCCCAGAGCACCTTCTAAAGGGCAAGGACATTACCAAATCAAGCCTTGTGCGTCACCCTGTTGGGCTTGGGCCCTACAAGTTCCGCCTCTGGAAGACCCAGGAGCGCATAGAACTTGATGCAAATCCAGACTACTTTGACGGAAGGCCCTATCTGGACAGATACATCATGCGCATAATCCCAGACCCTGCCACAATGTTCATGGAGCTTAAGGCAGGGGGGCTTGACTGGATGGGCCTTTCCCCTGTTCAATATAAAAGGCAGACAAATACCCCCTTTTTCAGGAAAAATTTCAGGAAGTACAGGTATCTTTCCTTTTCCTACACCTACCTTGGCTACAACCTCCGTCACCCCTTCTTTAAGGACAAGAGGGTGCGCCAGGCCATCTCCTACGCCATGGACAAGAAGGAGATCATCCGGGGGGTGCTCCTGGGCTTAGGAGTGGTCGCAACAGGCCCTTACAAGCCCGATGCCTGGTTCTACAACCCCAATGTCAGGCGCTATCCCTATGACCCTAAAATGGCGCGGAGGCTCCTTGCAGAGGCGGGCTGGAAGGACAGCGATGGTGACGGCATACTGGACAAGGACGGCATTGCCTTTTCCTTTACCGTCCTTACCAACCAGGGCAACTCCTTAAGGGACAAGACCGCCCAGATCATCCAGTACAGGCTCAGGCAGGTAGGCATAGAGATGAAAATCAGGCAGCTTGAATGGACTGCCTTCATAAACGACTTCATAGACAAGAGGCGTTTTGAGGCCGTGATCCTTGGTTGGACCCTGGGCCAGGACCCGGACATCTTTGACATCTGGCATTCCTCAAAGACTGGGCCAAAGCAGCTGAACTTCATAGGCTATAAGAACAAGGAGGTGGACAGGCTCCTGGTCCTTGGCAGAAGGACCTTTGACAGGGAAAAGAGGAAGAAGATCTACTTCCGGATACAGGAGATACTTGCAGAGGACCAGCCCTACACCTTCCTGTACGTTCCAATGGCCCTGCCCATAATACATGCAAGGTTTCACGGGATAAAACCTGCCCCTGCAGGCATAAGCTACAACTTTATCAGGTGGTGGGTGCCCAAAAACGAACAAAAGTATATAATTCCGTAGGACCATGGGATTCATTGTCTTTCTGCTAAAACGTATTCTGGGCCTTGTGCCCACCTTTTTGGGTATCACCCTCATCTCCTTTTTCGTCATGCACCTTGCCCCTGGAGAGCCCATGAGCCTGCAGGCGGATTTCAACCCAAAGATGACACCTGAAATGAGACAGAGGCTCAGGGCCCAGTACGGGCTGGACAAGCCCCTTTACGTCCAGTACGCAAAGTGGCTAAAGGGATTGGTTCAATTGGACCTTGGCCGATCCTTTTCCCCGGACAGGAGAAAGGTTTGGGACAAGATACGGGAAAGGCTACCGGTTACCATACTGATAAATGTCCTTTCCATGCTCCTTATTCTGGCTGTATCCATTCCCCTGGGCGTAAGGGCAGCCGTATGGGAAAACTCCCTGTTCGACCAGGTAACCACCGTGCTGGTCTTTCTGGCATACGCAGCCCCTGCCTTCTGGGTGGCTCTTCTTCTTATGCTCTTATTCGGCATAGAGTGGAACCTGCTGCCGGTGTCAGGCCTTCACTCCCTCATGGGATACGAGCAGATGAGCCTTTTTGAAAAGGTCCTGGACTGGTCAAAACACCTCATCCTTCCTGTTTTCGTATCAGCAATAGGGGGGCTTGCAGGCTTTTCCAGATACACCCGCTCCTCCATGCTGGAGGTGCTTCGCCAGGACTACATCACCACGGCAAGGGCAAAGGGGCTTCCAGAAAGGGTGGTCATCTACCGTCATGCCTTGAGAAACGCCCTTCTTCCCCTCATAACCATCATGGGCCTATCCATACCCGGGCTTATTGGGGGAAGTGTCATCTTTGAATCCATCTTTGCCATTCCAGGAGTTGGCCAGCTCATGTGGTCTGCGGTCATGGCCAGGGATTATCCCGTGCTCATGGGGAACCTAGTGATAGTTGCCATTTTAACCCTTCTTGGAAACCTCCTTGCAGACATAGGTTACGCCGCAGTGGATCCGCGCATAAGAACTGGACTCCAGGAACAGGAGTAGGAAATGGAAACCGCACTGTCTTCTACCCCGATACGAGAAGAAAAGAGATGGCAAAAGACCTTGCTTGACCTGTGCTCAAACCCCCTTACTATTTCAGGGCTGGTGATAGTGGGAATCCTGGTGTTCACTGCCCTTTTTGCCCCTGTTCTTGCCCCCTATGACCCTCAAGAGATAGACACCTTTCACATTTTGGAGGCACCCTCTTCTGCGCACCTTTTAGGCACTGACGGACTTGGGCGGGACTGTCTTTCCAGGCTTATTTTCGGAGCAAGGATATCACTTCTTGTGGGCTTTGTGGCCGTTGGCATTGCGACAGCGGTAGGCACCGTGCTGGGCGCCCTGGCCGGTTATTACGGAAGGTGGGTGGACAGCCTGATAATGAGGTTCGTTGACATCATGCTCTGCTTTCCCACCATATTCCTCATCATGGCGGTAATAGCCTTTCTTGAGCCATCCATCTGGAACATAATGATCGTTATAGGGCTAACCGGCTGGATGGGTGTTGCAAGGCTTGTTCGGGCAGAGTTTCTGAGTCTGAAGAAACGGGACTTCGTGCTGGCCTCCCGTATCTGTGGCGCATCTGATCTCCAGATAGTGTTCGGAGAGATACTGCCAAACGCCATTGCCCCAATTCTCGTTTCCGCCACCCTTGGTGTCGGAGGGGCAATACTAACGGAAAGCGCCCTTAGTTTTCTTGGAATTGGTGTGCAGCCGCCAACCCCGAGCTGGGGAAACATGCTCACAGAGGGAAAGGACAATCTGGAGATAGCCTGGTGGCTGTCGGTCTTTCCCGGCCTTGCCATCCTTGTTACGGTTCTTGGCTACAACCTTCTTGGCGAGGGGCTGAGGGACTTCTTCGATCCAAGGAAGAAGAGGTAATGGGCAAAGTGCAGCCGTCTCGTCAAAACAAGGAACATGCTCCTGGGGTTACCAGGGTCAGGGGAGTGGTGGAAAGGGTCACCTACTCAAACCCGGAGTCAGGCTTTGCCATTTTAAAGGTAAAGCCCAAAAGGGGCGCCATGTTCACGGTGAAGGGCCATGTGGCAGAGCTTGCCAACAATGCCTCCGTGGTGGGGGCGGAGTTCGAGTTTGAAGGTTCCTGGCAGATGTCAAAGTACGGACGGCAGTTTGACTTTGATTCCTACAGGCTCCTTGGAAGCGAGCTCCTCTTCTTTTTAAGCAAGGTTGTCAAGGGCCTTGGCCAGAAGCTTTCAGAGGAGCTCATACAAAAGTACGGGGAAAAACGGCTGGTTGACATACTCGACAACAGCCCAGAGAGGCTCTTAAAGGTCAAGGGCATAAAGGAAAAGAGGCTTGCCCTCATAAAAAAATCCTGGCAGAAACACCGCTCCCTCCGTGCCCTTGCTACGTATCTTGGGGGAAGGGCCCGCATCACCCCAAACCTCCTGGTTAGAATATACAACTACTTTGGAGACGAAAGCCTCGAGATCATAAAGGAAAATCCCTACAGGCTAACAGAGGTTCGGGGCATAGGCTTTAAGACCGCAGACAAGATAGCCCTTGAGCTCGGTGTCATGTTCGACTCCCCGTGGAGGGTAAAGGCTGCGGTCAACCATCTTCTTGTTGAGGCGGCTGAGCAGGACGGCCACTGCTATCTGATGAAAGAGGACCTGCTTGAGCGGCTCAAGGAGCTTTTGTCCACGGAGGAGCAGACCATAGGTGAGGCCAGAATTGAGGGAGTGCTCATGAAGATGCTCCTTTCTGGTGAGCTTTGCCTTGGAAAAGGAGAAAGAATCGGGCTTTCATCGTACAGATTCATGGAGGAGTGGCTTAAGGGCTTTTTTGAGGAAAGAAGAAAGGTCGAACACAGAAAGACCCTTTCTGAAGAGGAGGTAAACACCTTTATCAGAAGGTACGAAGACAAAAAGGGTGTAGAGTTTTCTCCTGAACAGAGGGAAATAATAAGGAAGATAGCAACGGATAAGGCCCTTGCCTTTGGCCTTGCCGGATACGCAGGCACTGGAAAGACAACAGTTTGCAAGGCCATACTTGATCTTATCGTCTCCTACTATGCCTCTAAAGAGGAGATAGCATGCTGCGCCTTTACTGGCATGGCCTCTGCGCGCGTAAGAAAGGCAACGGGTTACGAGGCCTTGACCATCCATTCCCTCCTTAAATACAAGGGTGAAAACACCTTTGAACACGGCCCAGACAACCCCCTTCCCCACAAGGTTGTCTTGTTGGATGAGGCCTCCATGGTGAATCTTTCCCTCTTTTACAGGCTTTCAAAGGCCCTGAGGCCCTCCACCCTCTTCATCCTGGTTGGGGACCCGGCCCAGCTTCCCCCAATAGGGGCGGGAAACGTCTTTTCAGACCTTCTTGAAACAGGCCTTCTGCCCGCAGTGCATCTAAAGAAGATATTCAGGCAGCGCGAGGACAGCCGCCTTGCCCTTTTTGCCAATGAGATCAGGGAGGGCAAAGTTCCAGAAGGGGTTGAAGAGCAGGGATGGCACGATTTTTCCTATGAAAGGATAGAAAAACACAACATCTTCGCCCTTAAGAGGCAGAAAAAGAGCGAGTCCGAGCTTAAGAGGTTCAGGGAGGAGAACAACGAGGCCATAAAGAGGCGTATACTTGAGCTTGCATCCCGGTATTCCACAAGGCTTTCCCATCCCGTATGGGAGTTCCAGGTGCTTACCCCCATGAGGATTGGTCAGCTTGGCACAGAGGTTTTAAACAGTGAGCTCCAATCCATCCTCAACAAGACAAAGGGGGAGTCTGTCAGGCGGGCAGGCCTTGAGTTTCGGGAGGGGGACAAGGTGGTGCATCTGCAAAACCGGGACATGGAGGTGATGCAGTGGGACGGGTTTGTCTCTTCTGGCAAGAGCTTTGAAAAGCAGGAGACCCGCAGGGTATTTAACGGTAACGTTGGGCTAATAGTGAAGATAGACAGAGACCTTGAACAGTTTTTCGTTGTGTATCCCGAGAGGATTGTTGTTGCATACGATTTTGATCACATTGGAGACATCATAGAGCTTGCCTATGCCCTTACGGTACACAAGGCCCAGGGAAGCCAGTACCGGATAGTGGCCATTCCCATTTCAAACTCCCAGTACATCATGCTCAACAACAAGTGGTTCTACACGGCCATTACCAGGGCAGAGGAGAAGGTGCACATAGTGGGACAGGGCTTTGCGCTAAAGCGCGCCTGCGAAAATGTTCAGGGAGTTCAAAGACTTACGTGGCTTAAGGTCCTTGCAGAAGGCTGACCCCGATTATTTGCATCAAAATATGTCGCCTCGAAATTTATTTCGTCAAAGCTGTTTAACCCACTAAAACCCTTGCCAAATTCCCCGTTTTTCTTGACCTCTCTGGTGGTGGATGTTAAATAGTTGAGGTTAACCCTTCTTGGGGGAAGAGGAGTAAGGTGTAACCAGACATGATTTTGATCTTAAAGGCAGACGTAGACAAAGACAGCACGGAACTCAAAAGGCTTCATGAGTTCCTGGAGAATTTTCCTGGCCTGAACATCCGCATGGTTGAGCTTGAGGGTGAGACTAGGACGGTCAGGGAGATACATCTTATTGGCCCCACCCACAACGTGCCTGAAGAGGTGCTGGCGGCAATGCCAGGGATCGAAAGGGTGGTGAGGGTTTCCACCAAATACCGCCAGATCGGCAGGCACGACGTCAATTTTGTTCCAGTTGGTTTTACCTACAATGGAATAAGGTTTGATCAGGAGGGGCTTCACATATTTGCCGGGCCCTGTGCAGTGGACACCCCTGAATATATTGAAGAGACTTTCAAGGTGCTCAAGTCTCTTGGAATAGCAACCAGCAGGATGGGGGCCTATAAGCCCCGCACAAGCCCTTATGACTTCCAGGGGCATGGGGCCGCATGCCTGCCCTGGGTGTTTGAGCTTGCCGGCAAGTACGGCATCAAGGTTATTGCCATGGAGGTCCTCAAGGAGCGCCACATCGAGGAAATAACCAATGCCCTGGAGGATGCAGGCCATCCCACAGGGGTACTTCTCCAGATTGGCACCAGAAATGCCCAGAATTTTGAGCTGCTTAAGGCAGTTGGAAACCAGAGCCAGTTTCCAGTCCTTTACAAAAGGGGCATGGGGCTTACCATTGAAGAATCCCTGAATGCCTGTGAATATATTGCAAGCGAAGGTAACAGAAATATTGTTTTTTGTCTGCGTGGTATAAAATCGGGCATGAGCGCACCCCATAGAAACCTTGCAGATTTTATCCACGTTCCGGTAATACAGCGTCTTACAAGGTTGCCTGTCTGTGTGGATCCGAGTCATGCTATTGGCTCAAAGGACAGGGCACCCAACGGCCTCATGGATATCTTTAATGCGGCTGCCCAGGGGGTGGTTGCAGGAGCTAACATGATTCTCGTTGAATGTCATCCAGAGCCGGAAAAGGCCCTTTGTGATGGCCAACAGTCACTTACACCTCGGGAGTTGGAGATGTTTGTTGAGGACGTTGCCATAGTAAGAGAGGCCTTTGAAAAGAGGCAAAATGCATACTCCCAGGAAATCATGAGGGAAATGGTTTCGTAACTGAATAAACCTCGGGAGGGTTTTTTTAGGGAATAAAAAATAGACAGGGAGGTGATACAAGAAAGAGGATTGGGTTATTTTGAGACGGATGCTTTTTGATTCAGGTAATATTTAGTCTAAATTTTTAATTAGGAGGGAAGCTATGAAAAACATCTCAATTGGATTTGTCTCAGCAGTCTTAATGCTGCTCATGACAAGCCTGGCTCAGGCCACCCCAGGAAGTGTGGAGGTACAGACCCTGGGGGACATTACCATCAGAATGGGGGCACAGGTCCGTCTTGTTCCCACAAACGAAATCAGCAGGGATTTTGGTACTTCTAGTGATCTTTCAAGCGAGCAGGAAACAAGGG
>JALWNK010000010.1 GCA_026995935.1 Deltaproteobacteria bacterium
GATGCCTGCCATAATGGTATCCTGTTGGACGGGCCTCTCTGGCGCCTGTGGCAAGGATCAGGACGCCGTGTTCAAGTGCTTTCAAGGAAGGGGAGTCGGCCATCTTCACGTAGGAAGTCAGATTGCCAGTGGTCCCCTGGATACCGTCCATTTGGGAATTGAGATATACTGAAACAAGCGGGCTGTTCTTAAGCCGCCTCTCCAGATCCACCACCAACCCCCTTACATCATGGCCCCTCCAAGTCCTTAAAAGGGCGTGGGCATTGCCCCCGAGACGATCGCCTCTTTCTACAAGGCTCACCCTGATTCCAGATTCTGCCAGAAGGGCAGCAGCTGTCATGCCGCTTATGCCGCCGCCAAGGACCAGTGCCGCCTTTTGGGGTCTGTATTGCCTTTCCTTGTAAGGCACCATAAGGCGTGCCTTTTCCACTGCCATGGCAATCTGATCAAGTGCCCTGGAAAACGCACCTTCAGGGTCCCCTTGATGGGCCCACACCACCTGTTCCCTGATATTGGCAACCACTAGCATGGAAGGATCAAGGCCCGCCCTTTTGAGGGCCTGCTGAAACACTGTTTCGTGGGACCTGGGGCTGCATGCCGCTAAAACCACCCTGTTCACGCCCTCTTCCCTTATGGCCTTCTCTATTGCCTGGGCCCCGTCTGGCGCGCAGGAAAAGGCGAGGGTCCTGCCAAAGATTACGCCTCTGGCCCTGGCAGCCACTGATTTGGCTAGCTGCCCTGTATCCATCAGGCTGCTTATATTCGTGCCGCAGCAGCAGACAAACACTCCTATCCTTGGCGGCTCAAGGGGAATAGGCGCAGGTCTTTTGACCTGGTCTTTTTCCTCCTTACGGCTACTTAAAAGGGCCCTTTGACCAAAGGTGCTTCTCAGAAGGGCAGCGGCTGCAGAGCCTTCCATGACGGCAGCCGGTATTGACTTTGGCCCGTTAAAGGTTCCAGAAGCAAATATGCGTTTTCTCGTTGTGGCCTCCACCTGCGGTCCAGGGGACTGATTGAAGCCGAACTGGTCACAGTCTAGTCCAAATTTCCAGGAGATCTCTCTAAGGGCCTTACCGGCATAAAGCCCCGTAGAGAGAACCACCATATCGTATAAACGGCTTTTCCTGCCCTCTGAGGGGGAATAGGTATCAATAACAAGACGGCCGTCATCCATGAGACACAACCCATGGGGACGAGAGTTTATGAAATTTACGCCCTTTTCCCTGGCATTTCTGTAATATCTTTCAGAACCCTTTTGATGGGTCCTGATATCCATAAAGAAGATGTCCGTCTTGGGAGCAGGCTCGATAAGCTGTCTTGCCGTTAGGGCCTGCTTTATTGCTGCACTACAGCAAACACTGGAACAGTAGGGCCTGTTAACCGGTGCAAGCTGCCTTGAGCCTACACATTGAATCCATGCTATTGAAAGGGGAACCCTTCCATCAGAGGGTCTTCTGATTTTCCCAAGTGTCGGCCCACCAGGATCAAGAAGCGACTCAAATTCCATATTGGAAACAACATCTCTGAGTCTGCCGTACCCATACCTTTCAAGGGAATCAGGAATAAAGGAGTCTGCACCGGGAGAGAGAATTATACCCTGGCAGTCAAGCTCCATCTCCTTTGCACTTTGCTGTAAGTTCACCGCCCCCTTGGGGCAAACCCTTTCACACATCCGGCAGGATCCGTCCCTGAAGAACAGGCAGGCCTTTTCATCTATGACGTATCCGCGCGGAACGGCATTCATGGAGGGAAGATGGATAGCAGGCCGCTTTCTGTCATAAAAAGGTGACAAAGGCGTCTCAAAAACAGGACACTTTTTCTCGCAAAGACCACAGGACACGCATTTCGCCGGGTCCACATACCTTGGACTCTGGCGTATCCTGACCTTGTAAATATCCTGCTCATGAATGCATTCCAGCACCTCTGCCTTTGTAACTATTTCGATGTTTTGCGTTTGCCCCAACTGGGCAAGCATGGGAGAGATTATTCACGTGGGACAGTCACCAGTTGGGAATGTTCGTCCAAGGCCAAGAAGCATACCACCCACAACATCTGCCTTTTCCAGCAGATAGACATAAAAACCCATTTTAGAAAGGTCCAGAGCACTCTGGATTCCGGAGATGCCGGCACCAACCACCAATACCGATGTCCCATGACCTCTTTTACCTGACGGGCCCATCTTTCTTCCCTTTCCTCGCCCTTTTTCTAAACCTGGCAGGGTCAATGTTCAGCTGTTCAAGTTTTCGGTAAAGATTCTGCCTCCTGATACCTGCAACGTTGGCCGCCAGTGAAATGTTTCCCCTTGTTTTGCTTAGAAGCCTCTCCAGATACATTCTCTCAAAGCGCCGTTTGGCCTCTGTTATAGGCAAATGATAGATAAGTTCCCTGGCTGAATCATCCTCACAATACATTAATGAGCCGTGTTTTTCAGGCAAAGGCACGGGGCCAATTCTGTCCCGAAGATATTTTGGAAGGGAATCAGGGGTCAAAATAGACGTACTTTCAACAATCAGGGCCCTTTCCAGTACATGGAATAGCTCCCGGACATTTCCTGGCCAGTGATAAGAATTAAAAATGGCCTTTACCTCCCTTGAAAGTCCCAGGACATCCTTCCTGTATTTCCTTGATATCTTCTTCAAAAAATATTCCGCCAGGAAAAGGATGTCTTCAGCCCTGTCTCTTAAAGGAGGCATTTTTATTTCGAAAATATTGAGCCTGAAGTAGAGGTCTTCCCTGAAGGCCCCCTTGCTCACCTGCGACCTGAGATCCTTGTTGGTTGCTGCAACAATCCTGCAGTCTGCCTTCTGCTGGCGGGTTGAACCTATCTTGAAAAAAATTTCCTCCTGAAGGACCCTGAGAAGTGCTGTCTGAAAGGCAAGAGATCCCTCTGAAATCTCGTCCAGAAACAGGGTGCCCCCGAAGGCTTCTTCGAAAAAGCCCTTGGTTCTGCCCGTTGCACCGGTGAAGGCACCCTTTTCATGGCCGAAAAGGGCCGACTCCATAAGTGAATCGGGAATGGCCCCACAGTTTACCGGCACGAAAGGTCCCTTATTCCTGCGGCTTTTTTCGTGAATCATCCTGGCAACAACATCCTTGCCGGTTCCAGTCTCTCCTGTAATGAGCACCTGGATATCAAGAGGGGCCACCTTTTCAATAAGGTCTCTCACCTCCTCTATCTGTTGGCTTTGCCCAACCAGAGTTACCATTCTCTTCACTTCAGACCGCACCCGACCTCCCCAAGCGTCTCTTTTTTGGAACATATTTTGCAATTTATATTCCTGCAAAATTCACAAGAACACTAATTTAGTATGCAACAAATACGAGGCCCTAGTCAACACGCAAAAAATACAGAAAAACAGCCTGTATTGGCTGATGATGTTGCGGAATGAATCGCATGTAACAGAGATACCCCATAAGGGTAAAAAATTAAAAAGCGAGAGGAGGCTTGCCAATGAAAAAATGTAATGCTATCATTACACTAGTTGTTGGTTGGTTTTTATTACTGAGTGGCCTTTCATGGGCAGGAGATTTTGATAATTACATAATGCCCATGAGCAACCCGGTGTACACCGTTGGTGGGGCGTTGAATAATACCTTTATAAGGCCAGTGTTTATCTACCAACATCTTCCCTCAAGGGTGGATACAGTGGTGGATCATGCCCTTGGGGTTAAGGACCTGCCCCTTGACGGACACGTTAGAGGCTTTGCTGTACAGGCAGGTGTTTCCATAAATGAACGCCTTTCCATTCTTGCTGTTAAAAGCGGCTACATAAACTGCCGCCCTGACAACATCCTTGGTGATCACGATGGTTGGGTGGATCTCGCTGCAGGCCTTCAGTACTCCTTTTACTACTCACCAAAGACCCAGACAGTCCTTTCAGCAAGACTAATATACGAATTGCCAAGCGGAAGTGATCAGGTCTTTCAGGGAAACGGAGACGGAAACCTTGCCCCTTCCCTTCTATTCCTCAAGGGGATTGACAAGTTCGAGCTTGCTGGCTCCATTGGCTTTGTCATTCCCTTTGATTCATCCGAGGAAAACTATCTCCTTTTTGATTCATGGCATGCAAGTTATGAGGTCTTTCGCTGGTTCCATCCCCTTATAGAAATAAACCATTTTTATACCATAAAGGCAGGCGACAGGGAGGGCTATATCAGAAAGGCCGTTCAAGATGAAGGCCTGGGCAACGCCATTTCTCAGACCCTTGGAACATCCCAGGAAGACGATCTTGTTGCGAGCATAGCCACCTTCAATGGCTGTGACTTAATCAACCTGGGCGGGGAAAACAGTAGCGAACACAGAAACTTTGCCACCATGGCAATAGGGGCAAGATTCCCCCTGACCAGGTGGTTAACCGTGGGATATGCATATGAATTCAACCTGACACCAGAAGAAAACGGCCTGTTTTCAGATCGTCATTACGTAGATGCAATCATAACCATACCGTTTTCACTGGATAAAATCTTCGGACAATAAGAGGAGGTCAAAGATGTCCAGGATAGAACATGAAAAGGAGATAAAGTCCAGGGTCAGCAGAAGATCTTTCCTGAAGGGATGCGCCATGGCAGCCGCGGCACTCGGGCTTTCAGACGAGCTTGTGCCAAAACTTGCAGAGGCGGCTGCCTCACCCAAGAGACCGCCTGTTGTGTGGCTGCACTTCCAGGAGTGCACAGGATGCACCGAAGGTCTGCTCAGGGCCTCGCATCCTGACATAGCCACCCTGATACTGGACATCATCTCCCTGGACTACCATGAAACCGTCATGGCCGCTGCAGGTCATCAGGCAGAAGAGATACTCTCCAGCACCATAGACAAGTACAGTGGCAAGTTCATCTGCGTGGCAGAAGGGGCCGTACCCACCAAGGACGGTGGTATTTACTGCAAAATAGGTGGCAGAACAGCCCTTGAAATAATAAAGGACGTTGCTCCCAAGGCGGCTGCAGTCATATCCATAGGGACCTGCGCATCCTTCGGTGGAGTACAGGCGGCAAGCCCGAACCCAACCGGAGCAAAGGGGATTGGAGACGTGCTTGGAAAACAGGTCATCAACATTCCGGGTTGCCCGCCCAATCCCATTGCATTCCTGGGCACGGTGCTTCATCTCCTTACCTTTAAAAGGCCTCCGGAGCTTGATTCCCTTGGAAGGCCCCTTTTCGCCTACGGACGCCGTAACCACGACCAGTGCGAACGGCGCGCCCATTTTGACGAAGGCCGTTTTGTAGAGCAGTTTGGGGATGCAAACCACAAAAAGGGCTACTGCCTGTACAAGGTGGGGTGCAAAGGCCCTGTGACCTATGCAAACTGCCCTGCAGTGCGATTCAACGACGTATCCATCTGGCCTGTAGGGGCAGGCCACGGCTGCATAGGATGCACAGAGCCCAACTTTTGGGATACATGCTCGCCATTCTATGAAAGGCTGCCAGGAGTGAAACTTCCAGGTGCCGGAGTGGTTACTGATGCCGATTCTGCAGGAAAGAAGATCCTGGGCATTGCCGCAGCGGCCGCTGGAATACACGCAGCTGTAGGCATTGGCAAGCGGCTGGTAAAGGGCAACCAGGAAGAAGGCAAGTAGAAGGGAGGGCAATAAGATGGCTCAGAAGATAACAGTTGATCCAATCACCAGGATAGAGGGACACCTAAGGATAGATGCGGAAATCGAGGGCAACACCATAAAAAAGGCCTGGTCCTCTGGCCAGATGTGGAGGGGGATCGAGGTCATCCTCCAGGGCAGGGACCCGAGGGATGCCTGGCTGTTTACCCAGAGAATATGCGGGGTTTGCACCACTGTCCATGCCATAGCCTCGGTGAGGGCGGTGGAAAACGCACTAAAGATGGAGATTCCCCTGAATGCCCAGTACATAAGAAACCTTGTCCTGGCACTTCATGCCCTCCACGATCATATAGTTCACTTCTACGTACTGTCTGCCCTTGACTGGGTGGACGTGGTATCAGCGCTTAAGGCGGATCCAAAAAAGACTGCACAGCTTGCCCAGAGCCTTTCCGACTGGCCTGGCAACAGCGTAAAACGTTTTAAGGCGGTACAGGACAAGGTCAAGGCCCTTGTGGAAAGCGGCCAGCTCGGCCCCTTTGCCAATGCCTACTGGGGGCATCCTGCCATGAAACTTCCACCAGAGGCAAACCTCATGGCGGTTTCCCATTACCTTGAGGCCCTCGACTACCAAAGAAAGGCGGATTCTGCCATTGCCATACTTGGAGGCAAAAATCCCCACATCCAGAACCTCTCGGTTGGCGGGGTCACCACTGCCATTAACCCTGAAAACGAGGCCACCCTCAACATGGAAAGGCTTTACTGGATAAAGAAACTCGCATCAGAGGTGAGGGATTTTGTCCACAATGTTTATCTGGTAGATGTAATAGCAGTGGGGGCCCTCTACAAGGACTGGCTGCAGTACGGCGCAGGTGTCACCAACTACCTGGCGGTTCCTGACATGCCTCTGGACACCAAGGGCACCAGGTTTGACATACCCGGAGGAACCATATTTGGAGGAAAGCTTTCAAGCGCCAAGGCCTTCAAGAACTTTGACGACCCCTACTTCCGTAACAACGTAAAGGAATGTATCGCCCACTCATGGTACGACGGGGACTGGACCAAATCACCCTTTGAAGAGGAAACGGTTCCAAAGTACACGGATTTCTCCCCTGACGGGAAATACTCATGGATAAAGGCCCCTCGCTTCAAGGGAGAGCCCATGCAGGTGGGCCCCCTGGCCCAGGTGCTCATCGGTTATGCATTGGGGCACAAGCTTACCAGGAAGTATGTGGACTATTCACTTTCAAGGGTCAGCTCCATTGCCGGCACAAAGGTAGGGGTGGAAGCGCTTCACTCCACTCCTGGACGCCACCTGGGAAGGGCCATAAGGGCTGCGGTTCTTGCAGATCTGGCTCTCAAACACTGGGAGCTCCTGGTTGAAAACATAGGAAGGGGCGATCTTGAAATATTCAACCCGCCCACCTTTCCGGCAGGAGAACAGATGGGATTCGGCTTCCACGAGGCCCCCAGGGGCACCCTGTCCCACTGGGTTGTTATAAAGGACGGGAAGATAAAGAACTACCAGTGCGTTGTTCCTTCCACGTGGAACGCAGGCCCCAGGGACAGCAAGGGGAAGGCAGGCCCATACGAGGCCTCCCTGGTTGGGAATCCGGTTGCCATTCCGGAAAAACCCCTTGAGGTGCTGAGAACCATACACTCCTTTGACCCCTGTATTGCATGTGCCGTGCACCTGCTCGATCCGTCAGGCACGCCTTTTTCCAGGATAAAGGTTTTATAGACAGGAGGGAGCCATGTATGAAAAACGATTGGCATGGAGTGTGTTATTCAGACTGTTTCACTGGGCCTTTGCCCTTTCCATAATGGTACTTGTGGCCACGGGGCTTTACATCCATTATCCGTGGTCTAACAGCGTCATAGAAGGAAGCCGCTCCTTTGTGGTGGCCAAGGTGAGATACGTGCATTTTGTTGCAGGCTTTGTCTTCATCTCCGCCCTGCTGGTGAGACTGTATCTCTGGTTTTTTGGCAACAGGCAGGAAAAACTGTGGGACAGCGCGCCTGTTACCCCGGCAAATATAAAAAATCTGTTCTCCACTATCGGCTACTATCTCTACCTGACCGACCGGCATGAACAACGTCTCGGCCACAATGTGCTGGCAGGCACGGTTTATATCCTCACCATACTTTTTGGTTTCTGCCAGGTGATGTCCGGGCTGTGGATGCTTTATCCTGAAAGTCCTTTCTGGGGAAGCTGGGGTGTCAGCCTTTTGGGCAGCCAGGCCCAGGCAAGGTTCGTGCACTATCTGATAATGTGGTACTTCTCCATATTTGTCTTCATTCACCTTTACATCGTCATCTGGAACGATGTGAAGGACCCGGAGGGCCTCATATCATCCATCTTTACTGGCAGGAAATTTTTTCACAAAGATACCATCAGTTAGCTGAGAACAGGCGGTAAGAGAGACTCAACCGCCTGTTCCACCACTGCCTTGGTGACGAATTGAACCGACGGTATCTATGCGCCCTTGCCACATTAATACGCCTTTAGGACCTGGGAGCCAATAAAGTGACCATCAGATTCCTGCCGTTTCTTAAATGGTTTGAGAATTACGACTTAGAAGACCTGCGGAGCGATTTTGTAAGCGGTCTCACCGTGGCCCTGGTCCTGATTCCCCAGTCCATGGCCTACGCCCAGCTTGCCGGCCTTCCCCCTTATTACGGGCTGTACGCATCCTTTTTGCCGCCCATGGTGGCCGCCCTCTTCGGCTCAAGCAGGCAGCTTGCCACAGGGCCTGTAGCAGTGGTCTCCATGATGACCGCAGCGGCCCTTGAGCCAATGGCCGTGTCAGGCAGCCAGGGCTACATAGAATATGCGATACTGCTTGCCCTTTTAGTTGGAATCGTCCAGTTGGGCCTAGGTATCCTTCACCTCGGAGTAATCGTAAACCTCCTTTCTCACCCTGTGCTTGTTGGTTTCACTAATGCCGCGGCAATAGTGATCGCCACGAGCCAGCTAGGAAAATTTCTGGGGGTTCCGGTGGAAAAGGCCCCACACCATTTTGAAACAGTCTGGCGTACCATTCAGCAGGCCCTTGATTACGTTTACTGGCCTACAATTGCCCTGGGTGCTGGAGCCCTTGGTGGAATGCTGTTTCTCAGATGGCTCAATCCCAGGCTCCCATACGTGCTAATTGCCGTGGCTATAACCACACTCATTTCCTGGACATGTAACTATGGCCAGGACAAGGTGGTAAGCGTGAAACAGATTGTTTGCCCGGAGCTCCCCAGCCTCATAACGGAATTCAACAGACAGCTTTCCACCATCGAGGCCTTTAACCAGACCCGTTCTGTGTTAAAACCAGAGATACAAAAAATTAAAAAGGGGGAAAGCCAACCTTGCAGCAGGTGCCATCCCAGCAGAGTGCTAACCCCTTTGTCTCTTATTGAAGAAAACCAGGAAAAAAATCGTCAGGAGTCCCAGATTTGTATCCCCACTATGGGCCCCAGGCAAATCCTATCACTCCACCTCATGGCAGGGGTCATAGACGAGTTCATTGCAGATGCAAAAAGAAAGCTGGTAAACCTGCGGGCAAAACTAATGGAATACGAATTCGTGGAGGTTAAAGAAAAGGACGGCTCCATCCGGTACTACCGAAGATACAAGGTTCCTTACGGTGTCCAGACAGACTGGCATGTATGGAGAATAAAAGCCGGTAACACGCCCCTTTCCCTGGACCGCCTGGTGCTCTCGGGAGGAGGCACTGTTTTGGGGCACGTGCCCAAGGGCCTGCCTGGTTTTTCCATGCCCTACTGGGACTTGGACGTAGCCAGGAAACTTCTGTTACCAGCCTTTGTTATCTCCCTTGTTGGCTTCATGGAGGCAATATCCATTGCCAAGGTCATGGCGGCAAAATCGGGCCAGAGGCTCGACCCCAACCAGGAGCTGGTGGGCCAGGGACTTGCCAATATAACGGGCTCCTTTTTCCAGAGTTACGCCGTCTCTGGCTCCTTCTCCCGCTCTGCTGTCAATTTCCAGGCAGGAGCAAAAACGGGCATGTCAAACATTTTTGCCTCTGTGGTAGTAGTCCTGGTCATGCTCTTTCTCACCCCGCTTCTTTATTACCTGCCTCAAAGCGTTCTGGCTGCAGTGATAATGATGGCTGTACTGGGTCTCATAAACGTAAAGGGGGTAAAACATATATTCAAGGTATCCACCTCGGACGGAATTATCTGCATTATTACCTTTATCACCACCCTTGCCTTTGCACCTCACCTGGACAAGGGAGTCATGCTTGGGGTAATCCTAAGCCTGGGCGTATTCTTTTACAGACTCATGCGTCCTTCCATTGCGGTTCTATCGCTATGGAAAGACGGTCACTTCAGAAATGCCAGGAAATTCAACCTGGATACGTGCAAACACCTGGCCATCATCCGATTCGATGGACCATTTTTCTTTGCAAATATCGGATACCTTGAAGACGAGGTACTCAGAATCGTACGGGCAATGCCAGAGCTCAAGGCCATAATCTTCAAGTGTAATGGCATAAACATAATAGACGCCTCGGGAGAAGAGGCCCTGGAGCTTCTGGTGGACAGGCTGAGGGCAGCTGGCTTCCAGGTCTATTTCAGTGGCCTTAAGGAGCAGATACTTGAGGTGCTTGAACGTTCATCCCTGTACAGGAGGATTGGGCCAGAAAACATTTTTCCAACGGTTTTCAAGGCGGTTGAAAGTATATGGCCCAAGATCCACGAAAAGGTTGAGGAAGAAGAGTGTCCTCTTCGCCGTGTCGTCCAAAAAAAGGTATCTGACATGGAGGTACAAGACTCCCATTCCCAGGAAGAATGGAACGGACTCATGTGAAGATGGAAAGTATGGAAGGCCAGGGCGTTGAAATAAGAATAAGGGGGATTGTCCAGGGCGTGGGGTTCAGGCCCTTTGTCTACCGCTTGGCAACCGGGCTTGGACTAAAGGGCGAGGTCTCTAACGATGAAAAGGGAGTTGTGGTGAGATTAAGGGCCAAAGGCCCCACTATTGAGACCTTCTCCAGGCTTCTTGCCTCAAGGTGCCCACCCCTTGCCCGAATAGACTCTGTTGAGATCAGGCCTGCCGCCTTAAAAAATTTCAGGGACTTTAGAATCGTAAAGAGCAGCAAGGGCGGCAAGGTGGCCACTGAGATTTCCCCTGACATTGCCACCTGCAGGGACTGTTTGACGGAAATACTTGACCCTGCGGACAGACGCCATGGATATGCCTTTACAAACTGTACCAACTGCGGCCCAAGATACACCATAATAAAGGCCCTTCCCTACGACAGGCCCCTTACCTCCATGAAGCCCTTTGTCATGTGCCAAAGGTGCCAAAAGGAATACGAAGACCCTTTGGACAGGCGATTTCACGCACAGCCAAACGCATGCCCGAAATGTGGCCCAAGGCCCTTTTTCATGGAACTGTCCGGGGAAAAGGATATTGACCGGCCCCTTGAAAGGGCTGTTGAGCTCATAAAAAGAGACGGGATCGTTGCCATCAAAGGTCTTGGCGGCTTTCACCTTGCCTGCAGCGCCTTTTCAGATGTTGCCATCTCACTACTTAGAAAGAGGAAGAGGCGCCCCTTTAAACCCCTTGCCATAATGGTTCGGGACATTAAAACGGCAAAAAGGCTTGTCGTTATAGACGAAAACAGTAAGGGCCTCCTTACCTCCTTCACAGCCCCCATCGTGCTTTTGAAAAGGAAAGAAAAGAGCGGCGTTTCAAGGCTTGTTGCACCGGGCATTGGGGATATTGGCGTAATGCTCCCCTATACCCCGCTTCATCACCTCCTTTTAAGGATAGAGGGCTGCCCGGAGGCCCTTGTGATGACAAGCGGAAACCCCAAGGACGAACCCCTTTGCACGTCAAACAACGAGGCCTTCTCACGCCTTTCAGGCTTTGTGGATGGCTTTTTGATGCACAACAGGGACATCTTTACAGGCGTTGATGATTCCGTTTTAAGGACCTTTTCGCAAGGCCACTATTTCATCAGAAGATCAAGGGGATATGCCCCTGCCCCCTTGGCCTTTCCTGTAAAGGCCACAGGCATCCTGGCAGCAGGGGCTGAACTAAAAAACACCTTTTGCCTTATAAAAGAAGGCCGGGCCTATCTCAGCCAGCATATAGGAAACCTTGTAACCAGGGCCACCCTTGACTTTTACAGAAAAAACATAGGGCATCTTTCAGGCCTTCTGGAAGTAGAGCCAAAGGTGGTGGCCTGCGACATTCATTCAGACTATATGAGCACAAGGTACGCGCTAGAGACAGCCCTTCCCGTTATAAGGGTCCAGCACCACTTTGCCCATGCCGCCTCTGTAATGGCAGAACACCATCTAAAGGGACCGGTGGTTGCCATCTGCCTTGACGGGACAGGCCTTGGAACAGACAGGACCATCTGGGGCGGCGAGGTGCTAATCTGTACCAAAACAGGTTTTGAAAGAAGGGGAAGGCTAAGGCCCTTCAGGCTTCCAGGAGGGGACGCATGTGCAAAGAGCCCGTGGAGAGCTGCCCTGTCAACCCTTCTTAAGGCCCATGGAGGTGATGCCCCTTTTCCGGAACATCTAAAAGCCCATAAAGGGGAAGCTACCCTTGAATTTGTCCGCCAGATGGTAATCAGGAAGATAAACAGCCCCTTGAGCTCAAGCCTTGGAAGGCTCTTTGATGCAGCCGCAGCCCTTACTGGCCTTTGCCTTAAAAACAGCTATGAGGCACAGGCGGCCATGGAACTTGAGGCCCTATGCGAAGACATTCTCGGAGATACTTTCATAAACATGACAGACGCCTTTGACCACTATCACAATGACGAAAGGCTCATAAAGAAAAAGGATGGGCTTTTTGAGCTTGACTGGGTGCCCCTTTGGCAAAATATGTTACATGATGCAGCAAAAAGGCCCGGGGATTTTTCGCTTTTTTTTCACTGCATGGTGGTAGCGGGTTTTTCACGCATTTCTGAAGACATCTGCAAAAAAGAAGGAATAGACCAGGTGGTACTAAGCGGAGGCTGCACACAGAACAGGGTCCTGGTCCAGGGTTTTCTGGATTACTTCGAAAAAAGGGGCATCCAGTGCTATATTAACAGGAAGGTGCCCTCAAATGACGGTGGGATCAGCCTGGGGCAGGCCTTCGTAGCGGCTAACATCATGCAAAAAGATTAACTATGGTACTTGGAATTTTTCATCAGGAGAACAGGTTATGTGTCTGGCCATTCCCATGGAAGTAAAGGAGATAACAGGAACACCAGGTAACTTTCTCGACCCGCCGCTGGCCCAGGTTGAGGCCCAGGGCACAAGGGCACAGGTGCGCCTTGACATAGTTGACCGCATGCCTGAGGTTGGCGATTTTGTAATAGTCCATGCAGGCTTTGCAATACATACCCTTTCAAGGGAAGAGGCTGAAAAGAGCCTTGAACTTTTTAAGGACATGGCCAAAGTGGCGAAAGGGCCAGGGGATGAAAAACCAGCCTGAATCTCCCAAAATGGTAGAAGAAATTTTGCAGATTGCCCGTGCCATAGGTGAGCTTGCCACAAGGCCCATGAGGTTCATGGAGGTCTGCGGGACCCATACCATGTCCATATTCAGACACGGACTGCGCTCTCTTCTACCAAAGACCCTGGAGCTCGTCTCAGGCCCTGGCTGCCCGGTTTGCGTGACAAGCCAGGAAGACATCGACAGGATGATTGCATTTTCTTTAAAGGAAGAAGTCATTGTTGCAACCTTTGGTGACCTTGTCCGTGTTCCAGGTTCACGCACATCCCTTGCCGAGGCGCGCGCGTCTGGGGCCAGGGTGGAAATCGTCTATTCGCCTGCAAGCGCACTGGAAATTGCCAGGCAAAATCCTGACAAACAGGTGGTCTTTTTGGGGGTTGGCTTTGAAACAACCGCCCCCACAGTTGCAGCAACCATCCTGGAGGCAGATGCCAGAGACATCCAAAACTTGTCGGTCTTCTCCACCCACAAGGTGATGCCCCCTGCCCTGGACGCCCTTTTCAGGGGCCAGGAGCTTGGAATAGACGGACTCTTATGCCCAGGGCACGTAAGCGCCATAATTGGGGCAAGGGCCTATGAAAAAATCTGCCAAGAATTCAACATCCCATGCGTAGTAGCTGGCTTCGAGCCAGAAGATATCCTAAGGGGCGTATTTCACCTTGTACGCCAGAAGGTTAAGGGGGTGGCAAGGGTGGAAAACGTCTACGAAAGGGCTGTCACCTGGGAGGGCAACCAAAACGCATGCGCTCTCATGGAAAAGGTCTTTGAAAAAAGGGATGCCAGGTGGCGGGGTCTTGGCACCATAAAGGGAAGCGGCCTTGCCATACGGGATGACTTTTCCCATCTTAATGCGGAAAGACGCTTTGATATCACCGTGCCTGAAACCAGAGAAAAAAAGGGCTGTCTTTGTGGAGAGATAATTCGGGCCAGGGCCCTGCCCCTTGACTGTTCACTTTTTGGCAGGGTGTGTACGCCAACGAGCCCAGTTGGACCCTGCATGGTGTCAAGCGAAGGCACATGTTCTGCCTACTACAGGTATGGAGGCCATGCATGAACGTAGATAAGATACTGCTCGATCACGGAAGCGGAGGGCTTGCAACCAAAAGGCTCATAGAGGAAGTATTCCTCAGACACCTGGAAAACCCGGTGCTCTCCCGCATGGAGGACAGCGCTGTCCTTGATCTTCCACCAGGCAGAATCGCCTTTACAACAGACAGCTTTGTCATAGATCCTCCATTTTTCCCAGGGGGCGATATCGGCTCCCTCTGCGTTCGCGGAACTGTCAATGACCTTTCCATGCAGGGGGCAAAGCCTTTGTTCCTGAGCCTTGGCCTCATCCTTGAAGAGGGGCTTGACATGGACATTATTGAAAAAATTTCAAGGTCCATCTCAAGGGCCTCCAGGGAGGCAGGCGTAATGATTGCTGCTGCCGATACAAAGGTGGTAGGAAGGGGCCAGGCGGACAAACTCTTCATAAACACCTCTGGAATCGGTGTAATTCCAGAAAATGTGGTCCTTGGCATAAACAGGGCAAGACCTGGAGACAGGGTCATTGTTTCAGGATGTGTTGGAGACCACGGGGCTGCCGTCTTGCTTTCACGCTCAGGCCTTCCCTTTGACGCTGAGATAAAAAGCGATTGCGCCTCTTTGAACGGACTTGTAGAGGCCGTTTTACAAGCGGCACCTGGAGCAATCCGCCTTCTAAGGGACCCAACCAGGGGAGGGCTTGCAACGGTGCTTAACGAGATTTCAGAGGCCTCCAGTGTAGACATGGAAATCTGGGAGGAGCGCATTCCGATAAGGAACGAGGTATCAGGGGTTTGTGAGCTTCTAGGCCTTGACCCCTTGTATCTTGCCAACGAGGGAAAGTGCGTTGTTGTGGCAAGGCGGGATGCGGCAGAAAAGGTTCTCAAGGCCATGAAGGGGCACAGGCTTGGCAGGGAAGCTGCCATCATAGGCGAAGTCAGGGAAAAGGAAGCCAAAGAGAGGCCCCAGGTGCTTCTTAGAACCAGGGTAGGGGGGCTGAGGATAGTTCCAATTCTTACAGGAGAGCCCCTTCCTAGGATATGTTAATGGCAGATAATGAGAAAAAGGCAGTGGTCCTTGGGATTGGGAACCTCCTTATGGGGGATGAGGGCTTTGGAATCCACGTTCTTCGCCATCTTGAAAGAAACTTTGTCTTTCCGGAAAACGTAAGGCTTGTGGACTGCGGAACCGCAGGAATCTACATGGCCCCCTTCTTTGAAGATGCGGACGTTGCCATTGTAATGGATGCGGCCCTGATTGATGGCTTAGAGCCTGGAAAAATCCTGCGGCTCAATCACCAGGAGGTAAGAGCAGGTGATATCCAGTCCTCTCTAAGCCCTCATCAGATTGGGGTTTTAGAGATACTCGAAATTTGCAGGCTGAGGGACACACTCCCTTCCAAAGTGGAATTTTTCCTTGTCATACCCCAGAAGATTGAGCCCTCGGTTGAGCTTTCTCAGATCCTTGAGGACAAAGTAGAGGAGATGGCAAGGCTTGTGACAGAATATCTCACGGCCGAAGGTTTTAAAGTTAAAAATGCATGAGCTTTCCCTTGTTCAAGGCCTTTTTTCCCAGGTAAAAGAGATGGCTTCCCAGCACCAGGCCCAGAAGGTGACAAGGGTAGTGGTGAAAATAGGCCCCTTTTCCGGGGTGGTGATGGATTCATTCACCTTTGCCTTTGATATCTTGAAGAAGGACGAG
Organism: Deltaproteobacteria bacterium; assembly: GCA_026995935.1. GTDB lineage: Bacteria > Desulfobacterota > Dissulfuribacteria > Dissulfuribacterales > QOAL01 > JAADCZ01. Next base: position 15,751 of record JALWNK010000010.1, read on the forward strand.
GAGCTACTACGCCATGCACACCTTGAAATAATAAGGCCAGGGCCAAGGCTATGCTGCAGCCTTTGCGGAAGGGAGGTGGATGGTGAAAAGGAGGACCTTGACTTTAAAGGTAATATATTTCCAGGTCAGCTCTTCTCCCAGGGAAAAAGGTGCCCCCATTGCGGCAAGGGAAGCCTTTATCCTTCAGGAGGAGACGAAATACTTTTAATGCAAATAGAAATGGAGTAGCCATGTGCGATACATGCGGATGCCAGGCAACAAAACCGAGCCACCAGGACAAGAAACTTCTTGAGATAAACAAGAGCCTTCTAGCGGCTAACGATTCGGTTGCCAGAAAAAACAGGAAGCACTTTGATAAGATCGGGGCAAGGGCCATAAATCTCATAAGCAGCCCCGGGGCTGGTAAAACCACCCTTCTTGAAAAGACAGCTGAGCTCCTTTCAGGTGAGTTTACCTTTGCCGTAATAGAGGGAGACATAGAAACGGAGCGCGACGCCCAGCGCATAAGGGCAAAGGGCATACCTGCCGTTCAGATAACCACGGGAGGAGCGTGCCACCTGGATGCCACCCTTGTACACAAGGGCATTCATCTGCTGGAAAAGGAGCTTGGAAAGGGTTCTCCAAGGCTCATATTCATAGAGAATGTTGGAAACCTCGTCTGCCCTGCAGCCTTTGACCTAGGGGAGCACAAACGGGTTGTCATGGTCTCTGTTCCAGAAGGCTCTGACAAGCCTGCCAAATATCCAAGGGCCTTCATGGGCTCTGATCTCTTTGTCATTACCAAGATGGACCTTTTGCCTTACTTTGACTTTTCCATTGACGAGGCCATACGGTGTGCAAGGGCAATAAATCCTGGGATTTCTGTCCTAACCCTTTCTGCAAAGACAGGGGAGGGGATGGAAGGGTGGATGGATTTTCTTAAGAGTGAATCAATGAACCAGGATGAGGATGAGGATGAGGATGAGGATGAGGATGTGGCCTGAATATAGGCGGCAGTTCCATTGAAGCAGTAAATTAAAAAAAGGGCCAGGAGGCCTCTGGAACCTGGCCTGGCCCTTCAGCTTTCCGTTATTTTCAAAAACTACTTTAGAATAGGTCTTGCGTTTATTGGCTGAACCGGGCGGTTGTTTGGATGATGCATCACCTTTTTAAACCTTTCCACCTGTTGCCTGGAAACGGTGGCATGGGACTTTAACACTATCCAGCGCACGCCTTCAGAACAAGGCGGAGTGGTGAGGGAGCCGTTAAAACGGTAATAGTCCCTATTCTTTGGCAGAAGGTCGTAGGGCTTAAAGGTCGGCTCTATTTTCACCTTCTCCCCCGCATTTTCAGGCATTTTCTCCCAAAGCTCTTGGATTACCTTGTTTTCAGGCCCATGTTCAAAGAGCAAGGCAACCACTGCAAGGTCCCCCTTCGGGTTCTTGTGGACAAAATGGGCCTCCAGTGGAAAGGACTTTCCCTCAATGAGGTTTTCACTTGGTGAATGGAAGTGAAACTGGAGAAGGGAAAATGTCATCCCGTCAATCTCTATGGTGCTTCCAGGACTGACATTGACCTTTATGGTATGGCCATTGTTGATAATTTCCTGCCAGGAACCGTTATCTGTATATGGAATCCTTGCAAGCTCTGCCTCTATGAAACCCCTTAGGTCTATGGGTGCCTGGTTCCTGCCCTTTGAACACATCTCAAAGGCCGGGTCCATGCTTCCCCAAAACACAGGGCCCTCCTTTCCCTCGTATCCCCAGTGAACCTTATGCTGTCCTGAACTTGCAAGGACAGGGGATACAGTCAAAAGAAAAAAAGCTGCCAGAAAAATTACGTTCTTCATAATCTCCCTCCTCTCAGAGCAATTATTACTGATTGTGAAATTTGGCTCTAATTTTATGCCTTATGGGAAAGGATGCAAGCTAATTTTTTATCAATCAGCCTGGAAATATAGGGATGAACGGCTCAGGTAAAAATCAGGCTTGAAGCCTGGCCTTGTTCAAGGAAGAAAGATCTTCGGTAAGGTCCTTCAGGGATTCAACGGCCTCTTTGAAGCAGATATTCGCATTGATCCACCTCTCAAGCTCCGAAGCCGCCTCCTTAAGGGCCTTAAGCCTTTCTAGGTAAAGCCCTGGCTTGCCTTCGCGTGCCGCCTTTCCAAGTTTTTCTGCAGCCTGGCTCAAACCCTCTGCATGGACAGTGGACGCACTGCCCCTTATGAGGTGGCATATCCTTCTGATCTCCTCTGGGTCAGACTCCTTGACAGCCCTTTCTGCATTTTCCATCCACTTTGGACACTCCCTGGCAAGATCCGAAAGGAGTTCCCTGGCAAGCTCCTCCATGCCCTGACACGTCTTAAGCAACTTTTGATAATCCACAGGACAGGTTTCATCCCTATGGAGGCGGTCTGAGCCGTCTTCATTGCCTTCAGGGTCAGAAGTGTCGGGCCTTTTTACGCCTCCACTCACCTCTTTCTCTGAGAATGCGTCTGGATTTTCGGCTAAAACCCTGGCAATCTCCTGGATAAGCTCCCTTGGCTTTACAGGCTTAGATACGTAACCATCCATGCCTGCTTCAAGAAAACGCTCCCTGTCCTCGGCCATGGCATGGGCCGTAACGGCTATAACCGGGATATTTCTCCAGGCCTTGTGCCCTTTCATGCGCCTTGTTGCCTCTACACCATCCATCTCGGGCATTGAGATATCCATTAGCACCACGTCAAAGCCTGTCTCCCTTTGGAGCATGGCGAGAACCTCTTTCCCATCTGAGGCCTCACGAACCCTCCAACCCATTTTCTCAAGAAACATTCTAAGGACCTTGCGGTTCATGGGAACGTCATCGGCAACCAGGGCTAGACCGGGCCTGACATCACACCCTGCAGTAAGCGTCTTTTCCGGAACAGGACAGGCTTCAAGGGCCTCAAGCCTGAGGGTTACGGTAAAAACACTTCCTTCCCCAACCTTGCTCTCAACCTGAATGGACCCGTTCATCATTTCTGCAAGTTCCTTGGCTATTGAAAGACCAAGGCCTGTACCCCCTGCCTTTCGCCCTTCTTCTGCCTGCACGAAGGGAGAAAACAGGTTGGATAGCACGTCCTCAGGGATCCCCGGGCCGGTATCAGACACACTTATTGCCAATGTTGCCTTTTTGCCTGCTTCACCCGGAAAGGAAACCGCCACCTCGACCCTGCCCTTTTGGGTGAGTTTTATTGCATTTCCTGCAAGATTGAAGATGATCTGACGTATCCTAACAGGATCTCCCAGGTAGTACCTGTGCATGTCTTGGGGAAAACGCACCGCAAAGTCCAGGTCTTTGAGCCCTGCCTGTACCCCCAGAACACTTTCTATGTCCTCCAGCAACTCCTTTAGATCAAAGGGTTTTTCCTGGAGGGTCAGCTTGCCGGACTCTATCTTGGCAAGATCAAGAATATCACCTATTAGAGCGGTCAGGTGTTCGGAGGCCTTCTTGAGATCTGTTACAAGCTCCAGGGCCTCCGGGTTGGTGATCTTGTCCTCAAGAAGGGTCGCCATTCCCTGGATTACGTTTAAGGGGGTGCGAAACTCGTGGCTCATCTGTGACAAAAAGGCCCCTTTTGCCTGGCTTGCAGCCTCTGCCTTTTCCAGGGCCACCTTTAGCTCCTCCTGAAGTTTTTGTTCAACCGTTACGTCTTTGACAATACCTGCCAGGTAATGGAGAGAGCCATGATTGCATGACTTTAGCTCAATTTTTAGATGCTTGACCTTGTGCCCACACCTGCGGCTTACCCCTTTCCTGAATACGGCCCCCTCCTCTATGATTGCCTGTCTAGCCTCTTTCCATCCATGCTCTGTAAGAAGTTCTTGAAGGATACCGGGAGTGATGCCCCCAGAAAAGATGGCATTAAATTCAGGGTTGGTTGCACCTATCTTTCCGTTTAGATCTGCCCAGAAAAGTCCTACTGGCACGCTTTCCACCAGCTCCTGGAAGCGTTTTTCCAGCTCCACATAAGTGGTTTGATCCTGCACGTGCCAGAAAAACAGGTCTGTGTTGGCCTCGTCCCTGAACAGGCACGGAAGCAGATGAAGTGTCTCCCCCTGTCTCTTCCTTTGGATGACCGGCAGCTTTAATATCTCACCCGGCTCCAAGGAAGAGGCCTGGGCCAAAAGCTCTTCCATATCGAGCCCGAGCATTTCCGGAAGGGATGAACCTATCATCTCCCTTACATCCCTGCCCAGTAGATCAGCCAGGGAACGATTGGCGCTTACTATTTCACCACCATTTGACGTAAGTGCAATTCCGTAGGGAGAAAGGTCTACAAGGGCCTTGAAACGGTCCCTGGACCGTCTAATCACCTCCAAGAGGCGGTCTTTTTGCCAGTACATCCAGAGGGATATACAAAGGCCAACAGCAGCAACAACAAGACTTATTGAGAGATCTGGCTGCCACATTCTATGAAAATAAAAATGCCCTATTGAACCTGGGAGCAGTACTGCTCCACGGTCTCCATCAGGAGTTCCGGCTCTATGGGTTTTTCCATGTATTCCTTAATGCCAGCCTTACTTGCCACCTCCCTTGGTACCGAGCTGCCCCTGGCAGTGAGCAAAAACATGGGGACCCCCGGATGGTGCCTCTTAATCCTTTCGGCTACCTCCAGGCCAGTGCCATCTGGCAGTCTGTAGTCCAGGATGGCAAGATCAAGATTCTTGAGGTTCTCCATTGCCTCTGATATGGTTGCACACTCCTTGACCTCGAATCCCTTTGCCTTGAGAAGGCTTGCTAGAAGCTTGCTGACTATAAGGCTGTCCTCAACAATCAGAACCCTTTTCATTTCCTGCTCCTTATATCTGGAATCTGGCAATCAGTGACTCCATTTCCTTGGCAAAACTGTTGAGCTTATTGGATGTGGCTGCGGTCTTTTCAGAGGCCTCCGCAACAATATTGATGGCCTCCCTGAGTTCCTGAATCTGCCTTGAAGAATCCGTGGTGCTTGCAGCAACCTCCTGGGCCCGCACGCTTATTTCATTAACCGCCTTGATGTTTTCCTCCATGGCCACGGAAACATCACGGGCTATCTCTCTTACAGGGTCTATCATCTCGTGGACATCCTTTACGGAATCCACAGAGGCATTGACCATTTCCCTGAGTCCCTGAATGGTATCCACTATCCGGTCTGTAGCCTCGCTTGTCTGCTTAGCAAGCTGCTTGACCTCGTTTGCCACCACTGCAAAACCCTTTCCTGCCTCCCCGGCCCTGGCCGCTTCTATGGTTGCATTCAAGGCCAGCAGGTTCGTCTGATCGGCAATGGTCCTTATGAATGTCATCACCTCTTCTATCTGTTTAAAGTAACCATGGAGTTCGGTAATGGTCTGGGAGGCCTCGTCTATCTTGTGGCTTACCTCAGTCACCATGTTCATGGACAGCATGGAGCTTTGGGCAACCTCTTTCACCGTTGCTGTCACCTCCTCATTGGCAGCGGCAACGGAGTTTATTCGATCCTCGTTGGCAGCACTTACCTGGGCAATCTCGTCCGCCTGGGCACTCGTTTCAGATGCGCTGGCCGCTGCCTGGCTTGACGCCTCCTGGAGCTCTGAACCGGCCTCCTCAAGCTCCTTGCTCCTGTGCTTCATATCTCCAACAAGATGCCTGATGCTCTCTATCATCTTGTTTACGCCCTTGGCCAGACGACCCATCTCGTCCATGGCCACCACCTTTACACCCTTGCGTAAATCACCTCTTGAAACGGCATTTATGACATCCAGTGTATGATTAAGTGGCCTGACAACTATTCTTTTGATTAGGAATACAACGGTAATGGCTAGAAGTATAAAGGAGGCTAGTGCCACCAGGCCTGCCTTCAGGATGGAGGCCTGTTGGGCCCTTTTAAACGGGGCAAGGTCAGTGAAACTGACATAAATTCCAGTGGTGCTGTGGCTGTAGTCCCTGATAGGAGTCGCGACTACGAGGGTGGTTCCAATTACCTTTGCAACCTGCCTGTTGGTTGCTGTACGCAGGAACTTTTCATGAACAAGCCTTTTTACAAGTTTTTGATTACTTGCGTATATGAGCTCCATATCACCGAAATCGGCATCTTTTCCCGGCTCCTTGGAAAAGCCCTTAACGCTCTTCTTTCTGAAAAGGGCCGCATTGGTTCCTGTATCTGCCGAAAAGTTCCCGACCACCTGGGCAAGGTCACAAAAGGCCTCAACACTGCCAATGACCCTGCCTGAGTCGTCCTTGACAGGCGCAACCCCCCTGATTGCCAGGCCAGCACGTCCGGCTTCCACACCGGCTATCCTTATACCTGTCCTTTGTACATCCACCACCGTCTGCCTGAAACCGGAAAGGTCATCTCCATACTTCCCTGGCTTCCACGTACGCAGAAAGGAGCGCGCAGGAACAGCATGTACGTGTACCTTCAGGGTGCGTCTCTTGTCCAGGGATGCCGCCTCGCCAATTAGCCTTGGGAATTTGGACAAAAGCATGGACCTGTCCCCTTTTGCGAGGCTGGCCTTGACCACGTCCATGTTTGAAATCAAAAAGGCGGTCTGAAGATACTGGGATGCCGTATCCTGTATCTTTTCAGTCAGGACCTGTCCCCTTTCTTCTGCCTGTTTTATCACCTGTCTTTGCTGTTTCTGAACCACCTGAACTGTCTGGAACGCGGAAACTCCCAAGGCCACCGCCACCACAAGCAGGATGGCCAGGATAATTTTCACGCTTATTGAAACGTTTAGTAGCCTTTCAACCACAACATCTTTCATACCCTTATTCCCCGTTTCTAAAGATTTCTGCAATCTCCCGCATCAAGGACCTTTTTGTGATCTTTTTGTCTTACCTATATTTTCGACAAAGACATCGCCAAACTGAAAAAATTTTAACCTCTAAATACAGTCTTTTTATCTTGCAAAGAAATGGCACAAGACGTTAAAAGATCAACAAGGCTGCATGAAAGCGGCCTTGTTAGAACAAGAAGGGAGAAAAGGCAAATTGTTAATTAAGCAGGCAACAAACGTTTTCTTATAAAAACAGCAAAAGCAAGGAGCATCACCAAGAAGATACCGCCCCACTGAGACAAGCTTGGAACCCTGACCAACAAGGAAATTGCGGCCTGCGATGTTACCGCCACCTGGCCACTATCTATGTCGTCATCGATAAATCCGTCACCGTCCCTGTCCCAATATCCTGAGGTACGGTTTTCAATGGCCGTAGCAGATTCGGTAACAAGGGTATCAAACTCGATAACCACCTCGTTCTGGGCCTGGTCTTCATCTGTGGCATTAAAATCAGCGCCAATGTTTCCTTCCCAAATTATGCGGTTGTTCTGGGCATCATACTCGCACCTTACGGTGGTGGAGGATCCTTGTGGTGAACATACAAGGCTTCCATCAACGAAAGAGGTGTGCTCAGGCATGGGGTCAACGACGCGGACGTTAATGGCCTCGACGTTTCCACTGTTTATCCATACCTGCCTCCACGTAATCACACTTTTGTTACCCAAGGTGCCCGTCTTTATAACAGTTGGTGGATCAAACACATTGGCACCAGATACTACCACATCCGTTGGATCATCATTACCGGTGTCGCCATCATTGCAGTTTACTGCAGTGGAGGTGCAGTCTGTTCCATCGTCAGTGCCAGGATCGTCTGAGACAACGGTCTGTCCGCTTCCGTCTTGCACCTGAGTCTGATTGGAGATGGTAGTCCCCAAGGGTGCTCCACTGTCAACCCTTACATCAAAGTACACGTTTACTGTCTCGCCAACCGCAAGCCCCCGATATTTACCGAGAGCGGATCTTCAGAAACAACCGCACCCTTACTCGTGTGGACACTTCCTGGCACGAGGGTTACATGTGCTGGAATCTGGTCCGAGACAATGACGCCAGAGGCCGGGCTGCTGCCAGTGTTTGAAAGGACCATGGAGTATCTGAAGGTCTCACCTGGATTCAAAACCCCATCGTTGTTGGTGTCCCCATTGAGCTCAACCCTCTTTGTAAGGCTGAGCGCAGGTTCTCCTGAAGTTCCCTGTCCGGTTGCAACGAAGGTGGTGGGCTGCTCACCGTTGCCAGGGTCAGTGTCTCCATCGGTAAGGACATGTGGCACCTCATCACTTCCAGCCACACCCTGGTTGGATGTAGTGCCCACCTGGGCAACCGTTCCTGTGATGGTAATCACCTGTACCGGGCCTGCTCCAAGAGATGCAAACTGGGCCGTAACCTGAGAGGACGGTGCAGTCCAACTTGCGTTTGTAACCCCGCTAATGTTGACACTTGAAGGAATGTCATCGGTAAAGGTGACATTGTGAAGGGTGGTCTGCCCGGTATTAATTAGCCTTATGGTGTAAGTGACCTGGTCTCCTACGTTTATTGTCCCATCTGTTGGATCAACTGTATCTCCTGTAAGAGATACCACCTTTTCGGCCCTGAGACCTGTAGCGGTGCCACCGCCAACTGGAATATCAGTTGGCTGGTCACCGTTTGAGTCTATGCCGTCCTGGTCTGTCGGCTCAGGCACTGACTGGTCCGTATCCACAACACCCTGGTTGGAAATTACCACCCCGACCGGAGTGTAATCATTGATCCTCACCCTGAAGGTAACGGTGACACTTTGTCCTGCGGACATATCCCCTATCATCACACTCACTCCATTTGGGACACTTTGGCCATAGTCCCCTGCATCTCCGTCTGATGCGTCGGTCAGAGATGCAGAATCCAGGGTCAAGCTTCCTGGGACATAGGTGGTGTTTTCTGGGATCACGTCAGTGAAGATCGTTCCGGTTACAGGTGAAGAGCCGTTGGTTACGGTTATTGTGTATTCCAGGATGTCACCTGATGTTGCATCCCCGCTTGCGTCCGCATCATCTACAATGCTCACTGTCTTTTGTGCATCAACTGCTGCATTTGCCGTGGGTATCACCGTTGAGGATGCATCATCACAGTAATCATTCAGGCCAGGCGGACAGTCATGGCCAGTCCTTCCGCTGTCTGCCGCACCAGTTGCCCCTGAAAGGCTCTTCCACGTCAGATGTACCGTATTTATAAGAGGTTGATCCACAGTGGCGTCAAGGTCAACCCTTGCCCTGTAGGTGAATGAGGTCTGCCCCTGTGACAGGGCGAGAGAGTGGATGCGGAACTCCACCTGCTGGCCGCTTACGGAAACATCAGATGCGGGAAGAGAGGAATCCACAAAGGTCATTCCCGCCGGAATCTGATCCTGAATCAACACATCCTGGGCGTCTGAGGTGCTTTGAGCCGTGTGAGAAACCTGCACTGTGAAGGTCACCATATCGCCAAGGGACTGGTGGTCAGGTTGGGCCGTTTTCGTTATTGAAAGATCCGGTTCCACTATCTCCACAGGGATTCCCTGGATACCAGGAGTAACAGGGTCGTGATCAAAATCAACCCTGGTGGTCCCTCCACCCTGGGAGAATGTAAGGTACACATTGGATCCTTCGCTTTCCTGGCCATTTCTCAAAATCGTTCCAGCCTGGTTGGATGAAACATTCATGGCCTTTGCCAATATTACGACATCAACGTAATCGTCATCGGTCCTTCCATCTGCTGGATTGGTGACATCCCCAAGGTCGATCATCACCTCCTGACCAAATCCAACATTCTGGTCATAGTTTGGATTTGAAAAGGTGATGCCGCTGTTCCCCACGAGTACCTGGTGGCTGACATAACCAAAACCGGTAGGCAGCACATCATGTATGGTAACTTCAGGTATTGTTCCCTCCTGGATGCTAACCCTTATGGTGAACGTGACCGTGTCCCCAATGGTCACCTGGGTCTTGTCAACCTGCTTGTCAATGGCCACGCTTGTGCCCACTGTCAGGGACTGGCCGACAGACTCCTCGTAGTTGTTGAGCTGGGCATCGTTATCATCATCCACTGTGCCAGGGCCTGAGCTGTTGTCTCGTCCACCGCCGGTTACCAGGCTTGTGTAGGATGCACTAGTCTGGTTGTTAAGTTCCTGTCCTGGCGTAACGCTATCCATGAGCACGCTATCAAAGGTCATAGTAATTGAAGTCCCCGGCCCTATCTGGAAGAGCGGCAGGGAAATGGTGTCATTGGAATTCAAGGTGGTGGTTATCTGCACGCTGGAATCGGAAACCGGAGTAGAGGTTCCATTCAGATATACGGAGCCAGAAACGTTTACATGGGCGTTTGAGATGTTAAAGAGGCCGTCTGGCAAGGCATCCTGCCAATTTACATGATAGGCAGTGGTATGACCTGTATTTTGGATGCTCACCTGCCAGCTCACGGTATCTCCGGCGTCCACGTCGGTTGCCCCTGATACTATGACCTTTGTCATCTCAAGGTTCGGCTCGCCCACATGGACCTGCTGTTGATTGTCCACTGGCCCCACTGTAAGGCTGTTTCCGGGATTTGACGGATCATCGTAGGATAGCTCCACTCTATTCAAAAGCTGGGTTCCATCCTGGTTGGTTGCAATATTGCGCACAATCGCCTGATAGGTGATGACCACGTTTCCTGCAGTTGGAACCGTTACGTTTCCGAAGTCCAGGATCATGACACCAGTTGAGGAATCGTAACTGAAAAAGGCACTGTTTGACGCATTAAGGGGGGCATTGGTGGAAGATGCACCAGAGGGCAGAGACACATTGATGGAAGCTGAATCCAGCTCTAGTCCCGAAGGAATATGATCAGTAATGACGAAATTCTTTGAGGTGCCGCTTGGAAGACCGGCAGTGATCACGAATGTGGCATTATCTCCTATGGCGTACCAGTCCTTATGATTGAGCATATCCTTTAAAAGGGTGGGCCGTTCAATGGTAACTGTTGCGCTATCGGACGCCCGAAGGTCATTGGTGCCACCGCCACCTGTCCTTTCACCGGTTTCCGCACCTGGATCGCCGGGGGTGGCGTCCCCTGTGCCATGGTCCCCTGGAAGACTGGTGGCATTGACAGATGCGACATTTGTAATTTCTTCTGCATACTGGACGGAGTTCGCAAGAGTAGCCGTATAGGTTACATCCACACATTCACCCGGGTCAAGCTGGTCTATGGTCCCTGTTGTCAACAAATAGAGTTGTCCGGTTTTATAGCAAATAAACTGTCCGGTTTGGCATGTGCTAATTTTTTTAGGGAACCGCCCCGCCGGAGGCATCCTGCTGACATGAAAATGTCAGGGAGCAA
>JALWNK010000011.1 GCA_026995935.1 Deltaproteobacteria bacterium
GGTGTGGAGATAGGCTCAGGCATGAAGGCAGCCTACCTGACAGGCTCTCAGAACAACGACCCAATCTCACCAGAGGGGTTTCTTTCAAATAATGCAGGTGGAATCCTTGCAGGCATATCAAACGGCGAGCCAATAGTTGCAAGGGCTGCAGTAAAGCCCATTCCCTCCATATCCATGGAGCAGGACACCATAAACACAAGGGGCGAGGCCTGTAAAATCAAGGTGGGGGGCAGGCACGACGCATCTGCCATCCCCCGAATAGTTCCGGTTCTAAGGGCAATGCTTCAGCTTGTTCTTGCAGATCACCTCCTTAGAAGGTTCCAGATAGAGATAACAGACCACCACGCAATAATCAGGGACAGGGTAAATGGAAAACTCATCTAGGCCCCTCATAGGAATAATAGGTGGTAAGGGCAGAATGGGCAGGTGGTTTCACCGCCAGTTTCAAAAGACCGGCCTCGATGTGCTCATATCAGATGTGGATACCGAGCTTGCCCCAAAGGATATTGCCCGAAAATGCCAGGTGGTCATCCTGGCCCTTCCCATGGAGGTCTTCCCAAGGGTGGTGCGCGAGGTGGGCCCCATGGTGCCAGAAGAACATTTCATGACTGATCTTTGTTCGCTAAAGGAAAAACAGGTTGAGGTCATGATGGAAAACAGCACCTGCCAGGTATGCGGAACCCACCCGCTTTTTGGCCCGGGGGAAGACAGCCTCAAGGGAAGAAGGGTTGCCCTGTGCCCTGCAAGGGGGGCGGACTGGTACGGATGGTGGAAAGACTACCTTGAAAGAAACGGGGCCCTTGTGGCAGAGTTCACCCCCTCTGAACATGACAGGACCATGGCGTGGGTCCAGGCCCTTAATCACTTCATACTCCTTTGCCTTGGAAAATCCCTGGAAGAAGACGGAATCGACTTTAAACACGTTCTCCAGCTTGCAACACCAAGTTTTGAAAGACAGTTAAATATCGTTGCAAGGCTGTGCCTTCAAGACCCTGAACTCTATGCCACCATACAACTTGGCAACCCCTACACCCCGACCGCCATTGAGACCTTCACCAAACATGCCAAGGAACTCAGGCAGATACTTCGGGACAAGGACAGAACAGGCTTTATCAGGATTTTCAAAGAGGTGCAGGAACTTGGCCCTTCCCTTTTAAAACACTGCGAGAAAACGGAAAAGTGATTATCTGCCTGTAAGACCATTTAATTTTTAATATGCCGAACCAGACCCCTTCATACGTAAAAGAGGCAAAAGAGGGTATTTTGCTTATGGTACATGTGCAGCCCAGGGCCTCAAGGAACAAGATCGTGGGGCCGCATGGGGAAAGGCTAAAGATAGCTGTCCAGTCACCGCCTGCAGATGGAAAGGCGAACAAGGCCCTTCAGAAATTGCTTGCCAAACACCTTGGCCTTCCAAAATCCAAAGTGGTTCTCAGGTCCGGTCATACCTCAAGAGAAAAGACATTTCTCCTAAAAGACTCCTCGTTACGGGATATACTTTCCAGGCTTTAGTTACGACATCTCAATAAAAACAGCTTAGCCTCCTACTAAAGAAACAGGCATATGCTGCCGATAAGAGGTCAAGAAGAATGTTTTTGTCAGTGGAATTGGCATCTTTCTTGTTTGTTGTTTAGTCGCAAAAATAAAAAATCAGGAGTAAGGATATGCCAGTATACGTATGGGCAGGAGTTGATGGTTCTGGTAGGGAGACAAAGGGAGAAATAGAGGCCAGGGATGAACAAACCGCAAGACTTCTTCTTTCTCGCAAGAAGGTTCGTGTTAAAAAACTTAAGACCAAGCCTAAAGATCTTTTTGAAAACCTGCGTTTCCTGCAGCCAAAGGTGAGGACCAAGGATATCGTCATTTTTACCAGGCAACTTTCCACCATGATCGATGCGGGCCTGCCTCTGGTACGGGGGCTTGAAATCCTTGCCAGCCAGCAGGAAAATTCTACCTTTAAAAAGATGCTCACCCAGATAAAAACCGATGTGGAAAGCGGCTCTACCTTTGCGGAGGCCCTTAAGAAGTACCCCAAACACTTCGACAGGCTGTACTGCAACATGGTTGCAGCAGGTGAGATAGGCGGAATCCTGGATGAAGTGCTTCGCAGGCTTTCTGACTACATGGAAAAGGCCCAGGCATTAAAGGCCAAGGTCAAAAGCGCCATGACCTATCCTATTATAGTCCTGGCCATCTCAATGCTTGTTTTGAGTATTATACTTCTTTTCGTAATTCCTACATTTGCAAAGATGTTTGCCGATTTTGGTTCTGCATTGCCTCTGCCCACCCAAATTGTAATAAATTTGAGCAATTTTGTTAAATCGTATTTCCTGGTAATGGTAGCCCTGGGCGTAGTCTTTGTTTTTCTGTTTAAGAAGTATTACTCCACGCAGAAAGGTAGATTCACAGTGGACAGGCTCTTACTGAAAGCGCCTGTTTTTGGACCTTTGATCCGTAAGGTTGCAGTAGCCAAGTTTGCCAGAACACTCGGCACCCTGATTAACAGTGGTGTACCAATTATAGAGGCCCTAAATGTAGCGGCGGGTACTGCTGGAAACAAAGTGATTGAGGAAACCATAAAAAACGTTAAGGCCAGTATTAGCGAGGGCCGTTCCATAGCTCAACCACTCATGAATAGCAAAATATTTCCCAGTATGGTGGTTCAGATGATCTCGGTTGGTGAAACCACCGGTGCACTCGATGCCATGCTCAACAAGATAGCAGATTTTTATGATGAAGAGGTGGATGCGGCAGTCGATGCACTAACCAGTATGATCGAGCCCTTTATGATCGTCTTTCTCGGTGGCACCATTGGTGGAATTATCATTGCAATGTATCTTCCCATATTCAAGATGGCAGATGTTGTCAGCGGTTAAAAAGCATTTTAATCTTAATATGTGGAGAAAAAAACATACTGTACACCTATTCACTTCATTGGGGCAGGGCCAGGAGATCCGGAACTTTTAACCGTTAAGGCAAAAAGACTCCTTGAGCAGGCAGATATTATAGTATTCACAGGCTCCCTCGTTCCCCGGTCTGTGATAAAAAACTGCACAGCCAAAATATTTGATTCGGCTGGCCTGCACCTTGGGCAGGTACTAGATATCCTCCAGGATGGCTTTCAAAAAGGCAAAAAGGTGGTCCGACTCCATACAGGTGACCCAAGCCTCTACAGTGCCATTGGGGAACAGATTCGCTACCTGAAAAAAAAATCCATTCCCTTCAAGGTTATCCCAGGTGTGACCGCAGGCTTTGCCGCTGCCGCAAGCCTTGGCACCGAACTCACTGTGCCAGAAAAGATACAGACCGTAATAATCAGCAGGGTATCCGGGCGCACCCCTGTCCCCCAAAAGGAGTCTCTTGAAATCCTTTCCCAGATAGGGGCCTCTCTGATCCTTTATCTCAGTGTCGGGCATATAGACAAGGTGGTTGAGGACCTTGCCAAGGGATACCCCATGGATACCCCCGTTGCAGTTGTGGAAAAGGCAACGTGGCCAGATGAAAGGGTCATCATTGGCAAACTTTCAGATATTGCAACCAAGGTTAAAGGGGCAGGGATAAAGAAAACCGCGGTTATCATTGTTGGAGATGCCCTTAGGGAACTGGATTCCCCTGGAAGTACCCATTCCAGGCTCTATAATAGGACGTTTTCACACGAATTCAGAAAGGGAATAGAGACAGGTGAAAAAAAAGGGCTTATTCATGCATTTTCTTCTGATTCCCTAAAAGATAAGAGCGAGGCCCTCATAGTCTATCTGGGTTCGAAGGGAAAAGAGATAGCAGAAAATTTAAAGGCCGGGCTTGACAGCAAATCAGAGCTCATCAGCTTTGCAAGGTTAAAGGAGAACAAACTTCTTTCCAAGAGGTGGAATGAGGTCTCGGCAATCTTTTTTATCTGTGCGTGCCAGATAGCTGTGAGGACCATAGCCCCTTTCATCAAGGACAAATACTCAGATCCTGCAGTAATCTCCATTGATGAATCGGCCCAAAACGTGGTCTGCATCCTCTCTGGGCACCTAGGAGGAGGAAACAAACTCACCAAAAAGGCTGCATCCATCCTGGGAGCCCGTGCTGTAATCACCACCCAGTCTGATCTCATGGACATCCCGGCCCTTGATCTTTGGGCAAGGGCGAATAATCTCATTCCATCTAAAAAGAAAAGGCTCAAGGACGCGCAGGCGCACCTTCGAAACAACAAGGAGATTGATGTTTATTTGCAAAGGGGTATTGATGCCACAAAACTTCCTGAGGGACTTGAACTCACTGATTCCGAAGAGGAGGCAGATATTGTAATTGGCCCATTTGTTCCGGGAAACCCAAGGGCCCTTCACCTTATTACACGAAATCTCTTTATGGGTACTGGCTGCCACAAGGATCTTGACCCTTTCAGGCTCATCAAGCGGGCTAGAGAGTTTCTCTCAAAACACTCGATTCATCCATGGGCAATAAGGTATTTGGCAACCATTGACAAAAAAGGCAACGAACCTGCCATAGTGGAGCTTGCCGACTACCTTGGAGCAGATCTCAAAACATTTAGCGCCCAGGAACTGAACCGTGTGACGGGCATAAAGGGGTCGGAAGCCGTCGAAAAGGCAGTGGGTGCAAGGGCGGTTGCTGAACCAGCCTCACTTCTTTGCTCACCCGGCTCCATACTCATTGTGGAAAAGCAGAAATTTGACTGCTGCACCTTTGCCGTTTCAATGGAAAAGGTGCGACTGAAAAATCAGGTAAAGTAGGAGGTCTCAGCTTTGGTTCTTGGCCTGTTTCCAGAACCGTAAGACCCGTTTTATATACTGGATGGTTTCTGGATAGGGAGGGATACCGCCGTATCTTTCAACAGTGCCTGGGCCTGAATTGTAAGCAGCAAGGGCCGCTATGATATCCCCGTCAAAGTTTTCCATGAGCCAACTGAGATATTTGCTTCCGCCCCAGATATTTTCAGCAGGATCAAAGGGATTGTACACCATGAGTTCTCTGGCCGTCTCTGGCATTAGCTGCATAAGCCCCAGGGCACCCTTGGAGGAAACCGCGTCAGGATCCCCTCCAGACTCTGCCCTTATAATGGCCTTGATAAGTGCAGGGTCAAGGCCAAAAAATCCTGCAGCCCTTGTAATTTCCCTGTGGAAAAGATTTACCCTGGCCTGTACATCCCTGCCAGAAAGTCCTCTGGACCTATGAAGATTCCGGCGGCCCCGGCCTTTCAGGACCGCCGATTTCTCATTGATTTCTACACGTGAAAAACGTGAATCAGTTGGTGCGTTCGTAAAATGATAAACCCCGTTCTTATCCACATAGGAATAAATGGCTCCGGCAAGTACCACACCACAAAAAAGGGAATGAAAGACACAGACAGCCACCAGGGAAACAATCTTATGCAACAACCATGTCCTGGCTCCAAATGTTGCTCTCTTGTTTCTAAAATGTTGTCTGTGTCCCTTTTTCCCTTTCATCAATTATTTTTTCGGAACCTTCTCCCAATCACTTAAGAATTTTTCCAGACCAATATCGGTAAGGGGGTGTTTGGCCAGCTGTGCTATGACCTTGAATGGGATTGTTGCAATATCTGCACCTAATTTGGCTGAAACCAGAACGTGCATGGGATTTCGAACAGATGCCACAATGATCTCGGTTGAAAAGTTATAGTTGTCGTATATCTGGACAATGTCAGAGATAAGTTCCATTCCGTCTGTGGATATGTCATCAAGCCTTCCCACAAAGGGGCTTACAAAGGTAGCACCAGCCTTTGCGGCAAGGAGGGCCTGAAGAGGAGAAAATACCAGGGTAACGTTGGTCTTGATACCCATGTCTCCAAGGGCCTTTGTGGCCTTGAGACCCTCTGTTGTCATGGGAATCTTTACAACTATATTATCGGCAAGCTTTGAAAGGGCCTTGGCCTCATCTATCATGCCCTGGGCATCCATACTTACCACCTCTGCACTTACCGGCCCCTCTACAATGGCACATATTTCCCTTATGCGTTCCTCAAAATCACATCCCTCCTTTGCGATGAGGGAAGGATTTGTTGTTACGCCATCAACCATGCCCATATCCAAACCCTTTTTAATCTCTTCCAGATTGGCGGTATCGATAAAAAATTTCATCCTGTTTCTCCTTTTTTAAAAAATTTCTAACAAGCGTACCCATTGAAGTCGATAATAAAAGCAGAACCCTGCATTAACAACCGATTTCTGGGGCCAGGACTGCCCTGCTTCTTACAATCAATCATCTCAGTTTCAATCTCAAGATGGAGTGGTTTAGAGGGAAAAAAAACTTTATGAGTCTAAAAAAATTCTATTCAGGAATAAAACTGGAAGACACAGGCTGTGTTTTCAAGATATCCAAGGATCACCTCCTTGCCTGGGTAGAGAAGGTCAATAAAGACAACATCGTAAAGGTCTCCGGACTTACAAGGGACATAATAAAAGAAAGCGGAATCTCCTTTGGCATACTGAATCCTTACCAACTAAGTGGAGACAAACTTATTGTTGCCAAGGGTATTGAATCGGAGCCAGGACTTGACGGGAAAATAGAAATCGTTGCCAGATCTTTTATTGAGAAACAAGAAGATGGCCTCATTAAGGACCCCAAAAACCTCCGCACAATCCATAATGTTTCAAAGGGAGAAATTATAGCGAGAAGGATACCGCCAACCCCTGGTAAGCCTGGAAAAGATATATTCGGTAACGTCATCGAACCAAAACCCGGGGAATGGGTCCCTTTCAAACCAGGAAACCTTGTGGAAATCGTCAATGGAGACACCCTGGTAGCCTCTCGATCCGGCGCCTTGAGTCTGGAAGATGACGGTACAATATCGGTTTCAACCCAGTGGACCATTAAGGGAGACGTGGATATCACCACTGGCCACGTGGAATTCTATGGAGAAAAACTTTTCATAAAAGGCTCTGTTCATGGAGGCTTTACTGTAGAGGCCATGGGAGACGTAATTATTGAAGGTAACATCGAGGATGAGGCCATAGTCCTTGCGGGAGGCAACGTATTTGTTAATGGCCTTATACGGTCACAAAATACCATGGTCAAAACTGGTGGCAGCCTTGAATGCGGTGCACTGGAATATTGCAGAATATTTGTAGGAGAGGACCTGATGGTACGAGATTATGCCCTAAACGGAATCTGCCAGGTGCACGGATCTGCCTTTATCCGGGATGAGAAAGGACTGGTGGCAGGAGGCAAGGTTATGGTAGGCGGATCCATTGAAGTGAAAACTGCAGGCACCAGCGCCAATGTGCCAACAGTCCTTTCTGCTGGCCATGACCCCCTGCTTTTGATTCACCACGAATCACTTATAAAGGAACAAGAAGGGTTGGCAAGGAAGCTAGCAAAGATAAAAGAAGGCCTTCTGAAGATACAGAACATTGAAAAAACGGAACAAGGGCTTGACGCCAGGCTGGATACCATCAGGAAAAATCTCCATGCTGCCGCCATCGAGATTGCAAATCAAATGGACCTTAACAAGGAAAAGATTCGCAAAATCGAAAAGGACTTTGGCCTTATGGAAAAGGCCACCGTCTCCTTGCTTGATTCTGCCTTCCCAAATGTTGAGATAAGGATTTGTAACGCCTCCATCAAGTTAAAAAGGCCTGTGGGAAAGATCATGTTTTTCTTCAAAAAGGGAGAAGTCGGAGCCAAAACAATCAACTGATATGTGGAGCAGGAATTTCTTTCACCCTTTGAAAGCAAATATTTCAGTCTGTGCCACTCAAAGAGAGCTGATTTTTCAAAAAAGGGCCGTGAACTTGGCTTAAAAACACATGAAAGTGGCATCTAAATACTTGGCAGTACACTTGCTTTAAGAAAATACAACGAAAGGAGAAAGCCATGCTCTTTAGAAAAACAGCTTGCATGACAGCCATTGGAATAATCCTGTTTCTTGGAACAACAGCCTCATCAGGGGCAACATGCCAGGAAGGGGTGCTTCACAGACTTGTTAGAACGGTTTTTCAAGTGCCAATGGCCGTGCTCAAATCCTTTGAGGGGCCTACATGTGAAGCCACAGATCCCGGTTTTTCGGCACGGGTGCGTTACCCTGACCTAAGGAGTGTCTATGGACCTGAATACCGGCTTAATTCCCAGGAGGTTTACGAACCTCTGCCAGCTCCGCCAAGATATGTCACATACAAGGTAATTCCGCCCCCAAAAAACCAATCCAGACCCGAATCCAGGACAAATCTCCATGTGTACAGCTCCATTCCCTTTTCAGACAAGTAGAGCAGGAAAATTCCTGGCCTCTTGGATATTCGTCATTTTTTTGACTGCTTCATGCCCATTTTTGCCTTGTGCGCAGGCACAGCAGAATTCTCCAATCGACCTACTTGCCAAGAGGCTTGCCGACCGGCTTGCTTCCAATCTTTCTATCGGTTTTCCACGGCCACCAAGGACCCTTATTGTAAGCATTGTGGATGTCAGCCAGCTACACTGCACATCCAGGTTTGGTCAGATCGTTCCAGAAAAACTGAGGGTATTTCTGCAGGAAAGGGGCTGGAAAATAGTTGAGGCAAGACGTGGGCTTACAGTGAAACTCCAGGAAGGGGTTGGCCAGTTTAACCTTTCCGACAACCTCACTGACCTTGCAAAGGAGGTAAACTGCCACGCCATCCTGGCCGGAACCTACCTCTTTCATATGGGGAAAATAATAGTAAACATGCGTCTCATCCATCTTCCAGACAACGAAATAATATCCACTGCTAGCGCGGAGATGGAGGCGAACCCGTGGATATCCACCCTTCTTCGTCCAGTGGGAATAGGTTGCAAGGCCCCTAAGTCTTTTCTGAAAATCACCCCCTGGAGATCAAACAAGTCTCAGACAGAGGGAACCCGATACTCAACAAAGGAGGAACCAATTGATGATCACCTTTACTAATTTCAAAAATGGGCTTGCATCACTATGCGTAATAGGCGTTGCAAGCATCCTTGTAGGCTGCTCAAAGAGTGCACCTCCACCACAGCCTCCCGTGGTGATTAATCTTAACGGCGGTAGTGGAGTGACTGCCACACCTGTAGACAAGGCTCCACAAAAAGGAAATACCGCTTCCAGGGCCTCTGAAAATATCAAATTACAAGCCCCTTCAAGTACGCCAGTTACACCAGCTGTGCCGCACTACACACAGGAGCAGCCCACCCCTATCCAACAAAATCCTGAGCCTGTAAGGCTTGATGAAGCATCCTTTTTAAACACCCAGATACACGAGATTGCCCTTCAGCTATTAAGAAACTTCCGAGACGATGCCGGGCCAAACGGGCCAGTGGCTGTGGCCACCTTCGTGGACCTGAACAATCTTTACCGGACTTCCCCCTTTGGCAGGTATATTGCAGAGCAGCTTATGGGTGAACTTCAAAGGGCAGGCTTTAATGTTGTGGAAATAAGGAAGGCAGACTCCATAATGGTAAAGCCAAGATTTGGCGAATACGGCCTGTCCAGGGATATACAAGAGCTCGCCAGGCAGTCTTCGGCAAGGTATATACTTGCCGGTACCTACGTTACCAGAGGCCGTTATATAATGATAAACGCAAGATTAATATCCAACGAAAACAACCTGGTGGCCTCCTCAGGGCTCAAGATACTGCGAAAGGATCCGTTTCTTGAACGCCTGTTGTGGCCATCTGCCACGCCGGAGACGGTTCCGGCAGTAAGGGTGCCGGTCAAGGAGCTCGGCTCCCTTTCTGACATGAAGATACTGTCAGGATCATGACGTTACTTGGGCATTAGGCCATAAAATATGTACGATTTTTTGACCAAAGCCATTTTCTTCTTCCTCCTCCTTTCTCTTACAGGAGCCGGCTGCAGCCCGAAACCGCCTGCTACGAAAAGCAGCCGGCCTCCTGTTACTTCATCGGGCTATGAAGGCCAGAGCAGGGAACTTGCCCTGGTGTCTTCCAGTATATTTCAGGTCTCACAGTCCATAGCAATCCAGCTGAAACAAAACCTTAGGGGTGCCGAACTCTCTGACCTGCCCTGCTTTGTGACCACCTTCGTTGACATAGACAACCTTCAACACTCCTCACGTTTTGGAAGGGTGCTTGCCGAGTCTGTTGGATCTGAGCTTTTCAGGCAGGGAGCAGACCTTAAGGACGTACGACCGGCAAAGGCCCTCTACCTTCAGCCAGGCACAGGTGAATTGATACTGAGCAGGGATGCCCAAAGGCTGGCCTCATCTATCGGGGCAAGGGCAGTAGTTACAGGCACCTATTCAGACGGCAGCCGTTCCGTTGTGGTAAACGTACGCCTGATAGACCTGTACAATGGCAAAATCCTGTCTGTGGCAGGCGAAGAGATTGCAAAGACCGAGGCAGTCAAGGCGCTCCTTGGAACAGAACCATCACCTGAAGAAACAGAGGCCGAACCCACCACCTATGACACTGAACCACTGTAAAAAACCCTTTTTCTTCATGTTCATCCTGCTCCTTTCAGGATGTGCCGACAATGGCTACTTTGTGCCCGAAAAGCCGTGCAACAAAACCATAAAACCCCATGCCCACATAAACGTCTATGTCATGCCCAAGACGCACCTTGACCTTTCCAGGAAAAAGGTGCTCATGATCCCTGCCTTCATGGCAGGAAACCAGGAGGAAATATGGGGTCAGTCTGTAACAAGCCTGGTTCGCTCCATACTCTTGCAAGAAAACGTATTTGGCACCCTTGCACTCAACCCTGACAACCACCTGGACATGCACGACATGTTAAGGATTGCCAGGGATAGGGGCTATGATTACATTCTCAAAATCATCCTCCCTGGCATAATTGAGCCGGCAGGCGATTCCTCGGGATGGGTAGGCATGAACTTTCACATAATAAGTACAAGGAAGGGCTATTCCATCTGGCATATCTACGGGGAAACCCAGCTCCTTCCAAGGCCCACCTTTCACGGATTTTTCAAAAAGGAAGACTACGTTCCCGCACCCACAGTAGGTCAGGGCATTGAGGCCATTACAAGGGCAACAGCAGACATCCTTAAAAATCAAGCAAGCTGAAACTCAAGAGCCAATGGCCATACAGATCTCCTGATCTGTTACGTCATCAACTATGATCGTTTCTCCTATTGCCTTTGTAAGAACGAAATGGACCCTGCCATCCTTCACCTTCTTGTCCCTCTTGAGATTTTTCAGGATCTCCTGCCTGGTTATTTCTTCTGGAATGGAAACGGGGAGACTAAACCTCTCAAGGAGCTGAATAAGTCTTTGAAGGTCTTCCTCCTTCAGAAGGCCCCTTGAGACGGATATCTTTGAAACCGCCACCATTCCCATGGCCACTGCCTCTCCATGGGCTATTGTGTAATTGGATGCCGCTTCAACCGCGTGCCCGATGGTGTGGCCAAAGTTCAGTATCCTCCTAAAGCCCCCTTCCCTTTCGTCTTTTGAAACCACCTCCGCCTTTATCTCGCACGACCGTTTTACAAGATGGGCCGTAGTGAAAGGTTCAAGGTTTATAACGTCCCACCACTGGCTCTCAAGGCGTTCAAAAAGCTCCCCGTCCTTAATCATCCCATATTTTACTATCTCTGCAATGCCGTTTCTTATCTCCTGGGCAGGTAAAGTGCAAAGAACACCTATGTCGGCCAGGACAAGCCGTGGCTGGGCAAAGGTGCCAAGGAGGTTCTTCCCCTCGGGAAGGTCTACTCCGGTCTTTCCTCCAACAGAGCTGTCCACCTGGGCAAGATAAGTGGTAGGAAGCTGTATAAAATCCACGCCTCTCATGTAGATGGAGGCCAGAAATCCGCAGATATCCCCTGTTACCCCTCCACCAAGTGCCACCAACAGGCTGCTTCTGTCTGCGCCTAGACCCACCAGGGACCTTGCCAATGAGACCACCGTATCCATGTTCTTGGACTGCTCCCCGGCCTCAAAGGCCAAAAGCTCGGCACCTTCAAAACCCTCCTGCCTCAGGATATTCAAAAGGTCCTGACCTACGTAGTCCTCAACATTGGTATCTGTGACTATAAATGGCCCTGTAAAATGGCCAAGCTTCTTAAGGTACTTTGACGTCTCAAGAAGAAGCCCTGGCCCAATGTGAATGTCATAGCTTCTATCTCCAAGGGCCACATGTACCTTTTCCCACTGATGATTTATCTCCGACTGGCTAACCTTTTCGCACTTGCCAAAACCTGCCCCTTGCACCATAAACTCTTCCTTTTTGTCATAATATGGATAACAGCTTCTGCCTAATCTGCTGACCCGGAACTGCTCCCACTATGGTATCAGACAGCTGACCATTTTTAAAGAAAAGCAGGGTGGGTATGCTCCTGACCTGGTATCTTTGGGCGACCTGGGGGTTTTCGTCAACGTTTAACTTTCCTATAAGGGCCTGGCCCCCGAACTCTCGCGCCAGCTCCTCTATCACGGGCCCAATCATCCTGCACGGGCCGCACCAAGGTGCCCAGCAGTCAACCAGGGCAGTTTGAGCAGAACCAACCAGGGAATCAAAGTTGGAATCGGTGAGAATTACAGGCGAATTGCCCGAAACATCTGGCAAAGGCGCCTTGCAGCGGCCACACTTAGGCCCCAGGGACATCTTGTCAAGCGGTACCCGGTTTTTGACTCCACATGATGGACATTTGATAATGATGTTTTCAGACATTTTTTGCCTCCTTTTCGAAACTTCATAAAAGATAGGGATCAAAAATGGAAAGGCAACTGGGCGTTAAGGGCAGTCGGGCTTAAAGCATTGGATCAAGGCTTGACCGTGGACATAAACTGCAGGTATTGTCTTGACAGAAGGGAATTACAATACTGGCTCAACTTGCATTGGTCTTGTAAAAAAGTTAATCTGCACAGCGTATGAGCAAGAACAACGGATCAGAATCAGAAGTCCCTTCAAATGTGTCACTTGCAAAACACATAAGAAGGCTATCCAACAGGGAAAGGCTCAAACAATTCCTGAGCCTTTTTAAAAGAGAAGACTCTGTACTCATCTTCATAGTTGCTGATCCAGACTCCATGGCCTCGGCCTTTGCCGTAAAAAGGCTCCTCAGCCGAAGGGTCAGCGAGGTCACTATTGTCCATCCCAACCAGATAAAGCGACTGAACAACATCGCCATGCGCGACATCCTGAAGATACCCCTCCAGACCATGAGGAGTGTCAAGCGGGACGAGTACACCAAGTTCATACTTCTCGATTCCCAGCCCCCACACAGGCCCGAATTTGCAAATATAAATTTTGATGCGGTAATAGACCACCATCCGCTTACAGAGGGGTGGACAGCCCCCTTTATAGACGTAAGGGAAGAATATGGCGCCAACTGCACCATGCTTGCCGAGTATCTCAAATCTGCCAAGATAAAGCCAGCTGCAGCTCTGGCCACGGCCATGTTTTACGGCATTAAGGTAGATACCCACAACTTCACCCAAAAAGCCACCCCAGCCGATATTTCCTGCTTCCAGCACCTCTTTAAAAGGATTAACAAGTACTGGCTGAACAAGATAGAACGTTCTGATATAAGGAGGGCTGAACTAAAGTATTTCAGAGCAGCCTTTATTAACCTGAAGGTGAGAAAAAACAGGATCTACGTTCATCTTGGAAGGGTAACAAATCCAGACATACTTGTGGTGGTGGCAGATTTTCTGACCCACGTTCATGACATAGGCTGGGTAATAGTATCCGGGCAGACGGGTGAGAAACTGGTGGTCATTTTCAGATGCGACGGCTACAAAAAAAATGCAGGAAAGCTTGCTGAACGAGTGTTCGGTCCTTACGGGCCTGCAGGGGGCCACAAGGAAAGCGCGCGGGCTGAGGTGTCCCTGAAAAACCTCCCCGCAAAGATCGCCATAGGATTTGATACACAGCAACTCATGAAGCTCTTCACCAAACACCTGGGCTGACAAGGGGGCAATATCCTAATGACCAGGACCTTGGCCATGATACTGGCAGGTGGAAGGGTAGACGAACTTGGGATACTCACCTACCTCCGTCCCAAGTCCACTGTGCCCTTTGGAAGCCTTTACAGGTTTATCGACTTTCCCCTAAGCAATCTAATGCGCTCAGGGATTCAAAGGGTGGGAATACTCAGCCAATACAGGTCAAGCTCCCTCGTTGAACACATAGGAACAGGAGCCTCCTGGGACATGATAGGCCGCCACAGGGGAATCACCATTTTGCCTCCATTCAAGGCCCTTAACGCATCTGACTGGTATAAAGGAACTGCAGACGCGGTCTACCAGAACCTGGATTTCATCGCCTCTTTTCTTCCAGAATACGTGCTCATACTTTCCGGAGACCATGTGTACAGCATGGATTACACCGAGCTTATCCGCTTCCACCAGGACATGGAGGCGGACGTAACGGCAGCGTTTGTTAACGTGCCTATTTCCGGTTCTTCCAGATTTGGACTGGGCAAGATAGCCCATGACGATCCACGCGGAGGAAGGCTCATTGACTACGCTGAAAAACCGGAAAAGCCCATTTCCACATGGGCATCCATGACGGTCTATCTCTTTAAATACCGGGTACTTTTTGAGGTGCTGGAGGAAAACGCATCCAGGGATTCCCATGAATTTGGAAGGGATATCATACCGGCGCTACTTTCTTCATACAGGATATTCGGATACAAATTCCATGGATACTGGGCCTACTGCAGAACCATAGAGGAATACTGGAATGCCAACATGGACCTTCTTGGCAGACATCCAAGGATCGACCTCTCCAAATGGTGCCTTCGCACCAACCTTGACCACGAAGCCGTAAGGGACAGGGGGCCAGCCATCCTGGGAACGCACCGGCGTCCCCAGGGTGTAATCTCTGACAGCCGTTTCTATCACGGAGTGAGAATAGAAGGAAAGGTAGAAAGATCCATACTCTTTCCAGGGGTACATGTTGGCGATGGGGCGGTAGTCCGGGATTCCATCCTGTTTTTTGACACCCAGATAGGTCCTGGTGCCAAGGTGGAAAAAACTGTTACAGATATAGGTGTAAGTATTGGAAAGGAATGTATCATAGGGAAAAGGGGAGGAAAAATCGTAACAGTGGGCATGCATACCCAGGTTCCACAGGGAATCTCAATTGGCGAGGGCACAAGTATTCATCCAAAGACCATTGCCTCACACTTTAACCAAAGCAACTACGAGAAGGATTCCGTCATTGGCCTTGAGGCCCCTTAATGCAGTCGCGTCCAGCCCCTTTTGCAATATAAAGCATCTCGTCTGCCTGGGAGATAACCTGCCTTACCTCACTTTTATTGTCTCCCTGGGCAAGTCCAAAGGAGGCGGTGAGCCTTATTTTTACACGGCCACCCTGGGCCACGAAAATGGCACTTGCAAGTCTCTTTCTAAGCCCTTCCAGTTCTTTTTTTACAACGTCCGCCTCGGCATCCTTGACAATTATTGTAAACTCATCCCCTCCGTAGCGGTACACCGCACCTGAGTGTGAAAAGTGGTCCTTGAGCAGGGCTGCAAACTGCCTTAGCACTGCATCTCCAACAGGATGGCCATAGCGGTCATTAACTGCCTTAAAGTTATCAAGGTCAGCAATGACTACTGTGTAGACCCTGCCTTCATTCCCTTGAATATCTTTTGCAAGCTGCTCAATGTCCCTCTCCCATGCCCGTCTGTTGAGTACACCGGTCAACGGGTCCTCGTGTACCTTTTGAACGAGTTTCCTGAGTATGCCCTGCTGACGGCCTATTTCCTCAATAACCTGGGAAATATCCTCTAAAAACCCCTCTCCCTGATCCCTGAAAGAAACCGCAGAGTCCACTACTGCCTTGAAGCTTTTGTTATGTATTGCCTCTATATGCTTATTCAATATCTCCAGGTGGTGTTCCATGCGGCCCAGTTCCTTTCGAGCCTCCTGATCAAAGTCCTGGAGAATTCCCTTTGCCTCGCCTATGCGCTCGCTTGCCTTTAAAATGGCCGTCTTCATGGAATAGGCCTGACGTTCGCTATCAACACGGACCATGTCTACTACGTCGTCCTTGCCAAGATGCAAAGCGGCCTGCTCAAACTCCTGCTGATAACACCTTGGAAGGGGAGGCGTGTTGCTGCCCACGAGATTGTGCAAACAAAGACGGGCAACCTCACAGATGTCCCTCAAGGTTTCCTTCCATTTCTTATCCCCAAGATGGTCAATATTATAGGCAAGCTGGCTCCGATTCATTACTGAAAGATCCTTTGTAAATATGATTTTTTAAAGGGCCTTCACTTTTTAAGCGCCAGGACCTTTTAAAAATCGGGCGTCATGGCCAAAATCAACCAAGCGAAGACCAGTACTTCCTTTGGACATCAAGGGCGTCTTCAAGGCCTTTTGTAGAAACATCGGAATTTTTAAGATTTTCTACAACACCTTTTTCACTTTCTTGCTCTTTTCTACCAATTACTCTCAAAACAGCCGCCACCCCTTCGCTCAGTCCCGTAAGGTCATATCCACCTTCAAGGCAAAAGAGCAACCGCCCCGGACACAGTTCATTTGAAAGCTCAAGAAGCAAGGAGCCCAAAAAAGAAAAGCCCGCAATGCTCACCCTCATGCCCCCAAGAGGGTCGTCCCGGTATATGTCAAAGCCGGCTGAACAGAGTATGGCATCCGGACTAAACTGTCTGGCAATGGGGCTAAGCAACCTGTTATATACTGCGGCAAATTCCTCATCCCCTGCCCCTGCAGACATGGGGCAGTTTACAGTAAAGCCCTCACCCCTTCCCTTTCCGCACTCTGTCACCCCACCCGTTCCCGGATAATAGGGGTACTGATGGGTGGAAAAGTAGAGGACAGAATCGTCTTCGTAGAAGCTGTGCTGGGTCCCGTTTCCGTGGTGCAGGTCCCAGTCCACGATCATGACCCTCTTGCATCCAAGCCTCTTTAGGCAATAGTAGGCACCCAGGGCAACGTTGTTGAAAAGGCAAAAGCCCATGGCATGGTCCCTCTCTGCATGGTGCCCAGGGGGCCTTATTAGGGCGAACCCTCCCAGAGCTTTCCCGGAAAAGATGAAATCAAGCGCTTCGAATACCCCTCCAACCGCATGGCAGGCAGCCTCCCATGACCTTTCAGAGGTTGCGGTATCAGGATCCAGCTGGTAGTGGGAAACACCGGCAGTCCTTGCTATCCGTTCCACGTAGGAGGCAGAGTGGTTCCAGCAAAGCTCTTCCTTTGAGGCCATTCTGGGCTTAAGGACCTTGTAGAGGCCCTTTACATCTGGCTCCTCTATTCTTTTGTAAATTGCCCTTAAGCGCTGAGGAGATTCCGGATGGCCAAAGCCAGGATCGTGCTCAAGAAAAATCTCATCCCTTATAACTACGGCAGGCATCTCTTGCATCGGCAGTACCCCCTTAAAAAGGCGTCTTCCCTCTTGTGAAAGATGACCCTGTTCCTTGGAGCCGTACTTTTTCCAAGGGAACACCAGGGCCTATGGAAGCGCAAGGACCTCTTGTTCCCAATGTAGTATGGCTCACGGGTGGTAAATTTTATTCCCCATATTCCTCTTTTAAAAATTATAGCACGCCGCTGGGCTGAAAGGAGCCTTTTTGCGTACTTATCCGGCCTTGAAAAGAAACAGACGTGGGCAAGGCCGTTTCTGACAAGAAGTTCACTGACAAGCTTGCCGTTTAACAGAAACACGTGAGCAAGAAGCCTTCCAAACCTGTCGTGGGGTTTCTTTTTTGAAACCAGGATTTCAACCGTCTTGCCCTCCACAAGGCCCCTGTTAAATCGGGCGGCTGCCCTGCCAAAGGGCTCTCCCTTGCTGTCCTCGTGGGGGATTTCAGGGGCGTTTATTTCCAGATACCTCACCTTTCTCCCATCTGCCAGCACAATGGTATCCCCGTCGATTACGTGCCTGCAAAATACGCGCTGGCGCTGGGCATTGCCATCTCCGGTACATCCAAGCACCAGGGAAACCAGCAGTAGCAGCAGACACGAAAGCCTGACCGCCTTTTCAATGGCCTTTTTATTTGCGGAATGCATCTAGTCAGGTTGGAAGCTCTTTTCCAGTGATTCTTCGATAGGCTTCCAGATAGCGCTCGCGGGTCTTTTCAATGATGTCCTCTGGCAAGGGCGGGGCAGGTGGACTCTTGTCCCAGCCAATTGATTCCAGATAATCACGGACGAACTGCTTGTCAAAGCTTGGCTGTGTGGTTCCTGGCGTGTAGGAATCAAGGGGCCAGAACCTTGATGAATCCGGGGTCAGCACCTCATCTATCAGGCAAAGTTTTTCTCCGATAAATCCGAATTCAAACTTGGTATCCGCAATGATTATTCCCCTTGTAAGGGCATAATTTGATGCCTTCTTGTAGATGGCAAGGCTTATTTCCCTGGCCTTTTCAGCATTTTCTCGGCCCACTATCTGACATGCCCTTTCAAAGTCTATATTTTCATCATGCTGGCCAACCTCTGCCTTTGTTGAGGGGGTAAAGATGGGCTCAGGAAGCCTGTCTGACTCCTTTAAACCTTCCGGAAGCCTTATTCCGCAAATTGAACCGGTGCGCTGATACTCCTTCCAGCCCGACCCTGTAATATAGCCACGAACAATGCACTCTATGGCAAGGGGTTTTGCCTTTTTTACTATTACGCTT
The DNA here is from genome assembly GCA_026995935.1 of Deltaproteobacteria bacterium. Lineage (GTDB taxonomy): Bacteria > Desulfobacterota > Dissulfuribacteria > Dissulfuribacterales > QOAL01 > JAADCZ01. The sequence continues at coordinate 18,505 of JALWNK010000011.1, forward strand.
CTTCCGCGAAGAACCTCCTTATAGGAAGAAAGCTCCTTTGGAAACCTCTCAACGTCCGATTCCAGAACGTGGTTGGGCACAAGGTCCTCAAGTCCTTCAAACCAGAAAAGAGATATCTGGTTCAGCACCTTCCCCTTGTCAGGCACTGGCTCTTTGAACACAACGTCAAAGGCGGAAAGGCGATCCGTTGCCACCATCAGGATGTCTTCTCCACACCTGTAAAGGTCCCGAACCTTGCCCCTGTGAATGAGTTCAAGCTCCTTTATGTCTGTTTCATAGACTGCTTCCACTCTTTTCCTCCTTTCAAGCTACAGGAATCATAAAGGTCATGTATGAAAAACCGGTATAAAGGACCAAAAGTGCCACCAAAGCTGCCCTCCAGAAAGGAACCATCCCCTCGAATTCCTGCACGGCAAGCCTGTAAAGCACATAATTGCACGCTGCTATGGAGCTTGCCAGTATGAAGATATTCATTATGGGAAAAGTGAGATATGGAACCGTAAAGGTCCAGTTCAGCAAGAAGTCAACGTGAAACTGTCTGCCCACGGTGGGGAAAAAATCCGGTGCATATCTCACTGCGTAGTCGAGACGGTAGGCGAGCTCGCCGGCAAATGCCATGGGCACGAGTATGGGGACCATTGGAGAAAACTTTCCAAAAAGCTCGTCCTCGGTGATTCCAAAAAAGATTGCCCCAAGCTTTATTATGACAAAGACGTAAAGGAAACCTATAACCAAGAGACCCGAATATATAAGCATAGTCTCCAGCCCGTTACCGTGTCTCAGCCAGGAAAAAACAAAAGGGCTGTCCTCATAAAATCTGACCAGCTGAGAACCCATCAGAAACGGAATTATGTAGGAACAGGTGATGAAGCGTCCCTTGTTCAGCAAAAGCTCCTTGAAGGGGCTCCTGAGATTGAGCCTTGGCGAATCCTTGTCGCAAAGGCTCAGGCAGTGGCCGCATATGAGGCAGTCCAGGTTGTTTCTGATATTGAATGCCCCAAGGTAGACCGGGCAGCCGGTACGCCCACCCACTCCCCTTTTGCATGCAAAGGTCTTGCACGTCTTGCACTTTTCAAAGTCAGGCCTGAACTCCAGGATGGAAAGGGTGGAACCCACACCGATTAGCCTTCCCATGGGGCAAAGGTACCTGCACCAGGCCTGCTTTGGAAAGAGCATGGCAGTAATGGTGGCCCCTGAAAGGATGGCCATGATCAGAAGCGCCGTTCCCCTGGGGGATTCCTTAATGCCCGTTGATTCTTCTATCCAGAGAATGAGACAAAGTAGAAAAAGGGAAAGATAAGGGGAATTTTTCTGAATAAAGCGCGGAACCTTCAGATTGAGGCTAAGGCCCAGACTCTGGGCAAGCCTTCCAGCACCTGGAAAGGGGCAGAATCCGCACCACATCCTTCCGACAAAGAACCAGGTAAGCACTATGGTTGGCCACCAAAGACCCCATGAAAGATAGAGTATGCAGTTTCTTTTTGGGTCTTGCGGGCCAAAAAGCCCTGCAAGGATTATGAAGGCAAAGACCAGGTCACCTATGGTGCGAAGCACTGCGTGGAGCTTTCTGCGCTCGAAAAAACGCCTGAGCCCAGGAAAGACCGTAAAAAGGTCAATGGTGTCATCGGGCACCCTGTCAAAAACAATTTTTAACGCTCTTTTAAGGGACAATATCCTTCCTATTTCCTGGTGGCTTCCTTTAGACTTCTCACAAAATCCCCTACGGCTTGAACGGCATGACCAAGGCCATTCTTTTCAGACTCTTCATAAAACATCTTCACTATGGCGCTTCCGACTATTATACCGTCTGCCACGGACCTGAGCCCCCTTACCTGCTCTGGCTTTGATATTCCAAAGCCCACTGCCACGGGCCTTTTTGAATATTCCTTTACACTTTTAAGCCCCTGGGCAAGTTCCCTTGGAAGCTCCGCCCTGGCACCTGTTATGCCAAGCACGGACACATAGTAAATGAAACCCGTTGAGGCCTTGGCGATCCTTTTTACGCGGTCCACGGGTGTATTGGGTGCAACAAGCAGGATGTTGCACAACCCCTTGGCGCGGGCCGCCTTCCTCCAGGCATCTGCCTCTTCAAGGGGAAGATCTGGAATGATGGTGCCGTCAATTCCCGCCTCTGACGCACGGTTTGCAAATTCGTCAAGACCCATCCTGAGGACAGGGTTGTAGTAACCCATAAGTACCAGGGGTATGTCGCTCCTTTTGCGAATCCTTTTGACCACGTCAAAATAGAGCTCTGGATTCATCCCGGATTCCAGTGCCCTGAAACTTGCTGCCTGAATGGTTGGGCCATCTGCCAAGGGATCGGAAAAGGGAAGGCCGAGCTCGATTATGTCTGCACCCTGGCTTGCCATCTCAAGAACCACCTCCACAGTGGCACCCGGGTCCGGATCACCTGCTGTTACAAAGGGGATGAGGGCGCATTCGCCCTTTCTTTTAAGCTCCTTGAAACGTCTATCAATCCTGTTCATCTGCTTCACCCCCTTTGAATATCTCCCTTACAGATGCCACGTCCTTATCCCCACGGCCGGATAAGTTAAGAAGAATGGTGCTTCCCCTTGAAAGGGTGGGAACGAGCTTTTTCAGATAGGCAATAGCGTGGGCGCTTTCAAGAGCGGGAATAATCCCCTCAGTCTCTGAAAGGAGTCTAAAGCCTTCAAGGGCCTCCCTGTCGTCAATGGTGTAATACTCTGCCCTTCCAGAATCCTTGAACATGGAATGCTCAGGACCGACCCCTGGGTAATCAAGTCCTGCCGCCACAGAATGGGCACCCTTTATCTGCCCCCACCGATCCTGCAACAGATAGCTCATGGTGCCGTGGAGCACTCCTGGCTCTCCGCATGTAAGGGTGGCTGAATGATACTCGGTGTCTACCCCGTGTCCTGCCGCCTCAACGCCGATTAGCCGGACATCTCTGTCCTTTGCAAATGGGTAGAAGATGCCCATGGCGTTGCTTCCGCCTCCAACACACGCCACCACCACATCCGGAAGGCCCACTCCTGCCCTCCTAAGCTGGGCCCTGGCCTCACGGCCTATGACGCTTTGAAAATCCCGCACCATCATGGGATATGGGTACGGGCCAACCACGGAACCTATGATGTAATGGGTAGTCTCCACGTTGCTCACCCAGTCTCTGATGGCCTCGTTTATGGCGTCCTTCAGGGTCTTTGTGCCAGAATCAACTGGAATAACACGGGCTCCTGTAAGCTCCATGCGGAAAACATTCATGGCCTGGCGGACGGTGTCCTTTCTTCCCATATAGACCACGCACTCAAGCCCCATGAGGGCGGCTGCCGTTGCCGTTGCCACCCCGTGCTGCCCTGCCCCGGTCTCGGCTATGATCCGCTTCTTGCCCATCTTCTTTGCAAGAAGTATCTGCCCTATGGTGTTGTTTATCTTGTGGGCACCAGTGTGGGTGAGATCCTCACGTTTAAGAAATATCCTGCACCTGTTCCCAAGGGCCTTTGAAAGCCTCTTTGCCTCGTAGAGAGCTGTCGGGCGCCCCACATAATCCTTCAGGATGGAAGAAAACTCCTCCTTGAACTGCCTGCTCCTTCTTGTCTTTTTATAGGCATCTTCAAGCTCGGTAATTGCCGGCATTAGCGTCTCAGGGACAAAACGCCCCCCGAACATACCAAAATGCCCCTTCCGGTCAGGATTGGTAACAAACCTTGTCTCTTTCACTCTTTATTCGCTCCTTGACTCTTGATAAGAGTGCCCCAAAAACTGATCCCAAAAAGGTTTCTGAGCACATAATAGGCTAGCTGAACTTATTCGGCCAGATACTTTTGATTTATAAACCCCTTGGCAGCCTGGTTCACCTTTTTTATAAATTCCTTCACAAGCTCCCTGTCCTTAATTCCAGGGGCCTTTTCCACCCCTGAGCTTACATCCACCCCAAAGGGCCTTACCAGGGAGATGGCCTTTGAAACCGTTGATACATCAAGCCCCCCTGCAAGGATCACCGGAACTGTCAATGCCTCAACCACCCTTCTTGCAATGCTCCAGTCAAAGCTCTTTCCAGTTCCGCCATGGGCCCCTGAAGACCAGCTATCAAGGAGAACGGCCCTGACACTTCCTTCATAGGCCCTTATTTCATCGAGGATATCAATGCCTTTTACCCTGAATGCCTTTACTGCCCTGGTCTCAAATCTTTTGCAACAGGAAGGGGATTCCTCCCCGTGAAACTGCACAAGGTCAAGACCGCAGTGGCTGATCAGCTCCCCTACCCTGCCAGGATCCTCGTTAACAAAAACGCCTGCGCTTTGTACAAATGGGGGAAGCTGCCTGACAATGTCCCGCACCCTGTCAGGATCTACGTAGCGCGGGCTTTTTCTGACTAGGATAAAACCAAGGGCATGGGCCCCTGAGGAGACCGCCGCCTCTGCATCCTGAAAAGTGGTGATTCCACAGATCTTTATACGTATTGCCAATATCTACTTATCTTCCCTTTAACTGCCTTATCTTTTGAGGCCTGTCCTGGGCCTTAACGAGGCTTTCCCCGATGAGGACCGCCTGGATGTTTCCTGAAACAAGCCTTTTTATGTCATCAAAATCCTTTATGCCGCTTTCGCTCACAACCGGTATTTCTTCGGGGATTGCTCCTCTTACCCTGATACTGGTACCAAGGCTTACTGAAAAATCCTTGAGATTCCTGTTGTTGATGCCAATGAGATCCGCCCCTGCCGAAAGGGCCATCTCCGCCTCCTTTTCATCATGGACCTCAACCAGGCAGTCCATTCCAAGCTCCCGGGCATGTAAAAGGAGCTCCTTTAAAAGGGAAGGATCAAGTATGGCGCAAATGAGAAGTATTGCATCTGCCCCGTAAACTTTGGACTCTTCCACCTGGATGTGATCAATGATGAAATCCTTTCTAAGTACGGGAAGAGACGCTGCCTTTTTTGCAAGAACAAGATAGGAAAGGCTCCCCATGAAAAACCTTTCATCAGTAAGAACGGACATGCAGTCTGCACCGCCTTCCTCATACTCCCTTGCAAGGCCTTCTGGGTCAAATTCCGGACATATAAGCCCCTTTGAAGGGCTGGCCTTTTTTGCCTCGGCAATAAGGCCAAGAGGCTCACCTTCAAGAAGCCTTTTTCTAAAGCCCCTTTTTGGCCCTGTCTCAAGGGAAGGAGAGCGTATGCCTTCCTTCTTGAGGATTCTCACCTCATCCCTTTTATGTTCAACTATTTTTTCAAGTATGTTCATGACGGGCCTGTTTCCGCATTTGTAAGTTTGATAAGATTTGAGAGAACCTGCCTTGCCCTTCCGGAATCTATGCTTTCCTGGGCAAGCTGCGCTGCCTCCTTGAGATCTTTTACCCCTTCTGCAATGTAGATGGCAGCTGCCGCATTCATAACCACCATGTCCCGTTTGGGCCCCTTTTCTCCTTCAAGGATGGAAAGACATATCCGCGCATTCTCCTTGGGCCCTCCTCCCATTACATCCTGGAGTTGGGCCTCCTTAAGGCCAAAATCACTTGGAGCTGTCTCAAAGGTCTCCACATGGCTTCCGTTCCACTGGGCGACAAGGGAAGGGCCTGAGATGGAAAGCTCATCCATGCCTCCGTGGCCGTGGACCACCCATGCCCTTTTTGTGCCAAGATTTCCGAGCACCTCTGCCAGTTTCTCACAAAGGCCCCTGTCATAGACGCCCATGAGCTCAACGTCTGCACCCGCCGGGTTGGTAAGGGGGCCAAGAACGTTAAAAATTGTGCGTATGCCCATCTCCCTTCTAGGGCCAATGACGTTTTTCATGGCAGGATGAAGTTTTGGGGCAAAGAGAAACCCAAGGCCCGTCTCCTCCACGCACCTTTCAACCACCGGAGGGGCAACGTCAAGGTTCACTCCCAGGGCCTCAAGAAGATCAGCGCTTCCAGACCTTGACGAGACAGACCGATTACCGTGCTTTGCAACCTTTAGCCCCGCCCCTGCCGCCACAAAGGACGCCGTTGTGGAGACATTGAAGGTCCCGCTCATATCACCGCCTGTACCCACAATGTCAACAAGGGGCTCGCCTGGGGAAAGCCTGAGGGATATGGCCCGTGCCTTCTGCCTCATGACCCTTGCAGCGCCTGTTATCTCGGCAGCGTTCTCCCCCTTCATCCTAAGGGCCGTAAGTATGGCCCCTATCTGGGCAGGGGTCGCACGCCCTTCCATTATCTCCATCATCACTTCCTGCATCCTTTCTGCAGAAAGGTCCTTTCCGTCCACAACAACCTGAAGGGCCTCTTTCAATACACTCATAGGCTGTTACCTTGTCTCTATAAAGTTTTTAAGGAGCCTGTTTCCCTCAGGCGTAAGTATGGATTCAGGGTGAAACTGCACCCCCTCCACCTTGAGCTCCCTGTGCCTTAGCCCCATGAGCTCGTCCTTTTCGGACCAGGCCGTTGGCTCAAGACACTCTGGAAGGCTTCTTTCCTCAACAACCAGGGAGTGATAACGCATGGCCTCAAAGGGGTTTGGAAGCCCGGTAAAGACACCTCTGCCGTCATGCCTGATCATGGAGGTCTTTCCGTGCATGAGCCTTTCTGCACGCACCACCTTTCCTCCAAAGGCGTAGCCAATGGACTGGTGGCCAAGGCAGACCCCGAGGATGGGAATCTTTCCGGCAAAGTGTCTAATGGCCTCTACCGAGATGCCTGCCTCCCTGGGCGTACAAGGCCCGGGAGAAATGAGAAGATGGGAGGGAGAAAGCCCTTCTATTTCCCCTACTGTTATCTCGTCGTTTCTGAAGACCCTTAGCTCTGCGCCAAGCTCCCCAAGAGCCTGGACGAGATTGTATGTAAACGAATCGTAATTGTCTATGAGAACTATCATAACCTGTAACCTGGCCTGAATCTAAGCACTGCCGAGCCGCTCGTTGCAGCTACCGGCCCTTCTTTACATGCTCTATCGCCTTCATAAGGGCCTTTCCCTTGTTTATGGTCTCCTGCCACTCCCTTTCAGGGTCTGAATCCGCCACAATGCCCGCCCCTGCCTGGAGATAGAGCCTGTCCGCCTTCTGGCAAAGGGTGCGGATGGCAATGGCAAGGTCCATGTTTCCCGCATAGTCAAAGTATCCAACCGCCCCTGCATAGGGACCGCGCCTTGCGTGCTCGAGCTCCTCGATTATCTCCATGGCCCTTATCTTTGGCGCACCGGAGACGGTTCCTGCCGGAAAACAGGCGCGAAACACGTCAAACATGTCAAGCCCTGGCTGAAGACGTCCCACAACGTTGCTCACTATGTGCATGACGTGGGAGTAACGCTCTATTACCATGAAATCCGTGACCTTGACAGAGCCCATCCTTGCCACCTTGCCAACGTCATTTCTGCCAAGGTCCACAAGCATCACGTGCTCTGCCTTCTCCTTTGGATCTGCGAGAAGCTCCCTTTCAAGGGCCTTGTCTTCTGCTACGGTCCTGCCGCGAGGACGCGTCCCTGCTATTGGACGAAGCTCTATGAGGTCGTCTGTAAGGCGCACAAGTATCTCCGGAGAAGAACCAATAAGCACCTCGTCCCCCAGTTTCAGATAGAACAGATAGGGAGAGGGGTTGATTCTCCTGACGGCCCTGTAAAGCTCAAATGGCGGGATCTGACTCTTGCCTGAAAACCTCTGAGAAAGCACCACCTGGATTATGTCACCTGCCCTGATGTAGTCCTTGGCCCTTTCAACAGCCTG
>JALWNK010000012.1 GCA_026995935.1 Deltaproteobacteria bacterium
AGCCTTACCGCATCCTTTGACGAGAAGGCAGCGTTTGCGTCAATTCTTATATCCGTATCCTCCCCAAGGGCCCTGGTAATCTCGTCCACCACCTCCACCGTGGAGTCTATGTCAGAGGCCTTTGTCTTGATCTGACGTATCTTGTATTCCTTTGTGAGCCTGAGTATGGCTTGTCTTGGTTTTTCATCCAGCAGGGGCAGGATGGACGAATAGGTGATAGTTTCAGAGGCTGGCCTTGAACGAAAAATTTTCCAAAGGGGAACCCCAAGCCTTTTGGAAAGAAGGTCGAGCAGGGCAAGCTCCATGGCACAAAGAGCTGACGGGGCCGTGCCTGGGTAAGCGTTTTTACAAAGCCCTTCAAGGAAGGAAAGAATTACGTCTTCTGAGGCAAAATCCCTTCCCGAAATATCTTTTGATAGCTTTGTCAGGGCACTTGTTGTGTCCTTAGACTGCTCCCCTGTTACGTATGGCCTTGGTGTACCCTCGCCGTATCCTTTTTGACCATGATGGTCCTGAATCTCCACCAGGAATCCGCTGCTTTCGCTCCTTTTGGCTAGGTTATGAGTAACTTGGAGTGAAAACGGTATTTTTATCTGGTATATCTTTACCTTCTTTATGCACAATCTCTGCTTCAACTGCATTCTCCATGAGGAATTTGGCTGCTCCTTTAATCTGATACCACTGATATGGGTTTTGGAAAATGTGTTTTTCCAGGGCCTTCCACGCCTTTGCCGCTACTGTCTTTTCTGTTTTGCCATCGGCAAGGAATTCAACCACCATGTTTATGCGTCTATTTTCCCGTTTCATAAGGGTCAAAAACGTCGGGGCCTTCACCTTTTTAAAGAAAAAATCCAGGGTCCTATCCTGGGGCAGCATCATGCCAAACACCGAAACCCGCCTTGATCTGTGAAACCTCCACTGGGAAAACTCATCGCACTCTGTAATCAGGAATCTTCCCTCCTTTATGGCGCGAACCGCCTTAAAGGCCACTCCTGACTCGCTTGCGTCAATGAGCTGGACACCGACTGTGGCAGCCTTTTTCATCAGGGCCTGTTTGAGCTCCTTTGTCTTGAATTTGCAGATCATGGAGACCTTGTACCCCTGCATGGCAAGGGAAAGGGGAAGGTATTCAACCGCTCCAAAGTGACCCGTGACAATAAGGGCGCCCCTGGCCTCTGCAGCCAGCTTGTCCAGAAGGTGCTTATTGGAAACTATCAGTGTTTGCTCAAGATAGCTTCTCACCTCTTCCAGCTCCTTGTAGGCCATGACGAGTTTTTCAAAGTAATGTTCGAATACGCCGAAAAGAGATCTAAGAAGGTCAGCCCATATGGACGCTGGAATGGCCCTGATCTTGTTGATCATGGAAAGGCAGGCAGCAATGCTAAGGAACATACGAATACGCAAAAGCACATAGATAATACCCCAGATGTAGAGATAAACCCTGAGTATGGGCAAGGGCATATTCCTGGCCAAATAAACATTAACAGGGAGCTGGAAAAACTGACTGATTCCCAGATTCCTGACAATTACAGGACGTCTCATCTTCTCCTCCTCTTCTCCTATGGTTGAGCGCCTGTTTTTTATTTTTTTACGGGATTTGATTTATGGTTTGCTATGTCATCTCCACACCTCCAGTTGCCCGAATGGTATTTAGGGCAATGATTCTTTAACAAAAGAATCATTTTTACTATAATATTTAAAAGAAGAATTCGAAAGATCTAAAAACACTATTTCATCGTTTTTTAAAGGTTTCGCTGATATTTTTAGGTCTTTGGTTTGTGGGAAATGGAAAAGACCAACAGTTGTCTCAATACAGATGTAATAATCAAGTACGTGGCTGAAAATGCCCCTGATGAGCTTTCCAGGCTTTTTGACGGCCTGTCAAGAGAGCTTCCAGGTGTGGAGGATGTCAAGGAGTTCTTGAGCGATCCGAATAACTGGGTTTCATCAAGTATTCTGGTCAAATTATATGACAACGCAAAAAAGATATTTGATGATGAAGATGTCGCCTTCAAGATCGGCTACGATTCAGTGGTAAAAAGGCGCTTTGGTTACGTTCAAAAGATTCTCATCTATGCCTTTGGAAAACCAACTAACATTCTGAGGTATGTACAGGGCGTAAATGACAAGTTTAACAGGACAAAGTCCATCCACCTTGAAAAAATAGAAAAGGAACATGCCGTTCTCCATCTTCACTGGAAAAAAGAGATAGAATTGAGTCGTGATTTTTGCCTTTTCAACCAGGGGATATATTCAGCAATCCCTACTGTTTGGGGCAGCAAGTCCTGCAAGGTGGAGGAGAAGAAGTGCTACTTCAGGGGCGATTCCCATTGCGAGTATCACCTCTTCTGGAAGGAGCAATCCCTTTTTAAGAGAAAAATTTTCCAGGTAGTGGCGCCCTGGAAGATTGCCAAGGAGTCCATAAGGGAACTCGAACGCGACAAAAAGATTCTTCAAGAAAAGTATGAGAAAATAAATGCCCTAAACAAAGAGCTTGAAAGTAAAATAGATCAGCTTTCCGCATTAAACGAGACCAGCAAGGCCATACTTTCCACTCTGGACCTTACCGAACTCCTGGATAAGGTCTTAAAGAGGATGATGTTCATAGCACGCCTGGACAGGGCTGGAGTCTTTCTTGTGGACAAGGAACGAAACAGCCTGAACCTTATACACGCGACCGGCATAGATGAGGGCGCACTTAAAAGGCTGAGAAGCTATCACATACCCATTGATAAGAAGAATAATATCATCGCAAAGGCGGCAAGGATAAGAAAACCAATACTGGTTGAGGATGTAGATTCCATTAGCCTTAACAGGCAAAATCCTCTCCTTCTTGCATTCAAGCCAAAGGCATTTGTAATCGTACCCCTCACTGTACGTGGCGAAGTGGTCGGCATTATGGTTGGGGATAATGTTACTGACAAAAACTTCATAAAGGAAATAGACAAGGAGTTCCTGATAAGTTTTGCCAACCATATTGCCATGGCCATAGAGAATGCAAATCTCTACAGCCGCATAGAGGCATCAGAAAAGAAGTATCGCCAAATCGTGGAAAATATCAACGAGGGGATTCTGGTAATGAACGAAGGCGGTTCAATAATCTTTTCAAACCAGAAAATGAGGGAGCTCGTCTCAAAAGATGATCTTGTTGGTGTGAATATAAATGAGCTGGTGGCGAAGGAGGATGATAAGAAAAAGCTTGTTTCCATTATGATGGCAAACTACAGGGGTGAGCAGGCAAAGGAAGAGATGGAGCTCGGGTCTGCAGAAAAAGGCCAGGGCGTTCCGGTGCTTTTTAGCAGCGTGCCAATAATAGATGAGGATAAAGGCACAATGCACGGTTGCCTAGCCCTAATAACCGATCTCACCCATCAAAAGGAACTTGAGCGGAAACTTCTCCAGGCCCAGAAACTCGAGTCCATCGGTACCATGGCAGGCGGCATAGCCCATGACTTTAATAACATCCTTACAGGTATTCTGGGTTTTACCACCTTGATGAAGGAAAAGACCAGGGACAATCCTGAACTTTCACGTTTTACGGAGATAATAGAAAAGTCCAGTTTGAGGGCTGCGGACCTTGTAAAGAAGATGCTAGTTTTCAGCAGGGATACGACACCTAAGGAGGATGCCTCATGCAATCCAGTTGAGGTGTTGAAAGAGGCAGTAACCCTTATAAAGGGTTCCTTTCCCAAGAACATAACAATGGAATTGAAAGCTCCTGACAGATGTCCCTATGTGAGATGTGGACACAGCCAGTTCCACCAGATCTTAATGAATCTTTGCATAAACGCCCGGGATGCAATGCCAGGGGGTGGAAAAATCTTTATTGAGCTTCGCACGGTTTGCTGTAGAGATCTGCCCTTTGCCATTAGGAAAAGGGTGACTGGAAAGGATTTCCTTTGGCTTTCAGTGTCTGATACAGGAAGTGGTATACCGTCGGATGTTCTTGAGCGTATATTTGACCCGTTTTTTACCACAAAAGAGGTGGGTAAGGGTTCGGGTCTTGGGCTTGCCATGGTCTATGGAATCATGGAGGGTATAGGCGGTGCCATAGATGTCAGAACCAAGATAGGCCTGGGAACCACCTTTGATCTCTATTTCCCGGTTGCTGATGAGACGGAGGGGGAAAAAGAGACATCCAAAAAAGGAGCGCCACTACAAGGCAGCGAAACCGTCCTGGTAGTTGACGACGAAGAGATGCTCCGGATTCTGGCTGTGGAGATACTTAAGCCCTATGGGTACAGGTTGATAACGGCAAAAAACGGTAAAGAAGCGGTTTCCATTTACAAGGACATGTTTCCAAGTATAGATCTGGTAATCATGGACGTTTTGATGCCGGAAATGGACGGGTTGGAAGCGGCAAAGGAGATAAAGGGCTTCGATCCGTCTGCAAGAATTCTATTTTGCAGTGGCTATACATCCAGGTCAGAGATTTCCGACCCTCTTCTGGCTGAAAACCAACAGGCCATGCCTGAACTCATTAAAAAGCCTTTCAACCCTACTGAGCTGGCCCTTTCCGTAAGCAGGATACTTCGTTCCAACGAGATTACGGCCACCACGATTTAAAAAGCACCTCACCTATTTTGATTTGCGCCAATTTTTGCTAATATATTTAAGGAAAATTATTTCTGATGGTCCTCTTTGGATGGTTATTGCAAAAACAGAAACCTTTTCTGGATTAATCAGTTTTTTCATTGAACCTTTTTGACCTTAAAGGGTACTTAGAAACGAGACATTTGCGAAAATAAATAACAAACAAAAAAAGAAAGGAGGTTTTTATGAAAGCAGGCGCAAAAAGGATTTCCGGTTTTGTGATTCTGGCACTTTTTATGTTGCTTTTTTATGGAGGGACTCCATCGTGGGGTTTTCCAGCCATTGAAATTCCTTCCATTGAAGTGGAACATACTTATTTTGATACAATAGTGGATCCCGGGTTGTTTTCATATGCAACAAGGGTGACAAATGACAGTGCCCATGATTATTTTCCCTCTTTGAACAACGGCTATGCCTTTTGGTACAAGACAGGGGATGGAATTTATAAATGGGACACAAGTAAAAATGTTTCAACTATCGAGAAGGTTATAAGTGACTCTCATGTATCGTCTCTTTCCTCGTCTGGAGAGAATGTTGCTTATTGGACCATTAATGAACTTACCATGCTTGATCCCATTACAAGAGAAAGAAGGACGTTGTGGCGCTTTGATAATGTTTATCTGTGGGACGGTTCAAACGCCACGTTGCTGTCCATGAATGGCCAGAAACCATCCATCAGTGGAAACAATGTAGCATATTCCAAATACGATGGGCATGACTACGAGATCGTCGTAAAAAAAGGCGCCTATGAAGCACAGGTGACAAATAATTCCCACAACGATTATTCACCTTCTCTATTTGGTGAAACCGTTGCCTGGTTTGGAAACGATGGCCATGATTTTGAAATTTATTATTGGGATGGACACAATACGGTGCAACTTACTAGCAATGGCCTGGATGATAAATATCCATCTTTATATGACGGCAAGGTAGCCTGGCAAGGCTACGACGGTCATGACTGGGAAATATACTATTATGACGGTAACCGTATTCTTCAAATAACCTCCAATGATTATGATGACCTGTATCCTTCCCTTTATAATGGGAAAATTGCATGGCAAGGGCATGTGGATGGCGATTATGAAATCTTTTATTTCGACGGTTCAGAGATAAAGCAGGTTACTCAAAACAACGATGATGATCTGTCTCCCTCTCTTTTTAACGGCGCTATTCTTTGGAGGCAGTCAAACGGCTCCCGAAGCGATATTTTCTACATGGAAGTGGATGTTCCTCAAAAGCCTACTGTTTCAACATTTCCGGCCCAGAATATCACCCAGACAAGCGGAAAGATTCGTGGCAGCGTTAACCCCAACGGACAGGCAACTACGTACTACTTTGAATGGGGAACCTCCACAAGTTATGACCACGAGACCGCTCACAGGGATGCAGGCTCTGGTAAGAACAGCATAACCGTGGACGAGACCATTGCAAACCTCACCCCTGGCACCACTTACCACTACAGGCTCGTTGCCCAAAATCCGTCAGGTACCTCTTACGGTTCAGACAGGACCTTTACCACAACGGCAATTAGTGTGAGCATGCCCACGGCATCAACCGGTTCCGCATCGGATGTAACTGAAAACACGGCAATACTCAGCGGTACCATTAACCCCCAGGGTGCTGAAACGAGATTTCGTTTCGAGTACGGGCCAGACACCAGCTACGGTTCGGCAACACCCTGGTTTGCTGCTGGTAATGGCACATCTGACATGGACGTGAACGCAAGCATAACCGGTCTTACACCGTCTACTACTTATCATTTCAGGATAGTGGCTGAGAATTCTGCTGGAACGGTCACGGGAGATGACGCTACCTTTACAACCGAGGCCCTTACAGACCCAGCAGCGGACACTAGGGAGCGTTTTACAGGCTGGTGGTACGACAGCACACAGCCTGGTACAGGACTTGCCGTTGCCATCCAGGATAACAACAAGGTATTTCTCGCCTGGTTTGTCTATGACGCACAAGGCAGGACCACCTGGTATGCCTCCGGGGGCAGCATGGCAAATGAAAACACCTATGTTGGCGAGCTCAGGAGGTGGACAGGCTGGGCCTGGGGAACTGAGCCATATTCCATGCCCACAAGTCAGGTAGTCGGTTCCGTGACCTTGATATTCAACAAGGGCAGTAACGATTCCATAAGCTTTACTGCAACCGTGAACGGCACCGTTGTCACCAATAACTATGGCGCCTTTATGAAAGACTTTGCCCCTGGCGACAAGGATTCAAGAAACCTTACTGGATGGTGGTATGATCCCAATTATAACGGCATGGGTTTTTACCTTGATGCCCGCGGGGGTAAGATGGCCATGGTATGGTACAACTACCGTGACGATCACAGCCCGCGCTGGTGGACCTCCACAGGAGCCTTTGCAGACGGCGCAGCTACCTATTCAGGGGCACTTGACGGTTGGATGAACGGCCAGTGTGTTGGATGCCCGTTTACTTCTCCACCTCAGATGATACCTGGAGAAGGTGGAACAATTACCATCAACTTTACAGATGCAGATCATGCAACTGCAACTGTTGGTACGACCACAATTAATCTCCAGCGGTTCGTGATTCCGTAGCTTCTAGCCAAGTTGAAATAACATGAACACGAAAAAAGGCAGGGCCAGTACCTGCCTTTTTTCATTTCTCGCCGGTATGGCTTTGTGTTGTCAACAAATAGAGTTGTCCGGTTTTATAGCAAATAAACTGTCCGGTTTGGCATGTGCTAATTTTTTTAGGGAACCGCCCCGCCGGAGGCATCCTGCTGACATGAAAATGTCAGGGAGC
>JALWNK010000013.1 GCA_026995935.1 Deltaproteobacteria bacterium
TTTCCGGGCTCGTTACAATCCATTACAAGCCAGGAACTTGATCCTCGAAGTTCCTACCTCTTCACTCCCCCCAGGCCGGTCTACCGGCTCGTAGATCATCCTACTCGCTGCGCCTTCCCATTAAGTCCATTACGTAACAGTGGCATTTTTTGCAGCTTTCGTCCCTACTCACGGTTGCGGGCCAGCGCCGGATTTTCACCGGACTTCCCGATTATCCCCAAAAGACGGGGCACCTGAGGTGACGCATTTTTTTGAAAAAAGAATTACCCCTTGGAATGAGAGATGTCAACCGAAGTTGTTCCCAGCAAATAGGTATCTTCTCTTGACCAGGGGAAGGCGACAAGGTCTTTTGGGCCATTTACTTCCTGTTGGTTACTGGCCAGAATTTTGCTAAACATTTCGGGAACAAACCTAAAGAAATGTTCGACTATCAATAGAGTAAAAACAGAGTTAAAAACGCCGGAAAAGGATGGTCTGGTCATGCCAGGAAGGGGCTTCATGTGTAAAATTTTGCTGGTACTTATAAAATTTTTCCTGTCTTCTTTTCTGTGGAGCCTGGTGTTCATGGTTCCTGGGTTGGTATATGCAGAAGATTATCTTCATGCACCTGTCCTTTTTGGAATAACAGGGCTTGTCGTGGAAGACAGTTCAAATTCCTCGGTCAAGTACAGGGCCAGACTTGGTTTGGATTTCAAGAAGGGGCGCTACTTCGTAAAGGGTATGCGGAGGCAGTACCCTGTCCATGAAAACATTACAGCCACTGTTTTCTGGGTGGGGGAGGAGGCAGGCCCTGAAAACGGAAACATATCCAATCTTTCAAGTGCATGGGATGAAAAGTGGATGGAGAGTTTTGGCGGAATTGACCATCCAGATGCCAGAAACGGATACTTTCCCAAGGGTTTCATGCCAAGGGAGAACCCATTCTACGCGGCCCTTCCATATAACGACCTTGACGATAACGGTGTCAGGAAACAAGGGGCCTTGGCCCACGTTTACTGGGGAAAGCTGTACGCGCAGGCAGACCCTGAAAGATCCATACTCAAAAATCGCTGGATACGGATAAGCAGTAACGGGCAGGTGGCATACGCCCAGTGGGAGGATGTTGGGCCCTTTGGCGAGGATGACTGGCCCTATGTGTTCGGAACCGCCCTTCCTTCCAACAAGAAGAACAGTTCGTCAGGCATTGATGTCTCCCCTGCGGTGCGTGACTACCTTGGGCTTACGGGCATGGACAAGGTAAAGTGGCAGTTCGTGGATTTTGACCACGTGCCAGCTGGCCCCTGGCTCTTTGTTGCTACCACCTATGGCAAGAGGTGGTTTCATCCAATCTCTACATCCCGGTTTTACTGGCAGCTTCAGGGCCGCATCCGCAGGGATATTCACGCAGATATTTACGATATCGATCTTTTCGATACTTCTGCCAATACCATTTCCCAACTAAAGGCCAAGGGCAAAAAGGTGGTTTGTTACTTTTCAGCAGGTTCAAGTGAGTCCTGGCGAGGAGATTTTTCCAAGTTCCCCTCAAACGTTCAGGGAAAACCCCTGGACGGATGGCCAGGGGAGAGGTGGCTTGATATCAGATCAGAAAAGGTGAGGCAGATAATGCTCAGTAGGCTAGATCTTGCAGGGGCCAAGGGCTGTGACGGAGTGGAGCCTGACAACGTGGACGGCTTTACAAATGATACCGGCTTTCCCCTTACCTATGAAGACCAGCTTGCCTATAATAGATTCCTGGCAAGCCAGGCCCATAAAAGGGGGCTTTTTGTGGTGCTAAAAAACGATTTTGAACAGACCAGGGATCTTGTACGCTACTTTGATGCGCTGCTAATGGAAAGCTGTTTTGAAAATCAGGAATGTGACTATGCCGGCCCTTTCGTGGACAGTCTAAAGCCCGTTTTTGATGTGGAATACGATACGTCGCTCTTGGACGATAAAGGTCTAAGGGCAAAGGCCTGTTCGGCTGCCAAGGTCCTGGGAATTCACCTCTACTTTATGAACGAGGCCCTGGACGGCTCCTTTGTTGGAACCTGTGAGGAGTAGTCTGCAAGAATTTTCCTTTGTCCAGCAAAAGCGCTTGAAAACAGCGGGCACTAGAAGCTATCCTATATGCCTTCCATAAATTGAGAATCCAAAGGGGGGGAGGCGTTTCATTGGACAGAAAGCTTCGTACGTGCGTGCATCCAGATGGCAGGTTCATTTTTGGAATCCACAGGCCAGACTATCACGTTGTAAACATCAGGATCAACACCAGGATCATGGGCCTCGGTAGAACCGAACAGGGGGAAGAGGTTAAAAACCAGGTAAATTTTCCCCAGGGTGATCTAGAAATAACAGGCGCCCAGCCCATATATGAAATCCCAAACGCCTTTCCCTTCTGGGGAACCACCTACATCCTGGGAGACGTGGCGATGAAAAGGGCAGAAAGTAAGGAGGTTCTCTCCTTGAGTCCTTCGGGCAAGACCAGTTTCAGTGAATGGGAGGATCTCAGGGGCCTTTATCCAGGCGATATTCCAAGACCTGTGGCACTTGCCATTGCCCAAACCTGTAAAAGTTCGGAGCTTCTGGAGATGCTTCTGCCCCTTGCTGCGGTTTTCCAAAGGGATGATTCAGGCCAGATAATCGGCCTTAGGTATGAAAGGGCAAGTAACGGGGCCCTTCGCCCAAAGATATTGGATCATGACCTATATGAAACCCTTGGAAACAATCCTGCCCTTCCCGACCATCTTAAGCAGGTGATGCTCTTAAGGCCTGGGGTTCAGGGAACAAGCCCAATTGTTGGAGAATACGTAAAAAAGGATAGATGCCACATATGGGAGTATTTAAGGGCAAACAGCTATATACCCTGGGGGCACTTTGCAGCAAACATGGCAGAAGACTCCATACGCTACTCGGTGGATGAGCTTGATCTTGATGACATAACAGGCCTGAGATACCTTTACTATCAAAGAATATATGTAAGCCTTGCCCATGAGCTCGGTATAGGCTTGAGTGAACTTGGGCTTCTTTCCCAAGAGGAGCTTGAGGAATTAAGATGCAGGCTACAAGAGAAAATTGCGGAATTGGCATTGGGGGAGCTTCGTTTTAGTGCAACCCTTTGGGGCTGGAACTACGGCTATGACTTCAGCCCTTCAGGCTTCAGGCTCCATGCCTCTCATCAGCAGATTCACCAGCAGTTTGCCCTTATCCCTGAAACGGTTCAAGATGCCGCCTCAAGTGGTTCAACCATGCCCTCGTACGCAGTGGGCGACCTGGTTTCATCCTTTGTTGAAGACTTCGAGGGGTTTTATGAAAGGCCCTTTTTTAAGACATACATCAAGGCCCTATTGGAAAACAGGCGAACAGATGGAAGGAAAGACCTTGAAGGGGACCTTTTTGTTTACAGGGATGAAAACGTCATGCTTTTTGTGCCAAAGGCCCAGAGGTTTCACGGTGAGCTTAATATTATCACCCTTAAAGGGGTGGGAAACATCCTTGAGGCAGATACCTCCATGAGGCAGAGTCTTGATAAGGCAATTTTTGTTGGTGTAAAGGTGCTTTCCGCCATGGGCGCACGCATGATCACCTCCTTTGAGCTTTCAAAGCGTTTCCACTCACCCCTTGACCAGAGACTCATGTACTGCCTGATACCCAAGCATCCGCAATCCCCTGGCGCATTTAGCGAGCAGCAGTCAAGGTGGATAACGGCCCATTTTCCAGAGGACTACGCAAGGGCCCTCAGGGGTAAACTAGAAGGACTTTCCCTTTTTTAGCAGAAAGACTGAGGAAAGGTGTTATTTCTGCATTTATTTTCCTTGAAAAATATTTTGCCGTGACTATGCTTTCTGTGCGTCCTTGATGCAATTTTGTTGCAATAACAATTAGCCAAAAGGGGGAACCATGAAAACCGGCCTTGCCATGCCTTTAAGGGTGTGTTTATTACGTGGCCCTTTGCTAGTACTCGTGCCACTTTTTACCTCAATTTTTCTCCTTCTTACATCTGCACATGCCCTTTGCGCCCCGCAGGTTGCCGTGTCCATAGTTCCCCAAAGATATTTTGTGGAACAGATAGCAGGTGGGCTGGTCCATGTCACTGTCATGGTGCCTCCTGGGGCAAATCCGGCCACTTACGAGCCAAGGCCTTCTCAGATGCGGGAGCTTTCAATGGCCCAGGCCTATTTCGCAATAGGCGTTCCCTTTGAAAGAACGTGGCTTAAGAGGTTCAGGGCCGCAAATCCGAAGATGATGGTGGTGGATACTGTAAAAGACATTAGGCTTTATCCCATTTCTTCAAATGGTAGAAGGGCAGGGATGGCAAGCCAGGAAATACCAGACCCACACGTGTGGCTGGCCCCGGCTTTGGTGCTCTTGCAGGCAAGAAATATCCTGAATGCCCTTGTAAGCCTTTATCCCGAACATGCAACCGTCTTCAGGAAAAGATACAGGGACTTTTCCTCCCAGCTTATAGAGCTTGATCTTTCCCTAATGGAGACCTTAGAGACTGGTCAGAAAAGAAAGGGGCGGTTAAGGGCCTTTATGGTTTTTCATCCATCCTGGGGCTACTTTGCCAGGGCCTATGGACTCAAACAGGTTCCAATAGAGCAGGAGGGCAAGGAGCCAAGGCCATCCCAGCTTTTTGATCTCATAAAGAGGGTCAAGAAACTTGGAATCAAAGTGATACTTGTTCAGCCCCAGTTTTCCCAAAAGGCCGCACGGATTATTTCAGAGGCTACAGGGGCAAGGATTGTAAAGGCAGACCCCCTGGCATACAGATGGGATGAGAACCTCCTTGAGGTTGCAAAGACGCTAAGGGAAAGCTGGGAGTAGAAAAACGGGAATGCCGACCACAAAATCCTCCCAAACGCCAGTTATTGAGCTAAAAGACGTGAGTTTTTCCTTTGACAGCGCTCCTGTGCTAAGGGATGTCAACCTCACAATCCTGCAAGGTGACTTTGTGGCCATTATCGGCCCTAACGGCGGGGGGAAGACCACCCTTGTCAAGATAGTTCTTGGACTCCTAAAGCCCCAGAAGGGAAAGGTGCGGCTCCTTGGAAGCCCCCCTGAAAAATCCTCCAAAAGGGCAGGTTACATGCCCCAATATGCAACAGGAGAGAAGGATTTTCCAATTAGGGTCATTGATGTGGTGCTCCTGGGGCTCATGGGTGTAACCGGTTGTGGACCATTTTTCAAAAAGGAAGAGAGAAAAAGGGCGGAGAAGGCCCTTGATCTTGTGGGAATGCTGTCATTTGCCCAAAAGAGGGTGAATGAGCTTTCCGGGGGCCAGCTTCAGCGAACCCTCCTTGCAAGGGCCCTGGTGAGTGACCCTGAGGTACTGTTTCTGGACGAGCCCATGGCAAATATCGATATTGGGGGCCAGACAAAGCTCTTTGACCTTCTTGGCAAGCTTAATGAGGAGATGACCATCGTCTTTGTAACACATGACGTGGGGCTCCTTTCCCGCCATGTGAAGTCCGTTGTGTGCGTGAACCAGACGGTCTTTTTCCATCCTTCTGCCCAGATAACCCCTGAAATGGCAACCATGATGATGGGAGAGACGTGTCCTATGGAGCTTGTTGCCCATGGCCTTCCGCACAGAGTACTTGGGCGCCATCAGGGGACCCTGTCGCATGATTGCCACGGTCATAAGGAAACGGAGTAATGGAAATTTTACACCTTCCCTTTATACAGAACGCCATTTGCGCAGGTATTCTTGCGGCCATTGCCTGCGGTATCATGGGAAGCCTGGTGGTGGTGAACAGGTCTGTTTTCATGGCAGGGGGCATAGCACATGCCGCATACGGCGGAGTTGGCATAGCATTCTACTTCTCCCTTCCGGCCCTTCCCTGCATAGTTGCCTTTTCGCTTCTCATAGCCTTTATTATGGGGGCCCTTACACTCAAAAGGAGAGGAAGGATGGACACCATAATTGGCGTTCTCTGGGCGGTTGGTATGGCCCTTGGCATAATCCTTGTGGATATTACCCCTGGCTACAACGTGGATCTCATGAGTTTCCTGTTTGGAAGCATCCTTGCCGTGCCACGCTCAGACGTCCATTTCATGGTGGCCCTTGTGGTAATTATTGTCTTTCTTGTAATTTGTTTTTACAAGGATCTCCTGTCGGTGAGCTATGACAGGGAGTTTTCGCAGGTAAGGGGTGTTAAGGTCGTGCCCCTCCACTTTCTATTCCTTTGCCTTGTGGCCCTGGCCGTGGTCATGACCATAAGGGTTGTGGGGCTCATACTTGTAATGGCCCTTTTCACAATTGCCCCCTATCTGGTTGAAAAATATGCAGGCTCCCTGGCAAAGATGATGGTATGGTCGTCCATACTGAATATAATTTTCGTCCTTTCAGGCCTCTTCATTTCCTTCAGGTTTGACCTTACAAGCGGGGCAACCATAATCCTTACGGCAGCGCTTTTTTTCATTGTCTTTGAGTCAGGGGCCTGGCTTTTGAGGAAACTAGCTATCTGAACAACAAGGAGGTCTTTTCGTGTCTGAAGATATGGTTCAAAGGGTCACCAGCCACATTAAAGAGCATGACCGGTTGATTGAGATCTTCGCAATGGAAATAGAGGAGACAAGGGAGGGCTTTGCAAGGGTCTCCATGGAGGTTGGCAAGGATCATCTAAATGCAGCAGGGCTTTGCCACGGGGCAGCGCTTTTTGCCCTGGCAGATGTGGCCTTTGCCCTTGCAGTAAACTGCTACGGCAAGATGGCACTTGCCATTGAGGCGTCCATGAACTATTTCCGGCCGGTCCGTCCTGGGGAAAGGGTCATTGCCGTGTGCACAGAGCTTTATCAAGGAAGGCGTACAGGCACATACCTTTGCAAGCTCACAAACGACCAGGAAAAGGATGTCTCCGTATTCAAGGCAACGGCGTTCAGGATAGACCAAGAGCCCGTTAAGTTACAGGCAGGGAAATAAAGGCATGTCGTCAAAGAGGAAAAAACTCACCATTGCCCTGGCAGGGAATCCAAATGCGGGCAAGACCACCATATTCAACCAGCTCACGGGCGCCAGGCAGAAGGTGGGTAACTGGTCAGGGGTCACCGTTGAAAAGAAGGAGGGGACCCTCACCTTCGACGATTACGAGATAACGGTAGTAGACCTTCCAGGAATCTATTCCCTTACTGCCTATTCCATTGAGGAGGTGGTGGCCAGGAACTACATACTGGAGGAACATCCAGACGTGGTGGTGGACATCCTGGACGCATCAAACCTTGAAAGGAACCTCTACCTGGCGGTGCAGCTCATAGAGCTGAATATCCCGCTTGTCTTTGCCATGAACATGGTGGATGTGGCAAAGGCCAGGGGAATAATCATCGACTATGACCAGCTTTCAAGGCTCCTTGGAGTGCCCATTGTCCAGACGGTTGGGACAAAGGGCCA
>JALWNK010000014.1 GCA_026995935.1 Deltaproteobacteria bacterium
GAGCTATGCAGCCTGGTAACAGACATTGTAGTGAAATCCATTATCCACTTACTGCACCCAGCCACACCACTATGGCAAACAATTCAGGAAGTTAGATGAGGGCCAATACAAGTCCGAAAGTTGAGTACTTAAATTTTACGTTAAGCAGCCGCAAAGAGGCTTCAAGAACCGCCTTTCAGGTGATTTTTTTCACGATCCAGAAAAAACACGGCCATTCGGGTAGCTTGTCCGTAGAGAATTTTCAAGAAATGGTTTTCAATGAGGTAACGAAAGGTGAGAAAGAACACGGCTTGTTCACAAATGGCTCTCACATGCTAAAATACTGAAGCTTCTTGCCATCACATCTGAAACAGGAAATAAATTTTTATAACCTTTTTTTATGGCCTGCCGAGCCGTAGCTTTGGAAGCCTTCCCTTTTCGCTCCGCTCAAAGCGAAGGCTGGTGGAGGCGGCGGGAGTCGAACCCGCGTCCGAAGGTATTCCACTCAAGCGTCTACGTGCGTATCCCGGATTATTGATTTTCGCCTGGAAAGCCCCATCCGGGCAGGGTCTTTCCGAGGCTAACCTGCAAAATGTTTAACCCTTTCCAGCGCAGGTAACTGGATCGGGCGAGCCTGTTAGCTTAGCGCCCTGCAGGTCCAACAGGCAGGGCCTACAGGACGTGGCTGACTATGCAGCCAGTGCGTACTCGTATTCAGAGTCGGCGTTTGTGTTTTTTCCGCGTTTTTAACGAGGTCGCGGACCCCGGCACGCAACTTGAGCTTCCATACCCTCGTCGAAACCGTGTCGCCCCCGTGGTTTCAACAAGGTGGGAGGCTTATTGCCTTTAAGCTGGTTTAGAAGATAAGATTTACACCACCACAAGTCAAGGCTTGGACTGTTTCTCCGGGTGCTTGAACTTCTTAAGGCACTCCTTGCAGCAAAAGTAATAGAGCTTTCCCTTTCTGCCGTAAACAATGGCCTCCCTCTTTGGAACATAGGTGCCGCAGACTGGGTCCTTTACAAGTTCGTCGGTTATTGGAGGAGGCTTTCTGCCGGGCTTTGTATGCCTTGGCCTAAAGGGCCCTAGGACGTATTTCTTGAAAAGATGGTAGATGACAAAGACGATAATGAGGAAAAGGATGAGGCGGTACAATCAGGATTCCTCCACTTTCTTCATGGACGCATCAAAAACCGTGAGTTTTTCAAGGATCTGGCTGATAGTTATGTCAAAGCCCTCTGGCACAAATTGAGGTGCTATCTCTGCCCAGGGAACCAGGACAAAATCCCTTTCTGAAAAGCGCGGATGGGGAAGCTCCAGATCACCCTTTTCATCTGGCATCCTTGCTTCGCCTTCTACTGCAAGAAGGTCGAGGTCAATGACCCTGTCAGGGCCAAGGGACCTGTCACGCCCCATCTTTTTCTCCACCCTTAAAAGCACTTCCATGAGTTCCAAGGAGGTGAGATTTGTTGAGACCTCAAAAACACCGTTTATAAACCTCTTGTCAGAGGCGATTCCAACTGGGGCCGTTTCATAAAGGCTGGAGACAGCAACATGTTTGACTCCAGGCGTCTGACAAACTAGCCTTATTGCCTCCCTGCAGTTTCCGATCCTGTCACCCAGGTTTGACCCCACTGCGATAAAGGCAGGCCTTTTTTTTCTTTCATCTGACATCTAAAGGCAGTTACCGAGCCGTTCAAGGACCTCCCCAAGGCGTTTTTCATCAACCGTTAGTGCCATTCTCGCATATCCCTCCCCTGGCTCTCCAAAGCCGTTTCCAGGCGTGCAGACTATGCCAGCCTCTTCCAGGAGCCTTGCGCAAAAGGATGCGGAAGTGTCCCCATCCGGCACCTTGAACCAAACGTAAAAGGTGGCCCTTGGCTTTTGTGCCTTGATCCCGAGCCTGTTCAGCCCGTCAACCAGCACGTCACGCCTTGCAGTATAGATGTCTCTCATTTTGTCAACAAAGGACTGGTCACTGTCAAGGGCCGCTATGGCCGCCTCCTGCACAGCCTCGAACTGGCCCGAATCAACATTTGACTTTACCTTTTTAAGGGCTGCCACAAGATCAGGATTTCCAACTGCAAAACCTATCCTCCAGCCTGTCATGTTGTAGGTCTTTGAAAGGGAGTGAAACTCGATTCCTATATCCATTGCACCAGGGGTTTCAAGAAAGCTTGGGGCAATATAGCCGTCGTAGGTCATCTCGCTGTAGGCCGCATCGTGACACACTATGATGTTGTATTCCTTGGCAAAATCCACAACCTGTGAAAAGAATTCCTTTGTGGCGCATGCGGCAGTGGGGTTGTTGGGATAGTTCAGCCACATGATCCTTGCCTTTTCTGCAACGTCCGCCGGGATAGCGTTAAGGTCTGGCAGAAAGTTGTTTTCCTCAAGTAAAGGCATATAAAAGGTGTCTCCGCCGCAAAAAAGGGTGCCAATGTGATAGACAGGGTAGCCGGGAGTGGGCACAAGCACCACGGTTTCCTCTTCCACGAATGCCAGGGGAAAGTGGGCTATGGCCTCCTTAGACCCGATGACGCAGCAGACCTGGGCCTTTGGGTCAAGCTCCAGCCCGAACCTCTTCTTACACCAGTTGGCAGCTGAGGACCTGAATTCAAGGCTTCCCTCAGAGGAGGGATACCTGTGGTTTGACGGCTTTCTAACCGCCTCTGCCATGCGTTCAACCACAAAGTCCGGGGTGGGAAGGTCCGGATCCCCTATTCCAAGATCTATTACGTCAACGCCCTTTGAAAGGGCCTCCTGTTTCTTCCTGTCAAGCTCTACAAAGAGATATGGAGGCAGATTTCTTATCCTTGCTGCAAAATCAAGATTCATAACAATTCCTTTCAGGTTGATTCATGCTACTGGATTTACAAGTCGGCCGATACCCTCTACCTCTACCGCCACCTCGTCCCCTGGGACAATCCTTCCGACCCCGTAGGGAGTTCCGGTTGCAATGACGTCCCCAGGTTCAAGGGTCATAATGGAAGAGATGAACTCAACAAGCCTGTCAACTGGATGGACAAGCTGGCTTGTGTTGGAGTCCTGCCTTTTCTCCCCGCTAACAAAGGACATGACACGTACGTCAAAAGGGTCGAGGTCTGTCTCTATCCAGGGGCCAAGGGGGCAGAAGGTGTCAAAAGACTTTGACCTGGTAAACTGCACGTCCTTTTTCTGAAGGTCCCTTGCTGTTACGTCATTAAGACAGGTGTAGCCAAGAACAAAATCCAGGGCCTTCTCCCTTATGACATCCTTTGCGCGCCTTCCAATGACAACTCCAAGCTCTGCTTCATACTCCACCTGGCTGCTTGAAGCCGGGCAAAGGATTTCCTCCATGGGGCCTATGACGGAAGAAGTGGGCTTTAGGAATATGAGGGGCTCTTTCGGAAGCTCCATCCCAAGCTCCCTTGCATGATCCCTGTAGTTTAGCCCCACTGCCACCACCTTTGAAGGAGTGCAAGGGGCAAGTAGGGTGCATGCCTCCAAGTCATACTCCTCGCTGGTCTCAACTATCATGCCTTCAAAAGGGGTTGAGACAATTGTGGTAATCCTGTCTTTTCTTACAACCCCGTAGAGGGTCCCTTGCTTTCCTGGTGGAATGAAGCGTACTATCTTCATGAAAGGCCAAGGACGTCCTGCATGGAGTATCTGCCAGCAGGCTTACCAACCACCCAAAGGGCAGCCCTTACGGCACCCTTTGCAAAGGTGTCCCTGCTCGAGGCCTTGTGGGTTATCTCTATCCTTTCGCCTATGCCGCCAAAAAGGACGGTGTGCTCACCAACTATGTCGCCTGCCCTTATGGTCTGAATGCCAATCTCTTTTCTTGAGCGCTCGCCAATGAGCCCATGCCTTTCAAACACTGCAACCTCGTCAAAATCCCGTCCAAGGGCCTTGGCCACCACCCTTCCAAGCTGAAGGGCCGTCCCACTTGGTGCATCCTTTTTCATCCTGTGGTGGGCCTCCACTATCTCCACGTCGTAGTCGTCCCCAAGGACCGAGGCAGCGGTTTCAAGGAGCTTGTAAAGAAGGTTGACCCCGACACTCATGTTAGGGGCAAGGACAAGTGGAAATGACTTTGAGCATTCATCCAGGGCCTCGTACTCCTGGTTGGTAAAGCCAGTGGTTCCAATCACCATGGCCCTGCCCTTTTCTGCTGCCTTTTTGGCATGCTGAACGCTTGCCTCGTGAAAGGTGAAATCTATTATCACGTCTCCCTTGTCAAGGACCTTGTCAAGGGCATCTTCTATATTTACTCCAAGCTCTCCGACTCCAGCCACAACTCCCGCATCCTTTCCAACTGCTGGGCTGTCTGGCCTTTCAAATGCGGCGCTTAACTCAATGCCCTCTGTCTGGGTGATCATTGTGATGATGCGGCCTCCCATCCTGCCGCCTGCTCCTGCCACTATTGCACGAACCATGTTCTTACCCCTGTTTTCGTATTGAAATTATCTTTTTTTGTTCCCCTGAATGGGCCTATTTAACAAGCTTCATGGACTTTAGCACCTCCATGAGGCGCTCCCTGTTGGCATCGCTCATGGGTGCAAGGGGAAGCCTTACCTCGTCAGAGTCTATCCTCCCCATCTCAAAAAGCGCGGTCTTTGCCGGCACCGGATTCGTTTCAAAGAAAAGGGCCTCAAAAAGCGGAAACAGCTTGTAGTGAAGTCTTCTTGCCTTGTCTATGTCGCCCTTGAAGAAGTAATTCATCATGTTGGCCATTTCCTTTGGCATGACATTTGAGCAGACCGATATAACACCTTTTCCACCGATGGCCAGTGTTGGAAAGGCAGTGAAATCGTCACCTGAAAGCACTATGAAGTTCCTGGGGCAGAACCTTATTACGTCTGAAACCTGCTTCAGGCTCCCTGTTGCCTCCTTTATACCGATGACGTACCTGTTCTTGGCACACCTTGCAACGGTCTGGGGCAGCATGTTCACGCTGGTCCTTCCAGGCACATTGTAGAGTATCATGGGGAACTTGCACTCCTTGGCAACTGCCATGAAATGCTGGTAAAGTCCCTCCTGGCTGGGCTTGTTGTAGTAGGGCGTGATCACCAGGGCTGCATCTGCTCCGGCCTTTTTGGCATGCTTTGTAAGCATAATTGTCTCATCCGTGGAATTTGATCCGGTTCCGGCAATTACAGGCACCCTTCCCCTTACCTGGTCAATGGTGATCTCAACCACCCTCATGTGTTCCTCATGGGTAAGGGTTGCAGACTCACCCGTGGTACCGCAGGGCACTATGCAGTGGGTCCCCGACTTTATCTGCCATTCAACCAGGTTCCTGAGGCCCTGTTCATCCACCTCGCCATCCTTAAAGGGGGTTACTATGGCGACTATTGCCCCCTTTATCTCCTTTTTCTTGCCGGCCTTGTTTGTATTTTTCTTTTTGGCCCTGGATGCACATGCCATGATTCTAAAACCTCCCTATCACTTATTTTAAGTATGGATAATTAATTTTTTTTCCCGTAAAGGGCAAGTAATTGCAGGAAATTTTCCCTCATAGCCACAAAAAAAAGGCCATGAAAAATGGGCCAGTGCCTCTACTTGTATCTCTTATGACAGGCCTTTGTAAGCTGATCCACCTGCCTGCATTTTTCAAGGGCCTCCTCACCCCTTCCCTCCTGGGACAGATCAAGCACTTCTCGAACAAGCCCAACGCACTTTTCCCACTCTGCCTTCCACTCCTCCTCTGCCCCCTTGCCGTAACTGTCAAGAGACTTTAAAAACCCTTCCCTGTCCCTGAAGGTCTCTCCGCTCTTTACACACCTTTTAAGGGCCTTCCAGAGCATTCCTATCTCTTTCTTGAGCTTCTTTGCCTTGTAGGGGCGCCCTTTGCCCTTCTGGCCTTTAGCCATCTGGTTTTTTGCCAAACTCCTTCTTTCACCCTTGCCCTCTTCCCTTTTTTCCCTGACCTTTAAAGAGAACTCAAAACTTATCTCGTTTTTCTTTACCTTCAGTACCTTTTTGACCACAAACTCATCTGGCAGCTCTACCCTTTTATCGTTCAGTTCCAAAAAGCCATCTGCCACCTGCCCGGAAAGGCGGGCAAGCTCCCTTGCTGCCTCCATCCTCTTGAGCTTTTTTTCCTTCTTTACAGCCATCTACGAAGCACTCCTGCCTCTAATCCTAAGTGATAGTGCCCTCGTAAGCTCAAGGGCCCTTTCCGCCTGCTCAATGGTCAATAGACCAGTGCCGCAACTCGGGGTAATAAGGGACTGCTCCACAAGGCGGGTGTCATCATAGCCAAATTCTTCGCTGCATCTCTTCCACCTGTACAAAAGGCTCGAAACCTCTTCCCGCAGGAGGTCTTCTGTGTTCAGGGTTGGAACCAGACCCCAGGCAATGGTATTACCCTCATCAAGGAATCTCATTAACCTATCCCGATACAGGATTAATTTGTCAAAGTAGCTGTAGGCATCAAAACTCAAAATGGTAATGCCTGCATCCATCACAATAGACCAATCGGTATTGGCACAGACATGGATACCGGGTATTGCCCCGGCTTCTGCGACCTCATCCACCACTCCTTTAAGGTCAGAGATTACATCCTCCCTTGTGATTCCCACCATCTGGGAGGAGCCAAAACCGGCCAGAGCAGGCTCGTCCAGAAATAGAACAACCTGCGGACAAAGCTCCTTCATCCTCTTTACTTGATAAAGGGCCTTTAGGGATATGGCCTTTACAACCGCCTCCCTAAGTATGGGGTTGAAGAAGCTTAGCTTCCCCTCCTGGTCCTTTATCCCTGTGAGCATGGTAAAAGGGCCGGTTATCTGGCCCTTAAGGGCAAAGGGACACTTTTCAAGCTGTGAGATTGCCTCAAGAAATGCATCAAACCCCCGAGAGGTGGAAGGGGAAAAGGCAAACCTTGACCCCTCTATTGGGGCGCCCTCTTCCTTGACCGCCAGATAATCCTCGAAAAAGGCCACCACCTGTTCATCAAAATCAGCAGATGAGGTGTCAAAGTAGAGCCTGTCATCTTCCTGTACAATCCCAGGCAGGCCCTCTGCAAACTGTGTAAGAAGCCTCTCTTCTGGATAGGCGGGAAGCTGGGGCCAGATGGGAATCTCTGGTGTGTACTTCAGTATGATTTCTACGGCCTCCCTGTGGTCCTTTAGTGGTATGCTGCCAATAAGGGTGGGCAGACCATTTGGCTTAAACGTCATCTCCTTCTCCCAACGATTTTCCTAAGCAGGCTGACTATGCGGACTTTTCTTCTCCTTGTCCAAATGAATGTAGCTTATTTCAAACTGCTCCAGGTGAAACTCTGGCCTTGGCACAATGACCATCTCCTTGTCAAGGCCCTTTTCAAGCATCTCCACAAAGGCGGACTC
>JALWNK010000015.1 GCA_026995935.1 Deltaproteobacteria bacterium
AGCAAAATTTAAAAGTCTCTTCTCTATAACCTTTGTCCTATTCCTGCACACATCCGAGAACTCTGATCCCTTGATTTCAAAAAAGAAACACAAATTGTCCTTGTGAACGTCTACGGAGACATCCACAATTTGGTTAAGGTTGATAATTTCAGCTTTTCTTGTAATTTTCATAAATAGGCTTCTCCTTTCATATAAATACTGGTGAAAAGTGTCTCCGAACCACTTTTGTACATCCTATGGCAGGAGAAGCCTGTTATCTAATAGTATGTTCACCGGACGGCAATTCCGCTGCGCTCCATTGCCGCCGGTGAGCTTCGTCGTTAGCTTATAGTAAACAAGGGAGCTACAAAAGGGGATTCCCTAGATCAGCCACCATAATATATAGTAAATATTAACGGATAAACTGAACGTTTATTTTTGCAAGAGGTTCAAGGAATAAAAAAGTGTCCCCAACAATTTTAAGAGAAGGACCATACAGGTTCTACTTCGTCAGTCACGATTTGCATGAACCCCCACATGTACATATTGATAGGGATGCCTTTTCAGCAAAGTTCTGGCTCAACCCTGTGGCATTGGCGTATAATCTTGGGTTCCCAGCCAGAGAACTAAGGAAATTGGAGGCACTTACTTTTAATCACCGGAAGGAATTATTGGAGGCATGGAATGACTACTTTGGAACCTAAAGCAGGGGAGCGTGTCATGGACGTACACGTCACTGAGGACGTAATCAGTGTTGATCTTTACGACGGCCGGACCATAATGGTTCCATTAGCATGGTATCCACGTCTGTTACATGCGAATCCTGCTCAACGAGCGAACTGGCAAATTGCTGGAGCAGGATACGTGATCCATTGGCCAGACGTTGATGAGGACCTCAGTACACAAGGTCTTTTGCAGGGCGCCCCAGCTCCTCGTGTAACGGCTAAGGCGGCATAGAAAAGAGGAGGTGGTTTTAGCAGCGAACAATCGGCTGCAGGTGACGGCAAACAGCGCGGCGGCTTTTCAAAGGCCCTGCCCCGCAAAAGGCTAGTGGTATTTCAAGGTTGGTTGCTCCGCATGTTTGCCGCCCCTGAGCCGTCGCGTTAGATGAGATGAAATATTGATATGTAAATTGTCATATGGCATAATAGACCATATGGCAAATGCGAAATTGGTTTATCGATCAAAGATGATCTATCCAGATGGTGCCATAAGGGAGATGGTGATATGGCAATTGCCAAGAAAATCAGAAGAAAGACCCCATACCTTAAAATATCGTCTCTATTATGGCGATTCAAAGGGAAACTGCCTAGTTCGATATGATAATGAAACGGGCAAAGGGGATCATCGGCATATCAAGGATAAAGAAGAACCTTATAATTTCACCAGTGTAGAACAGTTAGTTAAAGATTTTCAAAGTGATATTAATAGGTTTAGGAAAAATCTATGAAAGAAAAAAATATTAAAATTGGTTTAGCTACAGAAAGCGAAGTTAATAGGGAATTTATTGAGGCCTGGCATAAGGCAGAAAAAGAAGAGATTGAACTCCCAGAAGAGCGACTTTACTT
>JALWNK010000016.1 GCA_026995935.1 Deltaproteobacteria bacterium
TCAAGCTTTGCATTTGACTCCGGGAGCCCGTGGTAGTCCTCTGGTGAGCCTGTGCGTTCCATCTCAAGGCCCTTTGAGGCCTCCTTAAGGAAGGGAAGATAGTCAGAAGTTGCGACCGCAAGACGTGCACCACTTAGTTTCAAGAGCCTGTGAACCTGCTTTACATATCCCTTAGCGCCGCTAAAGTGCATAAATATGGGTAGGGGCACTGGAACCATTCCCGCATACTGGCATGCGAAGAAAAAGCGGATGAAATCAGGATGGGTGTTTGCAACAATGGCCATGTGGCTTCCCCTGGGGGCCCCGGTAAAGAGGATTTTTCTTGCAAGGGTGCGGGCCTCTTTCCTGAGCCGTGAATAGGGTATGCTCTTTGTCAGGCCTCCCCTCCTGTTGTAAAAATTAAAGCCTGTTACACCACCTGCTGCATAGTCCAGGGCATCTGTGAGTGTTTCAAAGGTGCCATGTTTGATGGGGATGGTGTTTTCAGAAGGGGTTGGAATTGGTTGTGCCTTGGCTCTCTTTTGAACGTCACTTTTTCCGTCTGTGTCGGTATAGACTAAAGCCTCACCTTGATTCATTTCCGCGTGCCTTTTCAGGTGACCATGCCTGGTAAAAATTTAATTGTCTTTCCAGCCAATGCGTCAAATTATTCTTTTAAAGCAAAAGATAGTAGCAAAGAACTGTAATTTTAACAAGAAATTGTGTGATAATTAACCAGAAACTGCTTGGACATTTTTAATGGAAAGGTCTCGGTGATGTGGTTTAGACACATTCCAGGTGTTGTATGTGCATAAAATGGTGATAATCTGTGAAGGTGGCTACACGTTTAAGGAAATATCTAAGGATCCTGCCATTTGCGTTACTTTTCGTGGTGGTTGGAGGCTACCGCTTCGGTACGGGCGACCATGTCTCCCAGCTTCCAACAGTGCTCCATTTTTTCAATCCCAGTCTC
Source organism: Deltaproteobacteria bacterium (assembly GCA_026995935.1). Taxonomy (GTDB): domain Bacteria; phylum Desulfobacterota; class Dissulfuribacteria; order Dissulfuribacterales; family QOAL01; genus JAADCZ01. The sequence goes on from JALWNK010000016.1 coordinate 953, forward strand.
TATTCCACGGACTTCAGGCTCCAGTTGATATTTCCCTGGTATGTGAAGTCCGGCCTCTTTATTGCCCTGGCCAGCCTTTCAAGGCTCTTGCACCTTCCTTTGGAATATCTCTTTTTTGTCGTTTATCTTGCAGTCCTTTTCTACTACCTGGTGGTTTTTGATGAGCTTCTCTCCATGCTAAAGGTGAGGGAAGAGGTACGGAACCTGGCGCTTTTGCTCCTTTTGCCATTTTCCTATCTCTTTGTCACCATCTCCCACTTTCACCTGGTGACCCTGAGGCTGGTTCCGTATTTCTTTGTCTTGCCCCTTTGCATGAAGGCGATAATTCTCTTTCTTAGAAACAGATTCCTCCCAGCATCCATTCTCTGCGCCCTTACCTTCTATGTGCACCAGCAGCTTGGGCTCATAATCTTTGGCACCCTCTTTTTTGCCGCCTTGATTGAAAGGATTTGGGGAAGATTGGATGGCAGGGGCCTTTTACAAACGGTTTTGCCCTTCCTTGCCTTCTTTCTTGTTCACTTCGTCTTCATGCAGTTTATGGGAAGCTACAAGGGCTATCCCTGGTTCGATCCAGCCTGGGGCAGGGAGCTTCTTGAGATGGTGAAATTCAGGGTGCCCCACCACCTGCTTCTATCCTATTCCGGTTGGCCTGAAAGGTCTCTTTTCCTTTTAGTGGCCCTGTTTTCAGCTGTTGGGATCAGGTTCTTGGCCCCTGAAAAGGCGCTTGGACAAAGGCTTGGCAACATGTCCGCAGGCCTTTTGATTGCCTGTCTTGCAGGTTTCATCTTTACTGAAATTTATCCCCTGCCAGTGGTCTTAAATCTCTACCTTTTCCGCTCAGATGTGATATTAAGAGTCATTGCCTTTTCCGCCTTCATCTTGTTACTTGAGCGTTATGTTCCAAAAGGGAGTCTCTACATGCCTGTGGTTGCCCTTTTTTGCCTGACAGCCCTAATTGGAGGCACCCTTTGCCTCTACAAGAAAAACATTCGAATATTCATTCCAGAAAATGAGGTGGTTGCCATTTCCAGGTGTATAAGGAACAAGACCCCTATATCTGCCTTTTTGCTGGCATCTCCTGCCATTAAGGGCCTTAGATTGTACAGTGAAAGGAGTGTCTTTGTAAGCTGGAAGAGCCACGGTCTGTTTTTCCCTCCAGATGTTGCACGGGAGTGGTTTCACAGGATGATGCTCCTTTGTGGTATGAAGGGGCATGTTTCATGCCAGGGAAGCCCCTGCAGGAAGATATGCGGCAGAAATTACGCCTCCCTTTCCAACAGGGAACTGCTCCATATTGCTGCAGATTACAATATTGATTACCTGCTGGTGGGGCCGGGCAGGGAGCTTGGCCTGGAAAAGGTCTGCTCAAGCAGAAACTACGTCTTATACAGGCTAAAATGAATTATCCGTTCAGAAACTTTTTCAAAAATCCAAGGAAACTAGGCGTTTTTTTCTTGTCTTGCGCCCTTTTTTCCCTGTTTCTGTTAACTGCCTGGCCAGGGGCAGCTTTTTCAAAAAAAGGCGGCCCTGAAAGGTCTTATTTTATGCCCCGCTGGAGCGAGATCATTCTTGAGGGCTCAAGACCCCTTACGCGTTTTTTGGTAAGAGTCAGGCTCAGTAAGGCACAGGGGATCTGTCCATATCCACTTAGTGAGATGAAAATCCCATTTCTGACCTGCCCCATTGAAAGTCCGGATGTTTTGCTTATCTCTGCGGAAACCGTTACCATGAGCCTTCTTCTGCCCCAGGAAAAGTATGAGCATTTCGTATGGTTCAGGCCCGATACCGGGGAGGCCCTTCAAAGGCTTCGCTGGAAAAAGAGCGGAAAGGAGTGGCTCAAGCTTTACAGGTGGGAAGAGGATGCGGTCAAGAGGCTAAGCATTCGGCCCAAGAACGAAAAAGAAAAGGAAGAGGGGCCTTCGAACTGGTCAAAAAGGTACATCTCTTTATATCCTCTCTCTCAAAGCACTTCATCAGAAGGTGAGGCAGCGCTTTCAGAGCCGCTGGTTCTTCTTTATCTCGCCTCCCGTGCTGGCATGAGCAGGGCCACTTCTCCGGAAAAGGTAGTCCTTTTTGGGAAAAAGGGGATTCACGAGGTGGTGCTCAGATTCAAAAAGCGCAAAAGGATGAAAATCAATTACATTGAAAGGGTAGATGGTCAGGAAAAGACCAAGAGGGAGAAGGCCCAGGTATTCGTATACACTATTTCCTCCAGGCAGCCAGAAACCGGCCACATCCACAGGGAGCGCTTTTCTCTTCTTGGCCTTCAACAAGACATAGAGATTTACGTGGATGTAAAAAGGGGAATGGTGGTTCGTATAGAGGGTGAAAATGACCTGGTGGGAAAGGTAGATCTCAGGCTTGTCTCAGCAACCTTGCGGAAAGACTGACGCCTGTTCCTGGCTGGTCAAGAATCTTGTTTTTCAAGTATCCTTTGTGCAAGCTCCAAGTCTTTTGTGGTGTCAACATCTATTGCTGCCTCTGGAAAGTCGAGAATCACTGCCCCAAGTGTGCAGTCAAGGACCTTTGAGGCCCGCATCATTGCCTCTTCCAGGCTCAGCCTGCCAAGCAGGTACCTGATTGCCCAGTTAATTCCAAAGCTTGCAATGACCTTTAGAGGGCTCTTTCGTTTGGTTTCAACCCCTTGCCAGAAGCGTGCAGCCTTAAAGGAATTCCTTGTTAGAAATCCAAAGAGGTTACAGGTGCAAAATTTCCCGTCCCTGAAACGGTAATAGGTCCTTTTTACCGCTGGATACACCTTGAGAGTCTCAAGCCTTGCAAGGCCAACAGCAAGGTCTACCTGGATGGCAAGTGCCCTTTCACAAAAGGACTTGACATGGATAGGTCTTAGAAGCGCATGGTCCGAGGTGGTTAAAAGTATGGGTCTTTTTCCGCCTGCTGCCTCCATGGCCTTTAGAGCGCTAAGGCTTGGCCCTTTCTCGTTTTGTATCCAGATGATCTTTCCCCTGTCCATTTCCGTCCCTATTTCAGGGATTTTTCTGAAAAGCTCCATATCGTTGCCGCAAAGAAAGATTCTTTTCACCAGGCCTGACTCTAAAAGGGCGCCTATTACGCGAACAATCATTGGGTGTCCGCCCACTTCGATGAGGGCCTTGGCAGGCACCCCAAATCTTTTTAATAGCTCGCTGTCCCTGGTTCTCTCTCCGGCAAGGACAACGGCGTCAAAGGCTGAATCAGGTGCCTTAAGGCGGTTTTCTTCCTTTGTCATGGGATATCCCTTTCAAATATCCTGTAGGTCTTATAAGGCGTTGCCCCAAGTCCCTCGATTATTCGGTTCATGGCAATGTTGTCTTCAAGGATCCAGGATAGCTCCACCTGTTTTATGGACGTCTTTAGGGTCTGTTTTATCACATCCCTTATGAGGCAAAGGCTAATGGCCGCACCTGCAAGGCTGCCCTGGTACTTTTGAAGGATTCCCATGAGAACAACCCTGCCGGAGTTGAAGTTGTGGTGCTTGAGCCTGAAGATGAGCCGTGCCCAGTTAAAGGGGAAGAGCCTGCCGTCAAGGTCCCTGATGATTTCGTTTACATTTGGGAGAAGGGCGATGAAGCCTGCGGCCTCTTCCTTCACTACTGCGATCCTTATGAGCTCGGGGCTTGCGATCTTGCTCATGGATTTTCCAAGCTCAAGGTATTCATCCCTTGTAAAGGGAACAAATCCCCAGTTCCGGGCCCAGGCGTTATTGAAGATGCTGAAAATGGAGTCAAGCTCTGACTCAAGGTTTTTCTTGTTAAGGGGCCTTGTTGTGAAATCGGCCTTAAGCCCACCAAGCAGCTCTTCAATGCGGGAAAGACCCTCGTCCGTACGTTCTATGAGATAGGCAATGAGGTCCCTGGCCTTTTTGTGGCCAAGCTCGCAAAGCCTTTCGGCGTAATAAGGTGGGTTGTGACCCATCATGAAAAAGGGCGGATGTTCAAATCCCTTTACAAGGAGCCCGCACTCCTGATTGATGGAAAGGTTAAAGGGGCCAAGCATGCGCTTCATGCCCTTGGATTTCAGCCATTTTGCTGCCGAATCAAAAAGCGCCTCAAAGACCTCTCTGTCATCCACTGCCTCAAGCATGCCCCAAAAACCCGTGTCATCTCCGTACCTGTCAAGGTAGAGGCGGTCGATTTGCGCACTTATCCTTCCAACAGGCCTTCCTTTTCTGAGTGCCATCCAGAAACAGGCCTCTGCATGTTTGAAAAAGGGGCTGGCTGTGGAAAGGTGCATCCTTCGCTCAAGCATGAGCGGGGGCACCCAGTTGGGGTCTTCCAGGTAGATGTCCCAGGGGAGCTTTATGAAATTCGTGAGATCCCGGTATCCCTGTACCTTTTTTATGGAGATGTCAGACAACTTGGTCAAGTCCTTTTTTGGTGTCTGATAACAGTGTCTTGCTAAGCAAAAATAATCAGGCTGGTCCAAAATCGTAAAGATACAACCATCTCGAATACATTTAAATGTATTTTATTCCCATTAATGGGACGGGTGATATTGAGAAAAGCCGGCAGTTTTTGAAGAGTCCACGTCTTTTTAGGAAGTAAAGGATCTTTTGTACTTATCTGTAATATTAGAGTTTTTTTAAAAAGTTCGTGCATCTGCATAGATTTTGGGTTAAAAGTGCATGAATTTTGGAAAAAGGGCAAAGGGATGTCAAAACAATCTAAAAAGGTCTTTTTAATCAGCCTACTCCATTTTTGGGGCGTAGTGGCCTTTTGTGCTGTTTGGGGTCTGTTTGCTTATAATTCCTTGGTCTATGCAGCCGATAGCTCTTGTTCTTGTGAACAGGTTTTAAAAGCTGGGTCGTCTTTAGATGCCCTAAGAATTTTAAAGGTTTGTCCTCGAAATCCCTGTCTAATGCATGCCATGGGAGTGCGGTTAATCAGAGAAAATGACAACAAAAGCGCCTTGCCATGGATCAGAGAAGCGGCCATGTCAGAGCCTGATAATCCAGACTATTTTGAGGACTATGTTGTGCTTCTCGTTTGGCTTGGAAAGTACAATATGGCGTTAAATCTTTTTAAAAACATGCCCAAATCATTTCCTAGAAGACCTTATCTTCTCAGAAATGTCGCAATGGCTGCAGCCAAAACCAAAAGGCTCGAATTGGCCGTGCGTCTTTATAAAGAAACATTAGAAAAAGATCCTTCTGACAGGGAGGCCTTTGAAGGGCTGTTTTACAGCCTGTTGTCATTGAGGCGCTTTAACAAGGCCCGCCACCTGTTGGATCAATACCTTGGTACAAATGGAATCAAGGGATTTGATACGACTTTCTTGAGATTCAGGCTTTACCTTGCAGAAAATCGTCCAATAGATGGTTTCAAGCTGTGGAAAAGCAAACCGGGCCCCATGTGTAGTGATTATTTCCATGAATGGAAGGCCTATCTCAAAGGTCTTGACATAAATGAGGCAGAAGGCCTATCAAAATCTCTTGAGGAATTGAAGGCCCCCATTTTTGACGTTTTTCTCCCTCTTGCCCTGACCAGACAGTATAAAAAGGCCATGGAGTTGGTAGATGGACAAAAAACTGGATTTTGGCGTAGCTGGCCTGCTTGTTACCTGTCAGAGCTTGCATGGGTATTTTTTAAGAATGAAAACATCGGCACCGCCTTGAAACTTTATCAGACAGTACTTAAGGCGTTTCCCAACGATAAAGACGCCCTTATTGGAAAAATATATTGTTTGGTCAAGGAGAAAAGATTCAAAGAGGCTGAGAATATCCTGACCCTTTTGAGCAGAAAATATTCCAGAGATATAGATGTCTTGTTCGCAAAGGCCTTTTTCTATGAAGGCCAAAGGCGTTTTTTAAAGGCTATAGAGGCGTATGATGAGATATTGAAATTTTATCCTGGAAACAGGTGGGCAGAACAAGCCGAGATCAAGGCATTTTCTGAAATGGGCCTGCCTTCCTTTGCAATGGATATGGCAAAGGCGCAAAAAGCACCCGCTGCCCTTTTGGATGATCTCCTTTTGGATGAAGCCGCACTTTTTCAGCGGTGGGGAAGGGCCAAAGAAGCAGAAAAGATTTACCAGAATGAGCTGGGTTTAAATCCGCAAAATCAAAGGGCACATCTGGATTATTTGTTGGATTTGAGGGAACAAAACAGGTTCCCTGAGGTAATGGAGAAATGCCGCGATTTGTTTTCAAAGGGCAAGGCCGCAAGCCTTCCATTCTGGGCCAAGTCTCCCTGTGCTGATGCATACCTATATTACGATGACCCCGAGACAGCACTTCATATTTACGACGACATCTTAAGTGTCAGGCCTGGAGACTTCAATGCGGCATTAGGCCGGCTTTACTGTTTGACAGCCCTCAGGAGGTGGGAGGAAGCAAAGAAGCTGGCCCAGATGCTTTTTGATAAAGAGCCACCTGGCAGGATGATTGGTAAGAAATTCTATCCCAACTGGAGAAAGGTGGCTGTAGCCATTGCGAGGGGCTATATCATATCAGAGACCAGGCCTTTAGAGGAAGCTGAAGAGTACTTTACAGACTTAAAATTCAAGGCCCCTGCGCATTCAGGCATAGGGGCAGCCCTTGGAGACGTTTATCTGTGGCGAGGCTGGCCCCGGAAGGCCTCTCAGGAGTTGAAAATCGCGGCTAATAAGGATCCCAAGGAGAAGGATGCCAGGGTGAGTCTCGCCTATGCCATGAACGATCTGGGATATGAAAAGGAGGCAAGGGCCTTAAATAAAAGACTGCTAAAACGATTTCCATACAATAAGCATGTGGTTAACCAGAAGAAGTTATTTGATGTTCAGGATATGAAGGAGTTCGTGCTGGATTTTTCCAGCGATGACGAGGATGCTGATTCTACAGGTTATGATTTAAGGGCAGAAATAAACGAAAAGCCCTTTTTGAATTGGCGTATATATCAATATTACCTCTGGCAGTATTCCTCCTTTGGAGATCGTTCTGCCTCTTTCCAGCGTATTGGTGCAGGGCTGCGCCACAGATTCGGATCAGATATTTATTGGCAGCAAGAAATTTCTTTAGGTATCGAAGGGGATGAAAATTTAGGGATAGGTACGTCCTTGTCCTGGACCCCAGATGATTTCTGGAAACTGTCAGGCCATTACACTACTTACAGTACCGAGACGCCGCTAAGGGCCAGGGCCGCAGGAATAGACAGCGATGAGGCCTCCCTGGGGATAGCCTATAGATTTAGTGAATGGCAGTCCATAGCGGGCAACCTGGTTTTTATGAATTTTTCAGATGGAAATGACAGGCTTGCTGCGTCCATTTCTGTGCGTCGAGGCCTATGGAAAAATGGTGACTGGTTATCCGAAATTACTGTGGATAACTATCTATCTTTTAATAGCAAGGACCCTAAGAAAGTTGACTATTGGAACCCAAGGGCCGATTGGAGTTGTTCCTTGACCCATAAGTTACAATACACCAAATGGAGAAGCTTCGAGCAGGCTACCATTCACCGGTTGTTTCTTACAGGAGGATCATACTATCAGCGTGATTATGGAACAAAATTTATTGGTTCCGCGGTCTATGAGTTTGACGAGCAGGCCTCTCTTCGTACACACCTTCTTTTTAGGGCTGGTTTGGCCCGCAGGGTTTACGATGGGGATGTGACAACAGCGTTAAATTTTTCGGTGCATTTCAGCTACCGTTTTTGAAAACATGAAAGCAACCATGAAAAGATATAAGAGCTATTTTCCAGCAGTTTGTTTTTTGCTTGGTCTATTGATGTTGACTGGCACTGCTGTTGGTTCTGAACCGCAAGAAAAACGGCCCCTAAAAAACATAACTATCCTCTGCTATCATCACATAAGTCACGGTCCACCAAACGATCCCATTACCATACCTGAAGGCCTTTTTGCCCAGCAGATAGAGTACCTTAGGACCCACGGTTATAATTTTATAAGCGCCCAGGATCTTTTAGACGCCCAGAAGGGCAAAAGAGTTCTTCCAGCCAAACCGGTTCTCCTGACCTTTGATGACGCCTATGTCAGCTACCATGATTTCGTAGTGCCACTTCTGACGCGCCTTCATATTCCCTCTGTAGTGGCCGTAGTAGGCAGATGGATAGACGATCCTCCTCCCAAGCTGGTAGCGCCTGTCATGTCCTGGAAGCAGCTTCGAGAGCTTGCCAGGAATCCTCTGGTGGAAATAGCATCACACACTTTTGGTCTGCATACAGGAATAAGATACACATCACAGGGAAATGTCGGGCCGGCAGCAGCCGTCTATGAATACTTCCCCATGGAACAGAGGTACGAAACCGACGCCGAGTTCAGAAGAAGGCTCGGTGCTGACATGCTTTTTCAAAAGAGGCTTTTTGAAGAAAAGATAGGCAAGGCGCCCAGAATACTGGTCTGGCCATACGGTCGATATAACAAGATCGGAGTGGAAGAGGCCGAAAGATTTGGAATGCCCATAACGTTCACCACTGAGGAGGGTCTAAACTCAGTGGAGGATCTCCATGCTGCCAGACGCTTTTTCCTTGAATACGACACCATGGTCAATTTCATTAAGTTTATCTCCATGAAAAATCCAAAGCCCATGCTTCGGGCAGTGCAGGTGGATCTTGACCTTATTTATGATCCGTCCCCCTTTCAGATGAATAAAAACCTTGGCATGCTCATAGACAGACTGGTGGCCATGAAGGTGAATACGGTATTTCTGCAGGCCTTTGCAGATCCTGATGGCGATGGTGTGGTTGACAGCACCTATTTCCCCAACAGGGTATTGCCAGTTCGGGCCAATATATTTCCCTGGGCATGTCATCAGATTTCCATCAGAAACATTAATGTTTATGCCTGGATGCCTACGCTGAGCCTCAAAATTCCTGATAAGGGCCTTCAGCACGAGATAAGCGTTAAGGATTGCCGCAATGGCAAAGACAGAACAAAGCTGTCTCCGTTTCATCCCAAGACAAAAGAACTATTAGGGAAACTTTATGAAGATATGGCACGTCATTCCCTGATTGCCGGAGTACTTTTTCAGGACGATGCCGTAGTCGATGACAACGAAGACTGTAATACCTATGCCCTTGCTTCCTTCTACAATTGTGTACACCGTGAAGACCAAAGAGAACCAAGTGCTGAGCCATTTTATGGCTATGAAAATGCTCCAGATCCAGATGACGCCTCCTGGATTGGGTTTAAGACCAGTAGGCTTTCTGCTCTCTTAGAGACCTTGAAGGAAAAGGTAAGGAGATATCGTCCAGAAGCACGCTTTGCAAGAAATATTTTCTCAGAGGCCATTTTGAACCCAGAATCTGAGAAATGGTTCGCACAGTCCTTTGACGATTATCTGCACCGCTATGATTACACCGTGGTGATGGCATATCCGCAAATGGAAGGCCATGGAAACGATTGGTACCACTGGCTGAACAGGCTTACGGATGCAGTTGGCTTAAAGGACAAAGGCTTTTCAAGAACGGTTTTCAAGATACAAACATACGATTGGACACACAACAGATGGGTAAGTGATGGCGATCTGGTTAAGGAGATAAGGACGCTTGAGGAGAATGGGGTCAGGCATATAGGATACTATCCAGATAATGTCTTTGAAAACAGGCCTGGCCTCAAAGACATAAAGATGGAGATGTCCATCAGGGATTTTCCATTTGTGCCCAAGGGGATAATCGAGTGAGCCTTACCAAGTTTTTCGCTTTTCTGAATGAGTTTGTTTACTTGTACCCCATGTTTACTGCCATAATATGGATGGTGGCTGGGGTCATATTTTTCCTTAGACGTGAGAGGGGAAAGAATTTCCCTCCTCCGCTTGATGAATATCCGGGATTTTCCATTCTCATTCCGTGCCATAACGAAGAAGGGGTTATAAAACGCACCATAGATTATCTCGAGACCCAGGACTATCCTGAATACGAAGTAATAGCAGTAGATGACGGCAGCACCGATGACACGTGGCGGATACTGTGTGAGCTTTCTGAAAATTATGACAATCTACGGATAATAAAGTTGACTGAAAATCAGGGCAAGGCAGTTGCCCTTAATATGGCTTCTGCTGCATCAAAATATGAATTCCTGATGTGTCTTGACGCAGATGCGCTCCTTTCCAGGAGCGCCCTGAAGTGGATTGCATGGCACTTTGTCAATTATCCCAGAGTAGGGGCTGTTACAGGGAATCCCAGGGTCTTGAATCGCACTACTCTGTTAGGAAAAATCCAGACAGGGGAATATGCCACCATAATCGGTCTTATAAAACGAACCCAGAGACTTCTTGGTAAGATCCTCACGGTCTCGGGAGTGGTGGCTGCATTTCGAAAACGCGCACTCCTTTCTGTAGGTTTCTGGGATCCAGACATGGTGACAGAAGACATTGATATAACCTGGAAGCTGGAAAAGAAATTTTGGGATGTAAGATACGAGCCAAAGGCGCTTTGCTGGGTACTTGTTCCTGAAACCCTGCGTGGACTCTGGCGACAAAGAGTCCGCTGGGCACAGGGAGGCATAGAGGTCTTAAAGAAGAATATTGATGTCTGGTTGGACTGGCGGCAGCGCAGGATTTGGCCCATATACATTGAATATACCTTGAGCGCTCTTTGGGCATACAGCCTCATGATCGTTATCTGTTTCTGGGGCTTACAACGTCTTGGCGCCTTGTCATTTCTGCCAAGGATACCAGCGCCTGTTCCGCCAGACTGGGCAGGTTCTATCCTGGCACTTCTTTGCCTGATCCAGTTTCTGGTGAGCCTTCTTATTGAAAGGCATTATGAAAAATCCATTTTGAAGTACTATTTTTGGGTAATCTGGTACCCATTTTGTTACTGGTTCATTAATGCCCTTACAATCGTATATGCCACCCCCAAGGCCCTGCTGAAACCAAAGGGACAAAGGGCTGTATGGAAAAGTCCCGACAGGGGGCTTACGAATTAGGCTTAATCATGAATAAAAAACAACACGCAGAAACCGAAGTTGTTAAGGATGACATTGAAATACTCGATTATCCTGGTCTGAGGGGATTTTTACGAAACATAACAGAATGGTCCTTTACCCTAACGTTTTGGGCCTTCTGGTTTTATTTGTTTCTTCCTTTAATCAACCTCCTGGTTTGGATGCTGGTTGGAAAGACCATTTTCTCAACCGTAATTGCCCAGTCTGGTTATCTTGAGCTTTTGGAGATACTTAAAAAGTGGGGAATAGCAGTCGTGGTTGCCATAGCCACCTTTACGGGCTGGGCATATTATAACTACTGGATGTTCGGCAGGAGAAACCGGAGGAAACGCGCTATTGCCTGTTTGGACGAGGAAATTGCATCCTTTTTTCATACCAGTCCCACTGTTATTAATTGCATGAAAAAGACCAAGGGCATGGAGATAAAGGTGGATGGGCCGAAAAATCCTGGAGTCATAAAGAGACTGGACAAAAGCGGCCCCCAGTTTTGTTAATCCATTATAGATTTCCTTAAAGGGGTCTTTAAGGGGTCCCATCCAAATATTATAGTACTTCTCAGAGAGTTAGTTCGCGTAGCAGCTCCTAATTCGTTCTGAAGAGGACTTTTTATATGAAGGCCATAATACTGAGTGCAGGCCAGGGAAAGAGGCTTTTCCCCTTAACGGAAGACCTGCCCAAGTGCCTGGTGAAAATAGATGGGCTTTCCATATTGGAGTGGCAGCTCGAGGTCCTTTGTGGTTGCGGCATCGATGATGTGGTGGTAGTTACCGGGTTTCAACATGAAAAGATAGAATCTGTTATTGAAAAAAGATACCCCCAACAAGGCATCCGCACCCTTTACAATCCGGATTACAGGCATAGCGACAACATGATAAGCTGCTGGAAGAGCATTCATGAAATGGACAGGGATTTCATTTTGCTAAATGGCGACACCCTGTTTGAGCCGCAAGTCTTAAAGAGGCTGATTAATGGCGCACCTGGAGATATAACCATCACAATCAGCAAAAAGGCCAGGTATGACGCTGATGACATGAAGGTAATAATCCGGCAGTCGTCCCTTGAAAGGGTGGGAAAGGAGCTTCCCCTGGACAAGGTAAATGGGGAGTCGATAGGCCTTTCCCTTTACAGGGGAGATGGCCCCAGGATCTTCAGGCAGGCCCTTGATAAGGCGGTAAGGCAGAGTGGTGCGGAAAGAAGGTGGTATCTTTCCGTTATTGACGAGCTTGCAAGACAGGGCCTGGTCAAGGTGGTTGACGTTACCGGGCTTTCCTGGTGTGAGATCGACTTTCCCAGAGACCTAAAGGCGGCAAAAGAGGTGGTCACGGTCATCAGGAAAAGGCTTGGGCACATGGGCCTTGATGGCAGCGTGCAACAGGGCCGCTGCGTGAAGGCAGGAGGGATGGCAGGCAAGTGAGACCAAAGCCGCCACGCCAGGGGCCTTAAAAACAATCTGTGATAATCGAAAGGTACATAATCCGCCAGGTGGCCAGACCAATGTCTGCCATCTGCGCAGTGTTGATATTTATCTTCAGCTGCTTCATGGCGGCAAGGTACTGGTCTCATGCCCTTTCAGGCAGTCTTTCAACATCTGTTGTAACAAAGCTTATTGCCTACAGAAGTATCATTGCCCTTGAGCTTCTACTGCCAGTGGCCCTTTACCTTTCAGTGATAATGGCCACCAGCCGTTTCATCAGGCAGATGGAATATACCGCCATGCTGGCCTGCGGGATAGGCCCTGGCCGTATCATCAGGGCCGTTTGTGCCCTTGCCATTTTCATGGCGATTTTTGTAGCAAGCCTTTCCCTTTACGTAAGGCCCCTTGCCTGGGACCATTTTTTTCATCTAAAGGCCCTGGCAAAATCCACCTTTGACCTTTCGCGGATGAACAGCGGAATATTTTATGAGGTTTGGGAAGGCAAGAGGGTCATCTTTGCAGAAAAGGTCAGCAGAAAAAAGAACAGGGCAAAAAATGTTTTCATAAGGACAAAGGGCCCGGAAAGTGTCCAGGTGGTCTATGCAAAGTCGGCCAGACAGCTTCCGGCAAGGGCGGGGGGAAGCCCGGTCCTCGTGCTTGAAAACGGAAGGGAGTACGAGTTTTCAGAGAAGGGAGAAAACGACTTCATCCTGGAATTTAAAAGCTCCACCATGGTCCTTGAGCCGCGCCTGATAGAGCCAGAGCAAAAGATAAAGGCAGTGCCAACGAAACTGCTCCTTAAGGGCCAGGGCCTTGAAGAAAAGGCAGAGCTTCAGTGGAGGCTTTTAATGCCGGTTTCAACCATCCTTCTGGCCCTTAGTGCAATCGGTGTGGCCCTTCGTTTTACCTCAGTGCGCGGCGGACGAAACAGTAGCCTCATTGTGGGCATTCTTGTCTTTGCCCTCTATTACAACCTGATAGCCTTTTTGAAGAAATGGGTGGCAGGCGGGACCGTGCCTGTGGCGCCTGGGCTCTCCCTGGGGGCGCTCTTTCTTGCCATCCTGTGCCTTCTTTTCTTTATTCCTGAAATACGAGGGGCCTTTTTGCAGGCAAGAGGGGCAAAATGAAGATCCTTGATCTTTACGTGGCCAGAATATTTCTGGCCTGTTTTTTCCTGGTCATCCTGGTTCCGGGCGTGCTTTTCTCCCTCTTTGAGCTTATCTCCCAGCTGGACCTGGTGGGCAAGGGGACGTTCAGTACCCGTGATGCCATCTCCATTGTTCTTCTCACCAGTCCAGAAAGGTTCATTGAGCTTGTTCCAATAAGCGTTTTTCTTGGCGCCCTTGCCGGGCTTGGAAGGCTGTCGGACAGGGGAGAGCTCATAGCAATGGAGGCGGTGGGGCGGTCCGTTCTCGGGGTTTCTGCTGGAATAGTTTCCGCCTGTCTCCTCATTATTTTGCTTTCCTTTGTTACCGGGGAGTTTGTGGTCCCTTCCCTTGGCCAGAAGGCCGCGGCCATAAGGCTAAAGGCGAAAACAAACAAAGGGGTCACCTTTACTGAAGGCGGCTTCTGGGCAAAGAGAAATAACACTTTCATTCACGTTGGAAGCGTGGCAGGGAAATCAACCGCAGAGGGCGTATCCATCTACAGGTTTGACGCAAATGGAACCTTAAAGAGTTACATAAGCGCCCTTTCTGCTACCATCAATAAATCGAACTGGATCCTGCATGATGTTACCGTAAGGAGAATTTCTGGCCTTGAAACCTCCACAGAGCACCTTCCTGTTTTGAGGGTGGATGCCTTTTTGAAAACAAAGGACATGAAGGCCCTGGAGCTTTCCCCGGAAAGCCTGTCAAGCCGCGATCTTTGGCGCTACATAAAGGCCCTTAAAAAGGGCGGTCAGAACCCTGACCACTTTGTGCTTGCCCTTTGGAGAAAGCTTACCCGACCGCTCTTTTCCTTAAGCCTTGCCCTGCTTGCTGCCGGCCTGGTCTTTCAGGCCACTGGCAGGGGCTCAATGGGCCCAAGGCTCACCATGGGCATAGTGGCAGGCCTCATCTTCTACTTTTTTGACCAGATAACCATGCAGCTTGGCCTTTTGTGGGGAATTAATCCAGTGGTTACGGCCTTTGTGCCAGTGGTGGTGGCAGCCTCTGGTGCTGGTATCCAGATAAAGAGGGTTATGTAGGATTTTGGTCGGCCATATACGGCTATCTCAACGGCCGTTATAAATAGCATGGTTTCGGGAATGATCAGCGCGGTGATGGTGATTCATGACAACACCACGCGGGATTCCCGCTTGGGCTGGAATATGTAAATTGTTTCTCACCACGAAGCACACGAAGCACACGAAGAGTTCAAAATTGACATGGCCGATTTTGTAAGACAGAGAAAAGTGGCAAAGATGCTTTTGGAATTTGGAGAGAGGGTGTAGTATAGTGTTTTTCAAGTAAGGCTCGGCCAAAAGCTCTTTGACAAATCTATAAAGGGAATAAACAGGACCATAAACGAACAGGAAGACAGCGTGCGTATCTACCCCATGTGCGCGACATGCCAGAAGGGCATGGTAATTATGGGAAAAGGCCCGGTTGTAGAGGATCAGGACGTGTACATTTTGTAATTTCTTAAAAAATTCAATAAGTTGCTGGCTTTTTGGGAGACATGCAAAAAAGGGGGTAGGTTACGGTAAATCTGTAACCTGCTGAAATGATGGGTATTTTGGTAAATTTGGAAGGTCGGCAAATGCCTTTTGAGGCTTTTTATGGCGAGGAAAAAACGAGGTTACGGAAAGTGCCTAAATAACCCTCTGATTTTTTTAACAAAAAAATGGCACCCGTTCCAAACCTAGACCTGATGAAGAAGGGATTGAGACCTACCATAACTTTTGCCATACGGTACCTCCTGATTTAGTTCCAAACCTAGACCTGATGAAGAAGGGATTGAGACGACAGACTCGATCCACAGCCCACTGGGGGCCGATAAGGTCGATCGTTCCAAACCTAGACCTGATGAAGAAGGGATTGAGACACCATTGCTCCGGCCGGACTGGGCAGGCCGAAAAAAATTTCCGTTCCAAACCTAGACCTGATGAAGAAGGGATTGAGACCTTTTATGCTTGACGTAGATTTGCCTTATTTTGGCTGTGGAGTTCCAAACCTAGACCTGATGAAGAAGGGATTGAGACGACAGACTCGATCCACAGCCCACTGGGGGCCGATAAGGTCGATCGTTCCAAACCTAGACCTGATGAAGAAGGGATTGAGACCTTGCGCTAACCTTAGCGTTCTTTGCGCCTTAGCGGTTCACATTAAATCTGGAGCTGACACACAGGAAATAAAAGGCCGAATAGGGTAAAGGTGCGGTTCACCACCACGGAGCAAAGGGTCTTTTTATTGACAAAGGCTCCAGAAGTGGTCTTTTCCTGAAATAAAAGAATCCTGTTTTTCCCCCAAGGTGAAGTCCTTACAGGCGACGTTCCATTCCCCGTCCTTCCTGTCTATGTCAATAAGGAAAAAGCCTGCCCTTTTGACTGGGTCCTTGCTGATAGAGGTAATGGAAGGGGCGTTAAGATAGATCCTTTTTGAAAGGTTACCGTTACTGGGCGCGACAAGACGCTTGTGGCTGTGGCCAAAGAGAAAAGCCTCTGCCCCGGTCTTGTCCACCAGCTTTTCAAGGCCGTCAAGGTCAATAAGGCCTCGCCTTTTACTTACGCAACCATGAATGGGCGGGTGATGAATGAGGATTACCCTGAAAAGGCCCTTTTGTCCAAGGTCCTTAAGTACGCCGCCAAGTCTTTGAATCTGCCCTTCCCCAAGGCATCCGGTGGCATGGATAAGACCAGTTGGAGTGGCAGTTGACAGGCCGATTAAGGCCACGCGGCTCTTTTCATCCACATCCACCACGGGGAAAATTTCTTCCAGTGCAGCCTTGCCGCTTATCTCTGCTCCTTTGATGGAGAAGAAATCCCCAAGGCTTTTCTTTATGCGGGGGATGCATTCAGAAAGGTAAGCGTCGTGGTTTCCGGGTACGATTTTTACAGGGCAGATGGATCTTAGCCCTTTAAGCCATTTCCTTGCCCTTTCAAACTCGCCTCTGAAGCCTAAGTGCACAATGTCTCCTGTTATGCACAAGACATCTGGCTCAAGCTCCTGCATCTTTTCAGCAAAGATGTCAAGGATGCGGAAATCCACCTTTCTTCGCCTTCTCAGATACCAGTTTGCAAGGCCTATGAGGCGTTTGTTAAGTATGCTTTCGTGCCCTATGCAGTGGCTGCAGAAAAGGTGGATGTCAGAGATGTGGGCTATTCGCATGGTTGTCTCAAGGGTTCATGTCCTAAGCTTGCGGTTTTACTTTTCTCCTGCCTGGGATAATATCAACTAAAAGGTCCGCAGGCCACAAGAGGTGCTTAAAAGAAGGTCCTTTCCCGGGAGCAAGAAATGGCGACGTATCTCTATTTTGTAAAGGAAAGCAGGGTCAAAATATGGGGGCTCACCCCGTCTGAGCGTGTAAAGAGGGTCTTGGGAGATGGTGTTACCCTCACCGACAATATCGATTCCCTGCCAGAAGAGGCCAGGGTCCTTGTCTTGCGTGGCGATTTCCTCTTTGAGGACAGGCTTGTAAAGGGCCTAGTTGAAAGCAAGGACACCTTTCTTTTTGTAAAGCGTTTTGGAAAGAAGATATTCGTTTCTGCAAATGTCAGCGCAAGGGATGCAAAAAGGGCAGTGAAGGTGCTTGAAGGCAAGGAAGATGTGCAATTCCTTAAGAAGTTCAAGGTGGTAAGCCCTGCCACCTTTTTTACGGGCTTTCACAAGAGGCTTCGGAAGTTTGAGCCTTCCTTTGTGCTTCCGGTTTCAAAGCGCAAGGCAAGGGAGCTTGAAGACAGGCTCTTTGACTGGTCATACAAGGGAGTAACAGATCTTGTGACAAAGTGGTGGTGGCCGCGGCCTGCAAAGGAGGTGGTTAGGGCATGTGTGAGGCTTGGCATCCGCCCAAACCACGTAACCGCCCTCGGATTGGTGCTGGTCTTTATTGCAGGCTTTCTCTTTTACCTGGGCTACTTAGGCCTGGGCCTCATTGCAGCCTGGCTTATGACCTTTCTGGATACGGTGGACGGAAAACTTGCAAGGGTCACTGTCACATCCAGCAAGTTTGGCCACTACTTTGATCACATAATAGACCTTATACATCCGCCCTTTTGGTATCTTCTATGGGGGCTTGGCGTTGAAAGCACCGGAAGGTACCTCCTTGACTATCCAACAATCCCCCTGTACTGGGCCATATTTGTCGGATATATCGTTGGGCGCCTGGCCGAGGGGTTTTTTGAGTGGTTCATTGAGGGCTTTGGGATATTTCTGTGGCGTCCAGTGGACTCCCTTTTCAGGCTCGTTACCGCAAGGAGAAACCCCTGTCTTATCATACTTACCATTTCTTACATATTGGGAAGGCCTGACTGGGGGCTTGTGGCAGTTGCCTTCTGGACGGTTGTCACCTCGGCCTTTTTGGTCCTAAGGCTCCTCATGGCCTTTTTCCAGAAGGTAAGGGGTAGGAAGATCAGGTCGTGGCTATATGATGTGGACAGGTCCGGCAGGGGAGATGGGCTTCTTTACAGGTGGTTTGTTAAAAGGTGATTATGCCGCGCACCCGTCTTCCTTCAAAGGACAGAATTGGCATCATTTTTAACCCCCTTGGTGGCAGAAACAAAAGGGAAGGCCCTAAAGAAATAAGGGGCCTTCTTTCAAAGGTTGGGGAGCTTAAAAGTGTATCCAGCCCAAAAGAGATCAGGGATGCCCTTATTTGTTTTGAAAAGGCCAAAAAGAGCTGGATCTTGATAAGTGGCGGCGATGGTACCGTGCAAATGGTCTTAACCGCACTTTTTCATAAAAGACCCTTCTTTTTTCTCCCACGGCTTTCTGTTCTTCCAGGAGGAACCACCAATCTCATAGCAGGGGACCTTGGCCTTGTTGGAAGCCAGAAAAAGGCCATTAAAAGGCTTAGTTACATGCTTGAAGATAAGGATGAAACATGGATTTTTGCCACTCATAGGGATGTTCTCAGGCTTTCCAGGGAAGACGGCCTTGTAAGATACGGCATGTTTCTTGGAGGTGGCCTTGTGTCAGAGGGGGTTGCCCTTTATGAAAAAAACTTCAGGAAGGGGACAAAGGGTGCCTCCCTCGGGATTGTCCTTACTGTAATAAAGTGCCTCTTTGGGCTTTTTAGGCAGAAAAGGTCGTGCAGCTACATGGAGATAAACGTCAATAACCAAAGCAGCATTAAGGGAGGGGTCTGCGTACTTCTTTGCACTACCCTTGAGCGCCTTTTTTTTGGCACACATCCCTTTTGGGCAAGGGCCAGGCGGGGAATAAGGATGAGCCTCCTTCTTTCTGGCGCAAGGGGCCTTTTGAGATTTATGCCGTACATCCTTTCTGGCAGGCCCCATCCGGCGCTTACCCCAGAAAATGGTTATTTTTCATGCAGGTTTTTCAGGGCGGAAGTAAAGACTGATTCCCCCCTTGCCCTTGACGGCGAGCTTATCACCCCACATGGTGAAAGGCCCAGGGTCCTTTTGGAATACGGGGGAAAGGTGGTCTTTTTGCAATGGTAGAGCAGGGAAGGCCCCCTATTATTTTGAAAAACATGGTGAGAAACCAGCTTACCGGAAAGGTTCCAGGGGCCCTTGATGCTGTTTCATCAGCTATCAGGAAACGCTACGGAAAAACCGTTCTCGCCATAGCCTTTTACGGAAGCTGCCTTCGCTCTTCAAATCCCTTTGAAGGAATCCTTGACCTTTATATTGTCGTTAAAGGCTATAGAAGCTGCTACGAAAGGCTTTTGCCTGCCGTCTCAAACCTTCTTCTTCCTCCAAATGTCTTTTATATGGAAGAGGAGTTCAAGGGCAAGACAGTGCGGGTAAAGTACGCCATTGTCTCCATGAAACAGCTTGAGCGGGCCACATCCTGTCAGTGGTTTCACTCCTACTTTTGGGCAAGGTTTTGCCAGCCAATGGTCCTTACCTTTTACAGGGATGAAGATGTCTTAGAGCGCATAGTAAGATGCGTTTGTAATGCCCTTTTTACCTTTTCTGTAAGGGTCATTCCATGTCTTGAAGGGGTTTTCAGTGTAAAAAGGCTTTGGCAAAGGGGGCTTGAGCTCACCTACATGGCAGAGCTTAGGCCTGAGGGAAGGGACAGGGCCATAACCATCTGGAAGTCCAACAGGGACTACTTTGAGGCAGTAACCCCTTACGTTTTAAGGGCCATAAGGGACAAGAAGTTTCGTGTTGAAAGGGACCGAGAAAAAAAGCTTTACCATCTTCATATAACCAGGAATGAAAGGTTTCTGCTCTGCAGGCTTTCATGGGCCTTGAGGATAGTTTGGGGAAAGCTCCTTTCCATTCTAAGGTTGATCAAGGCCTGCTTCACATTTGGAGGAGGAGTTGATTATGCCCTGTGGAAGATAGAAAGGCACACAGGGGTGCGCATAAGCCTTGGCCCCTTTCTTAGGCGCCATCCCCTTCTTGCCATGTTTTTTGCCTCCTGGCGTCTCTTAAAAAGCAAGGCCATTAGATAGATTATGAAAACGGCTAAGAAGGAAAAAGCGGTCTTCTTTTTTCTGCTCTTTTGTCTCCCTTTTCTTTCCTCCTGCGCCCAGTATTCCAGCATGGAGCTTTATCAAAGCGGGTTTTTAAAAAGGGCCCAGACAAAGACCAACGGTATGGTGCAGGTGACTGCCGTAGTCCCCACCAGGGAAGAAAGTGCTAGGCTTTTTGGCCGCTTTGTTTCCGAAACCGGGGTACAGCCGGTCTGGATTCGGATAAGGAACAACGAGCAGGTCCCCTACTGGCTTTTTGCCGTAAGCATTGATCCCATGTACTTTTCTCCCCACGAGGCCGCCAGAAAGAACCATTTCTTCCTGGGTGGTTTTTCAAATGAAAAAATGGATTCCGTTTTCAGGAAAAGGGCCATATATCCCTACATCTCCCCTGGAGAGACCGTTGCAGGCTTTGTTTACACAAGGCTCGACCAGGGCGTTAAGGCCTTTACGGTTGATCTTAAGAGCCCTGGAAGGAAGGGGAAATCCTTTTTCTTCTATTTCGAGCTACCAGGCTTTCAGGCAGACAGTCCTGGCCTGGAATTCAGGCCCAAATACAAAGATGCGGAGGTGGTCAACCTCGAAAGCCTTGCCCAACTGCGAAAATGGATAGAAGGGCTTCCTCCAAGCGTCTTCGGAAAGGATGGCGTTTCCCATGCAGATCCAATGAACCTCGTACTGGTTGGGAGGGTGGACGACATCATGCCGGCCTTTACCATGAGGGGATGGAAGCCTGCTGAAAGCGCACATTTCAGCGCGGTATGGAAGACAATCAAGTCCTTTGTCTTTGGAAGCCAGTATAGGTACTCGCCATTTTCACCCCAGTATCTTTATGGACGTAAGCAGGACCTGGCCCTTCAAAAGGCCAGGGAAACCATTAACGAGAGAAACCATTTGAGGCTTTGGTTTGCTCCGGCCCGTTTCAAGGGGCTTCCCATCCTTGTGGGGCAGATAAGCAGGGATATAGGGGTGAAACTTACTGGCAGGATTTCTCCGCTCACTACCCATGTAATAGATCCTGAGGTGGATGAGGCCAGGTGGTACCTGGAACAGGACCTTGTCATGTCCCAAAGGGTTTACATGCTCGGGTTGTGCAAGGGAGTCGGATATTCCTCAAAGCTTCATCCCAGACTCAATATGCAAGGGGAGCCCTACTATACAGACGGACTGAGGCTGGTTCTATTTTTTACAGACAGGCCCATTTCCTTTGATGAAATCCGTGTGCTTGACTGGGAGACCCCTAAGGACGTGCGCTATCTTCATAAGGATGTTGAGCCATGAGGCCCGTTTTGCTCTTTTTTGTCCTGGTTCTTTTTCTGGAATGCCAATTGCCAGTCTTTAAAGACACTTGTACTGCTGGGGAGGCAGGGAACGACACGGTTTTCATAACCATTGGAACAGGACCTGTAACTGGTGTCTATTACCCCACAGGCAGGGCCATTTGTTCCAGGGTCAATTCTCCAAGGCTTTTATGCTCTGTTGAGAGGACAACAGGGTCCATTTACAACCTAAAGGCCGTTGAGGCAGGGGTAATAGAATTTGGAATAAGCCAGTCTGACCATCTCTCAAGTGCCTTTTTAGGCCAGGGCGGTTTCAGAACTCCGCTTTCAAAGCTTAGAAAGGTTGCTGACCTTTTTCAGGAGACCCTTTGCGTGGTAGTTAGGAGGGACAGTGCCATCCGTGACATCTTTGCAATAAGGGGCAAAAGGGTGAGTACAGGGGTCGAGGGATCTGGAGGTCACGCATCTGCGCGGATGCTTTTAAGGCTCCTAGGTTGGGGCAAGGGCGGTGTACGGGAAGTTGACAGCGTTAGCAATGCAAAGGCCCTTTCCATGTTGTGTAAAGGGGAGCTTGATGCGGTGATATTCGTGTCTGCCCATCCCTATGCGCCCTTGAGTGAGGCATCCACCCAGTGCATGCTCAGGCTTCTTGATATAGGAAGGGACGTGTCAAGTAAGTTTCTTTCAAAGGGCTCTCCGTACACCGAGGCCACAATACCAGCTGGAACCTACAAAGGAATAGACAGGCCTGTCCGTACAATTTCCGTATGGGCAACCATGGTTGCAAGCTCCGAGGTGAGCGAAGAAACGGTATATCAGGTGACCAGGGCCATGTTCGAAGCAGGGCAGAAAAGCCCTTTTCTCCCATCCCAAAGTCAAGCGTCAGTTTACAGAACCATTCGTCATGACGATACAGGGGGTGTTCCCTTCCATAAAGGGGCATTGAGGTATTACACGGAAAGGGGATTTTTGAAACCCGGCCTGTCAGGGCGTTTGCTGCTTAAGCCTGACTAACCTACCCTTAAAAGGCCCATAAGGTCAAAGGTGACCTTTCCTTCCATGATGGTAAGGATCGCCCTTCCCCTAAAGGATTGGCCCAGAAAGGGCGAGTTGAAGGACTTTGAAAACAAAGAGTCCCGTTCAAGGGTAAAGGGAAGCTCTGGGTCTATCACGGTTACATCCGCCCTTTTGCCTTTTTCAAGGCTCCCTCCCTCCACCTTCAAGATGGAGGCAGGGTTTTGGGACATGAGCCTTGCTATTTCAAGGGGCGAGAACCCTTCCTCCCTTAAAAGCACCTTGAGCGCCAGGGGAAGGGCAGTCTCCAGGCCGATTATGCCGTTTGCCGCAAGGGCGAACTCGCACTCCTTTGAAAGGCTTTCGTGGGGTGCGTGGTCTGTTGCTATGGCATCGATGGTGCCGTCCCTGAGCCCCTCTATTATGGCCCTTCTGTCCTCCTCGGTTCTCAGAGGGGGGTTCATCTTTGCAAAGGTGTTATAGCCCTCCACGGCCTCTTCCGTAAGGCTGAAGTAATGGGGGGCCGTTTCTGCAGTAACCTTCACCCCCTTCTCCTTGGCCCTTCTTATTATTTCCACCGCCCCTTTAGTGCTTACGTGGGCGATGTGAAGACGAGCGGTTGTAAGTTCGGCAAGGCAGCAGTCGCGAAAGACGGCAACGTCCTCGGCGGCATTGGGAATGCCCTTAAGGCCAAGCCTTGTGGAGGTTATTCCCTCGTTCATGCAGCCCTGGGCGGAAAGATCTGGTTCCTCGGCATGGGAGATGATCAATACGTCAAAGTTAAGGGCATATTCCAAGGCAAGCCGCATGACAGAGGCCTTCTTCACAGGGACCCCGTCGTCTGAGAAGGCAACGGCCCCTGCGTTAAGCAGATCGAAAAATTCCGTAAGGCCCTGGCCCTTCTGACCCATGGTGACTGCCGCAACGGGAAGGACCTGGCAGTTTCCAGCCTTTCTGGCCTTATCCAGGATAAAGCGTGTTATGCCTTCGTTGTCATTTGGAGGAGAGGTGTTGGGCATGCAGGCCACCTTTGTAAAGCCCCCTGCAGCAGCGGCTCTGGTTCCAGTCTCTATGGTCTCCTTGTATTCCTGGCCTGGTTCCCTGAGATGAACGTGCATGTCAATAAGGGCGGGAACGACCCATTTGTTGTTTAGATCAACCACCAAGGCATGTTCAGGGCCTTCAAGACCAGGCCCCACCTCTGATATTTTTCCTTCCTCCATGAGCAGATCCCCTGTGAGGTCCATGTCCCTTGAGGGGTCTATTATTCGCCCATTTTTTAAAAGTATCGCTTCCATGACCTTGCCTGTCATTGTTCCCTGGAATCTGTAAGGAGCAGGGTAAAAAGCGCCATCCTCACGGCAACGCCGTTTGTAACCTGATCAAGGATTATGGCTCGGCTTGAATCTGCCACCTCAGGCGACATCTCAACGCCCCTGTTTATTGGCCCTGGATGCATGATAACACAGCTTTCCTTTATGACGGAAAATATGCCTGCGTCCAGGCCAAAGACCCTGGCATACTCCCT
This sequence comes from Deltaproteobacteria bacterium, assembly GCA_026995935.1. GTDB lineage: Bacteria > Desulfobacterota > Dissulfuribacteria > Dissulfuribacterales > QOAL01 > JAADCZ01. The sequence goes on from JALWNK010000016.1 coordinate 24,651, forward strand.
TTCAGACGGGAAAAGGGCCATGCCCTGCCGCTCCTTTTGAATTCTCAAGGCCATCACCACGTCGGCATCCCTTACCGCCTGCCTCAAATCGTACAATGCGCGGCATCCAAGCGTTTCTATGCCAGGAGGCATCATGGTTGCAGGGCCGCAGACCGTGACTTTTGCCCCCATCTTTGAAAAGGCCAGGATATCTGAATGGGCAACCCTGCTGTGGGCAATGTCACCGATTATGGTGATGTTCAGCCCCTCGATCCGCCCAAAGTGTTCCTTTACAGACATAAGGTCCAGAAGGGCCTGGGATGGGTGTTCGTTCGTCCCGTCTCCTGCATTGATTACGGCGGAATCAATGTATCTGGCCAGAAGGTGTGGCGCGCCTGACATTGAGTGTCGCATCACTATTATGTCTGGCCTCATGGCCTCTATGTTCCTGGCGGTGTCTATGAGGGTTTCGCCCTTTACCACGCTGCTTGTGCTGGCAGAGATACCCACCGTGTCCGCGCTCAGCCTCTTGGCGGCAAGCTCGAAGGAGAGCTTTGTCCTGGTGCTTGGCTCGAAAAATAGGTTAACAATGGTCTTGCCCCTAAGGGGCGGCACCTTTTTGATGGGTCTGTCGAGGATCTCCTTCAGGGACTCAGCAGTATCAAGGATGAAGGATATCTCCTCACGATCCAGGTGGGATATGCCAAGTATGTGTCTGCTCTTCAGTTTTGTCATGCCAAAAAAAAGCCCCCTTTCTTTTGAAAGGAGGCTTGTTTTTGTTTGCCCCTTAGCCCATCTCAGCGAGCCTCAGTAGCTTCTCGT
>JALWNK010000017.1 GCA_026995935.1 Deltaproteobacteria bacterium
TCCGTTCCGGAAAACTGGATGAAAAACTGCCCTGTTACATTTACCCCGTCTATGTCTGCAAACCGGGTGTCAAGGCGAATGGCCTCGTTTCCAGATGTATTCACCACAGAATTCGTTATCTCTGTAATATCCCTGGGCCTGAGCTTTGACTTGATGTCAAGCCATCCGCCAAGCTCGCCGCCCTTTATGTCCCTGGTTGTCAGGGTAAACTGCTGCCCATTAGAGCCCATCCATGTAATCTCTCCATCTATCACTTTGAGATCCCAGGACTTGTTGTCTTCAACCAGAGGGCTTCCCTGGCCTATCAAAATGGTATAGGAACCCCTTTCCGTCTCAAAGTATCTGACATCTGCAAGCTCGGACAACCTTTTAAGGAGCTCGTCCCGCTGGTCCCTGAGATCATTTGCAGAGTGGTGCCCTGCCTCTGCCGACACTATCTGCACGTTGAGCTCTGCAATCTGCTTTGAGATGTTATTTATATCGTCGACACTTGACTGGATGTTTAGGTCTATGTCCCTTGATAGGGCCATGAGATTTTGATACTTGTCCCTGATGGACTGGGAAAGCATGGCAGCCCTTTGAAGAAGCGTGGTGCGTTCCGCCATTCCCTCGGCATTGTTAGCAAGATCATCCCAGCCCTGCCAAAAGTCCTCCAAAAGCCCGTTGAGGCCGTTATCCTCCACCTCGTTAAAAAGCGACTCCACGGTCTTAAGCCCGGAAAGCCTGGTCTCAAGGCCACTTAGATCAGAGGTCTTTGAAAAGAGGGTGGAGGTAATAAACCTGTCGTATGCCCTTGTCACCTCCACGGCATCAACCCCGTTTCCAAGGGGCCCAATGAAAGTGGGCGTGGGGTCCTTTGCAGCCAGGGTCACATTCTGCTTTGAAAAACCGGGGGTATTTACATTGGATATGTTGTGACCAGTGGTCTGAAGGCTTGTCTGCTGGGCAAGAAGCCCCACCTTTGCAATGTTTAAGAGATTGGTTAGTCCGCTCATGACTGTTTCCCCACGGTTTCCTTTAACAGATTCTTATAACTTGCAAATCCCCTCTTAAGATCCGAGGAATTTATGCTGGAGGCGCCATCACTGCCCCAAAATGCTCCGTTGGCAGCTCCCTCATTTTTGGAAGACGATTTGACTGGCCCATAGGTTGGGCCTTTTTTTAATGACGCGCCTGAGAGGATACCTGAAAGCTCACTGAAAAAACCAAGGCGCTCCCGTACCCAGTGGTAGATCCTGGAATTTGTGACCACACATAGCCGTCTGAAGTAGTCCCGCCTTCCAAAAAGGAGCTTAAGTTGCCTTGCGGCTTTCACATCAAGCCCCTTACTCACCTCTTCCCAAAACCTCTCGCCTTCCCTGTCTATCTCCGGGAAGAGGCAGGAAAGCATCTGGCTTAGGCCCTTTTCCCTTTCCCTAATCCCTTGGGCAAGCTCCTCCTTCATCCTTGAAATTTTGAGCAGTCGCTTTATGTCATTTCTCAAAAGAAGCTTCCACTCGGCCTGTAAGACCATGTCCATCTTCTCCCACATCTGGCCAAGGAGCTTTAGCTCCTCCATAATCGTTGTAATTTCGCCAGACATGGCAGCACCCTTTGTGGTAATTTGTTCTTGCTGGTTCTTACTGGCCATTGGTACTTCCCCTTACCTTCTTCCAGAAAGCTGTTCAAAGAGCACCTGGCTTAGGCCTATGCCGCGTCCTGACTCGGCGGCCTCCTGGGCAACCTGCTGGTCAAAGAGGCTCGTATAGATGTCTTTTTGAAGCGAGTCGGAAAAGAGGCCTGATTTTGGAATTGCCTTTCTCATCTCCTTGAGCATCATGGTCAAGAAGATGGATTCAACTCCCTGACACGCCTTCTTGAGTCTTTCCGGGTCCCTGGCCTTTAGGTCCGTAACCGTCTCTTTTCCGCCTGTATGAGAAAGCTCAGGTGTAATCAAATTGTTTGAAATCTTCATGCCAAATGCCCCTTCTTAAATTACCTGGATATCTGCCTGCAAAGCGCCAGAGGCCTTAATGGACTGCATTATTGCAATAAGGTCCCTAGGGGTGACCCCCACGGCGTTAAGGGCGGAGACAAGCTCGCCTATGGTTGAGCCATGCTTTAGCACAACGAGCTTTCCCCCACCTTCGTTGACCTTGACCTCTGTCCCCGGTGTGACCACGGTCCGCCCCTGGCGGGAAAAGGGCGCTGGCTGCGACACCTGCGGTGACTCCTTAATCTGTATGCTCAGGTTGCCGTGTGCTACTGCAACCGTTGAAATCCGCACGTCCTTACCCATGACAACAGTGCCTGTCCGCTCATCAAGCACCACCCTGGCCTTGGTATCCGGGCTTATCTCAACGTTTTCAATGGCAGACATGAGGGATACGGGAGAGCCTTCAAACTCAGGAGGCACCCTCACTTTTATGGTCTCTGCATCTATTGCCTTTGCAAAGGGGGCGCCCAGGACGTCGTTTATGGCATCCACGGCACGCCCGACAGTGGTGAAATCGGGCTGGAAGAGGTTTATCTTGAGCTCCTTCTTTGCAAGAAGATTCACTGGTATCTCCCGCTCGACAGTTGCGCCGTTTGGGATCCGCCCGGCAGTTGGATGATTCTTCTGGACATTTGCGCCAGCGCCCCCGGCAGAGTAGCCACCAACACTTACCGGCCCTTGGGCAAGGGCGTAAATCTTGCCATCAATGCCCTTAAGAGGGGTAAGTATCAGGGTGCCGCCTAGAAGGCTCTTTGCGTCTCCAAGGGAGGAGACCACCACGTCTATCTTCTGGCCTATCTTTGCAAGAGGCGGCATCTTTGCAGTAACCAGAACCGCAGCCACGTTCTTAACCTTTACCTGGTTGGGATCGATGCTGATGATGCCCATTCTTTCCATGATGTTCCTGATGGACTTTATGGTAAACTTCACCTGAGTGCCATCCCCTGTTCCGGCAAGCCCAACCACAAGACCGTAACCAACGAGCTGGTTTTCCCTTAGCCCCTGAACAGATGCAATGTCCTTGAGCCTTGCCGCCTTAAGTTCACCCACCTGGCCAAGCCCCAGAAAAAGAGCCAAACAGAACAGGACAATTTTTCCTACCAGAAAATTTCTGGACATCTTTTTCGCCTTGTTAACTTTATCCATGTTTTCAGCTAGTTAAAATCAAAAACGGGTTTCTGCCTCGTTTTCTCACCCTTGTTGTCTAAAACCCTGCAAACTCCAGGCCTTTTAAAATGGCGCTATTATGCCAAGCAGCCTTCCCAGCCAGCCTGGGTGCTGCATCTCACTCAAATAACCGCCTCCCGTGTAGGTTATGCGGGCATCTGCAATCTTTGTGGATGAAATCTCGTTGTTGTGGTCTATGTCTGCAGGCCGCACTATGCCGGTCAAAATCATGTACTGGGTCTCGTTGTTGATGGTTATCTCTCTGCTTCCCCGGACGAAGAGGTTGCCTCCCGGCAACTTTTTCATCACTCTTACGGAAATGGTTCCAGAAAGCCTGGTATCCCCGGATGTGTTGCCCTGGCTGTCGAACTTGTTCTCTCCAAGCCCACCAATGGCCTTGGTGGCATCCACCTTTTGCCCTGGATAGTGGGGGGAAACCTGCTTGTTGAATTCCAGCCCCAGTATGCCCGTAAGCCCCACATTTACAGAGGTCTTCTTGTCTGTCTTGGTCTTGATGTCCTTTGAACCCTTGAGGTTCTCCTCTATCTTCACCGTTAGAATATCCCCCACCTTCCTGGCCCTGAAGTCAGCCACCAGACTGCTTTCCTGGTCAGGGTCGAAAAGGGAGCCTTCCTGTGGCTGGGATGGAACAATTGGAAGCGGGGCATAGGAGGTTTCATAGTTTTTGTTCATGACAGGGGGCTGGTTAATGGCACATCCGCTAAGAAGCGCAAGGAGTACTGCCAAAAGGAAGATATTTCTGTAACCCTTCATCTCTGCCTCCTTAGAAATTAACCAGGACTGTGTTCTCATCCTGTACCCTGGCCACCACAACCCTTTTTGAATCTAGATTCTTCACCCTGACGTAATCACCCTGAGCGCCCCTCTGCTCAACTATTCCGGGCACTGTTATACGCAGATTTGGGGATGCCGCCACTATAAGGACCCTGCTTCCCCTCTTAACCAGCACAGGCTTTGCCACATCCGTTGCAAGAAGTACCTGGCCCGGTCTGATACTCCTTTTTGCAGCAAGGCCTGAGACCTGGCCCGGGCTGTCGAAAAATCTGCCCCTGAGCTTGCTTATGGGAAGGCGCACAAGGCTGAGATCTCCGGGAAGGATGACCTGCCCCTTTGAAAGGCCGTTTTTCGCACAAAGTATCTTCTTGTAAACCTCAACGTATCCGCAAACACGGGCCTTTCTTACAGGCCTTCCATCTACAAGTATGGTGGCTACTGCCGAAACCCTTCCCAGATGAAACGCCAAGGCCTCGCTATCAAACTCAAAGGAAACCTTTCCAACAGGAACCCATATCCTTTTGGGAAGCACCCTGAGATTTGTTATCTCAACGTCCGCCTCCTCCCATGGCCCCTTCTTCTTCACATACGTGGAAAAGATATCCTGAAGTCTTTCCGCATCCACAAGCTGGCTTTCTGAAGCCCAACTGGATGCATTAGGCACCAAAGAAAAAAGCATGAAAATAAGGACCGTGACCATTAAAACAGGGGCCAGCATCCCATTTTTCTTTTCTTTGTAATTAGGTGTTACCTTCACTTTCTTACCTCCAGTGCCACCAGGCTATCTCTTTAGGTTGTTGGCAATCCCCATCATCTCGTCAGCAGTCTGGACTGCCTTTGAATTAAGCTCATAGGCCCTCTGGGTTACGATCATGTCCACCATTTCAAGGACAACGTCCACATTTGACTGCTCGAGAAAGCCCTGGGCGATGGTTCCAAAGCTGTCCGTGCCCGGGTTTCCCTCAATGGGGTCGCCCGAGGCCTCGCTCTGCCTGTAAAGGTTCCTTCCCATGCTTATAAGGCCTGCCGGATTTGGAAAGTCCGTTATGGTGAGCTGGGCCTGGGCCAGGGGATTGCCCCCCTGGTCAGATGCGGTAATAAGCCCGTAGGCGTCAATTGTTATGTTCACGGTTCCCTGGGGTACGGAAAACTCGGGCTGGAGCCTGTATCCCTCAGCGGTAACTACGTAGCCGTCCCGATCCAACTTGAATGCCCCGGCCCTGGTGTAGACCTCTTCACCGTTTGCCAGGATCTTAAAGAAACCACGCCCCTCTATTGCCCAGTCCAGGTTGTTGCCTGTGTTTTCGTAGTCGCCCTGGGTGAAAATCTTCTGTATGGCTGCGGGCCTTGAACCCAGGCCCACCTGCATGCCTGTTGGTGTCTGGGTGCCATCGCCGTTTTCCGTGCCCGGCATCTTAAGCGTCTGGTAAATGAGATCCTCAAAGTCCGCACGGCTTCTCTTGTAGGCGGTTGTCTTGCTGTTTGCCAGGTTGTTTGAAATAACATCAAGGTTGAGCTGCATGCTGTTCATGCCAGATGCGCCTGTCCATAGGGCTCTCATAGACTGCTTCCTCCCTTTTCTATCCTACCCTGCCAAGGCTGTTTGCCGCCTTGTCATCAAGCTGATCAATGGCCTGGAGGCTCTTTTGTTGGGCCTCGTAGCCGCGGTTTAAATCAATCAGATGCACCATCTCCATCATGGCGTTCACGTTTGACATCTCAATGTAACCCTGTTTCACAGGAGAATCTGCTGGACTTGGTCTTCCTGCCGCCTCTGTGGCCTGGAAAAAGTTTCCCCCAAGGCGTTTCAGTTTCTGCGGATCATCAAAGGTAACCACATCAATCTTTGAACTTATGGTGTCATCCACGAAGAAGTTTCCGTCCTCGCTAAGCCAGACCCCGTCTCCTGTAGTATCTTCAAGGGTAATTGGAACGCCGTTTCCAAGGACCGGATAACCCTCCTTGGTCACAAGCTGGTATTTGCTGTTCAGGGTGAAATTTCCCGCCCTTGTATAGATTGGCCCCTTAGGGCCCTGAACCACAAAAAAACCCGGACCGTCAATTGCCATGTCATAGGGGTTGTCAGATTTTTGCAGGCTTCCTGCGGAAAAATCTGCCCAGCCCTGTTCACCTTTTGCCGTCCTGCTGGTCCCGTCCTGCTCCTTCAACAGGTACTCATGGAAGGTTATGCCAGAAGCCTTAAAGCCCGTGGTATCCACGTTTGCCAGGTTGTTTGAAGTGACTTCCAGCTTGCGTTCAAGGATCATTGCCCCTTCCAGGGCCTCCATAGCCCCAAGTCGTGAATATGGATGTAGTCCTGTATAAAATGCCATTTCACTGCCTCCTGTGCAGTTAACAGCAAGTCTTGTGCCTGCAACAAAATCTGTCTTTTAAGGCGTATTAAAAACGGGGGAGGAAAAGGAGGTGAAAGAAAAGGTCAGGAAGCTGCCTTTTTGTTGAGCTCATAGACCCAGGCAAGGATCTGGGCAACTATCACATAGGTTTCCGGTGGAATTTCAGAGTAAAGATCTAGTTTTGAAAGCACCTCCACGAGATCCGCCTGCTCTTTTATGGGAACGCCTGCCTCTTTTGCGATCTCGATTATCTTTTCGGCTATGCTGCCCTGACCCTTGGCGGTGATCCTTGGGGCGCTGTCCTTTCCAGGTTCGTACCTCAAGGCAACGGCGCTTTTTTTCTTCTTGGTCCTCTTTTTCATGGGTGATCAGGTGACAATGTGGAGCCCTGAAGGCCCGTCTTCTAAGAACATATCTGAGATGGTATCCGCTCCTTCAAGACGCGGCGCAACCTCCATGTCCGCAATTTTAAAACCTGCGCCCTTTAACGCCTGGGAAAGCTCAAAAAGCCCCTTTCTAACCACCTGCACCTTGTCCTCTTCTGCCCGGATGTAAACAGAAAGGCTCTCATCCCTTTTGAGCAGGTGAATATCAAGCTCACCAAGGTTTTTAAGGCTGAGGTCAAAGAACAGGTGAGACACCTCTGCCCCTTTGTCTGTCTTTTCCGGTTCGGTCTCTTTCCAGAACATCCACTGCCCTGCCCCTTGAAAGTGAGAAAGGAAAAAGGGCATGATGAAAAGTTCCATTCCCTTCTGTGTGAGCTGCATCTGAAGATGCTGGCTAATATCAAGCTGATCCAGAAAGGCCCTTGCAAATTGATGAACGGCAGCATCTTTGTTCGGGGCCATTGCCGTTTTGTGTGTCCCGTCCCCGGAACGCTCATTTGGTTGATCCACGCGGGGGTCTACCCGGTGAAGACCTTGCCGTGGTGTTTCCCTTAAAGACTGATTGTCTTTTAAGGGTGTTTCTCCACTATCCAACCCGGCCTTTCCAGGTGCCGTGGCTTGAGACGACTCCAAGGATGCCTTGGAAAAGGCCTCGTCCTGGCCCTTTTGTGCCAAGATGTCATTTGGACCTTGTCCCTCAACATTCTTTAAGATGTGTCTTTGTGCCTGCCGGCTGACCTTTCCAGGAAACATGGCATTGACCTGTCCCTTTGGCGCACCTTTTCCTGACTCGCTCCTTCCCGCAGGGATTATTGAGCCTTCCTGTGAAAAAAGCTCGCCATGACTCCGTACGTCACCTTCTCTTAAAAGGGAAGCCTTGCCACCTGCATTTTCACTGGAGATATCTTCTCCCTTAACGCCCAGGTATGTATTGCCGGTTACGCCCCTCTTTCCGCCACCAACCCCATTATTATCGATCAGGTTGGGAAAAGGCCTGGATTCTGAAGAAGTCTCCGGTTTTTCTTGGGAAAAAGAGCTATTCTTTGATAGAGGCTCCGTTTTGACACCAGGAGCTTGCCCCCTGTTTTCACTGCCCTTAACATTTAAAGGGCCTTCTTCTTTCTTTCCATCTGATAAAGGGGCATTAGTGGTATTTAAAGAAAAAGTCCTTTGCAATGGCTTTTTGCCATGAACGCTTTCGGCTGAGCTTGAAACAGCCTGTGTATCGGCCCTTTGGCCTTCGCCTTTTATTGGAGCATCGCCTTTCAAGGAAAGGGTCCCTTCCTTTCCGGGCATGTCAGTCTTTAAAATGCTATCTTGAGATTTTTTACTGTCTCCTTGAAGGCCTTGTGAAAAGGCCTCCTGGCCCTTTTCATCGCCAGATAACACAGCCCTTAAAAGACGTATTCCCGCCTCAACGGAAACTTTTACTGCCTGCTCCACATCTTCTGCACCCTGCCATTGACCCTTGTCACCTCCCATTTCAAAAAAGGTCATGAGCTTTGACAAGGCATCATTCTTCAAAACCTGCTCACCCTCACCCTGGGAGGAAACAGGGGTGTTTTCAACACCAGCAAGCAGACTTCCAAGTGCCTTTAAGCGCGAAATGTTTGCCCTTGAAAGGGCCGTAAGCCCCCTTAACCTTCCTCCGGGGCCACTATTCTCAAGACTCCAGGATTCAAGCCTTACCCTGGCAGGCGTACCTCCCTGGAGGACTCTTAGCTTCACCATGGCGCCCCTTGGTGCATCAAGCTCCCCCTTTGCAGTCAAAAGGCCCCTGTCCGTCTCTATTTCAAAGACACCGCCTTGGGCCTTTAAAAGCCTTCCTGTTACCACCTGGCCAGGCTCAAGCCCTGTCTTTTGCCCTGCCACCTTTCCTTCCTTTACCTTGGAGGTGGCATCGCTTGTGTCGATATTTTTTTGCAGTATCCCCAGGAGATACGAAGATATGGAATTCATAGGGCCTTTGGCTATTTGAAGAGTCTTATTTATTTATCGGAATGTTTCTGGTTTCAAATCAATTTCATATTAGTTCCTGGCCGCCTGTATTGCCGTGATCGCAACGGTATTTGCCACGTCCTCAACAAGGCATCCCCTGCTAAGATCGTTCACAGGCTTTTTCAGCCCCTGAATGACGGGCCCTATGGCTATGGCATTTGATGAACGCTGAACCGCCTTGTAGGTGTTGTTTCCAGTATTCAGATCAGGAAATATCAGTACGGTTGCACGCCCGGCAACCTTTGACCCTGGGGCCTTTTTCCTGGCAACCTCCATGTCAACTGCGGCATCGTACTGAAGGGGCCCATCTATGAGGAGATCAGGACGAAGCTGCCTTGCAATCCTGACTGCCTCCTTGACCTTTTCCACGTCCTTGCCCTTTCCCGATTCACCTGTTGAGTATGAAAGCATTGCCACCCTGGGCTCTATGCCAAAGGCAGCAGCAGTGTCTGCAGAGCTTATGGCAATTGCGGCGAGTTCCCGGGCATTGGGATCAGGGTTCACGGCACAGTCCCCAAAGACCATGACCTTGGTGGGCAGACACATGAAAAATACGCTGGAGGCAATGAGCACGCCAGGCTTTGTCTTTATTATCTGGAAGGCCGGTCTAAGAACGTCCTGGGTGGCATGGGCCGCCCCTGAAACCATCCCGTCAACAACATCGTTATAGACGAGCATGGTGCCAAAGTAGTTAACATCAAGCATGGCATCCCGGGCAGCATCCATGGTAACACCCTTGTGCCTCCGCATTTCATAGAACTGTTCAATGAATTTGGGAAGAAGAGGGGAGGTTGTGTGGTCAATTATATCAACGTCTGGAAGCTCGACCCCCAGGATGGATGCCCTCTCAAGGACCTCATCCTTCTTGCCAAGCATGGTTATGTCAACCACGTCCCTGGTGCGCAGTATCTCGGCGGCCTTCAGAATCCTGTCATCGTAGCTTTCAGGAAGAAGGATGCGCTTTTTTTGCTGCTTTGCCCATTCAAAGAGCCTGAACTCAAACATGAGAGGTGTAACAATCTCAGATGGACTGAGTTTAAGCCTCTTTTTTATCTCGTCTATGTCCACCCTGGATTCAAAGACCCCAAGGGCAAGCTCCACCTTTTTGGGGATATCCGGCCTTATTAAGGGGGTGACATTGCTTGCATTAATTGCAGCAGTAAAGGTGTCTGTTTCTACACCTATTATGGGAATGGCCCTGTTCCTCATCCCTTCAATAAGCCTGGTGACACGTCTTCCCGGAATGAGCCCTCCGGTAAGCAGAATGCCCGCTATGTTTGGAAAGGCCTTTGAAAAGATGGTTGAAAGGGTGCCAACCACTATGTCTTCCCTGTCCCCCGGAGTAATGATGAGGTCTCCGTTTTCTATGTAGGAAAGGTAATTGTCCAGGGTCATGGCAGCGACCTTGAACTGTGTGGCTATGCGGTTGAGGCTCTCCCTTTCACCGTAGATGAAGCGGCAGCCCAGCCCTTCCATAATTTCCCCCACTGTAGGGGAAGAAAGCTCCTTAACATCGGGAATTACATAGACAGGCGCAGACTCCTCCGGCTGGTTCTTAAACACCTCCTGGAGCTTTTTGAGGCAGTCTGGCCCAACACGGTTCACCACAGTTGCAAGGTGAAAGCAGCCCTCCTCCTGAACCGTCTCTTCTGTAAGCCTTACCTCTTCCACTATCTCCTTGAATTTTTGGCCCCTTCCTGAAATGACGCCCATCAGGCCTGCACCTAGGTTTTTGGCGATGTTTATATTGGCGTCCACATCAAAGCCCGAGCTTATACCCGAGGATTCAAAACCCTCTATTATCATGAAGTCGTAGTTGCCCTTTATCCTGTTGTACTTTTCAAGAATGGCCTGAACCATTTCCTTGAATCTGCCCTCTGCCCCAAGGGCCTGGACCTCATCCACCTTGAAGACGTGGGCATCCTGGTATGAAATATCCAGGTTGTACCTTGTAAGGATCAGATTGAGATCGTTATCAGGCTCCTGTTCAGACCTTATCACGGGCCTGAAAAAGCCCACCCGGCTTAACTCTCTGGAGATGAGCTCCATCATGCCAAGAGTCACCATGAGCTTCCCGGCCCGGGGCTCAAGGGAGGTTATGTAAATGGCCTTCTGATCCTGTTTTCCGCCCATGATTTCACCTTTTTTATGGAAATTTTTGAGAGACGACCTGCCCATGATTATTTAATATACAGATTACTGCCTGCCGTGTTAATGGTGGTGAGCCTTTTATGATTTGTCAAAGGGGAGCAGCGTGTTCAAAAAATTCTTTCTAAATATCAAGGAGCGTCTTTACATCTTTAATTACCTTGGCTCTCTCCTTGTTATTACCGGGCTTTTCATGCTCCTTCCCCTGATTCCCATATTCATTTATGAGGAGGAGCAGAGCCTTTTTACCTTTATTCTACCTGCTGCCTTCAGCCTTGTCGTGGGAGGGGCCCTTCAGTTTCTCTTCCCCTTAAAAAACCCTTCGGTACGCGGGGCCATGGTGATTACAGCTCTCGGCTGGTTGATTGTTGGCATAATAGGCGGATTCCCATACATGATCGGGCTTCACAAGGGCTTTGTAGATTCCTTTTTTGAATCGGTGAGCGGATTTACCACAACTGGGATCACCGTCTTTGAACACCTTGACTCCATGCCAAGGTGTATCCTTTTCTGGCGCGCATTTACCCAGTGGCTTGGTGGCATTGGGATACTCTCATTTTTCATGGCCGTAAGCTTCAGGGGAGGAAGCATTGCTGCGGCCCTTTTTAGCGCAGAAGGCCACAAGGTCACGGTTGCACGTCCAGCCCCTGGCATATTTCACACCCTGGTAATCCTTTGGAGCATATACGGGCTCTTTTCCATCCTCTCCTTTTTCCTGTTTCTCCTTGGTGGCATGACTACCTTTGACGCCATAACGCATTCGTTTACGTGCATTTCAACCGGGGGGTTTTCTACCCACGATGCCAGCTTTGCCTTTTGGCAGAAAAACCACATTGGCCACCCCTGGTTCATAGAATTTTCAGCAGTGGCAATAATGCTTGCAGGAGGCGCAAACTTTCTTATCCACTACAAGGTCCTTCAGGGAAAGATAAAGGCCATATTCCAAGACTTTGAGATGAAATGGTACTGGGCATTTACCCTCACTGCCCTTTTCCTCATTATGCTGGATCACCTTGTGGCCTTTGCTAGGGTGGAACCCATTGACATTCCGGACCTTTTCAGGATATTCAGGGTCTCCATTTTCCAGGTAAGCTCGCTCATAACCAGTACCGGCTACCTTACTGTTGACATAAATTCTCCGTTTTTCCCAGTACTCAGCAAACAGATACTCCTTACCCTCATGATAATTGGCGGATGTATTGGCTCAACTGCCGGTGGTATCAAGGCCATGAGGGCCGGAATCCTTTTCAGGCTCTTCTGGCTTGAACTAAAGAGGCTGGTGATGCCCAGAAGGGCCGTTCTGCCCCTTGTAATATCCGGCAGGATTCTTGACCCTGATGAGATACACAGGGTTGCAGCCGTTGTCTGGGGCTGGCTCGTAATTGTCATGGTCGGGGCATTCATAACAGCCTTTTTCTCAAACCTTGGCCCGTGGCAGGCCCTTTCAGGCATGACCTCAGCCATGGGAAACATGGGGCCCTTTTACTTTTCCGTGCACAAGATGGCGAGCCTAAGCTGGGTAATTAAACTCACATACATATTTGGAATGCTAGCTGGCAGGCTGGAGATACTTCCCCTTGCAGTGCTTGCCGCTATAGCCTTCAGGAGGTTGTAATGTACATCGTAATTGCCGGAGGCGGCATTGCCGGCTCATCCATAGCCAACAAGCTCATTGACAGAAAACACGACGTGGTGGTCATAGACAAGGACAAGGATGTATGCAAGGAGTTTTATGCAAACTACGGCATCGTGACTGTAAACGGGGATGCCAGAAAGATCGAGGTGCTCAAGGAGGCAGGCATACAGAGGGCAGATGCGGCCCTTGGAACCCTTTATCTCGATGCAGACAATCTCACCTTTGCCCTTCTAGCCCACAGCGCCAAGGTTCCAAGGATTCTTGTTAAGATGCGTGACCCGGCCTACCAGGAGGCATACATGGTTGCAGGGGTAAACAGCATATGCGACATGAGCTCCATGTTCACCAACAAGGTGCTTATAGAGCTTGAAAGCCCACAAATAAAGGTGGTAACTACCATTGAACGCGGAAAGGCGCTACTTGTGATGTTTGAGCTTCCCCCAACACTCCCCTCTGAGGGCATCAGGGTGCAGGACATCGTTAAGGACCCAGCATTTGCCTCTGACTGCGTCTTTGCCGGGGTTGTTGATGAAAGGAAAGAAAAGATTGTACTTCCCAGGGGAAGCGACAAACTTTACCCCGGTAACAAGGTCTTTATGGTGGTAAACAAGAAGGGCCTTTCAGCCATTGGCGAATATCTAAAAAGGGTGCAGGAGAGAAAGAAGCACGGGCTGTAATCTGGAAGCCAGATGCATTTTATGATAACTTAAGAGAACAAAATCAAAGTGGTTTCGGTTTTCTTTGGATTGTGTCAGAATCTTGTAATTCAGAGGTTTTTCCATGTATTCCTTTCATCTCATTGCCGAAAAACGTATTAAGGAGGCCATGCAACAGGGCCAGTTCGACAATCTTCCTGGAAAGGGCAAGCCTTTGGTCTTTGAGGACGACTCCATGATCCCTGAGGATCTTAGAATGGCCTACAAAATCCTGAAAAATGCTGGTTTTATTCCGCCTGAACTGCAGACAGAGAAAGAAATACGGCAGGCAGTGGATCTTCTTGAAAACCTTGAGGATGAAAAACAGCGCTACCGTCAGGTCACCAAGTTAAACGTCCTAATAACCAAGATGAACATGATGCGCAAAAGGCCCATAAACCTGGAGGCGAACCAAGTCTATTACAGAAAAATCGTGGAAAGGGTCAAGGTAAGGGAAAAATAGAGCTGACTTTTATAAGAAATATTTTTAGAGGCCAGGAGGTAGCCCGATTGGGGAATGAATAATTTTACATAAGTAACATACTAGGTGCGATTGAAATTCCTCCTGAATAGCCCCCCCACGCCCACAAGCATTGCACCAAAAAGCACTATGGCTGTAGGTTCTGATTTGTTAAATCCTTCTGAAAGGTAATTTGTTGCAACCCCTTGGACATGCTTTACTCCCTCCAAAGCAAATCCAGAAGTTGTTACTGCAAGGAATAAAAGAAGAAAAAGCGCAAATACTAAATAAATTTTAAGATCAGTCATGGCAACCTCCTGTTGATCTTTTAAATTGCTTATTTCATGCCATGACTTTTCTTTTATTTGCCGCTTTATTACCCTGTTTTTAACGGGATTTTTCAAGATCAAGACCCAGAAATGGAAAAAATTTTCTGTTAGTTGAATAAATTTTCCCTTGAAGTGGAAAAATTTTTCCTCAATTCCTGGCCCCGAAGTCACGAATGGAAAAATTTTTTCCTTTTAAACGCAAAAAGGGGGCACAGATTTTCTCAAGACAAAAAACCTGCCACTCACAAGTATAGGCGGTTTTTAATCTTCAGCCCCACCTTGAACCATCTCGTAATAGTCGTGTCCCTGGCAATCGTTTATAACAATGGCAGGAAAGTCCTCTACGTAAAATTCATAAAGGGCCTCTGGACCAAGATCCTCAAAGGCCACCACCCTGGCCTCCTTTATGGCCTGTGAAAGATACGCCCCGGCACCACCTATGGTGGCAAGATATACAGCCCCATGTTCAGAAATGCTTTTTCGGACTTCAAGGCTCCTCTTACCCTTTCCCATAAGCCCCAGAACCCCCTGCTCCAAAATAGTAGGGGTGTAGGCATCCATTCGGTAGCTGGTGGTCGGCCCTGCTGCCCCCACCACGTGCCCTGGAGGGGCAGGAGAAGGCCCAACGTAGTAAATGAGCTGCCCTTTGAGATCAACAGGAAGGCTTGCCCCGCTTTTTATTAGCTCACAAAGCCTCCTGTGGGTCTGATCCCTGCCAGTAAGAAGCCTTCCACTGAGTCTGACCCACTGGCCAGCCTTGAGAGAACGCACCTCTTCCTTTTTAAGGGGAAGAGTCAAAGGAACGGCCCTTTCAATAAGGTATGAAGCGCCTGAAATATTATCTTCAAAGTGAGTGCCAGAGTGTCCTTGAATCGTCCACCTGCCCTTTTCAAAAAGGGCCGTTGCCTTTCTTGCAGCGTGGCACTGGATGTTCACAGCAACAGGAAGGCTTGCTATGTGGCACGGATACTTCTCAAGGGCGACCCACAATGTGGTGGTTCTGCCTCCAAGTCCCTGTGGACCTATGCCAAGGCCGTTTATCCTTTCAAGGAGGCTCTTCTCCAGCCTGGCAAGTTCACTGCTGCTGCTTTCTTTTCCGACAGGACGAAGCAGGGCCTTTTTTGAAAGAAAGGCGGCCATCTCCATGGTCCCGCCAATACCGACACCTATTATTCCAGGCGGACAGGGGTTTGGACCTGCCTTACGCACACATTCAACAACAAAATCCATGACACCATCCATGCCTGCAGATGGGGGGAGCATCCTGAGCCTGCTCATGTTTTCGCTTCCGCATCCCTTGGGAAGAATGGTGATCCTGAGGTTTGATCCTTTTGTCAGGGTAACGTGGACTACTGCAGGTGTGTTGTCTCCGCTGTTTTTCCTGGTCACAGGGTCACACACCGAGGCCCGCAGGTACCCTTCCTTGGTTCCACGTGCAACACCCTGGTTTATTGCCTCATAAAGGTCACCCTGAACAACCAGCTCCTGACCAAGCTCCACAAAGACGACATCGATTCCCGTATCCTGACAGATGGGAATCCCTTGCCTTAAGGATATGGCTGCATTTTTGATGAGTATTCCAAGTATTGTGGAAGCAGTTTCTGAGCTGTCTTTCTCTTTTGCCGCCTTTATTGCTGAAAAAACATCCTGAGGCAGTACCATATTGGCCCTTCTGACTAGGTCACTGACCCTGTCTGCAATCTCAGAGGCTGAAACAGAGTAAACCACTTCCGGCTAGCCCTCCATGGCCTCAAGCCTTTTTAAAAGGTCTATCAGGCGCTCAAGCTGTTCCCTGGAACGGCAGCGTATCTCCACCTTTCCGCCTCTTCTTCCAGGCACCACCTTGACACGTGCCCCAACTATCTGGCTGAGGTGCCTTGAAAGAAGCTCCACATCCGGATCCAGCTCCTTTTTTTTGGGAGAAGGGCCGGAAGCAGCATCCCTGAGCCTTCGTGCAAGGGCCTCTGCCTGCCTTACAGAAAGGCCACCCTTGACTATCTGGTCCCTAAGCCGCTTTTGGGCTTCCTCATCCTCCAGCATCAAGATGGCCTTGGCATGGCCTGTGGTAAGTCTTCCCTCAAGAATGTCCTCCTGAATGGCCTTTGGAAGGTTCAAAAGCCTTATCATGTTGGCGACTGTAGAACGGTCCTTACCCACCCTCTTGGCAACCTTGGCCTGGCTGTACCCAAGCTCCTCAACCATCCTCTTGTAGGCCATGGCCTCTTCAATGGGGTTGAGGTCCTCCCTCTGGATGTTCTCGATAAGGGCCACCTCCAGGGCCTCATCAGGCGTGTAGTCCTTGATTATGACGGGCACCTTCTTTACTCCGGCGAGCTGGGCTGCGCGCCAGCGCCTTTCGCCTGCGATTATCTGGTAGCTCCCCTCCTCTTCACTCACCACCAGGGGCTGAATCAGTCCCTTTTCCCTGATGGAGTCTGCAAGCCCCTTTAGCAGCTTTTCATCAATGCTGACCCTGGGTTGCAGTGGATTTGGCCTTATCTTCTCAATGGGACAAAGGAAAAAGCCAGGGGCCTCTGCCTCCAGGATGTCCCCTGATGAAAGGAGGGTATCCAGCCCTCTTCCCAGTCCTCCTTTTTGAATCATCTTTTCCTCCGATTCCTCTTTAAAAACTCCCTGGAAAAGGCAAGGTAGCTTTCAGCGCCCTTGGACGCAGGATCATACATGAATATGGGAGTGCCGTGGCTTGGGCTTTCGCTGAGCCTGATATTCCTGGGGATGGTTGTTCTGTATACAAGGTCGCGGAAATGGACGCGAACCTCCCTGGCAACCTGGTAACCAAGCCTCGTCCTGTGGTCATACATGGTAAGGAGCAGCCCCTCTATGTGAAGCCTTGGATTTAGCCTGTGTTTCACAAGGCGTATGGTATGAACAAGCTGACTCAATCCCTCAAGGGCATAGTATTCACACTGGAGGGGAATTATTACAGAATCGGCCGCTGTCAGCGCGTTGACTGTCATGAGACCCAGGGAAGGAGGACAGTCCATTATGACGTAATCGAATCCGCCAAGGGTCTTAAGAAGGGCCTTTAACACGATCTCGCGCTCGTCCATGGGGGCAAGCTCAAGATCAATTCCCACAAGATCCGTATGGGCAGGGAGAAGATAGAGCCCCTGTTGATTGGTTTCCATGAGCGCATCTTCAAGGGCTGCCCTTCCCAGCATTACCTGGTAGATGTTGGCCCTGGCCTCATCTGGGGCTATTCCAAGCCCGCTGGTGGCATTGGCCTGGGCATCACAGTCAACAAGAAGCACCCGCTGTTTGAGGATTGCAAGGCCAGCGGCCAAATTGACAGACGTGGTAGTCTTCCCAACCCCCCCCTTCTGATTGGCAACGGCAATGAACCTGGTATTTTTCTGCGCTTTTTCCGCCATTTCTGTCAAAATAACTTGTCAAAACCCAACTGGAGAACAATATTATATAAAACACAAATACGTGAGGTGAATAGACTATAGCAAAGATTTACGGAAACACAAAAGGACTTTCTCCCAGCCAAAAAAAGGCCCTTGAGCGCATCTACAGGCGCAGGATCCCTGTCAGCGACATAATTACCCATGAGCTTGCCAGGACACTGGCACAGCAAAGCGATCTCCTTTCCAGGCAGGTTGCCGTTCTCATAAACAGAAAGGGGTTCATAACCCACGTCATCTGCGGTGACCAGCACGGTATATTCATACCCAATCTGGAAGAGTTCAGAAGGGGCGCCTTCAGGCTCAAGGGGCTAAGGTGTATCCACACCGTTCTTTCCCGTGGCAGGGGGCTCACTAACGAAGACCTCACAGACCTCGCCCTTTTAAGGCTGGACGCCATGATGGTGATTGAGGTGGACAGGCAGCTGCCTGTGGCCTTTCACCTTGCCCACCTCTTACCTCCAGAGGAAAACGGACACAAGTGGAAGACCGAAACCTTTCGCCAAGCCAGGGAAATTCCTTACAGGTTTGATGAGTTCATAAAGGAACTGGAACAGGACATAGAAAGAAGGTGCAGGCTAAGGGCGGTCTCTGGCGCTGAGGAGCGGGCCATACTCGTTCATGCAAGCCCTAAGGGTGAGGAATTTGCCAGAAGGAGCCTTGAAGAGCTGGAAAGGCTTGCTGAAACCTCCAATGTCCAGGTGGTGGACAAGGTCTATCAGAGAATCACCAGGTACAACCCAGCACACCTCATCGGCAAGGGCAAACTCAAGGAGATACTCATCTCCGGCCTCTACCTTGGGGCCACCATGGTGATATTTGACCAGAATCTAAGTCCTGTCCAGGCCAACAACATTGCCCGCATGATGGATCTCAAGGTCATTGACAGGACCCAGCTGATACTGGACATCTTTGCAAGGCATGCCACAACCAAAGGAGGGAAACTGCAGGTAGAACTTGCCCAGCTAAGGTATGCCCTTCCACGGCTGGTGGGCAAAGGTACTGCCATGTCAAGGCTCATGGGCGGAATTGGCGGAAAGGGCCCAGGGGAGACAAAGCTTGAGGTGGACAGGCGCAGGATAAAACAGAGGATTTCCTCCCTGGAAAAGTCTCTTAAGGGGCTTTCCAAAAGACGGGCCCAGAGGAGAAAAAAGAGGAAGAAGGACAGGCTTCCTGTCCTTTCCATAATTGGTTATACAAACGCAGGCAAATCCACCCTGCTTAACCGCCTAACCAAAAGCAGTGTTACCGTGGCAGACAGGCTCTTTGCAACCCTTGACCCATCCACGAGGCTCCTGTTCTTAAACGGCAGAAAGATACTCCTTTCAGATACCGTTGGCTTTATCACCAACATGCCATCAGACATAAAACTCGCCTTCAAGGCCACCCTGGAAGAGCTCGAGGACTCACATGCCTTCATTCATGTGGTGGACGCTTCAAGCCCCTTTATCCAGGATGAAATAGAGGCAACCGAGGAGATACTAGAAGAGATAGGCCTTATCGATACCCCTCGGATTCTGGTGCTGAACAAATGCGATCTCCTTGACGAGGAAGCCAAAAAACGCATCCGCCGCCTTGACGGGCTGAGGGTTTCGGCAAGGACAGGTGAGGGCATAAAGGCACTTTTGGAAGAAATAGAAAAGATGGTCTCTTCCGGATTTACTAGGCCTGAATTCCAGGCCGTATCCAGGGCAGCAGTTACAGCCTAGGCCACTTGGCCATACATAAAAAGACGGGCCACGAACCAGCAAAAGAGAAGGCAAGCGTTTCCCTCTTTGCCCTAATAACTCAACTAAGGGCCGTCAAAAATTTCCATTTTGCCCTTAGTTAGACGGAAAAAGGAAAAAAATTTACACACTTATTTCTGCCAGGTAGCTTTCATGGAGTGCAGAGATGGCCCCCTTGTAATCATCCTTTTCAAAGACGGCCGAACCTGCAACGCATATATCAGCCCCTGCCTGAACCACGTCCTTGATGGTGGAGACGTTTACGCCTCCGTCCACCTCGATGGGAATCTCAAGGCCCCTTTCTTCCATCATCTGCTTAAGACGCCTGATCTTTGAAAGGGCAGAGGGGATAAAGCTCTGTCCGCCAAAACCCGGATTTACACTCATTAAAAGGACCATGTCCAGGTCCTCAAGCACATATTCCAGGCTGCAAAGAGGGGTTGCAGGGTTTAGAACGGCACCTGCCTTTTTCCCAAGGCCCTTTATCTGCTGGATGACCCTGTGAAGATGCGTACAGGCCTCCACATGAACCGTAATGAGGTCGGCACCAGCCCTGGCAAACTCCCCGATATACCTTTCAGGCTGCACTATCATCAGGTGCACATCCAGGGGAAGATCCGTAACAGGACGGATGGCCTCCACCACCAGGGGGCCAATGGTGATATTTGGGACAAACTGGCCGTCCATGACATCCACATGGATGAGGTCTGCCCCTGCCTCCTCAACGGCCCTGATCTCCTCACCAAGGCGCGAAAAATCTGCTGACAAAATGGAAGGTGCTATTTGTACTTTCATGATGGCTTCGTTATATAGTCTATGAACAAAAAAATTGGAACAGGAGAAAACGGTCATGGACAGCAAATGCCTTTCTGAAAAGATGGTTGGTTTCATGGAACGGGCCTCATGGATTAGGAAGATGTTTGAAGAAGGCGCAAGGCTCAAAAAGGAACACGGGGCAGACAAGGTGTGTGATTTCAGCCTTGGGAACCCTGATCTTACGCCACCAGAGGCCTTTAACAGGGCACTTATAGATGCAGCATCCAGCAAGGAGCCAGGAATCCACGCCTACATGCCAAACGCTGGGATCCCCTGGGTAAGAGAAGAGATTGCCAAACAGGTAGGGAAGGAACACCAGGTTCCGGTTACCGGGCAGGACGTAATCATGACCTGCGGGGCAGCAGGAGGGCTGAACATCATCTTTAAGGCCATCCTCAATCCTGGGGACGAGGTGATTGTGCCAAGGCCCTATTTTGTGGAGTATGGCTTCTACACGGATAATCACCAGGGAAAACTCGTTCCCGTTGATTCAAGGAAGGACTTCTCCCTTGATCTTGATGCAATAGCTAACGCCATCACGGAAAAGACAAAGGCCATACTTATCAATTCCCCGAATAACCCCTCTGGAGCCATATATGACGAGGACTCCATTAAGGCCCTTGCGGAACTGCTTAACTCCATAAAGAAAGAGAAAGGGCAGACCATTTTTCTCATCTCCGATGAGCCCTACAGGAAGATAGTTTTCACAGGAAACAGTGTGCCTCCCCTTATGAGCAACTACAGGGATACAATCGTTACCACATCCTTTTCAAAGGACCTATCCATACCAGGTGAGCGCATTGGATACGTTGCCGTCCATCCGGAAATCACGGAAAAGGAGGCCCTTTTGGGCGCCATGACCCTTGCAAACAGGATTCTGGGCTTTGTAAATGCGCCTGCACTCATGCAGAGAGTGGTGGCGCAGGTTGCCTCAGAAACCGTTGACACCTCCATCTACGAAAGAAGGCGCGACATCTTTGCATCAATCTTAGAGAAAGCGGGCCTTGAGTTTACAATGCCCCAGGGGGCCTTCTACTTCTTTCCCCAAAGCCCCACTGCGGACGAAACGGTTTTTGTGAGGGCCCTTCAAAAGGAGCTCATCCTCACTGTGCCTGGGTCAGGCTTTGGGCAGCCAGGTTACATCCGCATAGCCTTTTGCGTGGATGACGAGGTGATAAAGAGGTCTGAGGCCGGCTTTAAAAGGGCAGTGGACAGCCTGTAACCAACCTTGCTCGGTTTTTCAGGACTTGAGCTGGCCCTTGTGGGCCTTATTGCCCTTGTGGCGGGTTTTGTCCAGGGGCTGAGCGGCTTTGGCTCGGCCCTTGTTGCCATGCCCCTGCTCCTTCAGTTTCTTCCAGCAAGGCTTGCAACGCCCTTTTGCATACTCATGGGCATTGTCATCACCTCCATGTTGAGCCTCGGCCTTAGAAGCCATCTTGACAGGAAAAAGATCGGGCCAATATTCGTGGGCTGCATCCCTGGAATAGCCGTGGGAACATATTTTCTGAAAACCCTTGACAACGAGATGATAAAGAGGCTCCTTGGCCTCATCCTCATAGGCTACAGCCTCTTTAAGCTCTTTTTTGATGTTCGGCCCAGGAGACTTAGCAGGGCTTGGGGAGTGATTGCAGGATTTATGACCGGGGCCATAGGTGCTGCCTTTAGTGCAGGAGGGCCCCCGACCATCATTTACACAAGTCTCAATGACTGGAATAAGGATGAAATAAAGGCAACCCTTTCTGGATTTTTCCTTCTAACGGGGGTTCTAATTGCAGCAGCCCATGCTGTAGCAGGAATAACAAACAGGAAGGTGCTGCTGCTTTTTGCGGTAGGAGCAGTGCCAGTTGTTGCGGGCACAAGAATTGGAAGCAGACTCTACAACAACCTATCCCACAAAAACTACCTGCGCATAATCTTTTTACTACTCTTGTTGATGGGCCTTCTTCTTGAATTTCCCTAGGTGAGACAGGGGATTTTTCAGTCCCCTATCTTCTCCTTTGCCCATTCAAGGGCCTTAAGAACTCTGGGGGCAACAAGTTTCCTTGCCTCCTCATAGGTAACCCACTTGTAGGCATCGTGCTCAGGCTTTCCTATCTCGGGGTTTACCGGAAGGGATATATCCTTTGTCTTGGTCTCTGCCAGGTAGTAGCGGGCTACCTTTCTGCCCCGGTTATAGGGGCCTGTTTCCCTGAAATCATAGCCCCACTTAAAATCCAGGTCGGTGATGGTTGTTTCCTCCCTTGTTTCGCGTTTTGCAGCATCTATTGGGTCCTCACCTGGTTCCACTATGCCCTTTGGAAAATCCCAGTAGCCATAGGCCCTGAGCAAAAGATACTTCCATTTGCCGTCATCATCCCTTCTGACCACAATGACACCTGCAGAAAGAATGGGTTTCTTATGGGTTTTCACAGTACCAGCCTCTTTTCATGGGTTATGCGGTAGTCCAGGTAGTAGAGAATGGGCACGACCATTCGGGAAAAGATGGTGGCTGCGACCTCACCTGCCATAAGGGAAATGGCAAGGCCCTGGAAAATCGGGTCAAAGAGTATCACAAAGGAACCCACTACCACTGCCGAAGAAGTAAGGAGCATGGGCCTGAACCTGATGGCCCCTGCATCAATCACTGCCTCCTTAAGGGGCATCCCTTCCGCAAGCCTGAGCTCAATAAAATCCACAAGGATGATGGAATTTCGCACCACAATGCCTGCACCTGCAATAAAACCTATCATGGATGTGGCTGTAAAAAATGCACCCATCATTGCATGTGCCGGAATGATGCCAATGAGCGAAAGGGGAATTGGGGCAAGGATGACCAAAGGCACAGTGTAGGACTTGAACCAGCCCACAACCAGGATGTAAATAAGCACTATGACAACGGCAAAGGCTATCCCCATGTCCCTGAAGACCTCATAGGTCACCTGCCACTCTCCGTCCCACTTCATGGCCCACTCATCTGGCGAAAAGGGCTGCCTGATGTAGTAGATGTCAATGCCACTTTTTCCGTCCGGGGTCTTCAGCTTCTCAAGGGCCTTGTTGGCCTTCAATATGGCGTAGACCGGGCTTTCTTCCTTGCCAGAGACGTCCCCTGTAACGTAGACAACTGGTTTTAGATTCTTATGATAGATGGGATGCGGCCTTATGACGTTTTCAACATGGGCAAGCTCTGCCATGGAAACCATCTTCCCTGACATCGAACGCACCTTCATGGATGCAAGATCCAGGGGCCCTGAACGCTCACTCCTTGGAAGCCGAATCAGAATGGCCACGTCTTCAGGGGCCGAAGGCACATGCAAAAGTCCCACCTGGGCACCGGCAACATAGGCGCGAAGCACCTGGAGCACCCTTGCAGGGGGAACCCCAAGCTGGGCTGCCTTGTCCTTTTCCACAACCACGCGAAATTCAGGCTGTGGATCTGTCATGTACCAGTCAACATCCACCACGCCCTCTGTATGTTCAAAAATGTCCATTACCTTCCTGGCAACGTCTATCTGCTCCTCATAATCTGGACCGTAAACCTCTGCAACTAAGGTCTGAAGTACCGGGGGCCCGGGAGGTATCTCTGTAACCTTTATCCTGGCATTGAACTTCCTGGCAACCTCCTGGAGCTTAGGCCTTAGCCTCTTTGCTATGGAATGGCTCTGCTCACTCCTTTCATGCTTTGGAATGAGGTTGACCTGGATGTCTGCAACATTTGGCCCCTGCCTGAGATAGTAGTGGCGCACCAGGCCGTTGAAATTAAAGGGTGAGGCCGTCCCGATATAAAGCTCGTAGTCTGTTACCACCTTTTCCCTGTCAAGGATGTTACCAAGCTCTTCTGCCACCCTGGCCGTCTGCTCAAGGGCAGTGCCCTCTGGCATGTCTATTATGACCTGGAACTCACTCTTGTTGTCAAAGGGGAGCATCTTTACCCGCACCACCTTGAAGTATATGAGCGAGCAGGCAAAGATGAAGAGAAGTGCCATGACACCAAGAAACAGCCAGCGTTGATAGAGTTTGTCCAGAAGGTGCCCCATGGCCCAGCGGTATATCCTATCGAGCCATGTATCCTTCTCTGTCTTTTCCTGCTCCTTTTTCCCAAGTATGTGATAGGCGGTCCACGGGGTGATGACAAAGGAGATGACCATGGAAAGGAACATGGCAACAGAGGCCCCAACTGGCATTGGCCGCATGTAAGGGCCCATGAGCCCGCGGACAAAGGCCAGAGGCAAAATGGCCACAATGACAGTAAAGGTGGCAAGGATTAGGGGGCTTCCAACCTCAACAACCGCCTCAACTATTATGTCCTTTAGTGGACGGCCCTTGTTGTAAGGAAGACGCACGTGGCGCACAATGTTTTCCACATCCACAATTGGGTCATCCACCAGGATTCCTATGCAGAAGATGAGGGCAAAAAGCGTTACCCGGTTAAGGGTGTAGCCGTGTATGTAGTAGATGAAAAGAGTAAAGGCCAGGGTGACAGGAATGGCCACAAGCACCACGAGACTGGCCCTGACACCAAGGAGCAGCGCCATGAGTATTGCAACGGATATGGTTGCAATGGCAAGATGCTCTAAAAGCTCGTTGGACTTTTCCTTTGCAGTCTCCCCGTAATTTCTGGTTACAACATAGTGAATGTCCTCTGGCAGGATGAAGCCCCTGGTTGCCTCAACCTTTTTAAGGACCTCGTTGGCAAGATAGGTGGCATTCCAACCCTTTCTCTTTGCCACTGCTATGGTTACTGCAGGCTTTAAGGCACCAGGAGAAAACTCAACGCCGTGCTTTTCCCCGTGCCCTGCACCAGCGCCAATCATGACATATGACTCAGGCTCTTCGGGCCCGTCTTTGATGTCTGCAATCTGCCCGAGGCGAACGATCCTGCCCTTTACCACCTTTACCACGGCCTGTTTGACGTCCTCTTTTGAGAAAAAAAAGTTGTTCAGCCTCAGGGAAAATGCCTTGTTGTCCTTTGTGATGTCTGCAATCCAGGAGGCCCTGTTCTGGGAGGAGAGGGCCTGGATTACGTCTGCTGCGTCAAGGCCCAGGCTGCCAAGGGCCTCCTGCCTGAGGTTAACCCTTAGCTGCCGCCTGAGGCCTCCCTTTATGAAGGTTTCGCTTATACCTGGTATCTGCTTTATCTCTTCCCGCAACCTTGCCGCCACCTGCCTGAGCTGCATGCTGCTGTATCCGTCACCCCAGAGGGTGAGGCAGACAATGGGAACGTCGTCTATGGAGTGGAGCTTAAGCAGAGGTTTGCTGCATCCTGGGGGTATCCAATCAAAGTGGGAATAGAGCTTGTCGTAGGCCTTTAGCAGGCTGTCTTCCGTATCCTGTCCAACGTAAAACCGGACCACAGTAAGGGCCCTTCCGTCCATGGCCGTGGAGTAGACGTATTCCACCCCGGGTATCTCCCACAAAAGCCGCTCCATTGGCCCAATAACCCGCTTTTCTATCTCCTTCGGACTGGCCCCTGGCATGCTCACCATGACATCCACCATGGGAACGACTATCTGGGGCTCTTCCTCGCTGGGAGTGAAGTAGACGGCAAAGGCGCCAAGAAGGAGGGAAAAGATGACAATGAGCCCCGTAAGCTTTGAATCCACAAAAGTCCTGGTAAGCCAGGTAAGAAATGGGGCCTTGTGGGTGATGCCTGGCCTGGAGGAGCCTGACTGGTTACTCAAGGCGTGCGCCCTCCCTTGCCTGGAAAAGGTTGGAAGAAACGATACTTTCTCCCTCACTGAGGCCGCTTAGAACCGTCACAAAAAGCTCTTTCTCTCCCCCAGCCTCAGGAACATCTTGCAGAACAGGCAGGTATCCTGCAGCGGTCTTGAGCCATTTCTTTCCAAGACGCACTATCCTCCAGTGCACGGTCTTGTTCTCATCAACAACGTAAACCCCATTTATTCCAGCACGCCTTACAATCACCTTTTCAGGAAGGACTATGGTTGTGACCTTGCCTGTCTCGATAAACACTCTGCCAAAAAGCCCGCTTTTAAGCTCGGTGGAACCCATATCTGCAAGAAGGGTAAAGGTGTGGGTTGCCGGCTGTGAGGAACGCTGTACGTGCTCAACCTTCTCTTTTGTAACAAGGTCAAGGGCAGGGATTGAAACGGTGACATCTTCACCTGGCCTTATATTGTCGATGAGGCTGTCATCTATCTGCGCCTCAAACCAGAAACCTGCTCCCTTGCCATCAAGCCTTATGAGCGGCATCCCCGGATTTACATAGGTGCCTGGATCCACCTTGCGGTCAGCTATCCAGCCATCAATTGGGGCCTTTATTCTCAAATATGCCAGCTGGTTTCTGGCCTCCCTTATCTGGGCCTCTACGGCCTTTATTTTCGCCTTTAAGGCATCGGTCTGGCTTTTTAATGCAAAATACTGAGTCCTTGCCCTGTCAAGTTCGTCCTTGGTTGCAGACTCCTCCTTGAAAAGCCTCTTAAACCTCTCAAAGTTTATCTTTGCATATTCATACTTTGCCTCAATGGCACTAAGCTGACCAGAAACAGCCGATTTTTGTTCATATAGGGCCTTGATGCGGGCCTTTACGTCCGTGTCATCCACCAGAACAAGAAGCTGACCCTTTTTCACCTGATCGCCAATCTGTACGGGCACCTCTTTGACATAACCAGGCATCTTGGCGGCCAGGCTCACCTGCACCTTGGATCTCACCCTGCCCGGGAAGACGCGGATGCTTGGAAGTTCCTGGCTCCTGACCTTCAAGGTGTCTGCCTTGAATGCGTGAACTACAGAAAGCTCTTCCTTTGACTTTTCACTGCTGCATGCTGCCACAAAAAAGACTGGCACAAACAGCAAAAAACAGAGGAAAAGCCGGTTAAACCGCTTTTTGGGAATATTTCCGTGGCCCCACATATTTCCTCTCAACGCTGTGCACTTTTTGACCTGTTTTTTTCAAGGATGTCATGCCCAAGGACTCCTGCCTTACGCCTTAGATCGGACCAGGCGAGTCTGGCATCAAATCTGGCTGCTGCCTCCTCAAGCATGGTCTCCTTGACGCTGGTATCTGCTGCAAGAAGCTCCACCATGAGGGCCAGACCGTTTGCGTAACGGTTTCTCAGGATCTTCTGGCTCTCTTTGGCCTGCCTTACCGACTCCCTGGCAACCTTTAGCT
Source organism: Deltaproteobacteria bacterium (assembly GCA_026995935.1). GTDB lineage: Bacteria > Desulfobacterota > Dissulfuribacteria > Dissulfuribacterales > QOAL01 > JAADCZ01. The sequence goes on from JALWNK010000017.1 coordinate 27,023, forward strand.
GCTTTTTGGCCGTTTCAAAACGGTAAAAGGTCTGGCGGACCTCAAGCTCGATCTGCTGTCCAATCTGCGCAAGCCTTGCAGCAGCCTTCTTCCTTTCGGCACTGGCTGCTGAAACAGAGGCCCTGTCGCCAAAGCCATTAAAGACATTCATGGATACGGTTGCCATAAGTGTCCAGGAATCGCCGCCAAAGTAGGCAAGATTCTGACGGTCCCCCTCGTAGATGCCCACCAGGTTCAGGGATGGCAGGAAACGAAAAAGTGCCTGCCTGTGCTGGTAGTCGGCTATCTCAACCCTCTTTTTTGCCATGAAGTATTCGGGCCTGTTCCTTTTGGCCGTCTCTATCCAGTGCTCCAGGTCATGCTCCTGCCTTGTTTCAAAATCAACAGGATTTATCCTCCACTTAAGGCCCTGATCCACACCCATGGCGTTATTAAGGGCTGCCAGGGCGATGCGAAAGTCAGACTCTGCCTTGAAAAGCTGCCTTTCAACCTTGGTTTTCTGAACAGTTGCGCTAAGAAGATCCGATTTCAGAACAAGGCCCGCCTCATAGCGCTTTCTGGCAAGTCGCTCGTGCCGTGCAGCCGTCTTGAAGGCGGAACGCAGGACCTCAACCCTCTCCTCTGCAAGAAGGGCCTGGCAGTAGGCCTGCTCAACCGTGTAAAGTACAATCTGCGCAATCTGCCTGTAGGCAAGATCCATTATGTTCTGGGCAAGCCTGGATGTCTTGTAGCCTATGTACTCCCTGCCCTGGTTGAAGATGGGCTGTTGCATGACGATCCTGTACTGCCAGTTGTCACGATAGTCAGGATTGTTGAGCCTGGTTACGTCAAAATCTGAAGGGGTAAAATCCGCCTGGTTGAGCTTGTTTGAAAACACCATGACCGGGTTGTCAGAGTGGCTGTATCCAAACTCCAGGTTCACCTTTGGAAGAAATGCGCTTATGGCCCTATTTACTTGGGCACTTGCCTTCTGGGTGGATGCCTGGGCCTGAAGCATCATTGGATTTTTTTCAAGGGCTGTTTCAAAGGCTGAGTGAAGGGTCAGGGGCCTTGGGGAATCACCATTATCTCCAAGAACCTTCATGGGATGAAAAATTATCAAAACAAAAAGGGTAAGAAGCAGCAGTTTTACCCTGCTATGATTTATCTGGCTAACCATACTATATTGATTTTTTGTCTATAATGATTTTCTGTCCCAGGACCATGAAGCCTGATAATTTAAAGCTACTTTAAAAAACGAAACGAGCAATTAACAAGCAAGATCAGTTCCTTTTACCCAAAAACAATGACAGGACTGGCTTCCATCTAGAGGGCTATAATAAAGGATAGCGCGATTTTGGCAATAACAAAGAAGGAAACGGCATGGACAAAAGCATGAACAGGGAACTTGGCAGGGTGTCTTCCATGATCAGCCAGGGAAGATACGAGGAAGCTGCAGCAATTCTTGAAAAGATATTGAAAGAAGAGGCAGAAAGCCCAAAGCTCTTGGGCCTTCTTGGGGCCATACGGATGGAACAGGGGAATTTTGACGAGGCTGTTGCGCTTTTTGGCAGGGTGCTTGAGCACATGCCCGGACACGTGCCCACGCTGTACAACCTTGCCCGCACGCTTCACCTTGCTGGCAGGAAGGAGGAGGCAAAGAGGCTATATGAGGAGCTTATTGAGATATCTCCTTCATTTTTCCATGCCTGGAACAATTTGGGGCTGATTCTTAGCGAAATGGGCCGGCTTAAAGAGGCGGAAAAGGTGCTTAAAAGGGCGGTTGAAATTGCGCCAGACCACGCCACCTCTGCTAACAACCTTGCGGTTGTCCTCGAGGGGCTTGGAAGGTTTCATGAGGCCAGGAAAATGTTTGAAAGGGCAAAAAGGCTTGATAAAGGCTACTTTTCTGCCCGATTCAACCTGGGATGCCTCCTTTTCAGGCTTGGCAGGTACGAAGAGGCGGAAAGGGAGCTTGAGTGGGTCCTGTCCATCAAAGATGATGAGCCCACGGCAAGGTTTCTCCTTCAAAGCATGGGGCGAATGGATATGCCAGAACGGGCCCCTACCCAGTACGTAAGAAGGACCTTTGACCACTGGGCCGTGCAGTTTGAGGAAAAACTTGTTGATGAACTTGGCTACGAAACCCCTGAAAAACTCTTTGATTTCCTACGGGAATTTCTTTTTGAAAAGATGGACATCATGGATCTTGGCTGTGGAACAGGTCTTGGTGCAGACCTTTACAGGCCCTTTGCCTCCTGTCTTTCCGGCATGGACTGCTCTAGAAAGATGCTTGAAAAGGCCAAGGCAAAGGACGTCTATGACAAACTTTACCTGCACGACATTGTGGAGCCCTGGCCTCCTGACAGGAAGTTTCACCTCATATATAGCTCTGACTGTCTCTGCTACTTTGGAAACCTCGGACCTGTATTTAAAAGAGTAAGGGAATCACTGGTGTCTGGGGCCGTCTTTGGATTTTCCGTTGAACGGCAATTAAAAAGCGACGGGAGTGAAAAGGGTTACATCCTGGGGAAAAGTGGCAGGTATCGCCACTCGGCAGAATATGTAACAAGAATGCTTGAGAAAACTGGGTTAAAGCCCGTAAAACAGCAGACGGTGACACTTAGAAAAGAGGCAGGAAAACCAGTAGAGGGCCTTTTGTTTGCGGCAAAAATGCCCAAGGATTAAGCAAAAAGAAGGCTCATGCAGCCTTCCAGTTCTTCCAAAATATCCTGCTTGAGGCAAAAAGGGCCGCTCCAATAGCGATATAAACACTCCAGACAAGGGACCTGTTAAGGGGGCTTTTTCTCAAAATTATGCCCAGCATTATCATGCCTCCAATAAGAAACCAGCTTTTAAGGGGCATAAAGCCAAAGAGGCACGATGGATCTTGCCGCTCCTTTATCCTGTGGATTATCCTGGTGGCAGTCTTCTCCAGCACCATCTTGGCCTTTAAAAGACCTGCTGCAAGGGCGATTCCCACCCAGAGAAGCTTGTATTCGTCCTGGACATTTACGATATTTAGCAGCCCGCGGGCAAAGAGAAATATCCCCACCCCGGACCACATCAAGGCTGCCGTCAGCATCTGGGTCCTTAGACAGGCAAGGGGAGTAAATTTTCCAAAAGTGTTGTGCCTTTTCATTCCTCACTCAGCTTAAGTTCTTAAATATCCAGAGTCAATGTCAACAGGATAAAAAATAAGGGCTGCTTGCGGAGGGGGAATGAGGGGAAACAAGCAGCCCTAAAGGGAGGAAGGAATTGGAGTTATATTGAAAGGAGGAGTTTAAATCATTACTCAACTGGAGGGCCAGAAAGCACCTCAGAAAGCCATTTTTTAAGCTCTTTTGTTGGGTTATAGACACCCACGCCAGCCTTTTTTCCGCCCTCTTCAATGGACCTGAAGAAAAGTTCTTCATCCACAGGAATCTTTGCAAGCTCTTCAACTTCCTTTGAATCACGCCTGAGCAGCGTAACCTGCGGAGGAGACTCCCAGTCATAGATGACAAAGTAATAGGACTCGTCCTCACCGCTTCTGACAAAATCATTTCCCCGTGTCCAACCTGCACCCCACTCGAGGTACATATCCACGGCCTTTTCTGGGGTCATTTCCCAATCAATCTTGTCAATTATATCTCTTCTTTGTCTGAGTTCCTCAAGCCCCATAGCCATCATGCCCTGGCCTCCTTTGTTAAATTTGCTCAATAATTTTTAAGGAACTTTCCATTTTATTTGATATTAACTAAAAAAGATTTTTTGTCAAGAGTTTTGGGATTTTTTTTGTCTAATTTATTCTAAAAAAGAACGCAGCATCACGCTGCGTCTTAAACAGTGGGCTTGTAAATGGAAAATCAATCCACCTCTACCTGATCAGCCTCTACTACCTGCTCAACGAGCTCAAGGCGTCCTGCCCCAAAAAGCGTGGTCATGAGCCAGTCATAACCGAGGTGAAGCAGGGCAACGTCATCTTCTTTAATCTCTTGAACCCTTTTCTCTGGTATCCTGTAAATCTTCAGAAAATTACTCTTTAGGACAAAGCGCCTGAAGGCATCCAGGTTATAGCAGGCCATGAAAAACATCTGGAGAGTCTTTTCTGGTATCTCCACAAAGGGCCCCAGGCTCTTTCTCCTAAGAATTATCTCAACCCAGCCCTTGTTTATGTCATCATAGGGCGGAATCCCTTGATTCTCCCGCCACTGGGCAATGGTCATCTCCTGGCCAAGATCGTGCCCAAGGCAGTGACCTTCCCTTATGAGGGCAAAAAAGCTCTCGTTATCAGAAAGATCAAAATTGTGAAAAAGGCCGGCAGCAATTGGGTAATAACGGCAGGATACGGGCCTGTCCTCATATACGCTGCAACCTTCCTCGCCAAGGAATGGACACGCGTTATTCTTTTCCTCAACAAGCTTTATCATGGGCACTGGAAGGTCCGATGCCTCCACCTTGCCGGGGGTGGTATAGGCCAGAAGAAACTCATCAGATGGCATACCCAGACGATTTTTGAGCCTTATGATGTCGTAGGGGGTAAGAAAGGTGGAATTATTGTGGCAGCACTTGGTAAAACAGGCAAGCTCCTTGTCACACTGGAAACATATTGTGCTGTCTAAATCAAGCCTTACAGGCACTATTGGTTTTTCAACATCTTTCGGTGCGTACATATGGATAACCCCTCTGGTCTTTTGATTTTAACTCTTTTAATATAAACCTAATTCAGTTTCTCAACAAAAGAAACCACCTTGTTTTTTGCACTCTGTTGATCGTTGATTCTCAAGGAGAAGGGATGAAAAAATTCCAAGTGGCCGTTGTCACAGGGGCCATAAAAGGCATTGGCCTTGCCATTGCAAAGTGTCTGTTAAAAAGAGGGGTTAAATGTATTGTAACCTACTATGACTGGCTTGATGACCTTGAGGCTATGCACACGCGCCTTTCAGCCACTGGAACCGATTACAGGGCCATTCAGGCAGATTTAAGGACAGAAGCTGGTGCAAGGGATACTGTAGGCGCAGCCATTGAGACCTTTGGAAGGCTGGATATCCTCATCAACAACATAGAAAGGGGCGGCTGGCCCGTGGTTCATGGCCCTTACACCCAGGAGCAATGGGACCTTGAATTCCAGACCACGGTTACTGCCAAGTGGCACCTTTTTAACAGTGCGCTCCCACATCTAAAAAAATCTTCCTCAGGTTGTGTGGTAAATATCACCTCCATCTCTGGAATCACCGGAAGGATCGGCCCTGCCGGACTCGTATTTAATGACTGTTACAGCCTTTCAAACAGGGCCGTCGGGCTTTTGACAGAGCAGTGGGCCAGAATGGGGGCTCCAAATGTGCGGGTGAACGAGCTGATGCTCGGATTCATGGAGACAAGGCACGGGCCTGGAACAAGGGGCTGGGGAGTGCTGTCTGAAGAGCAAAAAAAGGCCCTGATCAACCACGCACTTCTCAAAAGAACAGGCACGCTTGACGATGTAACGAGGGCCGTTGAATTTCTTGTATTCAACTCACCCTTTATGACCGGCACCAGAATCGTACTTGACGGAGGCTACCTCCTTGGGGGAGAAGGGGTGCCTAGAATGCCAAAAGGGGTGGTTGAACCTGGAGAATCCGTTTTTGGTGGCTCTAAGCCTCCAAAAGGGTCCTGAAGCTGCCTCCTTGAGAAACCGTGATAAAAGGGCATGAAAAGAGACAATAAACAAACCCGCCAGAGACTTATCCTGATCTTTTCTGTCTTCATCCTGACTGCCCTCTTTCTGCCTCAGGCCCTGTCTGGGGCAGTACAATCTGAAGCGATCAACCTTGCCACCGCAGGGGATGAACTCTTTCTTGGCCCTCATATTCGCTACCTCGAAGACGAAAGGGGAACCCTTGACATCTTAGAAGTAGCAAGTCCAAATACTGCCTGGAAGTTTAAAAGATGCAAAAGGATTTCACCAGGCTTTGGGTTTACCTCCTCTGTTTTCTGGTTCAGGTTTACCCTCTACAATCCCGGCTCCAAGACGCTTACACGTTTTCTTGAGATAGAATATCCACTCCTTGACCACATTGACCTCTACGCACCAGATGGCAAGGGAGACTACAAGATTTACAGACAGGGGGACAGACAGGTCTTTTTCAAAAGGCCCATAAAATACAGAAACTTCGTCTTTATCCTGAAAGTGCCGCCCCAAAAACGCCTGGACTACTTTTTAAGGGTAAAGACATCCAGCTCCCTTAACCTTCCTGCACGGCTTTACACCCAGGCCGGATTCATGAACAAGATCGAAAACGAAGAAACGGCTCTTGGCATATACTTTGGGATACTTTTTGCCATGCTGGCATACAACCTGATCCTCTTTTTTACCATAAGGGAGTCCGTTTACCTCTTCTACGTACTTTTCGTTATCTTTAATTTCCTTTTTCAGCTCGATCTTACAGGGGTTGCCTTTAAGTACCTTTGGCCAAACAACGTTGTATGGGCCAACAGAAGCCTGCCCTTTTTCATTTTGATATCGTATTCTTTCGGCACCATATTCACCAGGCAGATCATAAATTCCAGGCAGTACGCCCCCATTTTGGACAGGATCCTTTCTGTGCTCACGGTGGTTTCCCTGCTCTTTAGCGGCCTCTGCCTGGTTATTCCCTACGATATAAGCATCAAGGCCGCCACCCTCCTTGCAATGACTGTGGTAATCCATATCCTGGCAGGCTTTCTATGTCTCTTTAGGGGCTACCGGCCAGCCAGGTATTATGCCCTGGCCTGGTCCATATCCATGGCGGGGGCGGCAATATATGCCCTAAAGTCCTTTGGCATTCTTCCCAACAACTTCTTGACGGTTTGGGGCATACAGATTGGTTCGGCATGGGAGGTCATACTCCTTTCCATGGCCCTTAGCGACAGGCTTGCCCTGCTTCAAAAGGAAAAGGACCTGATTCAGACAGAGTACACGCGAAAGCTCGAAGAGGCCAACCTGCGTCTTGAAGAGTTTGCAAAGACCCTGGAGGAAAAGGTCATGCAAAGGACTCTTGAGCTTGAAAGGTCAAACAGGCTACTGCAGAAACAGGCAGAAGAGATGCGGCTTGCAGAAGAAAGGGCCGAAAGGGCAAGCAAGGCAAAATCGGACTTCCTGGCCAACATGAGCCATGAGATAAGAACCCCTCTTAACGCCATCACGGGCATTACCGCACTTGCCCTTGACATGGACCTTCCTGAAAAGCTCAGGGGCTACCTCAACATCATCCAGGTCTCGGCCAACTCCCTCCTTAATCTGGTTAGCGACATACTCGATTTTTCAAAGATAGAGGCCGGCAGAATGGAGCTTGAAGAGACAGACTTTCAGCTACTAGATATCTTTGAAAATATTGCTGACATGTTCACTGAGATGGCATCTGAAAAGTCCATTGATTTCATAATAGATGTTGACAGCAGGGTACCAGAGCGTCTTGTTGGTGATCCAATCCGCCTGGGGCAGCTTCTTACCAACCTGGTCTCTAACGCCATGAAATTTACAGAAAAGGGCAGCGTGATCCTTTCCTGCAATCTTTTGTCCGAGGCCCCTGGCTCTGTACGCCTCTCTTTCAAGGTCTCAGACACTGGCATAGGCATTGGCAAGGACAAACTCGGCTACCTCTTTGACATGTTCACCCAGGCAGATTCCTCCACCACCAGACGTTTTGGGGGAACAGGTCTTGGCCTGACTATCTGCAAAAGGATAGCTACCCTCATGGGAGGAACCATAGGAGTAGAAAGCGAACCTGCAAAGGGTACCACTTTTACCTTTGACGTGGAGATGCAAAAATCAGAAAACGGGGCTGGTGAAGACCTGATTCTGAAGGAGGATTTCCTTACTGACCTGAGATTGTACTTATTTTCGAGAAACCAGACACTTACCCATGCCCTTGAAAACATCATTAAAAGGCTTTCAATCCGGGACTTCCGACTGTTCGCTCCTGGCGAGCTTGAGGTCATGACCAGCGAAACTGCACCTTCAAAAAGGACGTGCTTTTTGGTTGACATTACTCAAGACGAGCTTGAACACGTTTGCTCCGTGGTTTCTGCCAATTGCGACAAGAAATTTCTCCTGTTTATCCCCTTTGGATTACAGGAACGGATAAGTTCCTGTGCAGACAACCATCTCCTTTCCCTATGTTTAAAACCCGTTACGATTTCCAGACTTACAAAGGGGCTAAGGCGTCTACTGACACCAGAAGAACAGAATGAAGCCAAGACCAAAGATACACAGGGACTAAGATTAAGGGATACCAGGATACTGGTTGTGGAAGACAATGAAATAAACCAGATGGTCGCCAAGGAGATACTGGAAAAATTTGGGACCGCGGTGGAATTCGCATCAAACGGGCTTGAAGCAATAGAGAAGGCCTCTCCTGTCTTTGATTTGATATTTATGGACATACAGATGCCAGATATGGACGGATATGAGGCAACCAAAGTGCTCAGAAAGAATGAAGACCTGAAAGAAACGCCCATCATAGCCATGACGGCAGGGGTCTTTAAGGAGGACAGGCAGAGGTGCTTTGAGGCCGGGATGGATGATTTTGTAATGAAGCCTGTCACCCCGGAGTCCGTGGCAAATGTCCTTAGAAAGTGGATAGATCCTGACAAAATAATGCAGGAAACCCGGCCTGAAATTCATGAGACCAGTGACTTTCCGTCCATTTCAGGAGTGGATATGATTGAGGCCCAAAGGCGATTTGGCTCAAATCCCAGGCTTTTTATTGAACTTTTACACAAGTTTGTTTCAGAACAAAGGGACATTTCTGAAAAAATCAGGCCATTTTTAGATAGAGAAAATGGGATCGAAAGACTAGAGAGGCTTTTTCATACCCAAAAGGGCGTAAGCGCAAACCTCGCCCTTAACGAGCTGAGAGACCTTTTTCTCAAGGCGGAAAAGGCCGCAAAGGCGCGTAATGAGGGGCTTAAAGATATCATTTACGAGATAGAAAAACACATAAAAGCCCTTGAAAAGGCGCTTTCCAATATCGAAGGGCCCACTGAGACACGTCAAGAGACCCAGAAAGAGGCCCAGGCCAGCCATAATGAACTCAAAAAACTTCTCCTTAAACTTGACGAACTTCTCGAATTAAACGATATTGAATGCGAAGATATATGGAGAAAAGTCAAGGGGAAATTAGAAGGCACAATATCTGACCAGGAGATTTCTCAGCTGGAAAACCTCATTGAAGACCTGGAATTTGAGGCTGCAAGAGACCACCTGGCTCAAATAAGATCCAAAATCTGACACTAAATCTGGGGGTGTAAGCCATGGACAAGACAAAAAGGCCTGCTGCATCTCTTTTGGCCTTCATGGCTGACCTCCACCATGAAATCAGATCCCCTGTAAATACCATCCTCAATATGACAGAGCTTGCCGCCAAGGAAGATCTTCCACTGGCAGCTAGAAATTACGTTGAAACCATAGAGAAGTCGGCAAACTCTCTTCTTACCATCCTTGACGACATAATAGAGCTTTCCCAGGACGAAACCGACTCCCCCAATATCAACCAGGCCTTCGCCTTGACAGACCTTTTGGAGGACCTCAAAGAGGCAATAGAGGGGCCTCTTAAGTCCAAGGCAGCAGAAATGACCCTTTCCTTTGAAAGGGGGATTCCAGAGTGGTTTTCAGGTCCCAGGGGAAGAATACGCCAGGTGCTCACACAGATTTGCAACTACAGCTTGAGGCAACTTGCCTCAAGGGAGTTGAAACTTGATGTTTCATATAAAAAAGGGGAGAAGGCAGAAAAACTCTGCTTTACCCTTTTTGCCCAAAACTCCTCACATGACGCCCTGAAACCCAAAGATGTGCTCAGAAACCCCAGGATACTTATCTGCCAGAGGCTTCTACTTGAGCTTGGCGGTCAACTCGTGGTGGAAAGCGCCACAGATAGTAGGATACGATTTTCTTTTTGTGTGTATGTCTCACCAACAGAGCGTTCCTGGGGAGAGCCCATATTTCCAACCCCTGTATCATGCCTTGTGGGAAAAGGCAGGCTTTCTTCAGCCCTTGTCGCAAGAAGGTTAAAGGGATGCGGCTTCAAGGTGGCACGTGCTGCTGCCCTTGAGGATGCCCAGGACCTCCTTGACCGGGAGGTTTCAAAAAGCCAGAAGGGAATTGCGCTTGTTGACTGGGAAAGCGTTAAAGAAGAACCGGACAGCTGGAAGGATCATGTCTCAAACACTCGCTACCCCCTTATCTACTATGACGTTCCGGCAATAAGCATGATGCACATCAGCGCAAATGTCTCCGAATGGGATCAAGGAAAGCAGAAGATTGGCTTTGTAATGTCGCCTTCCAAGGGCAAACAGATTGTATCCGAGGTCCTAAGGCTTCTTGGAATGGAAGCAGAGCAGTTGTCCTGCTCCCTGGCCTGGGAGGAAGAACCCCAGGATGATATGACAATTACTCCTGAAGGCCTGGAGGGCATGAAGGTCCTTGTGGTGGAAGACGACAGGATAAATCAGAGAATCGTCGTGGAGCTCTTGAAAAAGTTCTCCATAAAGCCAGTTGTGGCATCTACCGGCAAGGCCGCCCTTAATGCAGTTAAAAAACACGTGTTCGATGCCATCTTCATGGACATAAATCTTCCAGACACAGACGGTTACAGGCTCACGGAAGAGATAAAAAAGATGGAACAGTACCAGTCAGTACCGGTGATTGCCCTTACTGCCAGCACCAAGAACAGGAGGCTCTGCCTTGAGGCAGGGATGGACCACTTTCTTTCAAAGCCCTACAGCGAAACAAAACTGCTTAAAAGCCTTGTTACAACAAAAAGCAAAAGGGAAGGCCGCCCTTAAAGACTCTCAGGACGATTTATTAAGCCCCACGGGATAGGACCCAAGCCACTTCAAAAAGGTACAGCCGTTTTTTATGGCCTCCACCCCTTCTCTGACATGCTCATCTTCAATGTGACCTGCTATATCAACGTAGAAGAGATAACGCCAGGGCTCATCCTTCACAGGACGTGACTGGATTTTTGTAAGGTTTATCCCCTTGTGTGCCAGTGGCTCAAGGAGCCTGAAGAGGGAACCTGGCCTGTCCTCAAGGCTCAGGAGCAGGGAGGTCTTGTCGTTCCCGCTTGGCCTGGGGCATTCATGTCCAAGGATCAGGAATCTCGTGGTATTTCCTGCAAAGTCCTCAATGCTCTTTGCAACCGTATAGAGGTTGTAGGTGCGGGCTGCTAGCGGACTTGCTATGGCAGCAACGGATGGGTCCACTGCGGCCCACCTTGCCGCCTGGGCAGTGCTTACCACCTCCTCTGTGGGGACAGCAGGAAGGTTGCGCTGGAGCCAGATACGGCACTGGGCAAGGGCATGGGGATGGGAAAGTATCCGCCTGATGGTGTCTATTCTGCCGCTCTTGTTTATGAGATCGTGGGATATGGGTAAAAAGACCTCGCCACATATCTTTATGTCGTAATCGCACAGACCGTCCAGGGTGAGGGCAACCGTGCCCTCAACAGAATTTTCCACAGGCACAACGCCAAAGTCTATGCGTTTTCTTTCTACCTCCTCAAAGACCTCCTTGATGTTGGATTCTGGAATGAATTCAGGGGCGTGGCCAAAGAACTCCGTAGCCGCCATGTGGGTAAAGGTGGTCTCAGGGCCGAGAAAACCCACCTTTGCAGGCCGCTGTGCATTCCTGCATGCGGAAATTATCTCGCTGTATATAACCTGGAGCCCCTCCGGAGGAAACTGGCCCTTATTATACTCCAGGATGTGGTTGATGACCTCCCGTTCCCGCACTGGATCAAGGGGCTGGGCAAGGGACTTGGCCTTGGTCCTTCCAATCTCCTCGGCCACCTTGAGCCTTTCCTGGAGAAGATCAACGATCTCCCGGTCAATACCATCTATCCTCTTTCTGAGTTTAGTAAGCCTTTTCAGCTGTTCTTCGTCAAGTTTCTGTATCATTTCTGGCTAATTATGGTCTTGGGATAAAATCCTTTTTATCTGAAGTAGCTCCTGTCTTATTTCTTCAAGGACACTCTTGCTGTCAAGGTCTTTTGCCTCCACCCTTTGGCTATCTGGCTGGGAAAATTCCTGCTGGATTTTCTTCCTGGCCCCAGCAATGGTATAACCCTCATTGTACAGGAGCTCCTTGATCCTTTTAAGTATCTTTACATCCTGGCTTCGATAGAGACGCTGCCCGGAGATCCTTCTTGGCTGAATATATTTGAATTGGCTTTCCCAGAACCGCAACACATGGGGCTTGACCCCAACCATCTCGCTAACCTGACCTATCCGGTAATATTTGCGGTCCTTTTTGAGCATTTACCCTCTTTTTTAGCAAGGGACTCGGCTTGAAGGAAACGGTTTTACGCGCCGGTATCAAAATACTTTTTCCTGTAGTAGGATTTATACCCTTTCTGGATTTTTTTAAAAGGGGGGAAAAAGTGCCAAAACGCACTATTTTTACGATTTCGTCAGAGTTTAATGCCTGCTCCATGACCTTGAACAGGCTTCCTACCACCTTACTGGAGGACCTTACTGAAAAACCAAGTTCAAGACTTATTCTTTGAGATATTTCCAACCTGGTAAGAGCGCCCTTTTTCTGCCTCATTTCAGCCCCTGAGGACTCCCCCGAACCCCTTCAATATTGCCTCTTGCAGGGGCCCGTGCATTGCTTCCACTTCCTCCTCAGAAAGGGTGCGATCCTTGGCCCTGTAAACAAAGTGGATTCCCAGGGATTTTTTGCCCTTGGGGACCTGTTTCCCCTTGTAAACATCAAATATGTAAAAACAGACAAGCCCTTGGGCCGCCTTTTCCTGAATGAAATCGAGGACCTCCTGGGCACGCACCGAATCGTCGAGAATTATGGAAAGATCCCTCTCCACAGACGGAAACCTGTCAAGAGGGGCAAAAACCTTTCCAGAAGTCACAGCCCCGGACAGGGCATCCAGGGAAAGATCTGCCAAAAAGACCTTTTGGGAAATGTCAAAGGCCTTTGCCACACCCAAATGGACCTGGCCAATGGTTCCAACCATACCCTCTCCTGTCCTGATGTTGAGCTGGGTTCCCTCTTCATAAAAGGACTCAACCAGGTTGGCAGATGCAGGCTCAAAGACATAATCCCTGCAGCCAAGGGACAAAAGCAGGTTTTCAACCGCACCCTTCATATCGAAGAAATCTGCCTCCCTCTCTGGCCATGCCCAGGACTTGGGAAACCTCCTTCCAGTCATGGCTGCGCAATACCTCTGATATTCTGCAGGGATGACCCCTTGGCCCTGGTCAATAAACACGGCTCCCACTTCAAAAAGGGCAAGGTTAAGGTTGCGTCTTCTGATGTTTCGCGAAATTGTGGAGAGCATACAGGGAACAAGGCTGGTCCTCATTATGGACTGGTCCTCGGCAAGGGGATTCATCAACCGGACCGCCTTCATCCTTTCATCTTCAGCCTTAAGATTAAGATTCTTGAGCTCCGACGGCCCTATGAAGCTGTAGGAGATAATCTCGCTAAACCCCTGGCCCTTCATCTCCCTTCTGACACCATTCAGAAAAGGTCTAAAGGATACAGGCCTTTCAACTATGAGGGTTGCAACAGGAGAGGAGGTGGGAATCCTTGAAAATCCGTGGCACCTAGCCACCTCTTCCAGTATGTCCTCCTCTGCCTTGATATCTGCCCTGAATGACGGGGGAACAGTTTCAAATGACCCTTCCTTTTCCTCCACCTGAAAACCAAGTCTGCTCAATATCTGGACCATTTCCTGGGATGGTATCTGGGTACCTAGCAACCTGTTTATCCTGCCTGGACGAAATCTCACCCTCCATGGGGTAAACGGTACTGGATTTTCGTCCCTTACTCCCCTGAAGCTTCCGCCTGCAAGTTCCATTATCAGCTTGGCTGCCCTAAGGGCCGCCTTTTTCTGAAGCTTGGGATCAACACCCCGCTCAAACCTGTAGGATGCCTCTGTTGGCAGTTTGAGGGCCTTGGCGGTGCGCCTTATGGAAGACGGGGCAAACCAGGCACTTTCTATGAGGATGTTGTTGGTCTTTTCAGTAACTTCTGTATCAAGCCCCCCCATGACACCTGCAACGGCAACAGGGCGCTCACCATCGCAGATAAGAAGCATGCCCTCTGAAAGCTCCCGCTCCCTTCCGTCAAGGGTCACTATTTTTTCGCCCTTTTTGGCTGTTCTCACCACAATGGCCTGGCCCTTGAGTGTATCCAGGTCAAAGGCATGAAGTGGCTGACCAAGCTCAAGCAGAACGAAGTTGGTAACATCCACTATGTTGTTAATAGGGCGCACCCCGCATGCAAGAAGCCTCCTTGCAAGCCAGCCGGGTGAAGGTGCAACCCTGACACCGTCCACCTCTGCCCCCACGTATCTTGTACAAAGCTCAGGGGCCTCTATTGTTATGGAAACGGAATCAAGGTCTTTTGAGCCGTTAATTCCTGGCTCCGGGGATCTTGGGCTGGAATGAAAAAGGGCCGCTGCCTCCCTTGCCACTCCGAGGATGCTCAGGCAGTCTGGGCGATTGGGTGTGATGCCTATCTCAAAAACCGTATCCTCTATGCCAGTAACCTCTGAAATGCTCTGGCCCACCCTTGCACTGGGATATCTTGCTCCTATGTCAAAGATTCCAGAGCTGTCTCCCTCAAGCAGAAGCTCATACTCAGAGGCGAGCATACCTGCGGAGTTTACTCCAAAAACCTTTGCCTCCTTTACTTCCTTACCATCTGGCATCTCCGTTCCAGGAGGCACAAAAGCAGAAAGCATACCCTCCCTGACATTTGGTGCGCCGCACACAACCACTACCTCTCCAGAGGAGGTCTCAACTGTACATACAGAGAGATTTCTTTCTTCATCCAGGGTCTTGACCCGTGAAATCCTTGCAACCTGGCTCTTATTGAGCCACGGATAGGCAGGCTCAACTGCCTCAACTTCCAGGCCTGCAAGGGTCAGGGCCTCGGCAAGATCGTCATCTCCTGCCTCGATTTCAACCATCTCCCTAAGCCATGATGAAGGAACAAGCATCTTTTGCCACCTAGAACTGGTTGAGGAATCTCAGGTCGTTGTCGAAAAAAAGCCTTATATCATTTATGCCATACTTCAACATGGCAATCCTTTCTATTCCAAGGCCAAAGGCGAAACCAGAGTACTCCTCCGGATCAATGTTAACGTTCCTGAGAACCTGTGGATGTACCAGGCCTGCACCCAGGACCTCCAGCCAACCGGTCTGGGAACACACCCTGCATCCGTCTCCCCTGCAGATTACGCACTGTATGTCTATCTCGGCACTTGGTTCAGTAAAGGGGAAAAAACTGGGCCTGAATCTTACGCTGGTATCCCTGTGAAATATCTCCTGGGCAAAATGGGTCAATATGCCCTTAAGATGGGCAAAGGATACGTCCCTATCCACCATGAGCCCTTCTACCTGGTGAAACATGGGTGTGTGGGTGATATCGGAATCACACCTGTAGACCTTTCCCGGAGCAATGATCCTGATGGGAGGCTTCATGACCTCCATGGTGCGGACCTGAATAGGGGAAGTGTGTGTACGAAGAAGGACCTTCTCATCAACGTAGAAGGTATCCTGCATGTCCCTGGCAGGATGGTCTGGCGGAATATTTAATGCCTCAAAATTGTAGAAATCAAGCTCAATTTCCGGACCCTTGGCAGCGGAAAAGCCCAGCCTTTCAAATACCGAGCAGACCTCGTCTAGCACCTGTGTAATGGGATGAAGGTGGCCCAAGGGTAACGCCCTTCCCGGAAGGGTTGGATCGAATCCCTTTATAAGCCTTGGGCCGGCCTGCCTTTTAATGGACTTGAGCCTTTCCTTTATGGCATGCTCTATCTTTACCTTGACCTGATTGGCATGCTTTCCCACCTTTGGCCGCTCTTCCTTGGGAAGGCTGCCAAGCCCCTTTAAAATGTTGGTCAAAAGGCCCTTGCGACCAAGGAACCTGACCTTGATCTGCTCAATGGCCTCCCGGTCCTGGGCCTTTGCTACTGCCTCCAGGGCCTCATCTTCAATAGACCTGAGCCGGTCTTCCATATTTTAATGTACTATGGCCTAAAGGGCCGCCTTTGCCTTTTCAACAAGGGCGGAAAAGACACCAGGCTCGGTAACTGCAAGATCAGCCAGTATCTTCCTGTCCAGGCCTATCTTGGCCTTTGCAAGCCCGCCCATGAACTTGCTGTAAGAAATATCGTTCAGCCTGCAGGCCGCGTTTATCCTGGTTATCCAAAGCCTTCTGAATGAACGTTTCTTTGCACGCCTGTCACGGTAGGCGTAGCACAGGGCCTTTTCGACACTGTCCTTGGCCTGACGGTAACAACGGCTTCTGGCGCCCCTGTAGCCCTTGGCAAGCTTTAGAATCTTTTTCCTGCGGCGCCTTGCCTTAAAACCTCTTTTAACCCTTGGCATCTGTAAAACTCTCCTTGCTGTTAAACTGTTAAGTACCTGAAATTCCCTTTAAAATAAGGGAAACTGTAAATCTTTCCCCTTGGGCTCAGGAATAGGGAAGCATGCGCTTAAGATGGTCAACCATGGCATCTGATATGACCCTGTCCTTTTTCATGTACCTCTTACGCTTCCTTGTTTTCTTTGTGAGAATATGGCTGTGGCCCGGCCTGTTGAATACAAACTTGCCTGAACCTGTCTTTTTAAACCGTTTGGCCGCAGCCCTCTTTGTCTTGAGTTTTGGCATATCAAAGCCCCCGCTTTTCAAAAAATTTAGGCACAAACGGCATTATTTAACCCTAAACCCCCTGGAGGTCAACGGTTAAATACAAAAAGAAAAACTACTCCACTAAAAGGCTCGGAGGCAAACAGGCAAAGTACCAGGGCACAGAATCAGGTATTTTTCTTGGGGGCAAGCACCATGGTCAGGGTCCTACCCTCCATATTTGGCATGTGCTCTACAACTGAGATATCCGACATCTCCTCGGCTATCTGCTTGAGCATCTGCGCCCCAAGCTCCGGATGTACAATCTCCCTTCCCCTGAACTGTACCGTTACTTTCACCTTGTTGCCCTGGCCAAGGAACTTGACGATCTTTTTCTTCTTGACGTTCATATCGTGAACGTCTGTCCTGGGACGCATCTTGACTTCCTTGACCTGTATTACCGTCTGGCGTTTCTTGGCCTCCTGGGCCTTTTTGCTCTGCTCGTAACGGTATTTCCCGTAGTCCATGAGGCGACAGACAGGGGGCCTGGCATTTGGAGCCACCTCCACCAGATCAAGCCCTGCCTGACTGGCCCTTTCAAGGGCCTCTGCCAGGGGAACTATGCCCACCTGCTGGCCCTTTTCATCCACCAGGCGCACCTCTGACGCCCTGATACCCCTGTTAACTCTTACTCGCTGTTCCCTGGTGATGTGACACCTCCCATTTTTTCTTCCTGGGCCTGCCTCTTGAGGAGTTCAACGAACTCTTCAACAGTCATGGCCTCAAGGGTTTCTCCTCTCCTTGTCCTGGGGCTTACGCTTTTTTCAGCCACCTCTTTATCCCCCAAGACTAACATATAGGGAATCTTTTCCAACTGGGCCTCCCTGATCTTCTTCCCGAGCTTTTCGTTCCTGAGATCAAGATCTGCCCTGACTCCCTCTTTCCTCAAAATGTCAAGGACCTGCCGCGCCCAATCATCGTGCCTTTCCGTAATGGTCATGACCCTGGCCTGAACTGGACTCAGCCAGATGGGAAAGGCACCTGCATAGTGCTCTATCATAACGCCGAAGAACCTTTCAAGCGAACCCAGAAGGGCCCTGTGAACCATTATGGGCGCATGATCCTGCCCGTCTTCCCCTGTATAGGTGACATCAAACCTTTCCGGCAGGTTGAAATCCACCTGGATGGTTGAACACTGCCACGACCTATCCAGGCAGTCCTTGATCTTTATATCTATCTTGGGGCCATAAAACACACCTTCTCCCGGATCTATCTCGTATTCCAGGCCCTTTTTCTCAAGGGCACGCCTTAAGGCGTTTGTGGCAAGCTCCCAGTGTTCGTCACTTCCCACGTACTTTTCCGGCCTCGTGGACAAGTAGACCTCGTAGTTACTGAATCCAAAGACCTGGAGCATGTAGAGCGTCATGTCAAGTATCTCTATGATCTCGTCATCAAGCTGTGAGGGCATACAGAAGATGTGGGCATCGTCCTGGGTAAAGCCCCTCACCCTCATGAGACCATGGAGTGTGCCTGTGCGCTCGTAGCGATAGACAGTGCCAAGTTCGCACCACCTCAAGGGAAGCTCCCTGTAGCTTCGCTTTCTAGAATTGTAGATGGCAATGTGAAAGGGGCAGTTCATGGGCTTTATCTGGTATTCCACATCATCTATCTGCATGGGCGCATACATGTTTTCCGCATAGAAATCCAGATGGCCGCTTGTCTTCCAAAGCTCCCTTTTGGCAATATGCGGGGTAAAAAGGAGACTGTATCCCCTTTTAAGGTGCTCCTGCCTCCAGAAATCCTCCATGAGCATCCTTACTAGGGCGCCCTTTGGATGCCAGAGAATGAGCCCAGGGCCAATGGATTCTTCAATGGAAAAAAGCTCCAGCTCCCTTCCTATCTTTCTGTGATCCCTGCGCTTTGCCTCCTCCAGACGGTCCAGGTGCTTCTTTAATTCTTTCTTGTCGAAAAATGCCGTGCCATAGATGCGCTGAAGCATCTCCCGGTTCTCATCTCCTCTCCAGAAGGCACCTGCAACACTAAGTAGCTTGAATGCCTGGATCTTTCCAGTATCTGGCAAATGGGGCCCCCTGCAAAGGTCAACGAACTCCCCCTGCCTGTAAAGAGAGACGGTCTCAGCGCCCTCCATCTTAAGATCCTCAAGGAGCTCCACCTTGTAGGGCTCATTCCTCTCTTTGAAAAAGGATATGGCCTCATCTATTGGCATCTCGAGTCTTTCCAGGGGCATGGCCTTCTTGGAAAGCTCTTTCATCCTCTTTTCTATGCGGGTAAGGTCTTCTGGTGAAAATGGCTCCCTGGTGTTGAAGTCGTAGTAAAAACCCTGCTCTATTGCCGGGCCTATTGCAACCTGGACGTCTGGATAGAGATCCTTTACAGACTGGGCCATGAGATGGGCGGTGGAGTGACGAAGAACCTCAAGCGCCTCCTCATCACCCATAAAAACAGGGGCAAGCTCACAGTTCTTTTCAAGCCTGTAGCCAAGGTCCTTGAGCTCACCGTCAACCCGGGCAAGAATAAGCCTTTTCCGCTGTTTCTTGCTAAGGTTACTAGAAAGCACCTCACCAGCCGTTTTCCCCTCGTCCACTTCCAGGGTCTGTCCATCTTCCAGTTTGACTTTAATCATTGTTAACTTTCCTTGCCCATAAATTTGTTCAGCTTGCCACAAAAAAAGGCATCGGCGCCAATTTCTTTCTTGGCCAGCCAGATGCCTCTTTCTTACCTATATTGTCGGACAAAGTAAACTTTTATTGAAAAGCCCTTACAGGCCACCCTCCTGAAAAAATCAAATGGTAGGCGCGGGCGGGATCGAACCGCCGACTTCTACCGCGTCAAGGTAGCGCTCTCCCCCTGAGCTACGCGCCTTTAATAAGCAATGGATTTGTCTGATAACAAGAATTATATTTTATGTCAAGATGGAGGTTGACGCCATGATACCCACAAGACTCATAAAGAGAATCTTTGAGGCTGCAAGCATCCAGAGATGGAACGACCACGTGCGCCCAGTTGAGCTCACCGAGCTCGACAAACAGGCACACAAAATGCTCATTGCCTACATGCTGGGAAGATTCCAGGAACCGGCCCAGGAGGTCAACTGGCCCCGCATAATAGAAGGTGGCCTTTTCGAATTCCTGCAAAGAGTAGTTCTAACTGACATAAAACCTCCTGTCTTTCATTACCTCATGAAAAAGGCGGGCAGGCAGCTTAACAGATACGTGCTTGAACAGGTCCAGGAAGAGCTTTCAGATCTCACAAGCCTTGCAAGCGGCAGACCCATTATTGAGGAGATGGCGGCCTATCTTGAAAGGCCGGACTTTGCCGCCAGGGAAAAACGCATCCTCAGTGCAGCCCACTACCTTGCAACCAAGTGGGAGTTTGAGCTTGTCTATAATGCCTTTCCAAAGATGTATGGCATTGATGAAACTAAGAGGGAGATAGAGGACAAGATAGAGGACTACTTTGAACTTCCAGGGGTTCAGAGGATCCTTCTTGGAGGAAAATCACACCATTTCGTGGACCTTTTAAGCCAGCTGCGCTTTCAGAAAAGGTGGTCAAAGACCCCGCGCATCCCCCAGACTACAGTGCTTGGCCACATGCTGGTGGTGGCCTTTTTTTCCTATCTGCTCACTCCTCTTAGAATAAAAAAGCCCTGTAAAAGGCGCATATACAACAACTTCTTCTCTGCGCTGTTCCATGACCTGCCTGAAGTCTACACCAGGGACATTATCTCCCCTGTTAAGAGAAAAGTGGCAGGTCTTGAGCAGGTTATCCTGGAGTATGAAAAGAAAAAGCTTGAGGAAAAGATACTCCCGCTACTTCCTGACTCGTGGCAGGAGGAACTCCTCTACTTCCTGGAAGATCAGTTTGAAAACAGAATTGTCCAGGAGGGCAGAAAGAAAACAGTCAAGGAGATGAAAGAGGAGTGGAACAGGGATGAATTTCAGCCTGTTGACGGCACCCTGGTAAAGGTGGCCGATGAGATGGCAGCCTACTGGGAAGCGGCCATCTCCCTTTCGCACGGAATACGCTCTCCTCATTTGGAAGAGGCCATGGCAAGCCTTGAAAACAAGTATGGAAACCACAAGAGGCTTGCCCATGTGTTTTCCGCTACCAAAGACTACTCCTCGTAGGTCTCTGCCTTTACCTTCCAAATCTGGAAAAGAGGGGTCTTTAACTCGACCGGGGAAAAGTAATTCTTGTTGAACTGGTGCCTCAAAAAGAGCTTATTAAAGACGGACTCGGCTATGTTCTCACTCATGAGGGCCGAATATCCTCCTTTTATTACCTCCATGTTATAGCCCCTTTCCCTGGAATACGTCCTCTTTTCCAGCCTGTCGGGATACCTTATATAAAGGGCCTTTAGGGAGACGACCTTTTGGCCCACAGCAGCCAGGCCCTTTTTTACGTCAACCCTTAAACCAGCTCCATTGCTATTTGTTGCCGTAATCACGTCCTTACCAACCCTTGTGTTGTAAAAGGCAATGTAGGTTGGATGGATGCCATCGTGTGTTTTTGGATCCCAGGAACCCAGCCAGAACCACCAGTAATTGGTAACCGTAAGGCGCCAATCAGTGAAAAGGTAGATGGGCCTTGTCTGTTTTGGGAAAAAGAACCTCAGCCAGTCTTCCACTGTCACAAGGCCTTTCTGGGGTTTAAGTCCTGCCGAGGCAATTATCCTTTCCGCGTTTACAGGGCCAGCTCCCAAAACCTCCTTTATGAGACGAAAACCCTTTGATATGTCGCCGCCGCAGGCCTTGTAGACAAGGTGGGTACCCTTGTTTATTCCCCTTTGGACAAAAAAATTCATGAGGTTGGCCGCTAGCCTTTCATTTTTTGTTGTGTAAGGAATCCCGTTGAATACGGAGCGTTCCCCTCCGTGGACCTGCCCATCGTTTATGGTCGCCCGTTTAGCCCAGTAAATCATTGGATAGCCGTGGTCCCACCAGGCCCAGACAACGGAGTTTTCAGGGGTCTTTAAAGAGGCCTCAACCATGCCGTTTACAAGAAAAGGGGGTTCCTTGGGCCAGAAGGTCTTGTTAAGGTCTCGATTGACAGATGGGTATATGAGAACAGCCACAATCAGTGCAACGAGCGTCCACCTTACCTGCTGATTTTTTACAGTGCGTTTCAAAAAGTAAAAGGACTCCACAACTATGCATCCGATTCCTATGGCAAGGGTCGGGGCAAGAAATATCAAGAACCTTTTTGCAAAGAAGAAGGAGAGGCCGCTTAAGAGAATGGGAACCGCGAGGTAAAGGGCCTTTGTCCTCATCCTGTAAAAGAGGAAAAGCACACCTATTATGCCGGTAGCAAAGGCAAGGGTGCTGTCTGTTGTCTTGACAATGATCTCCTTAAGGGACGGAATGGCCTGTTCGGATATGGAAACACCAATGTTAGGGAAGGCCCCTGAGACCTCCTTGGAAATGTACTTGTATGTATTGACTACATCCTGAACCGACTTTACAGGAAGTTCCATTCCCTTTAAAAAAAACACTCCGATGGCAGCTGCTGCCAACCCTCCCAGGAAGATAAGGCCTTCCCTTTTTTCCGGCCGGTAGAAAAAAACAATAGAAACCGCCATTGGCAAAAGCGCAATAACAGAGGCCACCTGGGGAGTCTGATCCCACCACCACAGGAAGAAAAGGTAGTTAAGGATTGCGCCAAGAAACCACAGGTACCTGGCCTTGTTCCTGGTCTCCCCGAATTTTATTGCAAAAAACACCGCTGCCATTGCGAAGGTAACATTCATACAGTCCGTATCGAACCAGCCTAGACTGCTTCTGTATACGTAGTAAAATGACATAAGGGAAAAAAGCCCTGAGACGCAGGCCATTAAAGGGCCGCCATAAAAGCGCCCTATGCCGTAAACTGGCAGAAACAGCGCAAGTCCCAGAACAGCAGGAAGCACAGCGCCTAACCAGTTGAAGGATATGCCTGTTACCTGGTGAACAGCAAAGGCAATGGAGGAGAGAAGCGGAGGAGGCTCAGGTCTGGGCGGGCAGTCTGGTACTGCCCGTTTCTCATCAATGGGCCTGTAGGTACCCTGGGCAAGGTCCCTGGCTAAGGTGAGATAATAATAGCCGTCAAAGGTGGTAAGAAGGGGCTCCCCCTTGTAAAGGGCCCTGTCCGGCTTGGCCTTCCAGTCCTGTATATCCTCCATCCTTACAAAGAAAGCGCAAGCAATGACCAGGATTACAAAAAAAATCTCTATCCATCTCTTATTAATGTCCAAAAGGGGCCTCCACTTTTCTTTTTCAGCCAAACAGCCTATTCCAGGTCTCTAATACTCCTTTTCGTATGTCGTCAAGCTCTTCTAAAGGTACAACAGGCTTTTCCATATCAAGGGCCTTAAGATTTATAAGCTCCTGGTATCGACTGTGGGCATAGCGTAAACACTCGACATCACCTTTTGTAAGGTAGCCTGCTTCCCCAGTGGCCATTAAAATACCCCGGGTATCCCTGCAATATGCAAGCCTTCTTTCTATACTTGCATGCCGTAAAACCAGATATTGGGCAATAAACTCTATATCCACAAGGCCTCCAGGTGATTTTTTCAAGTGGAAAAGCCCTTCTCCACCCCTTTTAACGTGACTTTTTATAATCTTGCCCCGCATCTTGACTATTTCCTCTTTAAGCCTTTTGGGGTCCCGTTCCTGACGGATAACACAGGTCCTTATGGACTCGAACCGTCTTCCACAGTCCTTATCCCCACAGAGGAACCTTGCCCTGATGAGGGCCTGATGCTCCCATGTCCATGCTTTTTTAAGCTGATATTCGTTAAAAGTGGAAACCGTACTCACCAAAATGCCCTGGGAACCGTTTGGTCTCAGCCTCGTATCAATCTCGTAGAGTACCCCTTGAGAAGTTCGGGCGGAAAGAAAAAAGAGGAGTCTTTGTATGAGCCTTGAGTAGAAATAGCCAAGCTCCCCCCTTTGGGCCTGGTTCAGGTGCCCAAATCTTTCCGGCTGGTAAAGGAATACCAGGTCAAGGTCTGAAGAGTAGGACAACTCCCTGCTGCCCAGCTTGCCATAGGCTATGACTGCCAGCCCGCTTTCCTGGATGGTCTCAGTCCCTTCTACGAAAGCAGGCCTTCTCTTGGCCATATCCTGCCAGGCCCCCCTGAAGGCCTCCTCCAGGATGACCTCGGCAAGGTTGGTCAGGGAGATGCCCACATTTTCCACCCCCATGATGCCCTTAAGCTGGGAAGCGGCAATGCGAAGTACCTGGGCCTTTTTAAAACGCCTGAGCTCATCCAGCCAATGCTCCAGGTCCTTTCTGGTAAGGGCCTCGATTGTGGCCAATAGCAACCTCTTAAGCCCCTCCTTATCAACCTCCCTGAAAAGAGAGTCTGTACTTACAAGCTCATCAAGCAGTATGGGCTGACGACGAAGGAGCTCTCCTATAAGTCTGCTTCTGCTACAAAGAAATACAAGATGCTCAAGGGCCTCAGGATTCTGATCAAGCAGCACAAGATAGATGCTCCTTTTTAGCACCGCCTCAAAGATAGAAAGGCCAAGTGTAAATGCCTTGTCAGGGTCAGTTGTGGAAGCACTTGCCAGAAGGAGATTTGGGACTAGCCTGTCAAGAAGCTCTTGTACCTGTCCTGGAAGGGATTTAACCTTTTTGGATTCTCTGAAATTGTAAATGAGCCTTGATGTTTCGCCAGGATTTGAAAAACCAAATCCTTCGAGGATGGACAGGGTGCGAGGGTCTTCAGGGGAAGACCAGACAAAAAGGGCCTCAGGCCTTGCCTGGTCCTTTTTACCGTCTTCCTGCTGGCCATCTTCCCCTTCTTCATGAAAAAGCCCCTGGAAAACCGAACGGGCATTTTTCGTATGTTGGTGATAGCTGTCAAGAAAATGGTCCCAGTCAGGATAACCAAGAGACAGGGCCAGCCTGTAGCGTCTTTCTCCGTCCCCTGGAAGGGTCTGCACCTGTCTGTCATGGTACTCCTGGAGCCTGTTTTCCGTAACCCTGAGCCACACGTAGGCCTTTGCCAAGTCCCAGCAGGTTTCCTCTGACAAAAACCCGAGCCTCTTTATCACCTCAAGTGCATCAATCAGGGATTGGACCTGTAGGGCCTTTATTCTTCCGCCCTTAATGAGCTGGAAGGTCTGGACCACGAATTCTATGTCCCGGATCCCCCCTGGACCTAGCTTTACATTACTCGTACCCGCCTTTTCCGCCTGTTCGGCAACTATCATGGCCTTCATCTCTTTGAGGGACTCTATGGCTGAGTAGTCAATATACTTTCTGTAAACAAAGGGCCTAAGCTCACCAAGAAGCTGCCAGCCTCCTTCTACGTCCCCGGCAACGGGCCTGGCCTTAACCAGTGCATACCTTTCCCACTGACGCCCCTGCCTCTCGTAGTACTCAAGCATCGCATCCATTGTCATGACAAGGGGCCCGGAATCACCAAAGGGCCTGAGCCGGGTGTCTACCCTGAAAACAAAGCCCTCGGGCATGGGCCTTGAAAGAATGGCCATGAGCCTCTGGCACTGGTGGAGAAAGTATTCGTGATTGGAGATGCTTTTTCTGCCCCCGCTAGTGCATCCTTTGCCCCTGAACGCAAAGATGAGATCTATATCTGAAGAAAAATTGAGCTCACCAGCCCCAAGTTTTCCCATTCCAAGGACTATGAGACGTAAAATCTCCCCTTTTGAATCCTGTGGGAAGCCAAAATCTCTGGCCATCTGCCCTTCAAGCCATTTAATTACCGTTTCAAGGCATACGCATGCAAGGGTAGAAAGTTCTAGACAGGTTTCTGAAAAGGGGCTCAGTCCGCCCATATCCCTTATGGCAATCCTTAGCATAAGCATGTTTCGAAAAAGACGAATCCTTTTTGCAAACTCTTCTTCTGACTGGACCTTAAGAAGCTCCGTATCGGCCATCTCCTTGATCTTTTCAGGGGGAAGGGAGGTATTTAGGAGGTTTTCGTCAAGAATCTGCCTTAAAAGGGCAGGCCTTCTTTGGATAAGAGTTTTGACAAACAGACTAAGGGGAATAACCGTGCCAAGAAGTTGTGAACATTGTGAAACCTTAGACACCGGGGCAACACCAAGGGATGGGGTTACCTCTTTGAGAGTCTTTTCCCCTTCCTCAACAAGCCTTTCTGGAAAGGATTCCAGGGAAGCAACACTCAGACTTTTGCTAAAGGAATCCAATTTTTCTTTCATTGATTATCCCTCACCGAGAATCAGTTATGAGCCCTTGGTCTTCCTGGCCTCCCTTTCTGCAACCTGATTGATGATAAGCTGGGCATTGTCCTTTGAAAGGCCCAACTTTTGCCTGTCTTCCTCCAGCACATCCATTTCCTCTCTGGAAAGACTTCCGTCATCGTGGATCATCTGTTCAACTTCCAGCTGAAACCTTTCTCTCCTTAGCCTGAGCTGCTCGGTGAACCCAGAGGCTATAATACCTGCAGGCAGGGATACCAGGCCAACTCCAGCAATGGTTATAAAGGTGGCAAATATCCTGCCTTGTACTGTGATTGGGGTAACATCGCCGTAGCCTACCGTGGTAAGGGTAACTATTGCCCACCACATGGCCTTTGGAATGGAACCAAAGGCATCTGGCTGTACCTCATGTTCGAAAATGAATATTCCCACCGAGGCAAATATCAAGATAATGAACATCAGCATGACAGAGACTAGAAGGGACTCTGCCTCTTCCCTTAGGACGTCGCGAAGAAGATCAAAGGCTACGGAATAACGGGTAAGCTTGAGCAGACGAAGAAGTTGTACAAGCATGAGCTGGGGTGTCTGGGTCCAGCCTGATATTATGAGAAAAAAGGGAAGAAAGGAAAGAAGGTCCACAAGCCCCATAAAGGAAAGGATGTAGTCCATCCTGCACCGTAAAGGCCCTTGGTTTTTGTAGTCTTCAGGGCAGCTCCATATCCTTAAAAGATATTCCAGCATGAAAATAAAGGATGAAAACCCCTCAAAGAGCCAGAGGAAGTAGCCATATTCCCCCTCAATCGAGGGCTCAGTTGTAAGCACAAGGCAGAGGGAGCTTGAAAAAATTATAAAAACCATAAAGGCAGAAAGGAACCGGTGCAAAGGCCCATGCCATTTATTCCTGAAGTAAACAGCAACTGCCTTTCTCATGGTATTATGTCTCCTCTGTATAGACGAGAAGAGCCTTTATGTCCTTCTCCTCTTCAAGATTTCCGCCAACAGCAGATGCAAGCACTCCAAAGGTTGCCATGAGCTTGGAAAAGTGAAATGCTGGAAGTGGCTTGCCTCCCATGCCTGCCCATCCGGCCAACACGCTCTCTGGAAGAATGGCAATAATTAAATAGGATATGACAAAAAGGTTGATCCAAAAGGATATCATACCGACAAACAGTGTGGCGAAAAGGACAAATCGTGATCTCACCGCCTGTTCCTTCATTCTGTCACTTCTGCTTATAACGTGCAGATTTTGACCAAAATATATGGAAAGGATGGAGGCAAATATGACACATGCAAGCAGGAGATCGAGCCATCCAGATTTTATGGCTGCACCCATCTCCCAGGCCTCAGCACTCAGGAACAGAAATATCATAGAAACGGCAGTGGCCGCAATAAAACGTCCAAGATGAAACATCATGAGTACTGACCTGGAAACAAGCACATCTTTAAATATTGCAGGCCATTCCAAGGAGAGCACCTTGAGATAGAATTTCCACTTGCTTTTTATAGGCGAGGCCTCCTCCACCCTTGGATCAGCGGCGTCCATGAGATGACGTAATATCTTTCTTTTTTCTTGAATGCTCCAGTCATGAGGTGGCTCACCGGTCCAGAACTTCCTCGGCCTCATTACTGACTCAAGACTGTGATCAAGACCCCAAAGATGCCCCAGGCAGTGTTTTACAAGGCTTACTAACGCCTTTTCCTGTCTTTCCCTGTCTTTCAGCTCAAGTATGCGTGCAAGGCTTATTACGGCAGTTTCAAGCATATTGGAGGGGACTCCACTAACCCCTTGTTCAAAACGCGATTTAAGGGGAAAACTGGTAAGTACCAGCACATAATCAAAACCATATTCAATCTTGATATCAGAGCCAAACTCGAGAAGGTTTAGGGGATCAGGAGGGACACTTCTTGAAAAATCCTGTCTTTTAAGAATAGAAAATCTCCAAAGAAATTCTGGGAAGTTCTGCTCCATATTCTTTTTTAGCCATTTAACAACCCAATTGGCCCAAATACATGCAATCTCATCCTGGGCGTCAACCACCAAGCCCATGTTTATAAGTGCCTTCTCTTTGTTGCCATTTCCAAATGTATTCATGCTGCATTAATACTCCAGGCTGAAAAATGAAACCACTCTTCAGGCCTCATTTTTCAAAAAAAAAGCCCGCAGGGCTATCCCTGCGAGCTCGTTTTAGCCGGTTTATTACTGGTTATCAGGAAGAGATGAGCCTTTCCTTGAACTCCTTTAGCTTTTTAAGGAGCTCTTCGAACATCTTGGCCGCCTTGTTTTTACCCTTAATCTCTTTCTTTATAGAGTCTATCCTTTCCTGCAGATCCTTGTATACCTTAGGCTGGTCTTTCCCGTAACCAAGTATCTTGGCAAGCTCAAGCTGCCTTTTGGCCTCATTGAGATACTTTAGTGCCTGCTCCTTGTCGGTCTTTGCAACCTTTGAGGCCTCTGCAATAAGGTCAGATGCCCTGACCAGAGGAATGGGTATAACTATCTTTTTCACTACCATGGAGTTCAGGGCTATCTGAAGCACGCTCTTTGCCTCATCCACCTTGCCATCAATGATGTATTTAGAGGCAAGCTTCATTGCATCTGGATAGGTGGCAAGGGGCAGATTTTCTATGACAATGTCTATCTCACTTTGCAGGGTATCCAGAAGAATCCTTGCCCCCTGGACATCACCATGGTTGAGTTTTGTTTTGACCTCGGTAATCTTCTCTGCAATCTGCTTGGGAGTAAGATCTGTATCTACAACAACAGTGTAGCTGTTTATTGGAATAAGAGAGACATTTTTATTGGCTGCGAGAATTACTTCCAATTCACCTATGACCTTCTTTAGGAGGTCAAGGGCCTCCTTGGATTTCTTCTGGTTTAAAAGGTCGAGAACCTTATAGGTATCAGCAATGGCCTTTATGGCCTTCTGATTCAACTCCTTTTTAATATCAGCAGCCTTTTTCTTCTCCTTTTCCACGGCACCCTTTGAGACCTGGGCAGATGTCTTGGGAGGCGCCTTTTTTTCAGCAGCCTTTTCCTGGCAGAAACCAGTACCTGATGGAACAGTCATAAAAAATAACGCCACAAGTATTGCTAAAAATCCTGTCTTCTTCGCACTCTTTTTCAAGACCATTTCTTTCCTCCTTTTTTAAATTTAGGCAGAGGCGCTCTGAACGCCCGCCTGGCTGTCAAAATGTTTAGGCTCTTCCGCTTTCTTTTTGGCAGCTATGGCAACAATTACATGGCTCCAACCATTAAATATCAGATCAATGGATATAAACAGCCCAAGGGTCCATATGGCTGAAAAGGGCCATGAAATTCCTATGAGAATGGCGATTGCCACTGAGGCTAGGCCACTTATGAGAAGTATTCCCCAGTCTGAAAGCTCTTTTCTGTGCTGAATAGCAACGACAATCCTGAAAACACCTACGGCAAAGATGGAGGCTGCCAAAATCAGGGTAAGGGCAAGAGACGCTGCCACCGGATTCCACAAGGAGATAAAGCCGCCAGCCACGTAAAGGGCACCCCCGATTATATGAGGAAGCCTGCTTTTCCATCCTTTTGTTGCCTTAATGGCCTCTATCAGCTGAAGTATGCCTCCTGCAAGCATGAAAGAAGCAAAAAGAAAAATGGATGAAAGGGTTGCAAGAGGGGTCAGAACCAGACCAATTGTACCTGTAACAATAAAGAAAAAACCCAACAGGAGATGGAATTTCCAGTTTTTTCCCACGTCTCCCCACTCAAATTTGTTAGTTAGATCATTTTCCGACTCTTTCACAATAAACTCCTCCTTTAACTTTTTTGTAATAAATTTTATGAAAATCAAACAAAAATGTGATTGAGCTGTACCACTTTAACTTTGGTTCGCTTTTTAAAATGTCAAGAAAATTTTTTAAATTTTTCTAAATAGCGAAGAATTTCAACTGGTTACAGTGAACAAAAACTCACAGAGACAGGGCAGATCCGCATTTTCGAGATAGATGCGCTATGGACATTTCCCAAGGCGTGCTTAGTTTTGTGTACCATCTTGCTTAAAAAAATTAGGAGGCAAAAATAAAATGAAGATACGCGAGTTGAGAGAAATCCAGGTAAACCGCACCCTGGTCTTTGAAACACTGGGAAGACCGGAAAGGGAACGGGAGTTTTCCCTTGCTTCCCTTAAAAGGTGGGGTTTTGACCTTGTATTTGGTAAAAAGGGGGGAAAGAATACCTACTTTGCAACGGGATCTTCAGAGAAAGATCGGGATAAATTCCCTGAAAACGAACAGATAGAGATCAAGGAACTTTTTGAAACCCTTCCCAAAAACAAGAAGGTATTTGCCAGAATCGAGCTGTCACAGGGAACTGCCCACCTGGTAGTAGATCTCAGGGACACCGGGGAAAACCTGGAAATCCTTAGGGTCCCGGCAGGCAGTATCCTGCTGGCCTTTTTAAAGAAACACAAGTGCTGGAATGTCATCGAGGCACTCAGGAGTCTTGGGTCTGCGGCAGAGCTCAGGAAACAGAGGGGCCAGGAAGGAAAGCCTGTATCCTATGAAAAGTTACCTGCCTTTTGCAAAAAATTCCTCAAGGACGCCAAAAAGATAGAGAAGGATACGGGATTTGGCAGGATATCACTTGCCTTTTTTGGGAAAAACAAGGACGGAGACCCAAGGTTCCAACTCATGTGGCTTCTGCCCACCATATCCCTTTTTGACCTTGGCCTTGCAGAAAAGATAGACAAGGAACTGGAAATGTTTAACTGATGGGCCTTAAACAGGAAAGGAAGAGGAACTAACAGCCTTTATTCCTTAGAAGATCCTCGATCATCTTGTTGTGGACATCCACAATGGACATGCCTGTCTCATAAACCGTCATCCACACGCAGCGCCTGAATGCACGGTAAAGATCAGATCGGACGTGGATCTTCAAAAGGGCAAGGTCCTCTTCCTCCTGTCCGGAACCCTTGGACATCTTTTCTCTGTCATCCATTTGGCTTGCCATATGGGGCTTTTTTTAATAAAAAACAGGACAATCCCGCAAGACTTGCAAGGCAGGAATTTTCGTTGAATCCGGACAAGATAATAATAAGGGGCACCAACTGGATAGGAGATGCGGTCATGACACTGCCTGCCCTTGCTGCCATCAGAAAACTCTTCCCTGATACCCAAATAGACGTGCTTGCAAGAACCTGGAGCTCCCCTGTTTACAAATACTGTGAACACACAGATAACGTCATGGAATTTGAAGGCCCCAAGAGACTTCCTGGAATAGGCGTTCTTTCCAAGGTAGCCAGAAAGATAAAGAATACAGGTTATAAACTTGGTATAGTCCTTCCAAATTCCTTTGAATCGGCCCTTATATTCCGAATAGCCGGAATCCCCCAAATATATGGCTATAATACGGACTTTCGCTCTGTAATTCTTTCAAGGGCCGTTGATGTACCTGGGGATAAGGGGACAAAACATGAGGTCTTCTACTACCTGAACCTGATTGAAAAGGTCTTTGGTAAAAGGTGGGAAGAAGGCAGCCTGGCGCCGGAGCCCGTCCTCCACGTTCCGGAGGATGAACAAAACAGGGCCAGAGGGCTCCTTAAGAAAAATGGTTGGAACGGAAAGACAAGGCTTTTGGGCCTAAATCCCGGGGCCGCCTTTGGCCCTGCCAAATGCTGGCCGGCGGAAAAGTATCGGGAGCTTGCAGGGGCCCTTACCCAGACTTTTCCAGACTCAACCATCGTTGTCTTCGGAACCGAAAGGGAACGGGAGGCTGGAGAGGAAATATGCGCCCCACTTGGCAAAAGGGCCATAAATCTTTGCGGAAGAACCGCTCTTGATGAGGCCATCTGCACCATCTCCATCCTGGACCTCATGGTCTCAAACGATTCCGGACTCATGCACGTTGC
Source organism: Deltaproteobacteria bacterium (assembly GCA_026995935.1). Lineage (GTDB taxonomy): Bacteria > Desulfobacterota > Dissulfuribacteria > Dissulfuribacterales > QOAL01 > JAADCZ01. The sequence continues at coordinate 58,672 of JALWNK010000017.1, forward strand.
AGCGGCCTGTCAGGTTCCCCTTGTTGCACTTTTTGGCTCCACAAATCCCGTAACAACAGGCCCTTTCAGCAGGCAGGCCAGGGTAATAAGGCATGAGCTGCCCTGTTCCCCCTGTCTTAGCAGGGAATGCCCCAGGGACTTTATCTGCATGCTCGGAATTACCGTCTCGGAAGTCCTTGATGTGTGCCAAGAAATGGTGAAATGAGCGAAAAGGGCCGAAGCAGGGCCGTATTCCTTGACAGGGACGGCACCATAATCCGGGAAGTCTCATATCTCAACAGGCTTTCAGATATAAGGCTCCTTCCAAATGTTTCAAAGGCCATATCCATGCTCAACCTGGCGGGCTTCAAGGTGGTTGTAGTCTCCAACCAGTCTGGCGTGGCAAGGGGCCTTTTTGACACTTCCTTTGTCAAAAAGTGCCATGATGTTATAGAAAAGAGGCTTAAACGGGCAGGGGCAAGTGTGGATGCATGGTATTTCTGCCCCCACCACCCAACTGAAGGCAGCCCCCCATTTCGAAAAAAATGTTCATGCAGGAAACCTGAAGCAGGGCTATTAAAAAGGGCATGCAGCGAACTTGGCATTGAACCGTCCCTGTCATTCATGGTGGGAGACAGCCTTCGGGACCTTGAGGCGGGATGGAATGGAGGAACAAGGTCCATACTGGTTCTCACAGGCTATGGGGAAAAGACCTTAAAGGAGATGGATTTTCTCCAAAGAAAACAGGTCTCTTTTGTTGCAAAAAACCTTTTTGATGCCTCAAAATGGATAATAGATCAAGGCTTAAATTCCCTTCAAGAATCCTGATCATAAAGCTCAGTGCCCTGGGGGATATTGTCCAGACGCTTCCTGTGCTTGACGCACTGAAAAAGACGTGGCCCCAGGCCTCTGTTGACTGGATTACAGGAGAGGTAGGGGCAGGCCTTCTTGAAGGCCACCCCCTTTTAGACCGGGTAATAGTCTATCCAAGAAAGAGGCTTGGAAGGCTTGCTAAAAACCCCCTTTCCTGGCCACATCTTACAAAGGAGATCCTTGGACTAAAAAAAGAACTTCGCCTTTCAAGGTATGACGCAGCCCTTGATCTGCAGGGCCTTTTTAAAAGCGGGATAATAACCATTCTTTCCGGGGCAAAAATCAAGGCAGGTTTTGACAAGGGACGAGAGTTCAGCCACATGTTTTTAAATAAAAGGCTTCCACCCTATGATCCTGACAAACACGCGGTGCTTCGTTACCTTGATCTTGCCCGTACCTTGGGGGCACACACCAAGGACATCCGCTTTCCCTTAGGCATTTCAGACACCCACAGGCAGATGGCCAGGGATATCCTTGGCAGCCTTGGCATTGAGGCTGGGCGGTTCGTCATCCTTATTCCTGGAACCATCTGGCCCACAAAAAGATGGGTGAATTCGTACTTTGCCGAGCTTGCCGTCATGATAAATAAATGTCTTGGCCTTAAAAGCGTAGTTGTTGGAGGAAGCCAGGACAGGGCCATGGGAAGAGAAATAGAAAATTTCTCAAAGAAGTCTGCAAGAGACCTGACAGGCAAAACCGATCTTAAAACCCTTGCTGCCATCTTTCAGCTTGCCAAAACTGCCGTATCCACAGATACAGGCCCCATGCATCTTGCCGCAGCAACGGATCTCAAAATTGTTGCCCTTTTTGGCCCCACTGCCCCCTGGCGGACAGGCCCCTTTGGGCACGGTCACAAGGTCTTAAGGAGGGAGCTTGGGTGCAGTCCATGTTTCAAAAGAAGGTGTCAGGAAAACCTTTGCATGAAGGAAATAGAGCCAAAGGAGGTCTTTCAGGCTGTCAAAGAGCTTTGCAAATAACGCATATTAAAATAGGATTAGGGGCTTAAGGCCTATAGGCCACAAAAAATGGCAGAAAAAGGGGAAAAATGGCAGAAACCATTAGCAAGGAACTTCTAGAAGTAATTGCATGCCCAAAGTGTAAGGGTGAAGTGAAGCTTAGCCTTGATGGGGACGCCCTCATCTGCAAAAGATGCCGCCTTGTATATGAAATCAGGGAAGGAATACCCATCATGCTCATAGATGAGGCCATTAGCCTTGAAAGATACCAGAAGACAGATGGATCCTGACAGGCTAAAGAAACGGCTTCTTGAGGCGGTTTCGTCCTTTCCCGGGAAAAAGGTACTGGTGGTTGGGGACGTTATGCTTGACCAGTTCGTATGGGGCGAGGTGAGCAGGATATCACCAGAGGCCCCTGTTCCCGTGGTGCAGGTGGAAAAGGAGTCCTTTCTCCTTGGAGGAGCGGCAAATGTTGCCAACAACCTTAGAAGTCTTGAGGCAAGCCCTGCCCTTTCAGGCGTAATAGGAAGGGATGCCTTTGGGGAGAAGATCATTCGGCTTTGCGACAAAAAGGGGATAAGGACCAGTGCCATGGTCACGGACCCGGAAAGGCCTACAACCCTTAAGACCAGGATCGTTGCCCGTGGCCAGCAGGTGGTAAGGGTGGACAGGGAAGAGGCTGGTACCCTTTCGGACAAGGTGGTCTCTACGCTCAAGGAGCAACTTGAAGATAACCTTGGTGACAGTCACGCCGTTGTAATCTCTGACTACCACAAGGGAGTTGTGTGCAGGAAAATCATGGAATTTCTGGTGGATCATTCAGGCCGAAACACCATCCCCTGCCTTGTGGATCCCAAACCCGTTAACGCCAAACTGTACAAGGGGGCCACAGTGATAACCCCAAACGAGAAGGAGGCCGAGGCCATATCCTCCCTTCCCATAAAGGGTGACAAGGGCCTTGAAAAGACTGCAAGGGACATTGCCCAGAAACTGTCTCTTCAGATCGTGCTCATAACAAGGGGTCCTGAGGGCATGGCCCTTTGGCAGAAGGACAAGGGACTTTTCACCATTCCCACCATGGCACGGGAGGTCTTTGACGTGACAGGGGCAGGGGATACCGTCATATCCCTCATGGCCCTTGGCCTTACAACTGGCCTCTCCCCGTGTGAGGCTGCCTTTCTTGCAAACCTTGCCGCAGGAATTGTAGTTGGAAAGGTGGGGACGGCAACTGTCACCAGGGGCGAACTGGAGACGGCCATAAAAAGGGCACCTGTGGAATCCTTTGTCTATTGAGCGTCCCATGGCAAAAAAGGACCTAAAAATCCCTCCTAAGGCGCTCCTTGTTGCTGGGATTATCTATTCTCCCAAGGTGAGCCTTGAGGCCATAACCAGCAATCTGAAACATCTCTTTGGAGACATCATCCTGCAGGCAGGGCCTGTGCCCTTTACGTGGACTGACTACTACGAAAAGGAGATGGGACCAGGGCTTAAACGCTGCTTTATGGCCTTTGACAGCCTCGTTGCCCAGGACGTGCTTCCCCATATCAAACTAAAGGCCATGGACCTTGAAGAAAAATGGACAGAGCAAGGGGCCCGAAAGGTCAACATAGACCCTGGAATTCTCACAGCAGAACGGCTGGTCCTTGCCACAACCAAAAACTTTACCCACCGCATATACCTGGGAAAAGGCATATTTGGTGACCTGACCCTGGTTTACCAAAGGGGCTCCTTTTCCTTCCTTGACTGGACTTATCCGGATTACAAATCCGAGATTGCCCTTTCATTTCTAAGCCAGGCCAGAAGGATGTATCTAAAAAAGATAAAACAACAGAGAGGATGATCGCCATGCTCAGGAGCATGACCACCTTTTCCAGAAAAGAGGCCGAAGGGCCTGATTGGAACCTTGCCCTTGAACTTAAGTCTGTTAACTCCAGATACTTTGACCTTCATCTGAGGAGCCCTAGGGAATTTTCCCCCATTGAAGACCGCATAAGGAGATTTCTCAAGGAACGATTCGTAAGGGGCAGGATGGACCTTTTCATCCAGTATGAGTCCTTTGAGGAAACCCCCGCCTCCTTTCAGCCTAAGATTGGTCTAGCAAAGGGTTACTTGGAAGCGGTTGAAAAACTCGGTGAGGCAGTTCAAATACCAGCCCATCTCAAGATGGGAGAGCTTCTCATGCTGCTTAAGGATGCCGTTTCTGCCAGGGAGGAAAGGATGGATGCAGAAACCCTCTGGAAAAGGATTGAGAGGCCCCTTGAGGAGCTGGTTGAATCTGCCCTTGAGATGGCCCTAAAGGAGGGGAAGGCCACGGAAGATGATATCCGCAGGAGGCTTAAGCGAATAGAAGAGCTTGCAGCCCGTATAGAGGCCAGGGCCAGGGACAGCCTCAGGGAACAACAGCAGAAGATGCGGGAGAGGATAATTTCGAGGCTCGACGACCTTCCCTTTGATGAGCAAAGACTCATCCAGGAGGCTGCCATCCTTGCGGACAGGCTGGATATTAACGAAGAGCTTGTCCGTCTTGAAAGCCACATCAGCCAGTTCTACAAGTACCTTGAAACGGAAGACCTCATTGGAAGAAAGCTTGATTTTCTTCTCCAGGAGATCTTCAGGGAGGTAAACACCATTACCTCCAAATCGGCCGACTCCACCATTTCACATCTCGTTGTGGAAATAAAATCAGAGGTTGAAAAGATAAGAGAGCAGCTACAAAATATTGTATAGAAAAAAAAACAGATTAATATAACTTCTTATTATAGTTTGTGTTCAACTTGTCAGCTAATGCATGTTATCACAATGTGGTCCTGAAAAATGACCATGACCTTTGCGCACCACTCAACAGGCAAAGTTTTTTTTTACAGCCTTTAACTCAAATATTTTTTGGCGCATTCGTAATGGTCTTTTTCATTGCATGAAAATCAAGGTAGGTGAAGAATTATGAGTTGCAAATGTAAGCTTTTGAATATCGGTTTTGGCAATACGGTAGTGGCAGAAAGGGTTGTAGCGATAGTTAATCCATCATCAGCGCCCATGAAACGCCTTAGGGAAGAGGCAAAGCAGAACAGCAAACTCATTGACGCCACCCAGGGCAGACGTACAAGGTCCATCGTAATAACAGATTCCAACCATGTTATTCTTTCGGCTATTCAGGCAGAAACCATCTCCCAGAGGCTGAGTTCAGACCTGCTCAGCAAAAGTGACGACTCGGATTAGGCCTCCAGTAACCGGGAACCCTTAATGGAAAGAGGCGATCTCTTTGTCATTTCCGCACCTTCGGGCGCAGGGAAAAGCACCCTGCGCTCCATGCTTGTTGAAAGGGTGGACGGCCTTGTCTTCTCCGTCTCTCATACCACCAGACCGCCCAGACCAGGAGAAGTCAGCGGAAAGGACTACTTTTTTGTCTCGGAGCAGGAATTTGAAAAACTTGTTGCACAAGACGCCTTCCTGGAATGGGCCAGGGTTCACGGTAACTTTTACGGCACCCACAGGTCGCAGGTCCTGGAGCAGCTTTCAAGGGGCATGGATGTAATTCTCGATATTGATGTCCAGGGCGCCAAACAGGTAAAGAGCAAGCTGCCTGGAGCAGTTACCATCTTCATTCTTCCACCGTCGTGGCAGGCCCTGGAAGAAAGACTGCTTAAACGTGGAAGTGAGGACAGGAAAAAGATAAAGACCAGGCTGCAAAATGCCTTGAAAGAGATTGAAGAGGTCTCAAACTACCACTACTGCGTTGTTAACGACCAGCTCCAAGTTGCCTTTGAGGAGCTAAGGTCCATAGTTTCGGCAGAAAGAAGCAAGACCAGGAGGGTCCTTGCAGGAAAGATAGACCTTGCCAGGCTAAAGCCCAGCCCTGATTCCTGGTTCCTGTCCTAGCTTGCCTCTGGAAAAAGGGGAAGAAAGCTGGAGGAGTCAAAAAGAGACAGAAATTACGCTCAAGTGGAAAAGTCGCTTCTTATCTGGGGAATCCATCCCCTTGAAGAGGCCCTTAGGGCAAATCCTCAATTCATTAAATGGGTTGAGGTTCTGCCGAGCTTTGGACGCAAGAAAAGTCAAAAATTCCTTCTTGAAAAACTTAAAAAGCAAAATGTGCTTATCAGGCAGGTGGATGATTTTCACCGTCATCTGCTTCCCAAAGGGGCGGTCCATCAGGGAATCTGTGCCAAGGTCTTGATTTTCTGGGAAACCAGCCTTGATAAAATTATAGACAGTGCCCTTTCTTCCAGGGAAACAATAGTAATATGTGACCAGATAGAAGACCCCCAGAACCTTGGCGCACTAATAAGGGCTGCCGTGGCCTTTTTCGCAGCAGGAATCGTGATTCCCCAAAAACAAAATGCCCCCATAAATGGAACCGTTGTCAAGGCATCTTCTGGTGCGCTTTTTCATGCGCGCATATGCACTACAAAAAGCATCTTTTCTGTTGTGGAAGAGATGCATGAAAAGTCCGTGTTAACAGTGGGGCTTGATGCAAGGGGAGAAACACCCATTTACAGGCTTGGAACCAGGGGTCCCTGCTGCCTGGTGCTTGGTTCAGAGTCAAAGGGCATTAGAAAAAACCTTAAAAGGCAATTGGACACCCTGGCATCCATACCCATAAATCCAGTTCTCGACTCCCTAAATGTCTCTAATGCCGCATCCATTGCCCTTTACGAACTGGGCAGAAAAAGACTGTGATCTTATGAGCTGGATAAGGACCTACTCGCTGCTGACAGGCATGACGGCCCTTTTGGGGGACCCCGCCCTTGCACTCATGGAAAGATTTTCCAAAAAGCGATCCCTCTGGGGTAGCAGAAGGGGCAAGCTCCTGGCAGATATTTCCCATAGGGCCCCCTTTGATGTGTGGATGCACGGGGCCTCGGTAGGGGAGATGGCAGCAATTAAGGCCATAACGGAAAAAATCCTGAAGATTCGTCCTGAAACAAGGATAATGGTATCGGCCTTTACGGAAAGCGGATTCAACCACGGAAAAAGGCTTTTTGAACAAAATATCCCAGTAACACTCTTTCCATTTGATTACCCACAGGCCGCCTTTAGGGCCGCCTCCCTGGTCTCTCCCAGGGTCTTTTGCAGCGTAGAGACAGAGATCTGGCCCAATTTCCTGTGGACACTAAAGAGAAGGGGCACAAAACTTGCCCTTTTAAACGCCAGGATATCAGCAGATTCCTTTCCTCCGTACAGAAGATTTCGTTTCTTCTTCAGGGAGGTCCTGGGGCTCTTTGAGGTTATCTGTGCAATATCCAGGCTGGATAAGAAACGGCTTTGCATCATGGGAGCCAATCCCCAAATGGTGGAGGTCTGTGGAAACGCCAAGTACGAATATCTCATTGAAAGACCGGACGAGAAAAAGGCCAGGGGCGTGGCCAAAATGCTATCCATTCCTTCGAATAGGCCCGTGGTGGTGGCTGGAAGCATAAGGGGGCATGAGTATCGCCAGATTTATAGGTGCGCAGAGCAGCTCAAGGCCATGGGGATTGAAACACTTTTCATCCTGGTACCAAGGCACCTTGAGCGAGTGAAGGAGATAAGGGATTTCCTTTCAGAAAAAGGGGAAAGGTCTCAAACCCTGACCGAAAGGCTTGAACACAGGGGCCGGTCCTTTGACCCAGGCTGCAAGTTTCTTGTAGTTGATGAGATGGGCTGGCTTTTTGACCTTTACGGGCTTTGCGATGTGGCCTTTGTAGGCGGCTCGCTTGTTCTAAAGGGCGGACAGAACATCATGGAGCCTGCCGCATGGGCACGCCCGGTGCTCTTTGGCCCGCACACGGAAAACTTCCAGGATGCAGCGGAGGCGCTCCTAGCCGAGGGAGGCGGATTCGTAGTGGAGGATCATACTGAGCTCACAGAAAGGTTAAAGACGCTCCTTACAAAGAAAGAATACAGAAAAAGGGCAGGGGCTTGTTCTCGTAAGGCGCTTTTGAAGCTTGGAAATGGGGCTGCCACAAGGCAGGCAGAACGGCTTTTAAGGAATTTTCTTGAATCCACGCCGCCCAGGATGCCCAGGGTGGCCAGCGCCCAGAGGACAAATTCCACGGGGTAGAACAGATAAGGGAGGAAGCGCATAAGAAGAGAGAGTTTTTCCACGGGCATTGCCTCCAATCAGGGGAGGGTGACTTTTTGAATCTGGACTCGATGGGCAATGGCGGATCAAATACGATGTAGGCCAGGGGATCGGCGTTGCTATTGTAGGGATAAAGGACGACTCTCGTCAGGTGACTCCAGGCATCCAATTCACTCGGAAAGATGGGCATGACGCCCATGCCCATCTTGTCGAAAACCACAGTTTTGCCGACTCTGCTTTTGGCAGGGTCAGCAAAATTGGGATTGAGGGCGTACACATGCACGGACCGCGCCTTACCAACAATCTCTGGCGTGGGCCGCAAAACAATGAAGCGCGTGTCATCCACCTGGACGAAAAACGTCTCCAGGGGCGCCGTCGCGGAGCAGGACGCAATTCGTTTCATCATTATCACGTCATTGCCTTAAAGATTATTTCGCCAGTAAAGTAAAGCATCGGTGCGGAGATAAGTCAGATGTGTGTTAACCGCAGCTAGCGACAGGTTCTCTGTCGGCTTCCTTCCTTCTGCCCCCTCGTCGAACCGGACGTCGGGTTCTCCCCGGTACGGCTCTCCGACGAGCCTCCCCATATGGTTATCAGTTGTAAAGACCATGATTACCCGAACGTAGAGCCCAGGAGCGCCGAATCTGCGGTGCTGCAACCTAGAACTTGCAATGAACTTGGTGCGAGGCACTGACTTATAATGATCGCCTGACTACTTCATTTTAAAAAGACTCTGGAGGGATGCTGAAAGCTCCTATCTTAACCAGATGCCCAGGGGTTACACAGAGGTGTTGGAAGAATACCTCAGGCAGCTTATGGATGATTACTATCGGTGAGCCCCGGCTCCAAGATGACCACAATTCGCTAGTGATCCCATAAAGAAGGGAATCATCAGATGCACAATATGTCACGTGGCCTGGGGATTCCCGGCATGGCCGATAAAGTATGTATGAGCCGTCCCGACACCAAAGAGACAGGACCGAAACATGGTAGCATGGCCAGCTGGAATAATTCACCTGGGACTTGAAAGAGAGATTCTGTGTAACATATGCATTCTTACCTCAGGAGAGGCTTGACATCCTTCGTCTAAAGGTACCCTTTCGTTGGATGCTTAAATTTTTATTTTTTAAGCTGCTAAAGGTATCTCTGCCCTTATTTTGTCCCAAGGAACATATATTTTCTTTGCTGTATCCTGATGGATTAATCCCGCCTTCTTTAATAACTGCACATCTTGATACACGTTCTTGTAATCTCTATTCAATAGCCGACTTAATTCGCGTATGCTGGATATTCCGTGATTGTGTAATGCCTTTAATAAGGCAATTCGACGCTTTGTTAGGACCTGGAAAAAATTCGATGGTTCCATAAAGTAAAGTCGCTCTTCTGGGAGTTCAATCTCTTCTTTTTCTGCCTTATGCCAGGCCTCAATAAATTCCCTATTAACTTCGCTTTCTGTAGCTAAACCAATTTTAATATTTTTTTCTTTCATAGATT
>JALWNK010000018.1 GCA_026995935.1 Deltaproteobacteria bacterium
GCCAAAACACCTTGAGTCAAGGACGTTTTCTTCCCCTTTAAGACAGATATCAAGCACAGGTGCCAGGTTCAGGTCGATGTGATACTGATTTAGTAGCTGAACCGTTGCGTTGGCAAGGCCCTTCATTGCCGTTTCAGGCTCCATGGCCTTTCTGACCTCTTCCTGGCTTGGCATGTCGGGATAGTCTGGGGGCCTCAATCTCCTCACCGGGCCTCCCTCCTGGTCAATTGCCAGGATAGGGAAAAGTCCTTCATCCCTGCAGGCCTTTTTAAGGTTCCCACAAAGTCTCTTAAACTGCCTTGGTCCTCCAGATGCATTTCTTGAAAAGAGTATGAACTTTGATATTCCATAGTCACATATGAAAGAGAGCGTGTCCTTGTCAATTTCTGTGCCTGGAAGCCCAATCATGAAAAGCTGTCCAAGGCCCGTATCCCTCCAGAAATTTGATTGTCTCATGCCTGCTTCTGAATTATCCTCTTTTCTTGCATTCCGAAAGGATTCTAAACCTTCAACCCATAAAGTCCAAGGAGCTTTGCAAATATGAATGGTCTCGAGGCGGTTTTTCTGGGTGTTATCCAGGGGGTGACCGAGTTTCTTCCCGTTTCAAGTTCGGGCCACCTCGTTCTTGCAGAATATTTTCTTCATCTTGAGGATGGGGGCCTTGCCTTTGACGTGATCCTCCACATGGGGACCCTGGTTGCGGTTCTTGCCTACTTCTACAGGGATTGGATGGCAATGCTATTGTCCGTCTTGCCTGGAAAGGGGAATGATGCCTCAAGGAGGCTCCTTGTTTTGCTGATTATAGGGACGGTTCCTGGGGCAGTTGCAGGTTTTTTACTGGAACATGCCGCGTCAACATACTTCAGGTCCCCCTGGGTGGTGGTATGCACCCTTTCAGGAGTGGCCGTCCTTCTATTCCTGGCAGACAGGGTTGCAAGACATGCTAGGGACTTTGGCAGGTTTGGAAAGGGGGATGCAGCCCTTGTTGGGCTTTCACAGGCCCTGGCCATAGTGCCTGGGGTGTCAAGGAGCGGCATAACCATGACATGCGCCCTTTTTCTTGGGTTTACCAGAGAGGCAGCCGCCAGATTCTCCTTTCTCCTTTCTGCGCCCATTATTGCTGGGGCGGGCCTCTATGAGACCATAAAGCTTATAAGGGAAGGCTCATCTGCCCTTGATATCAACTATCTATTAGGTTTTTTGGCATCAATCATCTCTGGTTATCTGGTGATAGCCTTTTTGATGAATTACCTGAAAAGACATACCTTCATGCCATTTGTGGTCTACAGGCTGATTCTGGCGGCCATTGTGGCTGCTGTCCTTGTTGTTTAAGGGGGTATTATGAGAAGAATCGTCCTTTTGGCACTATTTATAAATTCAGCACTGGCATTTTGCCCATGTCCCTGTCTTTCAAGATCGGTCTCTCTTTCTGCCTTAAAACAGAGCGTGGTCTTTGTTTCAAGCACCACCATCAAGCCCGAGGATGTCATTCATCCCGTGGTCCACAAGGGACTTGGCCCAGGCCTGATCTATGACAGGAAGGGACACGTCCTCGTCCAGATGTCGTCCATCTCCGATCCCCATTCCATTGAATGTTCCATGCTCTCAAAGGGCCACTGGCCTGCAGTCATTGTTGGAAGCGATCCAGTCACAGGTATCTGTGTTTTGCAGATCAAGGCCCCGGACAAGGTGCTTTCCTCCTTGCGCCCGGTGTCCATGGCTGAAAGGGCAAGACCAGGTTTTGGTGATCACGTCTTAGCAATTGGGGTAAATCCTGATGGTTCACGCACCATTGTTCCAGGAATCGTATCCACGGCCCTGTGCCCCATAGGTCTAAAAAGCAAGAGTGTGGAACGCCTCATTCAGACCTCCATCTTCATCCACAGGGGCCTGGACGGCGCACCGGTATTTAACAGGAGGGGTGTTTTTGTGGGAATGGCTGTGACAACGGCAGAAGGGCCTCCCCCGAACATTGGTTATGCGCTGCCTGCAGGGCTTGTAAGGTGGGTAGCCGATTCCATCATAAAAAATGGCCAGGTCATCAGGGCCTATCTTGGGGCAGAGGTTGTCACAGTGGACAATAATCTTGCCAGGCTTCTCAATTTGCCTTCAGAAAAGGGTGCGCTGGTTGTAAAGGTGGAGCCTGGAAGCCCTGCAAGCAAGGCAGGACTCAGGGGATGTTCAAGGAGTCTCAGGCTTGGTAACAGGCTTTATCCCATGGGAGGGGACATGATTGTTGCCATAGACAGGATACCCATTGATTCTGACCAGAAACTCGTTGAGGCGCTTAATGAAAAAGGGCCAGGCAGCCGCGTACTTATATCCTTTTACAGGGAAGGACGCTTGAGAAGACTCTACGCCATTCTTGGAAGAAGATAGATAAAAAAAGTGGTGGAATGTGTTTTTTAGATAACAGGAAACGAAAAATAAAAATGGAAGATTTTCAGAGATTTTCAGAGATTTGCACATGGTGGCCTGGTTGTTGAAAAATATTCTTAAGAAATTAACTGGTTGAAATCATAAGAAATATTATTGACAGGAATTTTCCATAATTCACGGCAGGTTATGTTTTTTTTGTCCAAAAATCACGGAATTTTGAGAGGATATGTAACTGTTGAAAAAAAGCATGGGGAAGAATCTTATTTCACAATAATCTGCTTTGACAGCCGAAACTTGGCCCATTAAAAAATAGGCCATAATCCTTTGGTTCATTTTTCAGCGCTTGCTCGAAAAAATTTTTCAATCTTGTATAGGTTTTTTAGACCTAACGTAGGTATCTTGCTGTCTTTAAATCTTTGATTGGAGTAAGGCTATGAGGGAGTTGTGGGAGGAGATCAAGGACAGGCTGCGTCAGAAGGTTTCTGAGGGAAGCTACAGACTCTGGATCGAGCCTTTGAAATTTGACAGGGTTGAGGGAAACACCTTGATCCTCAAGTGTCCCAACCAGTTTTTTGCCTCCTGGGTTCAGGAACACTATTTCCCCTATATCAAGGAAGACCTGCTCTATCTTGGCATGGATGTAAAGATAAAGCTTGAGGCCCTGGAAAAGATAAAGGAGTCTGCAAGACGCCAGCTCCACCTTCCCAAGTTTTCCCCAACGGAGATACCACGGCCAAACCTGTGCGAAAGGTTCACCTTTGACGAATTCGTTGTTGGGGAATGCAACCATTATGCACACGGTGCCTGCTGGGAGGCGGCAAATGGAAGCTCCTCGTCGTGCCGGACCATCTTTCTTCATGCCGCCTCAGGCCTTGGAAAGAGCCATCTTACCCAGGCAGTGGGTCACAAGATACTTGAAAAAAGACCAAGGGCGAGATTGTGCTACCTGACAGCCAACGATTTCACCCAGCAGGTGGTTTCAGCCATTAAAAACAATGCAATGGATGCCCTTAAAAAGCGCTTTTACACCCAGTGTGACTGCCTTTTGATAGAGCAGGTGCACTGCCTTTCAGGCCGTGAGAGGACTCAAAGCGAGCTGGCCCTGGCCCTTGACCCTTTGATTGACAGTGGGAAGATCGTCATATTTACGGGAAACCAGCTTCCTCGAGCCATCCCAAAACTAAGCGACGTACTCCGTTCACGCCTTGCAAGCGGCATCATAACCTCCATAAACCCCCCGGACTTTGAGACCAGGAAGAAGATTGTGGCCAGAAAGGCCAAGAGTCAGGGGGTGGATATCAACAGTGAAACCATTGAGTACCTGGCCCACCATCTGAAGGGGGACATAAGGCGCATAGAAAGCGCGGTAATCGGGCTTATAACCAAGTCCTCCCTTCTTAAAAGGCCTATTGATCTGGGTCTAGCAAGGGAAATAATTCACGAAATAGTAGGCGAGCCAGACACCCTTACAGTATCAAGGATAACGGATCTTATTTGCTGCCATTTCAGTCTGAAGCCGGAACAGATACGCTCAAGGTCCCGGAAAAAGGAGATTGCGCTTCCAAGGCAGATAGCCATGTACTTCTCACGTAAGTACACCGACTCTTCCCTGCAGTACATTGGTAAGCAGTTCAACAGGGACCATGCAACCGTGCTCCATTCCATAAAGAAGATAGACAAGATGATGAAGACATCATCCAAGTTCAGGAGCCAGATGGAGTATCTCACAACCCAGGTAGAAAAACACAAGTGGCGTTAAGGGCCCATGGCCTTTTGGAAAAAGGATCCCCTTGAAAGTGGTCTCAAGGAGATACTTGGAAAAGAGGGGCTTCTTTCTGAAAAGGCGGATGTTGCCTGCTACGGATTTGATTCAAGCGGCCTTGAGGCAGAACCTCATCTTGTTGCCCTGCCAGAGAGCATTGAACAGGTTTGTAAGATAGCAAGGCTGTGCAATCGTCTCGGGATTCCCTTGGTGCCAAGGGGGGCTGGAAGCTCCACCACAGGCAGCGCGGTCCCTGTACGCGGAGGGGTTGTCCTTTCCTTTTCCAGGATGAAACGCATTCTACGCATCGATCCTGTTGAGCTTACTGCACGGGTGGAACCTGGGGTTGTCACTGGTGTCCTTCAAGAGAAGGTGGAAAAACTGGGGCTTTTTTACCCGCCTGATCCTGCAAGCCTCAGGTTTTGCACCATTGGCGGAAACGTTGCAACAGGCGCAGGAGGGGCAAGGGCGGTAAAGTACGGTGTTACAAAGGACTACGTAAGGAGCCTTAAAGTTGTCCTTTCTGACGGAAGTCTCATCCACACAGGCGCAGAAACTGCAAAGGGGGTCTCAGGCTACGACCTAACCCACCTTTTTGTGGGCTCTGAAGGTACGCTCGGAATCGTTGTGGAGATACTCCTTAGGCTTTTGCCCCTGCCTGAGGCAGTCGGTACTGCTGCTGCCCTCTTTAACGATCTTGAGGCAGCTGTTGAGGCCGTAACCTGTCTTTTTATCTCTGGTATCCTCCCAAGGTGTGCAGAGTTTCTAGATGAAAATACCCTTTCTGCGGTCTCAAGGGCCTTGCCCTTTGATGTTCCAGAGGAGACCCGGGCATTTTTGCTCCTTGAGCTGGATGGGGAAAGATCTTCGGTAAAAAGCCAGCTTTCAGGGCTTAGGGCCTGTCTTAAAAGGTCAGGGGCAATAAAGGTCCTTGAGGCGAGAGATGCAAAAGAACGTGAGAGGCTTTGGGAGGCTAGAAGGAGTGTCTCTCCTGCACTTAAGGGCCTTGGCTATGACAGAAAAATAAGCGAGGACATCTGCGTGCCCAGAATGGCAATTAAGGCAATGCTTTCGTATTTGAAAGAAATTCAGCCCCTTTACCCTGTTGACATATTTTCATTTGGCCACCTGGGTGATGGAAATTTGCACGTAAACCTGTTATTTAACTCCAATGAACTGGACGAGCAGGGGCTTGACGGCCTCATAAAAAGAATAATGAAGAGGTGCATTGAGCTGGGAGGCACCATATCGGGTGAGCACGGTATAGGTCTTGCGAAGATGAAGTATCTTGGTCTTGAGCTTTCTTCTCGGGTCGTTGGCCTTGAAAGACAGATCAAGAAGGTGTTTGATCCAAAGGGAATACTAAATCCTGGCAAGATATTTGAGGAATAGGGCAGATGTTGGCATCGGCTATAATTGCAGCAGGGGGCTCTGGAAGCAGGCTCGGCTATGAGGAGCCAAAGCAGTTTCTTGATCTTGGGGGAAAGCCCATAATAGCCTGGAGCCTTGAGGCCTTTTCAAGGGCCATTGAGATAGGCGAGATAGTGGTGGTTGCACCCCTTGATCATCTGGCAAGGGCAGAGGAATTTGCGAAAAAGCACTGTGGCACAAAACCATTCAAGGTGGTGCCTGGTGGTGCCACAAGGCAGGAATCGGTAAAAAACGGCCTTTCTGCCTCGGCATCCTCCATGGAGCTTGTGGCAGTGCACGATGCGGCAAGACCATTTATTACCCCGGACGAGATAGATTCCATCTGTATGATGGCGCAGGAGCTTGGCGCTGCAATACTTGGAAGGAAGGTTGATGATACCATAAAAGAGGTTCACGAGGGTATTGTCACTAGGACCCTTGACAGGTCAAGGCTTGTTGCGGCCCTTACCCCCCAGGTGTGCCGTAAGGAGGACCTGTTGGCAGCACATGAAAAGGCAGCAGCAGACGGCTTTGTAGGCACAGACGAGGCAAGCCTTCTTGAGTACGCAGGAATGAACGTGGTTGTTGAGATAACAAGCTCTGTAAATTTTAAGATAACAACGGAGACAGACCTCAAGATGGCCCGGGCCATTGTTCAGTGCATCAAAGAGGGGAAGTTCTGACGGTGGATTTCCGGGTAGGCTTTGGATATGACGTTCACCGCCTGGTCCCTGGCAGAAGGCTCATCCTTGGCGGCGTTGAAATAGAGCATACCCTGGGGCTTCTTGGCCATTCGGACGCAGATGTGCTTCTTCATTCCATTTGTGATGCCATCCTTGGGGCAGCAGGTCTTGGAGATATTGGTAACCACTTCCCTGACACGGATGAGAAGTTCAAGGGCATCTCTTCCATGCTTCTCCTAAAAGAGGTGGCGAAAAAGGCCCTTGAGGCTGGATTTTATATAAACAACGTGGATGCAACCGTTGTTGCTCAGGCCCCAAGGCTTTCCCCTTTCATGGAAAAGATGAGGGAAAATGTGGCCTCATGCATTGGAACGGATAAAAACCGC
The DNA here is from genome assembly GCA_026995935.1 of Deltaproteobacteria bacterium. Taxonomy (GTDB): domain Bacteria; phylum Desulfobacterota; class Dissulfuribacteria; order Dissulfuribacterales; family QOAL01; genus JAADCZ01. The sequence goes on from JALWNK010000018.1 coordinate 6,621, forward strand.
GTGAATATCAAGGCAACCACCACCGAGGGGCTTGGATTTACTGGGGAAAAGCAGGGAATTGCAAGCTACTGCGTGGCAACTGTTGTCTCCATTTAGATGAAAAGGCCATTCAAAACAAGAAACATCTTTTCCAGTAAATGTTTCTTTAAACTTGTGAATTAGCTCCAGTCCATTCAGTGCCTTAAGGCACCTTAAAATCCAAGTTTTTTAAGAGGAAACGATTTATTTCCTAATGGTTAGAAATTTAGCTTGTTTGACCTAAGTCAAAGTGAATAAAAATTATCCAGTTTATCATTTTAGCACCATGGGAGCCTTAAAGATGAAATGGAGCCAAGAGGCGGAAAGGACCATGAAGCGTGTGCCCTTTTTCATCAGGAAGATGGTGAGGAGGAAGGTGGAGGAATACGCCTTAAAGCGTGGGGTGGAGCTCATTGAAAAGAGGCACATAGAAGAGTGTAAAAACCGCTTCATGAACAACATGGATGAGGAGCTTCAGGGTTTTTCCGTTGAGACATGCCTTGGAGCAGATGGATGCAGCAACAGGGTGCTTCCAGACACGGATATTGCAGACAGGATAGAAGAGTTTTTAAGAGGTGAAAATCTTAAGGAATTCTTAACGCAAAGGCTTTCGCGCCCCCTAAAGGTACACAACGAGTTCAGGGTTTCCATCTCCTTTTGTCCAAACAGCTGCTCCCGGCCCCAGATAGTTGATGTTGGCCTTATTGGGGCAGTTGCCCCACAGGTGACTGATGCTGATTGCTCAGGTTGCAAGGCGTGTTTGAAGGCATGCAGGGAAGAGGCCATCACCCTTGGTGAAGGGGTGAAAATAGATGGTACAAGGTGTCTTTTTTGCGGACACTGCGTACGAGTCTGCCCCACCTCGAGCCTTGAGATGGGAAGATATGGCTTTCGCATTCAGGTTGGAGGAAAGCTTGGCAGACACCCGCAGCTTGGAAGGGAACTTCCAGGAATTTTTGGCTTTGACGAGGCCCTTGAAACGGTCAAGTCAGTAACGCGTTTTTACAAAAAAAGGTGCAAAAGGGGCGAAAGGCTTGGTGAGGTAATCTCCAGGGACGGCCTTGACATGCTCCTTGAACACCTTGATCTCCCTAACGGGGAAAAAATAAACCAAGAGAGGTGAGAAAATGTTTTGCTTTCAATGTGAACAGACTGCACAGGGTAAGGGTTGTACAAAGATAGGAGTCTGCGGCAAACAGCCCGATGTGGCAGCGCTACAGGATCTTCTCATATATGCCATAAAGGGGCTTTCCCAGGTGGCAGTAGAAGGCCACAAGGTGGGAATAAACGACAGGGACGTAAACGTCTTTACCTGCGAGGCCGTATTTTCAACCTTAACAAACGTGGATTTTGACCCGGATCGTTTTGTGGAGCTTCTAAGGCGCTGTGTAAACATGCGGGATGAGCTAAAGGAGAAGGTAAAGGCAGCAGGCGGAAACACTGACTTCCCAGAAGGCCCTGCCACCTTTGAGCTTGGCAGCAACAAGGAAGAGATGGTCCGTCAGGGCGAGATGCACGGTGTCCTTTCAAACGGCGAGCTGGATGAAGACAGGCGTTCTCTAAGGGAGACCATTGTATACGGCCTTAAAGGCGTGTGCGCATACACAGACCATGCCCAGATCCTTGGAAAAGAGGATGAGGACCACTACAAGATGATCCACGAGATATTTGCCGCCACCCTGAACAAGGACATGGACCTGAACGATTGGGTAGGGCTTGCCCTTAAGACAGGCGAGGCAAATCTTAAGGCCATGGAGCTTCTAGATGCGGCAAATACCGAAAACTACGGTCATCCAGTTCCTACAGAGGTCCCCCTTGGCGCCAAAAAGGGCAAGGCAATACTGGTTTCAGGCCATGACCTCAGGGATCTGGAGTTGATACTCAAGCAGACTGAAGGCAAGGGTATAAACGTCTACACCCACGGTGAGATGCTTCCCTGTCACGGATATCCTGAGCTAAAGAAGTATCCCCACTTCTACGGCCACTACGGAACCGCCTGGCAGAACCAGGCAAAGGAGTTTGATGCATTTCCAGGCCCCATTGTCATGACCACAAACTGCATCCAGAAGCCCAGGGAGTCCTACTTCGACAGGATATTCACCACTGGCCTTGTTGGCTGGCCTGGTGTGAAGCACATTGCTGACAAGGACTTCACCCCTGTCATTGAAAAGGCCCTTGAGACCCCTGGCTTCCCTGAGGATACGGACAAGGGAAGCGTAATGGTTGGTTTTGCAAGAAACACCATTATGTCTGTGGCAGACAAGGTCATCGGTGGGGTAAAAGAGGGCAAGATAAGGCACTTCTTTCTGGTTGCAGGATGCGATGGGGCAAAGCCTGGCAGGAACTACTACACGGAATTTGTGGAAAAGGTGCCAGAGGACTGTCTCGTTCTTACCCTTGCATGCGGAAAGTTCCGCTTCTTTGACAAGAAGCTTGGGGACATTGAGGGGATACCGAGGCTCCTGGACATTGGCCAGTGTAATGACGCATACTCTGCCATCCAGATCGCCTCTGCCCTGGCAGATGCCTTTGGCTGCACCGTGAACGACCTTCCCCTTTCCATGGTGCTTTCCTGGTATGAGCAGAAGGCTGTGGCAATTCTCCTTACCCTCTTTGCCCTTGGGATTAAGAACATGAGGCTTGGCCCAAGCCTTCCTGCATTCATAACTCCAAACGTACTGAACGTTCTCGTGGAAAACTACAACATCATGCCCATCAAGACACCAGATGAGGATCTAAAGGCCATACTAGGCTGATTGGTCATAAGATTGCTCTCAAAAAAGGGGCCCCATGTCTGTAAGGGCAGGGGCCCTTTTCTTTTCACTTGAGGGAAAGGGCCTTTTTGAGCCTCTTTTTTGTCTCCCGCACCAGCACTCCGCTCAGGCCAATAAGGCCAATGAGGTTTGGTATGGCCATGGCCCCGTTCATGGTGTCTGAAAAGTCCCAGACAAGCCCCACCTTTTGAAAGGCCCCAAGGGCAATAACCGAGCAAAAGACAAACCTGTAGGGCATCCTGGCCTTTATGCCAAGTATGTACTCTATGCATTCTTCTCCGTAGTAAGCCCAGCCGATCATGGTGGAGTAGGCAAAGATTGCAAGTCCAACTGTGACGATGTATCCGCCAATTCCTGGAAGCCCTGTTTCAAAGGCGCAGTAGGTGAGGGAGCTAGATGTCATGCCGTTTTTCCACACACCTGTGGTAAGTATCACCAGGGCAGTCATGGTGCAGATTATGATGGTGTCGAAAAAGACCCCTGTCATGGCGATGAGTCCCTGGCGCACAGGGTCCCTTGTCTTGGCAGCCGCATGGGCAATGGGTGCGCTTCCAAGCCCTGCCTCGTTGGAAAATACCCCGCGGGCAACACCGTAGCGTATTGCCTGGGCAACCCCTGCCCCTGCAAAGCCTCCCACGCCGGATGCAGGAGTAAAGGCGTGGGTTAGGATGAGGGAGATGGCCTCTGGGATCCTAGTGAGGTTCGCGACAAGGATTGCAGCTGCACCTGCAACGTAAAAGAGCCCCATAAAGGGAACGAGCCTTTCCGTAACCTTACCTATGCGCCTTATCCCCCCTATGATCACAGTTCCTGTAAGAAGGGCAAGGATAAGTCCTGTCACCACCTCAGGCACATGAAAGTGGCCCTTGATCACCACGGCAACGGAGTTTGACTGCACCATGCTTCCTATTCCAAAGGCGGCAATGGCACCCATTAGGGCAAAGAGCCAGCCAAGCCACTTAAGCCCAAGGCCCTCTGAGATGTAAAGCATGGGGCCGCCCTGCATGGTGCCATCCGGGAGCACCCGCCTGTATTTGACTGCAAGGACCGCCTCTGCAAACTTTGTTGCCATGCCAAAGATGGCACATATCCACATCCAGAATATGGCCCCTGGGCCCCCAAGAAATATGGCAGTTGCAACCCCTGCAATGTTTCCAGTACCAATGGTTGCTGAAAGGGCGGTGGTAAGGGCCTGAAGCGGGGTGATATCCCCCTGGCCAGCCTGCTCCTTTCCTCCCCTTAAAAGGAGCCTGAGTGCCGAGGGCAGTTTCGAAAACTGTATGAACCTTAGCCTTATGCTAAGATAAATGCCCGTTCCAACCAAGAGAGCCAGCATATATGGCCCCCATACAAAGGAGTTTATGGTTGCTATGATTTTGGATATGTCCATGTCTTTTTCTCTGATTTTTTTAAGGGACCAGAACAGCGGCGCCCTTTATCCTCCCGTTTCTTAATGCATCAAGAGCCTCATTTGCCTCTTCCAATGGAAAGGCCCTGGTGTGAAGGTCAATGGATACCTCAGAGGCAACCTTCATGAATCCCCTTCCGTCCTCCCTCGTGAGATTGGCAACAGACCTTATCTTTCTTTCTTCCCACAAGAGGGAGTAGGGAAAGGAGGGGATGTCGCTCATGTAGATGCCTGCGCATACTACTGTTCCCCCCTTGTCCAGCGCCTTTAGAGACTGAGGCACAAGGCCTCCAATAGGCGCAAAGATTATGGCAGCATCAAGCTGTTCAGGAGGAAGGGTGCTTGAACCCCCTGCCCAGTGCGCGCCAAGGTCTCTTGCAAACTCCTGTTTCTCATTGTCTCCATCCCTTGTAAAGGCAAATACTTTCGCCCCTTCATGAAGGGCCACCTGGCAAATTATGTGGGCAGAGGCCCCAAAGCCGTAGAGGCCAAGTCTTTGGGCGTTTTCTGCCATTTTGTAGGACCTGTAACCAATGAGCCCTGCGCAAAGAAGCGGGGCCGCCTTTTCGCTGGCATATCCGCCAGGGATCTCAAAGATGAAATCTTCAAAGGCTACGCAGTATTCTGCATAGCCTCCGTCCACGGTATATCCGGTAAAAAGTGCATTTTCGCAAAGATTTTCAAGGCCCCTATTGCAATACCTGCACCTTCCGCAGGCATGGGCAAGCCACGGAACCCCAACCCTGGTGCCAATGGAAAAGTATTTAGCCCCTGAGCCTGCCTTTTCCACCCTTCCGACTATTTCATGGCCCAGGATAAGGGGGAGTTTCGGGCTCTCAAGTTCTCCATCCACAATGTGAAGGTCTGTCCTGCATACCCCGCAGGTCTCAATCTTTATGAGCACCTGGCCCTTTCCTGGCTCAGGCCTTGGAACCTGCTTGAGCCTGAGTCTTTCTCCCTGTTTTTCAAGAACCATTGCGCGCATGACCGCCTCCTGATGATCTTAACGTTTTAAAAGGCCTTCCCTGTACGAAATGGTATTATTTCCAGGGGATAAAAGCCGCTGAAGGGTCCTTTGGAGCATTTTAAATTCCTCCCCGTTTTTCAAAAACCCCCTTTTAACTGTAACTGTCCTTGTGCACAAAAGCCCCTTTTGGGAGACGTGGCAGCCATCACTCCAAGAAAAGGGGCCGATAATGCCGGATGACCCGTCTGGGACCTTTTCAGGGATAAGCCCGTCCGGAAAGGTTACCCTTGCCTGTACAGTCTCCTTCATAGGCCTTTTTATGAAAACATCGCTTTTTCTTTTTGGTGGCAGGCCAAAGAAGGTGCCAATAAGGCCTGGCGCCTGAATGGGAAAGAAGAACAGCCTGTTATTTTGAAGGCTGAAGTCCTTGACCTTGTATCTGGCATTTATTGTAACCTCTGAAGAGCCTGGGGTAATGCCAGTTATCTCTAGCGGAGATAGGGGCCTTGCCAGGGGGTGGAGGGAGTGGAAGAATATGGATTGCCTGACCTTGAACTCCCCAGGGGTAAGGTCCCTAAATGTCTTTTTGAGGGATACGGCCTTAAGCCCATAAAAGCCCCCGTGGTAATCGACCGTAAAGGAAGAGGGGGATGAGAGCCTTGTGTCAAATTCCTGTGTGGCCTCCTGGATGAATGCATCCTTTACGGTCTCAAAGGAGCCGTCTTTAATATTCAGTGCCAACTGGCCGTTAAGGCCTGTAATTCCAGGTGGTGCCTCCTTGATATCAAAGGAGTAATATTTCCCGTCTGTCCGTACAAGAAAGGTGTTAAAAAAGGCTGGATCATAGCAGTCCTTAAGACCCTTAAGCCAAACGCCGCCGGAGTTTGCCGCAAGGATTTGGTAATCTATTCCGCTTAAGTCAAGAAGCTTGCAAAATAGCAACATGGCATCCATCTGGCTTCCGTAGCCCCTTTTAAGGGTCACATCCGGGGCAGAAAATGCCATGTTTGATCTGAAAAAAGCTATGGGAAATATTTCAAGCCTCTTTTTGAGCTCAAGGTAGATTTCATCAGCTGCCTTACCCTTAAGGCCCTTTGCTATATCTAAAAATCTCTTTCCATTTTCCCTTGTGGAGGCAAGCAGGAGCCTTTTAAGAAGGCCTGACACATCCTTCCATGAGCCTAGAGTTGAAAAGATAAGGGTGTCTGCCCTGTTTTCCACAGGTGGCATCATGGGGTCAGGAATGAGCCTTGGAAGGTCCCGTCCCTGCCAGGAATAGACTGTCCTTTCATTCAGGGTCTTTTTAGTGCTCTTAATGGAATTTGATGCAATGTGTACGGAAAGTGTTAGGTCTTTGGGAAGGGAGACGGTCACCTTCTTGACTCTAACTGGGTTTAGTAGTGAAAAGGGCTCAACGGCCCAAAGTCCTAGACTTGAGGTCTTTTTGAGCACAAGCTCCACTGTGCATCCCTCCTCCACAGAGGGGAAATTTACAACCTTCAGCCTTGAGGCAGAAAAGAGGGATGCGGCCTGGGTTGAGGGGTCTGAGATGTCGTGGATCTCTTTTTTCGTAACTGGGACGATTTTGCCCTCTGGTGTGATGGTTTTTGCATATATGATCTTTATGCTTTCAAACTCGCAGTTGTAGGAGGTTTTGAAATCGGCCCAGCTCTTTCGTCCCTGGTATGTGTTTATGAGAGTCTTGACATGAAGGGTCAACGTATAGTTTCCACTTGGTGAGACCTGATAATTTTTTTCAACCAAAAGGATGACGGCATCTGGCCTTTTCTGTGGATTAGGAGACGCCCCCATGGCGAAAAGGTAAGTTGACGTAAAAATGGATAAAAGGAGCCCCAGGCAAAACAGGCATAAAAGGGTGGAAGATCTGGCGTTTTTCATGCTCACTTATCCCTCCATGCCTCTTTTTTAACAAGTATTGGCAGGTACTCCTGCCTTAGGAGCTCTGCCTGAAGTCTAAGAAGCTCAGGGTAGGCCTTGGGAGGAATCTCCAGGGCCCTGTTTACAAACTCCCTTTCAACTACGAGTTTTTTAGGGGCAACAGAAAAGTTTGTGGTAAAGGCAAAATGGGTAGTCACAATGTCGTGGACGTTTGGCAGGGAATATTTCATGCTCCTCATTGGCATTTCCATTTCCTCTTTAATCACCGTCTTTACCGCATAGCCAAGCCTTAATGGGTATCGCCTTTTGGTCATGGACGCCTTTGATATTATCCAGCTATCCAAAAGCCCCATCTGCCTTGAAAGAGAAAGGAGATAAAGCCTGCCACCATAAAGGGCGTCTTTTATTTCAAAAGAGCAGCCAAAAGAAAAGGGCGTTTTCGTATCGCCAGGATCGGTCCATGAAAGATTTTTTACTTTAACTCCTGGGCGCCTTTTTCTTATTAGGCCTTTAAGGAACCTTTTTTGCTCATCCCTTGTCTTTGACATGAGTATGCTCCTGAATGCGGTATCTATAAAGCCTCTAGTTTTTACAGAAATCGTTCCAAAAATACTTCCGTTCTCATTTAAGGTGTTCTTTATAGACATGACAAAGAGGTTTTTTGAGGGTGGATTTACAGGTGTTAGAAGAAGACCTGAGCCATCTCTTGTTGCAGGCAGGCACGAAGAATCCTGCTCGTAGTCTGGCAGGAACTGTTTGCTGGTATCTGAGGTCGGGTCCATGAAGACCTCTGGCCTTCCTGACTTGTCAAGTATTGCGCAAATGGCATGGTTGAAATAGGGAACCGGTATCTCCGGGTCGAGCTTTCCTCCTGCCTTAATTAGAACAGGCACGGCATTAAAACCCGCTATCCTAAGCATTGATACGAGAAGTGCGGCCTTGTCCCGGCACACCCCGTACCTTCTTTTAAAGGTAAGGCCCACCTGGTGGGGTTCAAATCCAGGCCTTTTTGCCTCCTCTATGAGCCCCATGTACCTTATCTTCCTTGAAACGAAGAAGAATAGCGCACTGGCCTTCTCCATTTGGTCCTTCTTGCTTTTGGTAAGCTCTTTCACCTTGGCGACTATATCTTTAGTAGGCTTGAGTTTGGGTTCAGATAGGTTGTAATACCAGCGGGATACCTTCTTCCACGTCTTCATTGTGGAAAAGAGAAGGCGCATTGCAACCCTTGAGGTCTCAGGCATGCCTGGCTCAGGCACAAGCTCTTCAACGTCCTCAAACTTCCACTGATATGTCCGGTTTTTCCCATGTACGCGCTTGGTGAAGGAGACCCTTGCATCCGAGCTCTTGTCCTTTAACAGGTGATAAAGGGGCTTTTTTGCAGGAAGTGTTATCTTAAGAAGAATCTTTTTTGCCGGGAAGGTGTGCTGCAATATGGCATTTCCGAAAAATTCTCCCTCTATCATGGGCTTAAAGTTTTCTACCACTACCTTGTAGTGGATGGTATCTCCAATGGAGAGGCCTGGAATAAAGATCCTTATAACCTTCTGGTTTGGGTCGTAGATATTCATCCGGGTGGTTTGGGCAGGGTTGGTAACCCTTGAGTTGGCCTTCCAGTCTATGGTGCTCTTTCTGCCGTCTGGGTGTATGAGCTCAAAGGCCGTTATCCTGAGCCTTGAATAGTTTTTGTTCAGAAAGAAACTCTGTACCTGCTGCTGTCTTTTCCCCTTTTCATCTAGGACCTTGAGGAATATCTCATCGACATCGGTGTATGTGCCGTCTGCATTCACTGTTATTTCTTCCCTTTCCCTTTCAAGGATGCAGTGGGCCTTGTTAGTAGAGGCAGACAGGGAGAAGGGTAAAATCATCTGAATAAACCATGCCCAGAAAATAAGAAGTGGCAGGTGCTTTAGGAAATGGTTTCTTATGTTGTCCATTTAATGCTCCTTGTTATCTCTCAAAGACAAGACTATCCCAAAAAGTCTTGGCAAACCACGATTTTTGGCGAGACAAGAGTATACGTTGAAAAAAGGTCAGGGTCGCTTTATGGTTAGGCCATGGATTTTATACCGGGTTTTTTGAGAGATTTTTTGGACTGGTTGATGTACGGGGTGCTGACACCGCTTTTTTCCTCCATTTCACACTTTTTGCAAGTGATTATCATCACCCCCCTTGAGGCCATTGGTGCTCCCCTTTGGCTTCAGGTAACCCTTGTGGCCCTTTTGACAGCTGGAATATCGATTTTTATCAGGAAGCTCCTCCGGGTTGACGAAAAGGAGGCTGCCTTTCAAAAGGCCTTCATGGAGCGAAAAAAGGCCCAGGAGCTCATTCAGCAGATTGATGACTGGAAAAAGCAGTCAGTCCTGTACGATGCAAGCGACAAGGAGCTTGATGAGAAATTCAACGAGTACCTTGCCCAGAGGTTTGCAAGGTACGGTCTCACCTATCTCATGCCTGTTTTTTTTGCCCTTTTCTGGCTGGATCACATACCCTCAGTTGTCAGGCTGAAGGAAGAGACAGGGGCTGCGTTTGTAATTGCATTTCCAAGTGCCGTTAAGGGCGTAAGCGGTATTTCCCTGCCACTTCTTTTTATGACTGTATATTTGCTTGTGATCTTTAGCTATTTCAAATTTCGTCCGAAAAGGACAATTGAAGAGGCTATTTCTCAAGATTAACCAGCCCCGATTGGTGGATTGTGTGTGCAACCTTTTAGTTGCAGTTTAGCTTAGGAAAAAAGATACAAGATTACCATCCCTATTTCCATCCCAAAGGTTTCCTTAATTTCCTGAAAAAACATGTAAAAAATTTCGCGTTGGATTTTTTTCCCGAATAATTTGCTCGTCTTCAAATAGTGAAATTGGTCTCAATTAGAGTATTGGTGCAACCTTTTTGTTGCATTTTGGGGGATTTTCGCAGGAAATTTCAGTGATACCTGGTTGGGTGATTTTTATAACAAACTGAAATTCCAGTTATTTTTTGTGGAGGCATATTTATTGCTATTACTGGTTTCAACCAAATTACAGGGGAGGTAAAGATGAGAAAAGAAAAAATCCCAGCTGCTACAATCATACGATTGTCAGTGTACCAGCGGTATCTCAAGAGGCTTCTTGCAAAAGGAGTAAAGGTGGTTTCGTCAAGTGAGCTTGCCTATGAGGCAAGCGTAAACCCTGCCCAGCTCAGGAAGGACCTTTCATACTTTGGCAGATTCGGTGTCAGGGGTGTGGGATATGATGTCGCCTCCTTGCTAAATACCATATCTGGCATTCTGGGTCTGCTGGACGAGTGGAGGGTGGTCCTTGTAGGGGCGGGTCCCATTGGCCAGGCCCTTTTAAGGCATCCCCAGTTCTCCAAGCAGGGCTATGTCTTTGAAGCAGTGTTTGATTATGATAAAAATCATATAGGAAGAGAAATGGAGGGAGGCCTTTTGGTACAGGATATCAAGGAGCTTCCAAGGGTCATTGAGGAGAAGGATATCCAGTTGGCGGTGCTGGCTGTCCCCTCAGAGAAGGCCCAGGAGATGGCAGATATCCTTGTGGAGTGCGGAGTAAAGGGAATATTGAATTTCTGTACCACAAGAATTCGTGTGCCAAGGGGTGTGAGCGTCCAGTATGTTGACTTTACCATTCTTTTGGATACTCTTACCTATAAGATATCTCAAAACAATGCCAAGGGATCGGAAGATTCGGTAAATTCCTCTAAGGCAAAATGGGCCAGGGAACACAGCTGGCCTGTTGTGCAGTCCAATATTCAGAGGCAGGGTGTCAGTTTAACCAGTTAGTGCAACAAAAAAGTTGCACAAAAACAAAAGAGAGAGGAGAGCACTATGAAGAAGAGGATTTTTGGTCAGGTCTTTACGGTCTTTTTGATGATGATTTTTGCAGCATCATCTGCGTGGGCAGTTGAGGCAACCTTGACCTCGGACAGTGTCAAGGCTGGTAAGCCCATTACCGTTAAGGGCAAGATCGATCCGGGACAGGACATCTACATTGTGGTTTGCACCGAACAGATGTTCAAACCGGCAGATGCCCCGGGGAGTAAGGAGAGGTCAAAGCTAACAAAGAAATTCGGTGACACTGCCATCCCGCCTACCTACTACGTCATCACAAACAGACCCGAGGATCTGGCAACACCAAAGAGCGTTGCCAAGGGTCAGACAAGCGGGCCTTTTGCATGGCCGCCGTTTAAGTTCATGGTTAGGGTCAACAAGATTAAGAAGTGGTCGGAAATTCCAGACAATGTCAAGGGTCAGCTTGGTCCAGTCAATACGGAAAAGCAGTGGAAGTTCCTGATCTTTACCCACGAAAAGAAATTCGGCATCAACACAGTCTCAAAGGAAAGGCCCATTGGTGGCGGTAATGCCAGGATGGTTATGACCGATTACGCCACCCAGAAGGAAGATTGGAACAAGGGCGTCACCCTCAAACTCAACAAGGAAACTGGCGAGTTTGAGATGACAATGACACCGTATAAGAACCTTGCTCCTCACACCAAGATGGCAGTTTACGTAAACGGCCAGAAGACGGGGGGATTCACCATTATTCCCTCTACTTTCTATTTCACCACTGCATGCTGCTACATGAACCCCTTGATAGTTCTTCTGGGTGCCTTCATAATCGGTGTCCTTTTCGTTATCATGGGTGCTGCTGGTGGTCTCTTTACGGCTGCATACCAAATTACAGTTATTGGAACCAAGGGCCCAATAGGTATCAATGCAGCTAACACCATTAAGCCTACTAACCTGTTCCTTACACTTTGTTCACCAATTACAGGCCTTATTTCCTACTTCAAGGCCAAACGTTTTGCATGGCCCGTGGCCATATTCTTTGCCCTTGGTATTTTGATTGGTGCCTTCTTCATTGGACCAACGTTTTCGGCAAAATACCTGCCACTTAAGGCCTACAAGTTCTACCTGGGTATTATCTGTTTGCTCATCGGCTTTAAGCTCTTTCATGAGTCTCTGCCAAGCACCATTGAAAAGAAAAAGGCCCTCAAGGCCATTGTCCAGAAGTTCAACAAGGCAGTTGAAGAGGCCAAGAAGACAGGTAAGGCCGCAGAGCTTGGTAAGGTGGAGTTTGATAAGTTCAACATTATCAAGTTTGACATGAGGTTCTGGGGTGAAACATTTGTTGCCCGTCCGCTTACCATGCTCATCGGCGGTATCATTATGGGTATGATCGCTTCATCCTTTGGTGTTGGTGGTGGATTCATGTTCATGCCCTTCATGACCACCTTCATGGGTTACCCAATGTATTTGGCCGTTCCAATTGCCTTGGCAGGTACCTTTGCAACCTCATGTGGTGGTATTGCAAAGTACATCCTCATGGGATATCAGCCAGACTGGATCATGGCAGCATGTATTGCCGGTGGTGCCATTGGCGGCGGTATGGTTGGCCCGAGGATCCAGAAGAAGCTTCCTGAGATCTTCCTGAAGAGGATGCTTGCTCTTGCGCTCATCATCGTCTTCATGAAGTACACCAAGCTGCTGCCCTTCATGAGATAAAGGGAAGACATCAGCCAAATGATAAAAGGCCGCCTCAAAAGGCGGCCTTTTTTATTTCTCGATGTCAAAAGAGCAATCAGGTTTTCAAATTTTTAGGTTAGGTCATAGATGACCGGTTTGAAAAAGCAGTAATCATCAACTTCAACGATTAACGCGGATTTTTTTGAAGGACCCTTAACCGCCTCCCACAGACTGGTTATAGTTCTTTCTTTTGCTCGTCCAAAAGAAAGAACCAAAGAAAACGACGCCCCGATGCCGCTTGTTTCCTGCGCGTGGAAGCACCAGGCCCTGGCGGGCTGAAAGGGCCATCCTGGCCGTCAGCCCGTGGCGGCGTCCATGCCGCCACCCCTTCGGGGCCTGACCGGGCCTGTCACTTCCATGCTCGGCGCGGTATAAGGGGGAAAAGTACGTCCTGCAAAGGGGCTACTGCATAAAAAACATGATTCAAGCAGGTTGCTCCCTCCAAATCCGGTGAATGTCCAAAAAAGACACCCAAACATTAGGACGTTAATATGCTTTCCCTATGGTACGCGGTTTGGATACGAGGCCTCGATCTTGTAATCGGAAGAGATTGGGAGTTTTTAGATACTGTCGAACTTTTTATCACTCAAAGAAGATGGAAATCATGACGCGAGGTTCTGAGGGGTTGGTAAAAAATGGATTCTTCTCCCTAAATGTTGGCTGCCGGCATAAGGCTTATCGGACTATAGGAGTAAGCTGGTCATCGGAAATTGTCCATTTGTCGTTTGGCGGAACTTTAAAATAATCCGTACCCGACCCCAGACCGTCACAGGTTTCAATGCGAACGTCATAAAAACCCTGCGCTACATAGACTGTAATTGTCTTTCCGGAAAGAAGTTTCCGGGTATGAAACAGGGATTCCTGCAAAAGATTTTTCGTGGGAAGATGAAAGGAGCCCGAGATGGGGAACCACACACCGCAGATGTCATGGCTGCTCTTGTTGATGATGGCGACCGGTTGGGTCGGTTCGCCGGAATCCTTCTCTCCAAGCCAGAAAAGAAAGAGATACAGTACAATAAACAGTACAAATAAACCTAAAGTAACTCGAAAAAATTTCACAAATAACACAAAAATAAATCGAAAGATACTCTCTATGATATTCATAAACCCTCCTTGCGTATACTTTGTCTATCCCGATGGTGATGAAAGAGTTACTTATGAATGAGCATGCCGATCCAGCCCATGACCATGCCTACAAGCGACGGCACCACCTGAACGATGGACCGAACATTCTCAGGCTTGACCTCCAGGATCAGATAAACAGCGTTGGTAACGACTAAAATGAAACCCAACGCTATCAGAATGAGGTCAAGATTTCTACGCACCATGCTCAAGCCTCCAGATTGTTCAGGCAATTCATGTACCCGGCATTTCTGCGCGCAGATTCACCTGCCAGATGTACAAAATTAGAAATCTCTTATCCCTATTCTCCCAAAAACAGGTGACTGTTACTCACTAGGACTTTGCGGAGAAGAGGACCAGCCCCTGCTTCATACGATAAAGCTACTAGCATTTTTTCGTCATATTTAAGGAAATGGCGCAGGATGATCGGAATACTGATGATATATTGGAGGTGAGAGACAGGATACAAGATTTCTTCCTTCAATTGTATGCCGAACCAGGCAACTATTTTGTTATAGCATGAGGGGTAGAACCATCGCCCTCTGCATGAAAAGGCTGAAGGATATTCATGGCGGCAGTCCGAAAAAGGTCTCATAAGTAGTTTCCCTGGGAATTTTTGAGAAGTGGTAAGAATTTTTTTTGGGGTTGCGTAATGAGGATGTTTTTAATCCCCCTTTTGCCGCGCCGAGCACGAAAGTCTTGGAGCCCAAAAAGGCCCCGAAGGGGTGGCGGGATGGATACCGCCACCGCCCATTGGGCCATGGATGGCCCCTTTGGGCGGCCGGGCTCCAAGACTTTCGCGCACAGGAATCAAGCGGCAACGGGGCGCCCTTTTCTTTGGTTCGTTTCTTTTGGGCGAACAAAAGAAATGAACATTACTTGATCTTTACGGTTCCAAACAGTTCGGACAATGCTCATTCCCACAGTGATGACTGGCAAAGGACCATCTATATAGATACCTTGGGTTTCGGAGCCACATATCTCCTACAACAGAAGAAGGCCTTTATGGAATCAGGGAAAAATGTGTCAAAGATTCTTTTGATTGGTATGATCATGTCAAAGGTGCTATGAATAAGTAAGTGAATCCTAAATTAATGGAGGTGGATATGCATAAAAAGCATACTTTTTTATTGGCATTTCTCTTTTCTTTATTTCTTATAAATCCAATAGCTTATGCCTCAAATCCTGGCTCGGCCAAGGACTCTTTGATAAAGATGGCCAACAAAATAGCCAGTTTTAAGAGTTTTTCTGTCACACTCAGAATGGGATATGATGTTTTGCAAGATAACGGCGAAAAGATAGAATTTAACGAGATAAGAAACTTTAAGTTAAAAAGACCGTCATTTATAAGCGTGTCTGCAACAAGAAGTGATGGAGAACAGGTAGGTCTGCTCTATAATGGCGAAGTCATGACTCAGTTTAATTTGAACGAAAAGGTCTATGCCCAGCTTGAGAAGAAAATGGATCTGGATAACTTTATTCACTATGCAGTATCAACCTTAAAGATAAGGATCCCCCTTGCCCGAATGCTAACCTCCACCTTTCCTTCGGATTTAAAGAGGCTTTGCAAAGAAGCTTATTTTATTGAAAAAGATGTAGTGGTAGCAGATGTGCCAACTGCCCATTATGCAGGTCGCACAGAGGATGTGGATTTTCAGGTCTGGATAGCAGATGATAACCTGCCCAGGCGCCTGATTATTACATACAAAAAGGAAGAGGGGCAGCCGCAATTTTGGGCAGATTTCAAGAAATGGGATATTAATCCCAGGTTTTCCAGAGAAGATTTTGTTTTTGAGCCTAAAAAAGGAATGGAAAAGATTCCTATTTTGATTCCTGTTAAGAATGAAGGCAAAAGGATGGAGGAAAAAGATCATGTTAAATAAGACTGGTCTGATATTTTTGACAGTTGTGGCCTTTTTGGCTGTTTCTATTATGGATTTCTCTTATGGAAGAAGACTGGGAAGAGGAGGACGAAGTTTTTCAAGGTCCGGTGTTGCAAGCAGAGGCGGTTTTTCAGGAAGGCAAATTCAACGCCCTCAAAGACAATACAGGGCCCCTGTAAATAGACAAGTCCGTGTTGCCCCTAGGAGCCAAGGAAGGCCAGTTGCTCAAAGGCCCCGAAACTATCAACATTCACAAAATATTCAAGGTCAGAATAGGGCTCAGAGAGGCTCAAACAGAATGGTCACAGGCTCACAAAATAGAGTCAGTCCTGAAAAGAGGCAACAAGTAGCACAAAATAAAAAAAGTAGAGTCCAAGACAGGATGGCACAAAATAAAGGGAACCTTGAAGACAGGCAGGAATGGAGGGATAAGAACCGGGAGGACATTCAAAAGGAGATAAGAGAACGGCAGGAAAAAAGACAGGATTTCATAAAGGACAGACAGGAAGACAGACAAGACTTTATTGAAGATATCCATGATGACCACCATGACTGGGATGATCATTGGGATGGTGATGGTGGAGAGTTTGCAGCAGGAGTTATTGTCGGTGGCGTAGTGGTGGGCGCAGCGGCAGCAGCGGCAAATGCCGATGACGAATATGATCAGCCACAAGTGGTTCATAATAACACTACCACCTATGTTACCACCCTGCCATGCCAGCCAAGAGAAGTGAAAGTAAAGGGCGTGACCTATTTCAATTGCGGCAATGAGTGGTATCAAAGAAGCTATGCAGGAAGCCAGGTCACCTTCATACCTGTAAGCCCGCCGCCCGGGTATTAGGGATAGCATGCCGGCTAGGTATTATCTGCTGTCAAGTGCAAACCTTTATTGGGGGGGCGCCATACGCGCAGGAGTCAAGCGGCAACGGGGCGCCCTTTTCTTTGGTTCGTTTCTTTTGGGCGAACAAAAGAAATGAACACCTACTTGTTTGTGAAGCCAGATGACAAAAACGCCCCTATTTCATAGATGATCACAAAGGGCAGGAAGATGAGAAGCTGTGAAAAGATATCAGAGGGCACAAGTACTGCTGCCACAAGAAAAAGCACAATGTAGGCGGCCTTTCGGTGTTTCTTGAAATAGTTCCTTGGAACCAGCCCAACCCTTGCAGCCCCAGCCATGACAAAGGGCATCTCAAAGATGAGGCCAAATAGAAATATGGCCTTGAGAGTAAAGACAAGGTAGTTTTGCAGCCTGGGTAAGGCCTGGAGGTTTGTGGAGGCATAGCCAAGGCTTAGAGATAATATCACTGGCAAAATGACCCAGTAGCCAAAAACCGCCCCGAAAACAAAGAGAATGCCTCCTGTCAAAATGAGCCTTCTTAAGGAGCGTTTTTCATTCTCATAAAGGGCTGGAAGCAGGAAACGCCAGGCCTGATAGACAAAAAATGGAGCTGTCACCACCACTGCCGCCCAGAAGGCCACCTTGAGGTGCGCCATGAAGCCTTCCAGAAGGGCAGTAAAGACCATTGTGCTTCCAGAAGGAAGGCTTTGCTTTACAGGCTGAAAAAGAAAGGAGATTAGAAAGTCAGAGACCGCGTAGGCAAGACCAAAGGAGATACAAAATACAATGACACTCTTTATGAGCCTTTTTCTAAGCTCAGCAAGGTGGTCCTGGAGGGTGTAGGCCTCATTCACCATTGGATTTGTTGTCTTTTAAAGACTCTGATTCTTGCCCACTGGACAGCTGCTTCTTCCCTCTTCCCTTTGCCTCTTGCCAGTCAGGCCCAAGACCTCCAAGGGTATTGCCAGCCTCTTTTCCCGTCGTGGCTTCTCGTTCTTCTTTTTTTGAATCAGATGAAAGAAAATCCGGCTGCGTAAGGTCCTTTCTCAGCCTGTTGATGTCTTCTCCAAGGAGGTTGTCTAGCTTGACCGGGTTTTTTATGTCATCAAGCCTGTCGAGCTCGAGTTCCTGCTTGAACTCGTCCGTTGCCTTCTTAAGGTCGTTCATGAATCTTGCCACCTGTTTTGCAACCACAGGAAGTTTTTCTGGCCCAAGGACTATGAGCGCAAGAACCAGTATGACAATAAGTTCTGGAAGTCCGATTCCAAACATGGCCTTTTTCTTACCCTTTTAAAAGTATCCTTCTGTTAAGTTTCCCCAAAAGGCAAAGAAGTTCATAGCTTATGGTTGAGGCCTTCTGTGCCAGTTCAACAGCGCTTACCATCTCCTGGCCCTGTTCCCCCATGAGAACTACCTCGTCTCCAACCCTGCAATCAGGGATTTTTGTTACGTCAACCACGATGGTCTTCATACAGACGTTTCCAAGGACCGGACATCTCCTGCCTTTTACTAAGACCTCAGCACTATTTGAAAGCTTTCTCATGTAGCCGTTGTCATAGCCCACAGGGACAAGTGCCGCCCTGATGGGGCCTTTTGCCCTGAAGGTATGACCATAACTTATGCAGGCACCCTTTGGCAAATCCTTGATGTGCACGATTTGGCTTGAAAAGGACATTGCTTGTCTGAGCCCTGGATATTGCCTTGCCTCTCCATTTCTTGAAAGGGCGCCGTAGATTGCGATTCCAGGCCTTACAAGGTTAAAGTGGCTCTCCTTGTTGAACATTATGGCAGCAGAGTTTGCCATGTGGATGAATCTTGGGTGCCAGCCGGAAAGTTTCACCTGGTGGATTACATCTTTGAAAAGCCGAAGCTGCCTTTCATTGGCAGCATGATCCTGTTCATCTGCGCAGGCAAAATGGGAGTAGATGCCTTCAAACTCTAGGTGGCTGAAACGCGCTCTTTCTTTAGCCGTCCAGTAAATCTCATCTGGCTTCATGCCGAACCTTGACATGCCCGTATCCACCTTTAGATGCACCTTGACCCTTTTGCCATGTGTTTGTGCTCTGCTTTCAAGTTCCTCAAGTTCATCAAGGGATACGACCCCTAAAGTCAGGTCAAATTCAAGCACCTTTTCAGCCTCTTCCCCAAGAAGGCCAGAAAGCATGAAAAGGGTGGCTTCTATGCCGCTGCGCCTCAAAATGGCCGCCTCTTCCATTTCATATATGCCAAAACCCCATGTGGACATGTTTTCAAAAAGGAGGGCCGTTTCAAGGATGCCGTGTCCGTAGGCGTCAGATTTTATTACAGGCATAACCTGGCAGTCCAGGTCCACCTTTCCCTTAATGAGGTTCAGGTTGTGGGTAAGGGCGCTTCCGCTTACCTGGATCACGCTCTTTTCGCTTTCAAAAAAGGACATGTTTACCCTATAAAAAGATTTGGACTCCTGTTCCAATAGACAAAGGTAGCACTTTTATGTAAGTTTTTTAAAAGTTTTTCCAGCTTACTAGGAACAGGTGAACTCCATGTTTTCTTTACCCTGTTGGTCTTTTAAAGATAGTCCTTCAAACGGGCATATAGCAAGGATCATTGCGCTTTTTTTACTCTTTTTGGCCCCTTTTGCGGGAATTTCCTTTCTTTCAGGTTGCGCCCAGGTTCCAGTAACAGGCAGAAGCCAGCTCAACCTTGTTCCAGACTCCCAGCTCCTAGCCATGAGCGAACAGGAGTACAGGAAATTTCTCAGAAAACACAGGCTCTGCCAGGACCGGGCCAAGGTCGCCATGGTAAAGAGGGTTGGTCGGCGCATAAGCCAGGCAGTGGAAAGATTCCTTTACGAAAACGGACAGATCGACAGGATTCGTGGTTACAAGTGGGAGTTCAACCTGGTTTGCGGAAAGGAGATAAACGCCTTTTGCATGCCAGGGGGAAAGGTGGTTGTATATTCCGGGCTTTTGCCTGTTGCAAGGGACGAAAATGGTCTTGCAGTGGTTCTTGGCCATGAGATAGCACATGCAGTTGCAAATCACGCTGCAGAAAGGCTCAGCCAGGCACTTTTGCTTCAGCTTGGAGGCGACGCCCTTTCCATGCTCACAGGGAGCTACAGCCCGGCAACAAGGCATCTTTTGATGCAGCTATACGGTCTTGGTGCAAACGTGGGGGTGCTTCTTCCCTACAGCAGGACCCAGGAATACGAGGCAGACCACCTAGGGCTAATTTTTATGGCTATTGCAGGCTATGACCCAAGGGGGGCCCTGGACTTCTGGAAGAGGATGATGGCTGCTGCCAGGAACAAGCCCAGGCCGCCTGAGCTTTTGAGCACCCATCCTTCAGACAGGGCAAGGCTTGAAAGGATTGTCCAGTACCTGCCAGAGGCCTTGAGTTACTACAGGCGCTACTTGCAGGAACATGGTATGAAAAAGAGACCTGTAAGAAGATTTTGAAAGGAGCAAGGATTAAATGTCAATACAGGGAAGGAAACTAACAATTGTTGGGGCAGGAGCTGTTGGCACATCTGCTGCCCACTGGGCAGTGGCAAGAAACGTTGCACAGGAAATCGTACTGGTTGACGTAGTAGAAGGAATTCCCCAGGGCAAGGCCCTTGATATGAGCCAGAGTGCCCCACTTTGCGGCTTTAATGGAAAAGTTGTGGGCACATGTGACTATGAAGACACCAGGGATTCAGACGTTGTGATAATAACGGCTGGGCTTGCCAGAAAGCCAGGCATGAGCCGCGAGGACCTTCTTTCAAAAAATGTCCAGATAGTCAAGCAGGTAACAGAAAACATTGTTGCCCAAAGCCCAAATGCAGTGATAGTGGTGGTGACAAACCCCATAGATGCCATGGTTTACACTGTGTTCAAGGTGTCTGGCTTTCCGAAGAACCAGGTGGTGGGCATGGCAGGGGTTCTTGATTCTGCCCGCTACAGGACTTTTCTTGCCCAGGCCCTGGGTGTTGCCCCAAAGGACGTGACAGCCCTTGTCATGGGAATTCACGGGGATAACATGCTTCCCCTTACAAGACTTGCAAGTGTTGCCGGGGTTCCCGTTGAGGAGCTCCTTTCGAAGCAGGAGCTTGAAAAGATTGTAAAACGCACCCAGACTGGCGGGGGCGAGATCGTCCAGCATCTCAAGACAGGAAGCGCCTTTACAACGCCTGGCCTTTGCGCCATAGAGATGGCCCAGGCGGTCCTTTGGGATGAAAAGCGGGTGCTTCCCTGCGCAGCGTATCTTGAGGGAGAGTTTGGAATAAGTGGTGTTTTTCTGGGCGTTCCAGTGGTGCTCGGAAGATCAGGAGTTGAAAGGATCGTTGAGTTTGCCCTTATGGATGAAGAACGCGCAGCCCTTGAAAAATCAGTGGAGGCAGTAAAGCGTCAGGTTGCAGCAACCGGTCTTTGATGGAGCTCAAGGGCCAAAAGAGGCTTTACATAATTGGGTCCCTTTGCCTTTTCCTGGGGCTTTTGACCCTTGTTTTTTCTGTTTTTCACCTTAAGGAAAAGGAAAGGGGGGTGACACTCAGGCGCCTTTCCCTTTCCGAGATTCCATGTCCCTGCTGCCAGAGGCCTGAAAACATAAGGGAGGGAATTCGCACCTCCATCTCTATCCTTTCATCAAGTGATCAGCGTTATTTTCCCCTTTTTGGAAAAAAAATAGACAAAAATAAGCTCATAAACGCCCTAAAGCTTCTTGAAAGACGCCTTGAGAAGGGATGCGATCTGAGGAGCGCCTTGTTTGGCATTTTTGCACCATTTGAGCTCGTAGAAGGGGGCAAAGAGGGGAGGGGGCTTGTAACAGGCTACTTTCAGCCGCGCCTAAAAGGCTCTCTTTTAAGGACCGCCAATTTTTCGGTGCCAGTCCTTGGATGGCCAAGGGACCTGATACAGGTGCGCCTTTGGGATTTTGACAACTCTCTTCCCAGAAGAAGCCTTTGGGGAAGACTTGAAAACAAAAGACTTGTCCCCTATTACTCGCGCCTTGAAATAGATAAGAGGCTTAAGGAGCGACGTGAGTCCATGCCTGTCATTTGCTGGCTAAAGAGCCCGGTGGACCTTCTTGAACTTCAGATCCAAGGCTCTGGCATAATAGAGGCGGGAAATGAGACGCGCTTTATCCATTACGCAGCAAGTAACGGAAGGCCCTATGTAAGCCTTGGCCGTCTTCTCATAAAGGAGGGAATTTTTTCTAAAAAAGGCCTTGACTGGCCTTCCATCAGGAAATGGGCTGAGGAAAACCCAGGGCTTTTTAACAGATTTTTGTCAAAAAATGAGCGCTACGTCTTTTTTAAATGGGAGAAAGAGGGGCCAGTTGGCTGTTACGGAAGGCTTCTTGTGCCTGGCGTCTCCTCTGCCCTTGATAGACGCGTCTTTCCCCCGGCAGTCCCGCTTCTTGTAAGACTTGAGCTTCCTGAGACAAGAAAAAGCCCCAAGTGGCTTAAGGGCGGGGTAGCAGAAGAGAAAACCCTTTTTGTCCTTAATCACGACACAGGAAGTGCAATCAAGGGGCCACTTAGGATGGATCTATATGCTGGAACAGGTGAGGCTGCCGGAGAGCTTGCAGGACACCTTAAAAGCAGGGCCAGGATGATTGTCCTTCTTCCTGCCAGTTCCCTTAAGTAGTGGGGCTACTGAATCATTCTCCTTTTTAGCAGGATCACTGCTAGCCAGCTTGATAAGAGGGTAAAACCAAGGATTATCAGAAGCTCGAGCTCAATGGGCATGGTCTGGTTGAACCTTCCATAGCAAAGCATCCTTGAAAGGTCCACTATGTTTGAAAGCGGAAGGAGCATAAGTACGTTTCTTAGGGCAGGGGCAACCGCCTTTAAGGAAAAAAATATCCCGGAAAACAAAAAGAGCGGTGTGATTACAAGGGAGGTAAAGTAGTTAAAAAAGTCGTAGTTTGTTGCAATGGCAGTCATTATGAGGCCAAAGGCAGAAAAGATAATCCCTTCCACAAAAAGGAGAGGAACCATGAGCAGGGCCCAGGTGGAAGGCACAACACCAAATAGCGGAAGTGTTGCAAGCATGATGAGCCCTGCAACCAGGCCTTTGGTTGCACCCCAGAGGATCTCTCCAAGGGCAAGCTCAAAGATGGTTATGGGCGTAATCAGTATGGCCTCAAACGTTCCCTGGGTGGAAAGCCTGGTGTAAGAGCCGTAGGTTGCCTCAAAGGCCGCAGAGTACATGACCGCAGAAGCCACAAGCCCCGGGGCAATGAACTGGAGATAGCTCATGCCCTCTATCTCCGGGACGGACTTTCCAAGTCCAAAGCCAAAGGCCAGAAGGAAGAGAAAGGGCTGCCCAAGGTTTCCAATGAGGCTTGCCTGCAGGTGTTTCAGCCATACCTTGAAGTTTCTGTACCAGACCCTGAACATGGCCTTCTTAGTTCTCCCTGAGCTTTCGTCCCGTAAGTTTCAAAAAAAGGTCTTCAAGGGTTGCTGGCCTCTTTACCACATGGGGCATGGTGGAGGCTGCCTCATCAAGCTCCCTGCAGCCTGCCTTTATGTAAACATAGAGCCTGGTTCCAACCCTCTCTGTCTCAACGTTGCACTCCTTTAAGAGCTGGGCCAGTTCATTAAGCCGCTCCTCATCTGCGCTAAATTCAATGACCTCCATTCCAAGCATCTTTTCAACTATTTCCCTGGGGTTTCCCCTGGCAATGGCCTTTCCGTTGTCGATTATGATAACCTGGGTGGCAAGCCGTGACACCTCTTCCATGTAGTGGCTTGTCAGGAGCATGGTGGTGCCGTTTTTCCTTAGGGCCTCAAGCCTTTGCCACATGAGAAGTCGAGCCTGGGGGTCAAGTCCGATGGTGGGTTCATCCAGAATGAGAAGCTCTGGTTTGTTTATGAGCGCCCTTGCAAGAAGAAGCCGTCTTCTCTGGCCACCGGAGAGGTTCTGGATGATCTCGTTTCTCCTGTTTTTAAGGGCAAAAAATTCAAGGAGCTCCTCTGCCCGTTGCCTTGCTACCTTTCTGGGAATCTTGAAATAGTTTGCATAAACAAGGAGGTTTTCAAAGATTGTGAGATCCGGGTCCAGGTTATCCATCTGGGGAACAACGCCTATTCGATACTTTACCCGCCTTATGGATTCAGGATAAAGCTCCCCAAAGACCTCAATTTCACCCTGTGTAGGAATTACAAGGCCAAGGAGTATTCGGATGGTGGTGGTCTTTCCTGCACCGTTTGGTCCAAGAAGGCCAAGGCAGGTGCCCTTTACAAGCTCTATGTCAATGCCCCTTAGAACAGGCCGTGTACCAAAGTTTTTCCTGAGCCCCTTTATCTTAAGGACAGTTTTTTCCCGCTCCGGTGAGCGCGCATGAATGTGTTCCATTGCTATTTCCGGCTTCTCATGCGGTTTTCATGGATGACGCTTGCAAGCCTTATGGCAGAGGTCATACTGGTGTGGTCTGCCTTTCCCTGCCAGGCAATGTCATAGGCAGTTCCATGATCCACAGATGTCCTCACAATGGGAAGGCCGCAGGTTACGTTTACCCCGTCTCTAAAGTGGATGAGCTTAAAGGGGATGAGCCCCTGGTCGTGGTACATGCAGACGACTGCATCAAATTTCCCCTTTACTGCATGAAAAAAGACCGTATCAGGCGGAAGGGGACCTACCACCTCCATGCCATCTTTCTGGGCTGCCTGGCACGAAGGTGCAATAATCTCTTCCTCTTCTTCTCCAAACATCCCTCCCTCGCCTGCATGGGGGTTAAGGCCACAGACTGCAAGGCGCGGTTTCATTATCCCAAGGTCCACCTTCATGGCCTGCCAGGTAAGTCTGATGGTCTTAAGGATATTTTCAGTGGTAAGGAGCCCGGGAACGCTTTTCAAGGGAACGTGTATGGTTGTAAGGGTCACCTTTAGCCTGCTTCCTGCCATCATCATGAGATAGTCCTTGGTGCCTGTAAGGCCTGCCAGCATTTCCGTATGACCAGGAAAGGGGACTTCTGCAAGCCTTAGCCCTGTTTTGCTGATGGGGGCCGTTGCCACGGCCCCTGCTTTCCCTTTCTGGCAAAGCTTAACGGCCTTGAGGATATAGTGGTAGCTTGCCTCACCTGTGGTTTTTGAAGGGGTGCCTGGAGCAAAATCGTCAGGTGAAAGACTTGTCACATCTAGGCAGTCTATGACGCCCCTTTTGCCCGATAACTTATCACCTGGCTTCCAGGGCCGGATGTGGCAATTTTTTAAACCTATTTTTTTTGCGCAGAATTTCAGTACCTGTCCATCTCCTACCACTACGCAGGGAATGTCGAGGCCTGGGTCTGAAAGGGCCCTTAACACCACCTCCGGGCCGACACCTGCCGGGCATCCCATGGTTACGGCAACCGGCAGGCGTGAAACAGGTTTTTCAGTCTGCATCTTCTGCCTTTTCGAGCAGGACCTGGTCCTTGCCGGATATCTCCTTGAGATAGACGTTGACGTGCTCGTTTCTGGAGGTGGAAAGGGTCACGCCGCAAAAGTCTGGCTGTATGGGAAGCTCCCTTCTTCCCCTGTCAACCAGTACGGCAAGCTCTATCTTGGCGGGCCTTCCATAGTCTATAACCGCGTCTAGGGCCGCCCTGGTAGTTCTTCCCGTGTAGATGACGTCATCAACCAGGACTATGGTCTTTTCATCAATGGAAAAGGGTATTTCCGTCTTTCTGATAATGGGATGCTGGCTCAGGTTGCTCCAGTCGTCCCGGTAGAGGGTTATGTCAAGGATGCCCACCTGCGGGGCGCTTCCCTCTATCTCTTCTATCTTTTTCTGAAGCCTGTAGGCAAGGGGCACTCCGCCCGTTCTTATGCCAATGAGGCAGAGGTTTTCCACACCCTTGTTTCTTTCCACTATCTGGTGGGCCATCCTGCTAAGTGCCCTGTCTATCTCCTTTTCGTCAAGTATTACCCTTGGCCTTTCCACAAGAACTCCTGACTATTTCAAATTATTCAAGTCTGATATCAGCCGTTTGAAGGTATGGCCAACACTTGGCCTATGTACAAACAGTTTGAGCCGAGCCTGTTTATGCGTCTTAGGGCAGATACGGAAACGTTGAACCTCCTGGCGATCTCCCAGAGCGTATCCCCTCTGTGTACCACGTATTTTCTGGTCTTTATGGTCCTCTTATACCGTTTTTTGTATTTCCTGGCATAGCTGGTGCGGACAGGGATCTTAAGCACCTGGCCCACCCGTATCTTGTTTGAGCGAAGCCTGTTTGCCCTCTTTATGGCTTTTACACTTGTGTGAAAGCGTTTTGCAAGAAGGGAAAGGTGTTCCCCCCTTCTTACCCTGTGCTTTACGTACGCACCCCTTTTGGCATAGTGTATTCTTCGCCTGTAGGTGGGCTTTGGCGGGGTCCACCTCTTTATCTCGTCAAGCCTTGCCATTAGCACCCGCCTGTATCCCTTGGGAATCTTGAGGTTAAAGCTGGTGTCCGGGGTTACCCCGTATCTGAGGCTTGGGTTCAGGTCAATAAGGGTTTCTGGTTTGACACCGATTGCAGAGGCGATGTCCGTGAGCTTCATCTGTTTTTTTACAGTTAAAGTTTCAAATGGGATCGGCGGGTCAGGGTCTCCAAGGTCAAAGCCATATTTGCCAGGATTTTTTATAATAAGGAGTGTGGCAATGAACTTTGGAACGTAGCGTGCGGTTTCTCTAGGGAGCATCCTGTAAAGGTCCCAGAAGTTGTCCAGGTAGTTGATTCTTTGTTTATCAATAGCCTTTAGGACTGTTCTTTCTCCGCAGTTGTAGGCGGCAAGCACCGTGGACCAGTCTCCGAATATTTCGTGCAGTTCCGTAAGATATGCAATGGCAGCCTTTGTCGACTTTTCCGGGTCAAGCCTTTCGTCTATCCATACGTTTCTCTTAAGGCCAAACTTGTAGCCTGTTGAGGGGATAAACTGCCAGAGACCAAGGGCCCTTGCCCGGGAAAGGGCCCTGACCTTGAATCCGCTTTCTATGAGAGGAAGCCAGGAGAGTTCTTCGGGAAGTCCTGCCTTCTTAAGCTGCCTGAGTATCA
This sequence comes from Deltaproteobacteria bacterium, assembly GCA_026995935.1. GTDB lineage: Bacteria > Desulfobacterota > Dissulfuribacteria > Dissulfuribacterales > QOAL01 > JAADCZ01. The sequence goes on from JALWNK010000018.1 coordinate 33,038, forward strand.
TTGGACGATACTTGCCAGAGCGTCTGTATGCAGCCAGGAAAAAGGCCCTGTTCTTTCCCTGAAAGAGCGCGAGTTCCTTTTTCACGTACTCGTTTATTGTCAAGGGTATGGGATCATTGAGCCCCTTTGTGGCCCTAAGGCGTGAGGTGTGTATTTCAAGGATCCTTTTGGAGATGAGAAAGCGAAGGTCGTCCTTTTGCTGCTCTATGTCAGGGTCTTCATCCTCGTTTTGGACGCTTAGGACAAGGCTGAACGCATCGTCAAGGACCTTTATTGCCCCCTCCTTGTCACCTTCCTCCCAAAGGTCCTGGGAGAGCTTGCAGAGTTCAAGGGCCATGTCCAGCTTCCCCTGGTCGGAGTCTGGATCAACCTTGGAGGAGTCTATGGGGCAGGTGCCTGCCTCGGGAAATAGCTCCTCCAGGTCCTTTTTTATCTTCTTGGTTCGTGTTTCAGAATCACGAACCTTGTTGATGGCCTCTTTTTGTACAGGCGAAAGGGATGGAGAGGAGATATGATTTTGGTTTTTAGGTGCACAACCAGTCAGCAGCAAGCCAACAGTGATAGAGGCAAGAAAAAGAAGACGGATCTTTTTTTGGTACATAGGGTTAATGGCCCTCCCTTTAAAACAGTCTGAATTAAGCTCTTATGTGAAGATACAAAGTGGTCTTGGACATCACGCTTGTGGAAAATCAATGATTTATTATGGTTCTTCAAAAAACAGGAAACTTTCCATGGCAACGAATTATATGCAGCTAGATTACATTACAATCTATGACAAAGTCTTTAAAATTACATGGCGAAAAGGCGGGTGTCAAACTTATTGATTTATGAAAAGGGGGGGAAGAATCCTTGCCTCCACTCCGCCATTTTTTAGCCCTTCTGCAAGTATGAGCCTTGCCTGGCGCTTTTCATCCGCGTGAACGAATTGTAGCCTTTTGGGTTCAAGTTTTTCAAGGCTCATGTTTGTTATGAGCTCTGCAGTCCTTTCTGCAGGAAAGACTATGGAAAACCTGCCCCCAGGTTTTAAAAGAAAGCGGGATATCTTTAAGAGTTCGCCGAGGGTGATGAGTATTTCGTGTCTTGAAAGTGCCTCCTGGGAGTCAAGGCATAGCCGTCCTGTCTCTGGCTTCCTGAAGGGTGGATTTGAGACAACGTGATCAAAACTTCCTGCCTTGAAGCGCTCTGGAAGCTCCTTCATATCAAGAAGAAGGGGGGTAATGTTTGACGTGCGGTTTATCCTGATATTTTCTTCCATAAGTCCAAAGAGAGCCTCCTGTATTTCAACCGCTTTAAAGTGGCTTTCAGGAAATCTTTTTGCAAGAATAAGGGAGATTATGCCGCAGCCTGCCCCAAGCTCAATAACTTTTGATCCTTTTTTTATCTTTACAAAGTCGGCAAGAAGGAGTGAGTCCACTGAGAACCTGTAACCGTCCTGCGGCTGCCTGATCTCAAGGCCAAGGTCCTTGGGGGATGTGTAGGCGGGGATTACCCTATGTCTCCTTTTTTCTTTTCCTGATGAGTCCATATTCCTTAAAGGCTATCTCTTTGTCGGTAACAAGCCTTACGGTTTCGCCGCCAGTTGTCATGGGGATATCCTCGCCGCTTTTTGCATCCTTTATGGAAAGAACGCGGAAGGGCCTGTCAACAAGGCCTTCGTCCATGTATTCAAGTTCGTCCTCAGGCCTGATAACGTAGCTTGCCTTTATGATTGGATGTTTGCCTCCCTTAATGACAACTCCTACGGGTATGAAGAGCTGGGGTACCTTGTGGCCCTGGTAGATCATGTCCCTTCTTTCTGGGGTGGATGAAAAGAAATTTTCCGTAAAACCCCTGGATGTCATGCCCATTAGCTCCTTCATGAGCCTTTTTCTGGAAAAGCCAGGGGGCCTTTTCCCCATGGCCTCATCAAGGGCCGCCCTGTAGGCCCGGACAACCGTTGCCACATAGAGTTTGCCCTTCATCCTGCCCTCTATCTTCAGGGAATCGACCCCTGCATCAATAAGCTCGTTAAGCCTGTTTATAAAGCACAGGTCCTTGGAGTTGAAGATGTAAAGTCCCTTCTCATCCTCTTCAACAGGAAAGAACTCTCCAGGCCTTTTTTCTTCCTGGAGTGCATAGGAATATCTGCACGGGTGGGCGCAAAGGCCCTGGTTGGCCTCCCTGCCTGTAAGATAGAGGCTCAACATGCACCTTCCAGAATAGGCAATGCAAAGGGCGCCGTGTACAAAGACCTCAAGCTCTACCTGGCCTGCGCGCCTTCGTATGGTCTCTATCTCGCTAAGGCTGAGCTCTCGTGCCAGATTTATTCTCTTTATGCCCTGTTTCTGCCAGAAGAGGGCAGCGCCATAGTTTAAGGTGTTTGCCTGGGTGGAAAGGTGAATTGGTATTTCAGGTGCATGCTCCTTGGCAAGGGCGATTACGCCAGGATCACTTATTATCAGTGCGTCCGGGCCTATTTCTGAAAGGAGGCAGAGAAAGCCTGGAAGCCTTTCGATGTCCCTGTTTCTTGCAAATATGTTTACAGTAACGTAGGATTTAACCCCGCGTTTTCTTGCATAGGTGACTGCCTCTGAAAGTTCGTTTTCATCCAGGTTTCCTGCCTTGGCCCTGAGGCTGAAGTCCTTTGCCCCGAAATAGACTGCGTCTGCTCCGTAGGCTATTGCAACTTTTAGCTTCTCTAAGCTTCCGGCAGGGGCAAGGAGCTCACACGTCTTCATAGCCCCTTGCAATAACCTGACGTCTTCCCATGGTGTCTGTGGGGGTTACTATGCCGTCGCGCTCCATCTGCTCTATCATCCTTGCCGCCCGGTTGTAGCCCACTCTAAGTCTTCTTTGCAGGCCAGAGATGGAGGCTTGGCCAGTGGATGTTACTATCTCAACTGCCTCGTCATACTTTTCGTCGTAGAAATCACCTGAGCCATCTCCTTCTTCAGAAGCCTCCTCAGGGCCTGGTTCAACAACAGAAAGGTCGTAATCAGGCTCACCCTGGGCCTTAAGGAATTCAACCACCTTGATTATCTCCGCTTCTGAAACAAAGGCCCCGTGTATGCGCTCCAGATTTGATGTCCCAGGGGGTAGAAAGAGCATGTCCCCATTTCCAAGGAGCCTTTCAGCCCCCATTGTGTCAAGGATGGTTCTGGAATCCACCTTGGAAGAGACCTTGAAGGATATGCGGGCCGGAAAGTTCGCCTTTATGAGGCCGGTGAGTACGTCCACAGATGGGCGCTGAGTGGCTATGATTATGTGCATGCCGGCTGCCCTTGCCATCTGGGCAAGGCGGGCAATGGATGCTTCAACTTCTTTTGAGGAGACCATCATGAGATCTGCAAGCTCATCGATTATTACAACCAGGTAGGGAAGGGGCTCTTCTGCCTGTTTGTTGTAGCCAGATACGTTTCTGGCATGGGCCTCTTCAAGAAGCTGGTACCTGCGCTCCATTTCCATTACGGCCCACCTCAGCGCACGGGTGGCCTCTTTTGGTTCGCTCACCACCGGGTGTATGAGGTGGGGGATTCCGTCGTAGAGGGAAAGCTCAATGCGCTTTGGATCAATCATCAAAAGACGCAGCTTGTCCGGGCCTAGCCTGTAGAGAAGGGAGCATATCATGCTGTTTAGGCCAACGCTCTTTCCGGTTCCTGTGGCCCCTGCTATGAGAAGGTGCGGCATGCGGGCTAGATCCGTCACAACAGGCTGCCCTACTATGTCTTGCCCAAGGGCAAGAAGGAGCTCTCCCTTTCCCTTCTGGAATACGTCGGCAGAAAGAATCTGTCTGAGATACACGGTCTGCCTCCTAGGGTTGGCAAGCTCAATTCCGATAACCGCCTTACCAGGAATTGGGGCAACTATCCTTACGCTTCTGGTCTTAAGGGCAAGGGCAAGGTCGTCAGCAAGGGAGGCCACCTTGTTGATCTTTACACCTGGGGCAGGGGAAAACTCATACATAGTGACTACGGGGCCTGGACATATCTCAACCACCCGGCCCGACACGCCAAAGTCCTTTAGCTTCTGCTCAAGCACCTTGGAGTTTTCAATGTATTCTTCCTTGTCTATCCTTATTTCCTCATCTGGTGGCTCCTGCAGGAAGGTGAGGGGAGGGCGGACAAAGTCCCCCTTTACCGGTGTGACCTGAAAATCTTCCATCTCTTCAGAAGGCTTTTCTTGAGCTGGTTTCTTTTTTTCCACAATTACCGGCTCAACTATGTCTGGTTCTTTTTCCGCCTTTTGTATTGGCTTGTGCCTTTTACCCTCCTCTTGAAGAGCGTCCCTGCGCTTTTTCCTGAAAAGGGATGAAACTTTGTCAAGAAGGATGGATAAGGAAAAGGGGGTAGCAACCACAAGACCTACCAGAAAGAGGAGAATGCCAAAGAGAAATGCCCCGCCAGTTCCGAACCAGTCCCTGAGGCTCTGGGCAAGTGCAGCCCCTACTATTCCGCCCATCATCTTGGATGGCTCAATGAGCCACAAGAGTATGCAGGAGCTTAAAAGAATGAGGATGCTGCCTGAAATGAGATGTACTGCCCTTCTGTTCCAGATGCGGCCCTTAATTAGTGAGACAAGGCCGATCACCAGGATTGGGACAAAAAGCCATGAGGCGAGGCCAAAGGCAGACATTAGAAGGTCAGAAAATGCAGCACCTGCAGGCCCCATCCAGTTCCTTGCCTTTTCCGCCCCAAGGTGATTGAGGCTTGGATCGGTTGGGTTGTAGCTTAACAGGGAGGCGGTAACGAAAATCACCACGCCAAGTAGGAGAACAAACCCAACTTCTCTTGAAAAGGATATCCTTTCTCCTTCGTTTCTTTTTTCTTTTTCTTTCTTTGTCATAATTTCTTGCAATATCCTGACAATGTAACCAAAATTCACGTTCTTACAAGTTCATGTCCCCTCTTAAAGAACAAACCAGTTTCATTCGATGAAGGTACAAAGGCCAGGTGGCTTAAAAATCAGGTTGAAAGCCTACCACTCATGGTTTAAAATGAAGTCGTGTTCATTCGATGAACATGATATCAGGTGGGTATTGATCGGGAAATCCTCGAAATCTTCACCCAAATAGCGGTAGCTTGTCAATTTTAATCAGTTCTTGATGCTCGACGACGGTCTTAGTTACCAGCTCCTTCGCCTTTTAAGCAGCAGGCCAGCCATATCTCAAAGGGCCATTGCGACCTCGCTGGGCCTCAGCCTTGGCAAGATAAACTATGCCTTAAAGGCCCTTATAGAAAAGGGCTTTATCAAGGCGGAAGAGTTTTGTAATTCCAAGAACAAAAAGGCATACTCCTACATACTCACTCCCAAGGGGCTTGAAGAAAAGGCCAACGTGACCATCCGATACTTCAAGAAAAAGATGAAAGAGTATGAAAATCTCCAGCAGGAAATTGAGGAACTTAAGAAAGAGGTAGAAAAGATTTCAGAGGGAAGGTCCAATAAATGAACATCACCATGATTGGCACCGGTTACGTGGGCCTTGTAACAGGTACCTGTTTCTCAGAGTTTGGCCATCATGTCACATGTGTTGACAAGATAGAGGACAAGATAGAAAGCCTTAAAAGGGGTGAGATCCCCATTTACGAGCCTGGGCTTGATACACTTGTGGCCAAAAATGTCAAGGAAGGCCGCCTTAAGTTTACTGTTGATCTTGCGGCATCAGTGCCTGGTGCAGACGCAATTTTTCTTGCCGTGGGAACCCCGAGCAGCAGGAGGGGAGATGGATATGCAGACCTTACCTACGTCTATCAGGCTGCACGGGAACTTGCCCCGCATCTTTCAGGTTACACCGTTGTGGTTGATAAGAGCACTGTGCCTGTCGGCACTGCAAGGCAGGTGGCCAGGATTATTAAGGAAGAAAACCCAGATGCAGACTTCGATGTGGCCTCAAACCCGGAATTTCTTCGTGAGGGAGCGGCCATTAACGATTTCATGCGTCCTGACCGGATAGTAATCGGGGTTGACAGTGAACGCGCTGAAAAGGTGCTTCGGGAAATTTACAAGCCACTTTATCTAATAGAAACACCCATAGTTTGCACAACTATTGAGACGGCAGAGCTCATAAAATATGCCGCAAATGCTTTCTTGGCCATGAAGATCAGCTTCATAAACGAGATGGCCAATGTTTGCGAGGCCGTGGGTGCAGACGTAACATCACTTGCCAAGGCCATAGGAATGGACAAGCGCATAGGGCCCAAGTTTCTCCATCCAGGTCCTGGGTATGGCGGTTCATGTTTCCCAAAGGATACCCTTGCCCTCTTAAGAATTGCTCAGGAGTATGGGGAAGGGTTACGTCTGGTGGAGGCAGCAGTTGAAGTAAACGCTGCACAGAAGGCAAGGATGGTGAAAAAGATAAAGGATGCCCTGGGCGGATCTGTAGCCGGTAAAACAGTGGGGTTTCTTGGGCTGACCTTTAAGCCGGAGACCGATGACATGAGAGAGGCGCCATCTGTCACCATAATTCCGGCACTTATGGAAAAGGGTGCAATTGTGCGTGCCCACGATCCCCAAGGCATGAAAGAGGCCCGGAAATATCTACCCGATGAAATAGAGTACGTCAGCAACGCCTATGAGGCAAGTAAGGATGCAGATGCCCTGGTCCTCATGACGGAATGGAACCAGTACCGGGCCCTGGACATGGAAAGGATACGTACCCTTATGAGGCAGCCCGTGTTCATTGATCTTAGAAATGTCTACGATCCTGAAACCATGAAGAAGCTGGGCTTTAAATACACAGGAGTTGGAAGATAGCCCTTTGTTTTCCGGTTATTGAGCGAAGCGAGTGGTTTTAAATAGTGGCGCAAATTCTTGTAACCGTGGATCTGGAAGACTGGTTCCAGGTGGAAAATCTCCGTTCTTGCTTTCCTATTGATACATGGCAAAATTGCGAGCTGCGGCTTGAGGAACCCACCCATAAACTACTTGAGATATTTGACTCTTACAATATCAAGGCCACGTTCTTTGTCCTTGGCTGGATTGCAAAGCGCCTCCCGAATCTTGTAAAAAAAATAGGCGGTCATGGGCATGAAATTGCAAGCCACGGCTACGGACACAGGCTTTGCAGTGACATTGACCATAAAGCCCTGAGAAAAGACATTCTTGAAAGCAAAAAAATATTGGAGGACGTTACCTCAAAATCCGTCCTAGGCTATCGGGCCCCAAGTTTTTCAATAAACAAAACCCTTGTTTCCATCCTTAAAGATACTGGATTTGTATATGACTCAAGTTACAATGATTTTAGCGTCCATGGCCGGTACGGTTCCCTCCACGGAAGTTGGAAAGAGGTAAGGCCAGGACTTTTGCAAGACCATGAAGGGTTTCATGAACTGCCTATTAGTAACCTCAAGTTCGGGGGGCGAACCATTCCGTGGGGTGGAGGGGGTTATTTCCGCATTATTCCCTCGTTGCTATTTAACAAGGGAGTAAAAAGAATTCTCAAAAGGCGAGGCTCTTACCTCTTTTATTGCCATCCATGGGAATTTGACCCGGGACAACCCAAGGTCAAGGTCCTTAACTGGAATCACCGTTTCAGACACTACACAAGTATAGGCGGAAATCTTAAAAGGCTTAAAAATTTTTTGAGAAATTTCCAGGACGATCAATTTGAGTTTCTAACATGCTCTCAGTTTGTCGCCTTAGACAAACAGGCGGTTTAACATGAAAATCATCCCTGTTATACTTTCTGGAGGTTCAGGTTCAAGGCTTTGGCCACTTTCCCGCCATGCCTATCCTAAACAGCTTCTTGCCTTAACAGGACCCGATACCCTAATACAGCAGACAGTCAAACGCGCTTCAGCTCTTTCTGACACTTCATCTCCGTTGCTTGTATGCAACAACGAGCATCGTTTTTTGATTGCGGAACAGCTGCAGCAGATAGACGTAAAACCCCTAGATATAATCCTTGAGCCGGCAAAGCGTAACACTGCACCAGCAGTGGCTGCGGCCGCCCTTTATTGTAAAGAAAAGGAACCTGAAGCGGTAATGCTTGTTCTTCCTGCGGACCACCTCCTTGAAAACCAGGTGGAATTTCAAAAGGCGGTTGTTCAAGGCCTCTCCCTGGCCCAGGAAGGCAGTCTTGTTACCTTTGGAATAAGGCCGGCCTTTCCAGAAACTGGCTATGGGTACATAAAAAAGGGAGAAAGGCTTTCAGACAGGGCCTTCAAGGTGGAAAAATTTATTGAAAAACCAGATAAAAAACGTGCAGAAGAATATGTGGCCTCCTCTAAACATCTTTGGAACTCTGGTATGTTTCTCTTTCGCCCTGTTGATTATCTTGAAGAACTTAAAAAGTTTGAACCTAAAATATATGAGAAATGCCTTGAGGCCTATGAACACGCGATAAAAGACCTTGATTTCTTACGCCTTGAAAAAGACGCATTTGAGGCATGTCCTGCCAATTCAGTTGACTATGCGGTAATGGAAGGAACCGATAAGGCAGCAGTTGTCAGCCTTGAAAGTGGCTGGAACGATATAGGTTCCTGGTCCTCGTTGTGGGAGGTTCTTCCCAAAAGACATAACTCCAATGTTGTGCGTGGAGACGTGGTTTTTGAAGACTCCTCTGACTGCCTGCTGTTTTCAGAAAGCAGATTGCTTGCAGCCCTGGGTGTAAAGGACCTTGTGGTGGTTGAGACAAAGGATGCAGTGCTAGTTGCCCATAAGAGCAAAAGCCAGCAGGTCAAGAAAATAGTTAGGCACCTAAAGGAAAAGGGAAGGGAAGAGTTCCTCTTTCATTCCAAGGTCTATCGTCCCTGGGGCTCTTACGAAGGCCTCGTATCAGGGGAGCGTTTCCAGGTAAAGCTCATCACGGTAAAACCAGGGGCAAGGCTCTCAGTGCAGATGCACCATCACAGGGCGGAGCACTGGATAATCGTAAAGGGCACCGCCAAGGTACGGCGGGGTGATGAAACCGTGCTCCTGACTGAAAACGAATCCACCTTTATTCCCTTAGGTACGGTGCACAGCCTTGAGAATCCTGGTAAGATTCCCCTTGAGCTCATAGAGGTGCAAAGCGGTCCTTACCTCGGTGAGGATGATATAGTCCGCTTTGAAGACATGTACGGCCGGGTGAAAAGCCGAGCCCACAAAGGGCATAACAAAAAGTAAAAAAACAAAAGCTGAACCGCAAAGGCGCAAAGAACGCGAAGGTTTTTGATTCTTCCCTGTCGGGGTGAACCGACAGGGAAGGAACAGCTTCTTGATGTTAGGTTTTTAGGTTTTTCCTTGGCGTCCATTGCGTCTTGAATCCGCTGAAAGCGGATGGGCGGTTTAAAAGCAAAAGCTGAAACGCCTGGGTGCTGAGGACGCGAAGGTTAATTTCGGTAAGCAATGATAGATACATTCAGCATATATAATGACTTGAAAGACAGTTTTGGTGATGAACCTGCCAGAAAGATGACTCAGGTCATCAGGCAGATTTACGAAGAGCTCAGTCAATCGGTCAGGAAAGAGGATTTTAATGAGCTTAAAAGTGTTGTTAAGGAGCTTGTCGAGGCTCAGCGTGGTACAGAAAAGCGCCTTGATTCCCTGACTGTCAAAGTCGAAGAGCTTGCAGAGGCTCAAAAGCGCACCGAACTTAAGGTCGAAGAGTTAGCCGAGGCTCAGCGTGGTACAGAAAAGCGCCTTGATTCCCTGACTGTCAAAGTCGAAGAGCTTGCAGAGGCCCAAAAACAGACTGAGCTGGAAATCACTAAACTTTCAAAGGGGCTGCGCCAAACCAGACAGATGGTCGGCGGGCTTTCTGACAGCGTCGGTTATGGCCTTGAAGACAGGGCAATAGCAGTCATGCCCTCACTACTCAAAGAAAAATTCGGCATAGAATCAGACAATGGTTTTGTAAGAAAATACATAATTCTGGACGGACAAGAAGTTGAACTCAACATGTTCGGAACAGGTCATAAGGCCGATGAAAAATGGTTTGTAGTAGGTGAGGCTAAGGCGAAGCTGTCCCAAAAAGATGTGGATAAATTCTTAAGGCTGTTAAGCCGCCTCAGGACTTCCAAATTTGTGGAGGATCAGGTTTTTCCCATTATAGTCACCTATTCCACCCGTCCAGCAACCCAGAGATACGCTGAAGAAAAGGGTATAAATATCATCTGGTCATATGAGCTGGAAAAATATAGATGATCCCAAAGGAGAGTATTATGAGGTATGGGCTGAGGCTTGTATTTTTCTTTATTTTGTTGCCCTGTGTTGGATGTCAAAGCAATCAGCCAGTTCAAAAAAGTATTTATGAGGTGAAGCCTGTGAAAAGCCTTGATCTATCAAAATTTCCCGATACTCCCCCATCGAATCCACTAAATCTACTGTTCATTCATCACTCTTGCGGCGGCCATTGGCTAGCCGACAAGGGGCCTTCTGCGGGAGACAATTGTATTTATGAAACCCATCCAAACGGGGGAGGTTTGCGAAGCCTTTTAGAAAAAAACAACTACGTAGTCCATGAAGCATCTTACAATTCAATTATTGGTGATAAGACCGATATCCTCGACTGGCCTCCAAAATTTCAAAACCAGATGGACAGAATTCTCAGGACCAAAATGCAGGATGAACTGCTGCCTGAAGGTGAAAGAAACCAAATCATAATGTTCAAATCCTGCTATCCAAATAACAACTTTCCAAGCGATGAATCTGTAAAAAAGGCACAAGAAGCATACAAGAGCCTATTGCCCATTTTTGAAAAATATCCACACACCCTCTTTGTTGCCGTTACTGCACCGCCCCTGGTTCGCCCTTATGAAACCCAAAATTCCCTAAAGGCCTTTGTTAAAAAACTGCTTGGCAGATACAAAGATGTCCCTTCCATTGGCAGGCGTGCCCGCTATTTCAACAACTGGCTGAAAGATGTAGAATCTGGGTGGCTGAGTGGGTATCCTTTAAAAAACGTGGTGGTCTTCGATTACTACGATATCCTTACTAAGAATGGAAAATCCAATTGGGCGGAATATCCAACCAAAGAAGGCCGCGACAGTCACCCAAGCAGTGAAGGCAATTCCGTGGCAGCCCAGGAATTTGTGCATTTCCTCAACCGGGCAGTCCACCGTGCAGGTATCTAACAATGTTAAACCGCCCGCTCCTCTTAAGACGCCAAGAACGCCAAGTAAGAACCAACGCCAAGCAAGCTGTTGATTCCCTGTCGGTTCACCCCGACAGGGAATAGAAAGATAAACTTCGCGTTCTTTGCGCCTTAGCGGTTCAATTTCTTTAATATAATGACGGGATGGATAGCTTTTTCAACGCGCTTTTGAATTTGCGATCGAATGTGGCAACCTTGGAACCCTTTCTTGCCTTACAGACTGAGGCTACGATAGCATCACCGTAATCTGGGATTTTTTCAGGCCAATATGCAAAAAGAATTTCTAAGTCTAATTCATGAACCACTTCAACTCCTGGCATCAAAATAAAATCTGTTATCATTTCTTTTATCACTGATAGGCCCAGCCCATAAACATTTTCTAGTACATAGACAAATTCGGTGAGGACATTTTGCGGACATAATACCAGGATTTCCAGGTTTGCCACCTTCTCGAAGAGTTCGGCTATTCTGTTTTGCTGGTCTAGGTCTCTGTCTGTGACGAATGAAATGAGAGCGTTTGTGTCTATGACAACCTTGTGTCTTTTCATTGGTGTTTCTCGGCCCTGATTTTTCTAGCTGATTTGATGTCAGTTTGGATATTCCCATGACCAACTTTCACAGTGTTCCTGAATCTAAGAAAATGTTTTCTTGTGGGTATAACTATGATCTTGCCGTTTTCTATTTTCCACTCGATGGTATCCCTAACAGAAAGGTTCATGGCCTCTCTGATGGGTTTAGGAATGGTTGTCTGGTATTTAGACGTAATTAATGTACGCATTTTCCATCCTCCCGAACACAGAAATTCTTACAAAAAAAGCATAACGTAAGAAATAAAAGCCGTCAATTTTTTGTATTAAACCGCCCGCTTCACTGAAGCCGCAATGTACGCCAAGGAAAAACCAAGGCATGCAAGTGTTATTTACCCATCGGTTACCCCGATGGGTAAAAGAATTAACCCCTTTGCGTCCTTTGCGCCTTTGCGGTTCAATTTTTTCCTTCTTGACCGCTTCAACACGCCTATCATACGGGAATACACACTGGGTAGAGGAACATGCATGCAAGATGGTCTTATGAGCTGGAGAAAGAAATAAAAACAGTAAATAACGTATGAATTTTAAGGCAGTTGTCAGTGCAATTATACCATTTTTCCAGGCAGAGAATTGTCGTTTTGCTTTAGCCGGAGCTTTTGCTCTTCACGCCTATGGCCTTTCAAGGGCAACTGGTGATATAGACTTTTTGCTGGACTCGGCATGCAGGGAGAAAGTGGTTAGATTTCTTGAGGATTTAGGATATGAAACCATTTATAAATCCGAGGGATATTCTAATCATGTCCATAGCATTTCTTCAATGGGGCGAGTAGATTTTATTTATGTTGACGGAGAGACAGCCAAAAGCCTGTTTTCAGAAATGGGACCAAGTCTGAAAATTGACCAATGGAGCATACCGGTTCCTTCGGCGGAACACCTTATCGCATTAAAGGTATTTGCTATGAAAAGCGATCCTTCAAGAACATTTCAGGAGATGGCTGATATACAGTTTCTGATAAATTTACCCGATACTGACCGGAACAGGGTAAAACAATATTTCGAACAGTACGGTTTGTTGGAGCGCTACAATGAGATCCTTGACAAAAATATTGAATGATAAGGTGGAGCTGGATGTAAAATTAAGTGAGAAAGATATCCAGGCCTTGAGGATAAAGAATACCTCAATGAAAACCACTGATTACCTTGAATTCCTTAAATCTGTCAATTCTGTTGGAGTAAATGTTAAATGGCGCAAAGGTCCACGCGGGAAAAAATTTGAACTGCCCTGAGATATGATTTTTAAAGGTCAGCATCAACAGCCCAATTTCACCTCCCGCTTCACTCAAGCCGCCAAGCAAGCTGTTCTTCCCTGTCGGTATACCCCGACAGGGAAGAATTAAAAATCTTCGCGTTCTTCGCGCCTTTGCGGTTCAGTTTTTGTTTTTTTAAACCGCCCATCCGCTTTCGGCGGATTCAAGACGCCAGGAACGCCAAGTAAGAACCAACGCCAGGCAAGTGTTAATTTCCCATCGGTTACCCCGATGGGAAATAAGCCCGAAATCCTTAGCGCCCGTAGCGGTTCAACTTTAATAATGCATCAGATTGAAGACATTGGACGAGAAATAATACATTCAGCTATCAAGGTTCATAAGGCGCTTGGTCCTGGGTTGCTTGAATCTGTATATCAGAGGTGCTTGGCCTATGAACTTGAAAAATCCGGCCTTTCAGTAAGATGTGAGTGTGCCATGCCCGTGCATTATGAGGGCATGGAGCTTGATATGGGCTTTCGTGCCGATATGGTTGTTGTTGACATGATTATTGTGGAAAATAAAACCGTTGACAAAATCCTGCCGATTCATGAAGCACAACTCCTGACTTATCTCAGATTGACCAATCTGAATCTCGGCTTTCTTTTAAACTGGAATGTCGTATTGATGAAGGATGGTATAAGACGCATGGTCAACAGGTTAGATGAATAAACCGTGCCGCATGGTTTCTTCCCCGTCGGTATACCCCGACAGGGAAGAATCAAAAAATCTTCGCGTTCTTCGCGCCTTTGCGGTTCAGCTTTTAATAATGGCCTGTCACCAAATTGTTACGAGCCTTTCAACCTCATGCAATCTTTTGTCTGCTGTAATAAGAGGAGCACGATGGTGAATAGCTGTCGCAGCTATTATCCTGTCAGCAGGGTCTTTATGAGTGAAAAAATCTGCCTGAGAAAGAGCAGCTATCTCTGGGGTTATAGGCAGGATCTTCAAATACAAGACCTTGATAAGGTCATTTAGATAAACGGGAATGGAAATATCGTTTCTTATGCGGCCACCTGCAGACAGCATTGCTATTTCCCACAAAGAAATATCAGCACATGCAAGTTGTTTCTGGTCTATGGCTGTCTCAAGTGCATCGGCTGCCTTGGGACTAAGCCGTTCAGGGGCATCCTGCCAGAAAATGAGAACATGAGTATCACAAATTGTCAGCATCTGCTGTCCAATCGGTATTTTTAACCGGCTCGATTATGTCGCCCTTGATCACGGTACCACGTAGTTTCATAAGCCTGTTGCGCGCCGCTTCCACTTCATCTTTTTCAGGTATGATCCTGGCTATGACTCTCCCACGGCTTGTAACTCGGAGTTCCGTTCCCAGTTCCACCTGTTTCAGATAATATGGCAGGCGCTTTCTCAGTTCGGTAACATTAATTTCAGGCATGTTGCGCTCCGCAAAACGTACACTTTATATGTACATTTTAAGAAGGGCGTCATTGTTGTCAAGATATAAGGTATTTTTATCCATCGGTCGCCCCGATGGATAAAAGAATTGTCTCTTAGCGTTCTTCGCGCCTTTGCGGTTCAGCTTTTTGTTTTTCACCGTCCACTGTACTTTTAGTTTGTTATGGACGTTAAAATAAACTTAATACAAGAAGCTATTGTGCAAGGTGAATATCGTTTCACGCTCCATGCTCTTGAAAGGTGTATAGAACGAAATATATCTCCTAATGAAATCAAAGAGGCAATTCTGAATGGTGAAATTATCGAATATTATGCCCAGGATAAGTATGGGCCTAGTTGTCTTATTTGCGGTATTACGGATAAAGCCAGATTTTTACATGTGCTTTGTTCCTTGAAACCTGTATGGGTAATTACAAGTTATGATCCAACTCTTAATTCGAAAGCATGGGATCACAATTACACGGTCAGGAGGAAGAAAAAATGAAATGCCCGGCTTGCGGGGAGGTCCTGATTAAAAAAAAGGGTGAAATTGATCTGAGAATAAATGGGAAGCTTTATATGGTTAGAGAAGTAACATTTGAAATGTGCCCTGGATGCGGTGAAAGAGTGCTGTCCCCAGAGGTAAGTCAAAATATTTTTCAAAAAATCAAAGCCAGGAAATATAAAGAAGAAACGATCAAAATACCTGTTTTAAACGGAACCTATGGTTAATTCCCATCGGCCGCCCCGATGGGAAAAAGCCTGAAACCCTTAGCGCCCTTAGAGCCTCAGCTTTTGTTTTTTTAAACCGCCCGTCCGCTTTCATCGGATTCAAGCCGCAATGTACGCGAAGGAAGAACCTAACGCCAAGCAAGCTGTTGATTTCCTGTCGGTACACCCCGACAGGGAAGAATTAAAAATCTTAGCGTTCTTAGCGCCTTTGCGGTTCAGCTCTTGTTTTTTAAACTTTGAGCTTTCAGCTTCCAGCTTCTCGCTTTAAGCTATCCTAATACTATGCTAAAATTACTCCAAGCAGAGCTGGCTGTACGCACCCACCAGACATGTTGTTCGGATTGAACATAAGACATTTCGCAGGATAACAAATGAAGGAATTCAGTGTCATAATAGAAAAAGATGAAGACGGGTATTATGTCGCTTGCGTGCCAGTGCTTCGCGGCTGTCATACTTAGGCGAAATCTTTAGATACTTTGCTAGAGAGGATTAAAGAGGCAATTGAACTTTGTCTTGAGGTAGAAGAGCCAATATCCACTGAGTTTATCGGCGTACAAAAAGTAGCAGTGAACGGATGACAACGTTTCCGGCCGTAACGGGGCCTCGGCTTATTCTGGCACTGGGAAAATTAGGCTTTGAAGTGATACGTGTAAAGGGGAGCCATCACTTCTTGAAGCACCAAGACGGTCGTTGTACGGTAGTTCCCTGTCGGTTAACCCCGACAGGGAATAGAAAAATAAACTTCGCGTTCTTCGCGCCTTTGCGGTTCAGCTTTTGTTTTTTTAAACCGCCCATCCGCTTTCATCGGATTCAAGCCGCAATGTACGCGAAGGAAGAACCTAACGCCAAGCAAGCTGTTGATTTCCTGTCGGTACACCCCGACAGGAAAGAATCGAAACCCTTAGCGTTCTTCGCGCCTTTGCGGTTCAGCTCTGACATACTTACTAAAAATAGTAAATCCAACTTGGAAGAATACAACCAGAGAAATTCGTACTCTGTTTAAACAGGGCTGTTAATCAGGCAGGATTTGTGACATTTAAAACGACTAAGAAAGGCCCAATCTTGCCAACCTTCTTTTGGATCATGTGCGTGATTGTATCCTTCATATATGCAACCTATCCTGCCTGGCACTCGCTGATTCGCGCATGGAGTAACTACGAAGCATATTCGCACGGTTTTTTGATTATTCCGCTCTGTTTATTTTTGGTTTTTCTCAAAAGGGAAGAGTTAAGAAACACACCGGTAAGAGGATCTAATTGGGGGCTAGTTTTAACAATTTTGTCATTATGTCTCTATCTTTTTGCCCATGTTGCCGAGATAGTGACTGTCAGATCATTTAGCTTAATACTAATTTTGGTCGGCGTCATATTGTATTTATTTGGGTTTCAAGTAATAAAAGAATTGATATTTCCTTTTTCATTACTCCTCTTTATGGTGCCGATTCCATCGCAAATTTATTCTTATTTAACACTTCCCCTTCAGCTTTTTGTTTCAAAAACATCTGTATGGTTGGCCTCAGTGCTTGGGGTTCCTGTTTATAGTGAAGGCAATATTATTCATCTTCCTGACAAGACATTGCAGGTTGTAAGAGCATGCAGTGGTATGAGATCCATAGTTTCTCTTTTGACGATAAGTGCTGTTTTAGGCTATTTAACGTTACACTCAAATATTCTTAGGTACGTATTATTTCTATCAGGATTGCCCACTGCAATTATAGTAAATATTCTCAGAATATTGCTCATTTTAATTGCTATCTACTATTGGGGATTAGACTTAACTATAGACTGTTTTCATATGATAACGGGTTTAGTTGTTTTCGGATCGGCTATTTTAATATTAATTTTAATTCGACAATGCTTATTAATTTAGAGAAACATCAAATTACAAATTGATAATTTTGACGGTTTGTTTTTTACTTAGGGGTGTGGTTGTTAATGGAATAAAACCAGAATGTAAGATATTATACAAAAATAAAAAATTCAAGCAGGTCCTTGCCAAAATTCCGGGTTGGAGCGTAGTAAGTTTTGATCCTCTTGATAAGAGGATAATAAAGACCTTGAAACTTGACGACCATATCAATGTTACATACACTGACGGAAAAGACAATGTTTCCCTATATATTGGATATTATTTTTCAAACAAGAAAATAGGTGCTGCTCATGATCCCATGGTTTGTTTTCCTGGCCAGGGTTGGACAGTTCTAGGAAACGAGAAAGGAAAAATTGAAGTTGACCACTCAAACTCTTCCGCTGTCAAATATTCCAGCATGATAGTGAGTAAGGGAGGCCGGAGAGAGCTTGTCATTTATTGGATCCAATCTTACGATTGTTCTAGTTCAGACACGTTTTCGCAGAAGTTTCATGCATTTTTGAATAATTTTTCCAGTCACGCCCATGGTAACGCTTTTGTGAGAGTGACTGTAAACCTAAAAAATACATCCCTTGATCAGGCCCAAAAGGTTTGTGAAAAATTCATAAAGGCCTTTTATCCTGTTTTTTTGACGTATATTTATAGAAGTTAATAATATTCTATGGCAGTAATCATTTTCTGGACTTCGATCTTATTCATTTTTTATATCTATGCAGGCTATCCTCTGACAGTGTTTATACTTTCAAGATTTCTTAATAGATGTGTTAGAAAGTCAGCTATTTGTCCATCAGTAAGCATTCTAATTGCAGCATACAATGAAGAAGATAATATAGAAGCTACTATCAGAAACAAGCTGCATCTTGACTATCCTGTAGATAAAATCGAGATTATTGTAATTTCAGATGGGTCAACAGATGGGACCGACGACATCGTCAAGCAGTTTGATTCCAGTAAGGTACGGTTGTTGCGTCAAGAGCCGCGGGCTGGGAAAACTTCAGCACTTAACATGGCAGTTCCCAAGGCAAAGGGCGAAATCCTGGTCTTTTCCGATGCCAACTCAATTTATGCAAAGGACGCTCTCCATCATTTGGTTAGTAACTTTGCTGATTCCACTGTGGGCTATGTCACGGGCAAGATGATATATGTAAACCCTGATGGTTCTCCCATTGGTGATGGCTGCTCCGCGTATATGAAATACGAGAATTTTTTGCGAGAAGCCGAGACAAGGGTAGGCTCTATAGTGGGAGTTGACGGGGGAATTGACGCGGTGAGAAAAGAGCTTTACAGGCCCATGAACCCGGACCAACTGCCTGATTTCGTGTTACCTTTGATGGTTGTTGATCAGGGCTACAGGGTTGTCTACGAACCTGCTGCGATCCTCAAGGAACCGGCACTCAAAGCGCCCAGGGATGAATACAGAATGCGCGTCCGCGTCTCTCTCCGAGCCCTCTGGGCCCTATGGGACATGCGCCACCTCCTCATCGCCAGGCGCTCCCAGCATTCCCACGTTCATCCCTTCACACGCTCTCACGTTCCCAATTCCGCCGCCTCCCAGCCTCCCAGCTTCCTAGCTTCCCAGCCTCCTAGCCTTTACGCTTACCAACTCTGGTCTCACAAGGTTCTCCGCTATCTTGCTTTTGTCTTTTTGATAGCTGCATATATATCAAACATGATGCTCTGGCATGCCTCTTGGGGATACAAGGCTTTGTTTGTCATACAAAATATATTTTACTTGGCTGCACTCGCTGCACCAGTCCTCGAAAAATACGGTTTCAAATCTAGGGTTCTCTATTTGACAAATTACTTTACTTTGCTAAACGCTGCATCAGCCCATGCCTCCATCAAATTCCTCCTCCGCCAAAAAATGATCACTTGGACACCGAGGAAGGGATGACGCAGTATCGGGGTCATTGAGTTTATTGGGTTTGTGGAATGAGGGTAGAAAATGTGGGACAATAATTGAAAAAAATTCAACCTTAAGGATATTCAAAGGGGCCTACAGACCCCTGCTTGGGAGGAAAGACATGAAATTTTCGAGGATTACAGTTAATCCCGAACAGATGGACGGTGTACCTTGTATTCGAGGGCTAAGAATTCCCGTTGCCACAGTGGTAGGGATGGTCTCAGACGGAATAAGCAACGAGGAGATTCTTAAGGCCTATCCTGACTTGGAACCTGAAGATATACGGGAGGCATTAAAATATGATGCTGAAGCTGTAAGGGAGCGTGAACTGCCGTTGTTAAAGGCCGTATGAAGTTCTTGGTGGACAACGCCCTATCACCAATGTACGCACCAGATCTCTTTTTTCCCCTTTCGCGCCTTAACCTTTTCTCGCACCCAGCGATTAAACAGACCAGATAGACCAAACAAACCTAATCCATTGGACACCGCCTAGATAATGAGCTAACATGAACTAAACAGATTTACCAGCCAGGATGTCTCAGGGGGTGTAGTAATATGGGGAACATAGTTATTCGAAAGGATGAGGATATTCTCAAGGCAAGGGATAAGATTCAGTATGGTTTAAAAAGGGTAAAGGCACTCGATGCCCGGTTGTATCTTGGGAAACTGAGAATAAAAGACGATGCCTTAGCCTACCAGAAGGAGCTTAGGAAAGAGTGGGATACTGATGAGCATGCTCATTGATACCAATATCGCGCTATATCTATTCGGGGGCGACGCTCGAATTGCCGAGATACTGGACGGGCAAGTCGTCTATGTTTCATTCATAACCGAATTGGAATTATTGGGTTACCCGAACATAACCGCAGACGAGGAGAAAGTGATAATGGATTTCCTCGATAATTGCGTGGTCATGGATCCCAATAGTCAGATTAAGGAGGCATCAGTAAAGTTTAGGAGAAGGTACGGTTTAAAGCTCCCCGATTGTATTATTGCGGCTACGGCCTACTATTTGGGTATCCCCCTTATAAGCGCCGATAAGGACTTTATGAGAATGAAAGAGATTGATTTTGTTGCGTATGAACGAAGCTAAGGCTATTTCTGACCAAAACTCAAAATTGGCAGTTCGCCGCCCAGCCGCCTAGCGGCCAAGCTGTCCAGCTGCCTGGCTGCGCTCGCAGCTCCAATCCTCGAAAAACATGGTCTCAAGTCCCGGGTCCTCTATCTGGCTAATTACTTTACTCTGCTAAACGCTGCATCTGCCCATGCCTTCATAAAGTTTATCCTCCGCCAAAAAATGATCACCTGGACACCTAGGAAAGGATGACACAGTGAAGTCGGGAATCTATGAGGATGGGAAGGTGGGAAGTTGAGTTGATAAATATCATAGCGGAAAATACACGTTTATGCGACAGAGAATAAAAAGAGCCCGGGATCTGGATGTATATAAAGCGGCTTTTTCAGCAGCCATGGAGATTTTTCGGATTTCAAAAGATTTCCCATCTGAGGAAAGATATTCCTTAACCGACCAGATAAGAAGATCCTCGAGATCCATATGCTCAAACCTTGCTGAAGCCTGGCGAAAGAGGAGGTATCGTGCTGTATTCGCGAACAAGATCTCGGACGCGATGCAAGAAGCCTCAGAGACTCAAACATGGTTGGACTTCTGTTTGGCATGTGGGTACATAGATGAAGGAAATTTTAACCGCTTGGACGGTGAATACGATAAAATTTTGGGTATGCTCAACTCAATGGAAATGAATGCTGACAAATTCTGCTTCCCGAAAGAAAAATGACTCACACCTTCCCAACTTCATCCCTTTTAGGACACTTGTGAATCAGCAGAAGAGAAATAGAGACATCCTGGGAATGGTTCACACCTTCCCACCGTCCCACGTTCCCAACCTCATCCCTCGGCGCTTTGGGTTTTCAAAATGAAGATCCTCCATCTCATCGATTCCGCTGGCCTCTATGGCGCAGAAGTGATGCTTCTCCACCTCATAGCAGAGCAAATAAAGCAGGGTTTGCAGCCAATCATTGCAAGCATTGGGGAAAAGGGGATTGATGAAAAGCCTCTTGAGAAAGAAGCAAAAAAAAGAGGTTACAGAGTCAAAAAATTCAGGATGGCCCCAGGGCCGAATTACCTTGGAGCGCTAAACATACTGCGGTTTGCATGGCACGAAGGTATAGATATTCTTCATTCCCACGGTTACAAGGGTAATATTCTCTTTGGTTTTATTCCCGGAAAAATTCGACGAATTCCTATTATAACCACTGTCCACGGATACACTAGCACAGGAAATGGGCTCAGGCGGATGAGGGCCTATGAGTGGCTCGACTCCAAGGCGCTTCGTTTTATGGATGCTGTTGTGTTTGTGAGCAACGCCATGAAATCTGATTCTCGGTTCAAACACCTGAACCCATCCAAAGTCCACGTCATCCACAACGGCATCCCCCTCACCACCTCCGACTCACCTTCCCACGCTCCCAGCTTCTCAGCCTTGGATGCTGCTGATCTCGATCAGCACATCCTCGACTTTTGCACTAACACCTTCACTCTTGGCTCCATCGGCCGCCTCTCGCCAGAAAAAGGCTATATTTACTTGGTAAGGGCATTGAAAATAATCAGAGACAAAGGCCATGACGTCCGGCTGGTTATCATTGGAGAAGGAGGGGAGCGCCCCAAGCTGGAGCAAGAGATCAGCAGGTTAGGACTCAGGAATCACGTGTTGCTCCCGGGATATAGGGCTAATGCCAGCGCCTATCTTCCATATTTTGATGTATTTGTTTTGCCATCTCTCACTGAGGGCCTGCCCATGACGATTTTGGAAGCCATCAGAGCAAAGGTACCTATCGTGGCAACAAGGGTAGGGGGGATACCGGATATCTTACAGGAAGAGAAGAGCTGCTTATTTGTGAGATGTAAGGACCCAGAGTCCCTTGCAGGCGCATTAATACGATTCCTTGAAGACCCAACTCTGGGAAAATCTTTGACTGACAATGCTTCCGATGTGCTCAGCACGCAAATTTCTATTAACATGACCTCTATGAGATACAAACAAGTATATCAGAAAGTCGGTCTTCCCCCAAAATTGTGGACAGTTTGAAGAGCTGCTACAATAGTATTAAGAGGACTGGCATAATTTCGAGGAGAAGGACTAAACAGGTGAATTCAAGGTCATACGGTTAGCGTGATAACCGGTAGCGACCAGTCTGTTGTTGAGGTGGCCAAAGATATACGACCTGTTACCAGAGTGGCAAGAGCTTTTTTGATTACATTGAGCTGTTCTTTAACCGGTACTGTTTGCATTCAGCGCTGGACTACATAAGCCTGACTGAATATGAGAAGGCCTATTTTAGCTTGCGGCTTAATGCAGTCTCAACTAAACTGAGGAAGGCAATTTTAAAGCGACATAAATTGAAGTCAGTAAAAAGACAATTTAATAGGAGTAAAATAGCATCAATTGCCATTGTGGGGTTTGCTTACTTTGCCGCTTATTGGCCCACTTTACGAAGCCTTTATGGAGCTTGGATAGAAAACAGCGACAATACTCACGGAATCTTTGTGCCAGTGATTTCAGCGTATCTTGTCTGGGAAAAACGGGAAGAGCTAGCGCAACTTAGCGTTAAATCCAGCTCTATTTGGCTACCAGCGCTTTTTGTAAGTATATTGTTGTACCTGACAGCCTTTGCTGGCGGGGTAGAAGTGTTGCAGAGACTTACAATTGTGACCACGTTACTTGCATTGGTGGGTTACAATCTTGGCCATGATTACATAAAGTCGCTTTGGTTTCCCATTTGTTTCCTATTCTTTATGATTCCCCCGCCAGTATCTATAGTTAACACGGTTGCTTTTCCTTTGCAGGTCATGGCAACGAAGATCTCTGCTCATATCATCAGTGCTTTTGGAATTCCAGTTTTTCGAGAGGGGAACATGCTTTACTTTAGCAACACATCCCTTGAAGTAGCTGAAGCTTGTAGCGGGTTACGCTCGCTGTATGCATACTTAATGCTTAGCGCCCTTTTTGCATACATTGGTCGCCGTTCCGCTACATGGAAAGTCCTGCTCTTAGGCCTCGCTGTGCCTCTGGCCTTGTCCATGAATATAATTAGAATAAGTATCACCGGCATACTAGCGTATTTTTATGGAGCCAAGGTTGCCAGAGGCTTCCTTCATGAATTCTCAGGTGTGGTAATATTTATTGCAGGCTTTTGCGTGATGGTACTCCTCCACTTGAAAATCGGGGCACCTAGGCACGCCGCCAAAGTATCTGAATCGCATTGAAACAATATAGCACCCAGCTAGTTTCCGTTTTGCTACTGGTAGCCTCCCTATTTCTATGCCTGTGGTTGCCTACGCGATCAAATGTTAGGGTGATTGAAAACGGCCTCCTGAATCTTCCTTACCGTATAGATGGATTCATGGGACGAAAAATTCCAATGGAAAAATCCGTTGAGAAAGAACTAAATACGGATGGCTACGTATTTAGAGATTATATCAATAGCGAAGGTCGAAGGGTGAATCTTTACATTGGATACTACGGGACGCAAAAAGGAGGGAGAACAGGTCATAATCCCAATGCGTGTTATCCTAGCCAGGGGTGGGCCATAATAGAAGAGCGCAGAGTAAATCTTGAGGTTCCCGTGGGGAGCTATTTACAATCTATAACTATAAATGAAATGTTAGTGAAAAAGCAAACGGTCAAGCTTCTTGTGTATCACTGGTACCAGTCGGATAAAGATGATGTCTTAGAGTCGGGTATTGCGGCCAACATTCATAGGTTGAAAACCTTGATTCTATATGGTCGAAATGAAGGCGCCTTTATAAGAGTATCAGGGGAAGTGATAGGTGACAAAGATACCACAAGAAGGATTCTAAGGGGTTTCATCAAAGATCTATTCCCTTATCTAGTGACGAACTGGCCAAGGGAAGAATAGGTATGCGGATGTCATTGGACATGGCCAAACTAAAAAAGGCGATAAGACACCCTATCAAAGCCATTAAGTATATAGTGCTTCGTTTTTGGGGTGAGTACTACAGAGTAAAATACTGTGTTTTTATGGGGAAGGCGGACATTGGTTCAGGCCTTAAGGTCAAACCTAAGCTGTCTATCAAGGGACCCGGCAAAGTTAGCATAGGTAAAAATGTGCTAATAGATGGAACTTCACATGCAGTGACACTTTGGACATATCATCCAGATGCTGAAATAATAGTGGGCGATAATGTTTTTCTCAATAGCACAAGATTTGGCTGCCGCAAGAGAATAGAAATAGGCGACAATAGTATAATAGCGGATTGCAGAATTTTGGATACCGATTTTCACAGCATTTACCCTGAAAGGAGAAACGATCCTTCCTCCATTAGAAGCTCGCCCATAAAAATAGGCGACAATGTGTGGGTGGCAATGGCCTGTATCATACTTCCAGGGGTCTCAATAGGGGATAACTCCACGATTGCGGCCGGATCAGTGGTCACTGAGGCCGTTCCCAATGGCTCACTGAGCGGCGGAAACCCTTGCAGGGTGATAAGGCGCATAGAAAATAAGTAGGCTACCTCTAAAAATAGCCCAGAAAAAGGGAAGCCGTTTCGTTCCAGAACCAGACAAGGTATGGGTTGGCGATATAACCTATTTGACGGTTGGCTCTAGATGGTATTATTGTGTATTTATTCTCGAATGGTAGTTGGTTGGGACCTGAACTCTTTGTAGACGATTTCTACATTAAGGGCCTTAAATAAGGCTATAATGAGCATGAATCCAGGCCCTGGGCTTATGATTCATAGTGATCCAGGAGTGCGGTATCCAAGCAAGGCCTTTAGTAAGGTGTTGCAGGAAAAGGGCTGTGTCCAAAGCATGAGCTGCAAGGGCAATTGCTGGGACAATGCAGTTGCAGAATCGTTTTCTCACATATTGAAAGGTCAATATCTCAATCACGAGATTTTCAAGGATTTTGTTCAGGCAAACATTGGCATTTTTAAATACATAGAGGTCTATTACAATCGTCGCAAAAGGCATTCTGCCAATGGCTGGCATTCGCCTGCAGAATATGAGGAACAATGGTTTCAACTACAAAAAGCGGCTTAACTGGGGCTGCAAAAATCGGGGTAGGATCAAAGTCTCCTGGCGTCTTCTCGTAATTTGTAGGAGGTCAGGTAATGGATATTAAGCGGTTGGTAAAGTGGCCATCACGATTCTACCGGGTGCTAAAATATGCTTCGTCTTTATATGATGGCCATGAAATGCGCAGAAAGTCAAAAGAGCAGATCCGATTTTGCGGTGAAAATACCAAAATAGAGGAGAACGTTGCTATTTCATGGCCATCAAGGCTCAGCATTGGTCGGCATTGCCTTATCCAGCGTGACTGTATTCTTCATTCTATGGGCGGAATACATATAGGTGACTATGTTGGGATTGGCTCAAGGAGTGTCCTTGTGTCGTTTTCTCATAATTATCTTAGACCCGAATATCTTCCATATGACAAAATGATAACTCTAAAACCTATCATCATAAGGAACTTCGTTTGGATTGGCTTTGCAACAAATATTATGCCGGGGGTAGAGATTGGCGAAGGAGCTATTGTGGGTATGGGATCAACTGTTACAAAGAGTGTCCCGCCTTTAGCAATAGTGGCTGGCAACCCAGCAGAGATTATAGGGTACAGAAACAAGAATCAATACGACAGGTGTAAGGCAGATAGAAAATTTGCGGGCCCGCTGACTACGGCCTTTTTTGGTGGCTTTGAAGAAAGACTCCCCCAATTTTTTATAAAAAAATATAAGAGAGAGTTGATAGAAATAGGGTTAATTGTAGAAACCGAGGGCTAGTTGCGTGGATCTTCGTGAACTTAAATTTCTTGTCAAACATACCAGTATTTATGGCATTGGCACAGTGGTTGGCCAAGCAGTCAGCTTCTTTTTGTTGCCCGTTTACACACGCTATCTTACTCCCAATGATTACGGCATAATGGCTCTAGTTAATGCGACTATGGGGATTATAGGGATGGTGGTGGGTCTGGGCATTAACAACGCCATGAGCCGATTCTATTTCGATTTTGACACAGAGGAAGAAAAGAAAAAGGTAATCTCAACCGTATACATTATTGGGGTCTTGATAGGCATCGTATTCTTTCCTGTATTCTACTTTTGCGCTGGTATTATTTCAAAATTTGTCTTAGGGTCAGACCAATTTACAACGCTCTTCCTAATAGCTTTTGCTGCTCTACTTTTTGGGATCCTCGTTAATATCTGTTTTGATTATATGAGAATAGTGGCGGCCTCAACTAAATATGTGACTATATCACTTATTAGGATGTTTGTAATAATTTCACTCAATATTTACTTTATAGCGGTGGTTAAAACAGGAGTTATTGGTATTTTTTACTCTTCGCTGATAGGCGCATCAATGTTTTCAATCCCTCTTAGCGTTGATTTGTTGAGGAAAGTTGGACTAGGCTTCTCATTCACCGTTGCAAAAGAGATGATAAAATACTCATTCCCTCTAATTTTTTCTAATGTTTTCAGGGTGATAGTAAACGAGTCAGATAAGTATTTTATAAATTATTTCTTCTCACCATTCGAAACCGGGATATTTAGCCTTGCACAGAAGGTTGGTTCCTCTATCCACGTTCTTATCACTTCCCCATTTCTTCAGACTTACCTACCGAGAAGGTTTGAGTTAATGAAGAGGGACAATGCTAAATCAATTTATGCTGATATTAGCCTTTCTTATCTATTGATCATAAGCACTGTAGGATTGGCTCTTTCGATATTTTCACCTGAGATTATTCACATAATGACAACATCTCAATATTTTGAGGCTTCGAAGTATATCCCTTTCATAGTGTTATCCCTGATTATATTCGGTATGAAGTATCATTTTCAGATTGGAATAATGATCGAAAAGAGAACGAAATTTATAGCATACATAAATGGCGTATCTTGTATCGTAAATGTAGCCTTAAATTGGATCTTGATAAGAACTTATGGAATATGGGGCGCTATAATTGCAATAAATATTTCTTATGCTGTGATAACCATCCTTGACTATTTTATATCTCAAAGGATGTATCCGATCAGGTACGAGTTTTGCAAAATGGCTAAAATAATCGCTTTGATTTCTCTATCATACTACGTTTCGACGGTTGCTACTTCTGAGAGTATATTGATTAGCTTTACTATCAAAGCTGCCATCTTTGCAAGTTATATTGTTTTACTATTTCTTGCTGATGTTATAAAGCTTCAAAATTTTCTCCCAATTTTGACCTCAACTATTAAGCGTGCCAACCCTCGGATGTGAGCTAGTTTTTGGTAAGCAGCAGTTTTTGCTAAAATTTAGTATCTTTGTCTGAAGATTATATAATTCATGATATCGATTGTAATAACTTGCTACAATTATGCAAACTATGTGGCTGATGCTATTTTTTCCGCGCTCGGTCAAACTTACGAGAAGTTTGAAATCATAATAGTCAACGATGGCTCTACAGACGACTCCCACGATGTAATCTCGGAGTTTTTGCCTCATCCGAGGATAAAATATATAAAACAAGAAAATGCAGGTCAGGCCAATGCGAAGAATACAGGTATCAGGAAAGCAAAAGGCGACTTCATTGCATTCCTTGATGCGGATGACATGTGGGAGCCAGACAAGCTGGAAAAGCAAGTCAGGCTATTCACTAATCCAAATATTGGTGTCGTATACAGTAGGGCGAGATATATTGACGGGAATGGAAACCCTTTAGATTTTAAGCTTCAAAACAAATACTTGCAGCCGCGATCAGGGAAAGTGACTGAATGGCTCCTCTTCGATAATTTTGTACCATTTTCATCGGCAGTGGTACGGCGAGAATGTTTTGAAAAGGTTGGACTGTTTGACGAGGCACTTAAAATGGGAATTGACTGGGACTTATGGTTGAGAATATCAATTCATTATGAATTTGATTACATCGATGAGCCATTCCTCATTTATAGAGTCGGCCATGCAGGACAAATGTCTAAAAATATTGATATCCGCCAATCTTGTTCTGACGAGATATACAAAAAGCTTTTTGAGCACAATGGTTATGAAATATCTGATAGCCTAATAACATCCGCTTTCTACTACACTTATTGTAGCAGAGGTTATTATTGGCGATATAGAGATAACAAAAAAGCTCTTTATTATTACCTCAAAGCTCTTAAGCTAAAGCCTTTTTATTTAGGTCCTTACAAAGGAGTTCTATTTTTATTCATTAATAATTTCTGTAAAAAAGTATCAAAAACTTTTGAACAAATTTTCTGGTTATGATTATTACACCATTTTTACGTAAAAATTTATTCGAGCCGCTAATACTGTTCAAGTCTCGTAGTCCTAGACTACACTATTGGAGAAAACTTGAAAAAACACAGTACTATTCTCGTATGCGTTTAGAAGAGATTCAGTGGCAGCGATTAGAAAGATTATGGAGGTTTTTGTGGGAAAATAACGATTTTTATCGGAATAAATTTCTTGAAGCAGGGCTAACAGAAAAAAGTCTTCAGGGTCCCGATGACATCACAAAACTCCCAATACTGACAAAAGAGGAGGTCAGAAATAATAATCTGATCTCCAAAGGTTTTCAAAAAGGAAAATTGCTTCACTTCAAAACAGGTGGTTCCACAGGCAAGGCATTGGATATATTTTTGACCGAGGAGTGCAGTGAAATACGCCATGCCTACACTAGGCGTCATGATCGCTGGGCTGGGTGGGAGCCAGGAGAGCCTGTCGGGGCCGTATGGGGTAACCCTAAGCGGCCAATTACTTTTAAGCAAAAAATATTTAACATGCTTGTCCAGCCCAAGATATTCCTTGACACAATGAATATTACCGATGAGGCTGTATTGGAATTTGCTCGTGAGTGGCAAAGCATAAAACCTTCTCTACTGTTCGGCCATGCACATTCCGTCTTCATTCTTTGTCGAAAGATAAAAAAATTAGGTATCACTTCTATACGTCCCAATGCTATCATATCTTCATCCATGATGTTAATCCCACACGAACGGTCTGCTATTGAGCAGACATTCGGGGTAAAGGTTACTGATCGTTATGGCTGTGAAGAGGTCGGCCTTATAGCTAGTGAGTGTGAAAGGCATAAAGGGATGCACCTGAACATAGAACATTTATTTATTGAATTCATTAAAGACGATGGCACACCAGCTAATTCTGGAGAGTATGGTCGTGTCATTGTTACAGATCTCATTAACTTTGCAATGCCATTTATAAGATACCAGATTGAAGATGTAGGAATTCCATCGGAAAGAACTTGTGCGTGCGGACGCGGCCTTCCATTAATGGAAAAAGTTGTGGGCAGAACTGCAGATTTTCTTGTTAAAAAAGATGGAACCATGGTGGCTGGCATATCTCTCATTGAAAATAGTCTGACAAGATATCGTGGCATAGATCAGATGCAGATTATTCAAGGTTGTTTGGATGAAATTAAACTAAATATCGTACCTGGTCGTGGATACTCGGCAGTTACTGACCAAGCCGTGATAAGGTATTTCAAGCAGGTTTTTGGAGATGAAATCAACATAACTATAAGAAAAGTTTCAAAAATAAAGCCAGAAAGATCCGGCAAATATCGCTTTTCAATTTGTAAAGTTCAAGCTTTTTAAATCCATATACCCACGACTACATATGAAAATTCAGTATGTTAGCGTAGTTCCCCACTGCACTGAAATTAAGCTGTCTTTTTGTTTTCGCCAAATAGTAACCCGTTTGGCTTGTTATTCCACTTTCCGAATATCTCGCATTCCTCAATCACTTTTTTAACATGCTCATTTTTGCCCAAAAATGAAAGATATAGGTTTCTGGCTATATATGCTTTTCATTATTAGCTGGTTAGATCATCTCACAGCACGTTTACCTGCGTTAGCTTTAATAAGGTTCGATCTGCTTATAGTTGCTATTCTTTTTCTCCTAACCATTTTTAAGAGGGAGGAAGATAGTGAAAATACGATATCCTCTGCAATTGAGAAATCCCTGAAATTATTAATTTGCTATTCTGTAGCAACTATTCCTTTAGTTGAGTGGCCTGGAAGTGTTTTGCGTTATGGTATTCAGAATTTCATCAAAGCAGTAGTTTTTTTCTTTTTTACAGTAGCGTTTGTGCGCACGGAAAAACAGTTGAAAATTCTTATGGCGGTCTTTCTGAGCAGCCAATCTTTTCGTATAATTGAACCACTTTATCTTCACATAACCGAGGGCTACTGGGGTTCTGCTGCAGGCATGGCCAATTGGGAATTGTTGAAGAGATTATCAGGGGCACCTCACGATGTTGTAAATCCGAATGGATTGGCATTTATAATCGTAACTGTTCTGCCTTTTTTCTTTTGTTATTCGGCAATAAATAAAAAAGTGTTTTTAATTTCAATTATTGCCGTTCCGTTATTCTTGTGGACTTTGATTTTGACTGAATCCAGGAGTGGTTTCGTTGCGTTATTAGCTATAGCTGTATTTTTTACTATGAAATCGAAAAAAAAATTTTTGATTATCATAATTGCCATTGTTAGCTCAATAATCGTTTATCAGAATTTGACTCCTGATCAAAAAGACCGGTATCTTTCCATTATTGATTCGAACACGAAAAACGCTGCTACTGCCGAAGGGAGATATACTGGTGTTATTGAATCATTTAAGGCTGGGCTCAATAGGCCAATATTCGGTCATGGTTTGGGTACGTCAGTAGAGACCAACGCCCATTTCAAAGGTCGTGCGCAACCCGCACACAATCTATATGTTGAGGTTTTTCAAGAGCTTGGAATTATAGGCCTTATTATTTTTTCTACTTATATTTTTGCAATATATAAAGATATAATCGAAGCAAATAGAAATAGGTCCACTGACGACTCCGAAAATAGTCCGTTCGTTCAGGCGACGTGGAAGGCCTTATGGATATTTTTCTTTACCAACCTTCTTTTCAGCCTGGTCAGCTATGGCCTGTCTGGCTATGAATGGTATTTTATACCAGGCCTTGTGATGGTCTTAAAGAGAATAAAGACAAATCATTTGAAATGTGGAGAAATTGATAATGCAAGAGCATTTGCATAAGCTGCGTATCCTCGTTACTGCTCGTCATCCAGTAGGTGGTATTCGTACATTTATGCGATATGTGTATGGGAGGTTTGACAGGCAGAAATACCAGTTTATATTTATCTTACCGTTGTCCACAGAATTGGCAACCCTTAAAAAGGACTTACATGGTGTAGATGCCAAATGGATTACTATTGACCCACAAAAAAGTATACAAGAACTTTTAAAAGAAATCTGGCGTAACATTCACAAGGCAGATATAGTGCATTCACATGGCTTTACAGCCATGATACTCTCGTCGTTTCCCGCTCTATTGAGCAGGAAACCGCATATTTTCACTTCTCACGACGTACTAAATGAAAAACAATTTTTGAATGTCAAAGGGAGGCTGAAGAAATTGATACTGGGCATATGTTTGCATATGCCAGACCGCCTCCATTCCGTAAGCCATGATGCTCAGGAAAATCTTTTATCATTTTTTCCAGGGCTTCGTGAAAAGTCAAACCGTCTGGTCATCGTCCCAAACGGTATTGATATAGAAAGGTTTTGTATAGAAGATAGAATAAATTGGCATAAGGAATTAGCGCTTCCTAAGGATACTTTTCTGATTGGCTTTTTCGGACGGTTCATGTCTCAAAAAGGATTCAGATTTCTTGTAGAGGCGATTGAAATCCTCTCCAGAGATAACTCATTGATATCGAAACCTTTAGTTTTGGCATTTGGGCAGGGAGGGTTCGTAAGGGAGGAACAGGCGCTAATCAGAGAAAAACATCTCGAATCCTTTTTTTGCTTCTTGCCATTCCAAGAGAATCCTGCAAAAGCCATGCGGGGGGTTGATGTTATTGCAATGCCTTCGCTATGGGAAGCCTATGGTTTGGTTGCTGCGGAGGCCATGGTAGCTGGTGTACCAATCATCGGTACGGACTGTATAGGTTTGAGAGAAGTACTCAGAGAGACACCTGCCAAAATAATACCATCAGCAAATAGCAAAGCATTAGCAGAAGCAGTTGTAACCGAGATGCGACATCCTACTAAATTGGAATTTGAGCGTTTTCGAAAAGATGCAGCAACTAGATTTAGTGCAAACCATACAGCAATAAAGCTCCAAACCATTATCAATAGCCTCTGGGAAAAAGAGTATATGAGGCATTGAAGAGAAAGTATTGGAAATGGGTAGACGAAAAATTAGAGAGATTTTCAGTAAATTAGAGGTGGCGCGCTTAATTTACCACTTTTTAAGAAATAGCTTAAACCTTGTTAATGACAAGTTTAATTTTATTCAAGGTTCCTTCCGAGGTAATGGAGTTAATGTCTATTGGCGCAGAAATGTGAAGAACTTTGGCGATTTTTTGACCCCTTATTTGCTTAGTCGATATGGATTACGAGCAGTTTACACGCCAGCGGAAAACGCCACTTTATTATCTGTTGGGAGTATATTAGGGGACATATCAGGGAGCTTTTCCGGATATATTTTAGGGAGTGGGCTAATAGAAGATTGTTTTCATCCATTGCCAAATGCAAAAATTTTAGCAGTGCGGGGTGAGCTAACTCGAACCAGAATCGGGGCACCTGAGGGTACACCACTAGGTGATCCCGGCTTGTTAGTGAGTAATTTTTTCTGCAAAGATGCTATATCTTTAAAATTTAGATTAGGCATAGTGCCACATTACGTTGATTATAACCATGAAAAGGTAAGAAAACTTGCTGAAAAATTTACAAGAAAAATATTAATTATTAATGTGCGAAAAAGGCCCAGTTCAGTTTTTAGAGACATATGTCAATGTGAAACAATTCTTTCGTCATCTTTGCATGGCTTAGTAGTAGCACAATCCTTCGGTATCCCAAGTAGATGGATTAATATTTCCGGACGAGTATATGGTGATGGCTTCAAATTTAGAGATTATTATTCATCTTTGAGTATATCGGACCCAAAATCATATGAATTAACAGGTGAAGAAGACTTGAAAGAACTTTTAAATGCTGTTCGAGATGTCCCTTATGACAATGTTGAAAAAGTAAAAAGAAAGTTAAATGAGCTGTTTTGTAATTTAAAGCATGAAATATTACGATAGATTGCAAGAAATTAGGTCCAATACACTGGAAAAGAATACTAACGAAAGATAAATTTTTAAACAACATCGTCATGAGAGTACGACGATTATGGATAGCCTGGGAAAAACACAGGCGTTCTATTGAATTAAGTAAATTGTTTCGCTGTGAATCAATCATCTTGCAATCTTCTTTCAGTCGATTGATTAAATTTCCTTTATTTATTTTAAAAACTTTCTTTAAACTTATCCATTATAAACCACATATTATTTTTGCTCAAAATCCTTCAATTGTCTTAAATATATTTTTACTCTTATTTAAACCTCTTGGAAGGTATTTGTTTGTCAGTGATTTGCATAATGCCGCTATTATCCCAGATAATCCACTTATTCTAGCTTTTTTTAATTTTCCATATAAAGTTATTCATAAATATGCCGATTATGTAATCGTAACAAATAAATATTTAGCGGAAATAGTTAGAGAGAATGGTGGAAGACCTTTGATTTTACCTGATCCTATACCATGTATAGAAAAATTAGAAAAGATAAGCTTAAAAGGACGATTTGCTGTTTGTTGTATCTGTACTTTTGGTGATGATGAACCAATCGATGTTATCCTTGAAGCAGCCTCTCTTCTCGCGGAAGAAGATATATACTTTTATATTACTGGAAACCGCTCGAGGTTCAAGCGGAAATATAAAAAATGCTCTCGCAGCAATAATGTTATTTTTACAGATTTTTTGCCAGAAGATGAATATATTAAATTAATTAGATCTGTAAATGTTATTTTAGATTTGACAACAAGAGATAATTGTTTGGTTTGTGGAGCATATGAAGCAGTAGCTGTTGGCATTCCACTTGTATTGAGTAAAAAGAAAATTTTAATGGAGACATTCACAAAAGGTGCAATATTTTGTGATAATGATGGGCGAGAAGTAAAAGAAGCAATTTTGAAAATACAAAGTAAAGAAGAATATTATATTAGGGAGGTTAAACAATTTAAAAAAGAATATATAGATTTATGGTATAATAGATATACAGAATTAGAACAATCAATTACTAATACTCTGAAAAAGAAAAGACTATAACTGACCTTCCCCCGAAATTGTGGACAGTCTGAAAAGTTGCTACAACAAAATCGGGTCAATCGGGATTTCTCAATAAATATTTAAAATGCTAAAAGTTCTTGAGCCCGAGGTAAAAAGTCGGCGTTCTCTCGCCGTCGGCACCTTCAGGTCGAGCAGGGTAAAGGGAATCTGTCAAGGCTGCGAAACGAAGTGGAGCACCCGAAGGGCTTGGCCTTGATAGATTCCCTGTCCATGCTACCGGATTTTTTCATGAAAATAAGCAGCTAGCTTCACAAAAATACGCTCATAGGTTCAATTCAAGGTTATCAGACTTTGAATAATAGGAGGAACCCATGAGCGTACTTAAGTTTATACAGAAATTGCTAAAAATCAAAAGGTTTCGTGTCACCGGCTTTTCTTTTAAAAATCGAGACAGGGAGCTTTGGCTTAATGTTAAACCTTACAAAAATGGCAGGTGCTGTCCCTATTGCAACAAACCAGGCAAAATCATTCATACAGCAGAAAAACCACGTGTCTGGCTCGATGTTCCGGTCTGCGGCATACGGGTCTTTCTAGTCTACCATCCCAGGGAGATCATATGCAGGAGACACGGGAGGGTTCAGGAAATCATCCCATGGGCTTCGGCCTACTGCCGGGTAACCTATCGTTTTGAATACCTGCTGCTGATCTATTGTTCGATCATGACCCAAAAGGCCGCAGCGAAGCTTTTGAGGCTGTCCACTTCCACCCTGTCTGATTTACTCCACAGAACCATCACCAGGTTCAGGAAAGGACACACGATAAGGGGTTTAACCCACATTGGAATAGACGAAATTTCATATTGCAAAGGGAGAAAATACGCCACCATTGTATATGACCTGAAACATTCAACCCAAATTATGCAGTTCCCGTTTTTAAACGGCATGTGCTAGTGAGTTTGTGACAAAATAACTGGCTGTTTTTAAATGCAAAAAGCCTCCTTTCCGGTAAAATGTGGTTGTCCAAACACAAAGGAA
>JALWNK010000019.1 GCA_026995935.1 Deltaproteobacteria bacterium
GCGCCAAGGTGGGAAGACGTTGTTACATTGAGACCACTTTTATGACCGAATTTGATCTCGTTTCCATTGGTAACGACTGTTGTATTGGCATGGCATGCTCTCTCCAGACCCATCTTTTTGAAGACAGAGTCATGAAGATGTCCAAAGTCAAGCTGGGAGACGCATGCTCCATTGGGCCTCGTGCAGTAATCCTCTATGATTCAGTGCTGGAAGACAGGGTGAGGCTTGATGCACTGTCCCTTGTAATGAAGGGAGAAACACTTCCGTCAGACAGTTCCTGGAGCGGGGCACCGGCTCAAAGACAGGCCGGTTCAAAGACAAAAATTTGTGATTTTAAGGCTAATCATAACACCACTACAGAGCTTCAGGCGGCATAATGGGGCAATGAAGGAATTTGTACCTAAAACGTTATGATATTGAAACCATCATCCATGAAGGCCGCAAGGGATGAATGGCCTGACATGTCCCCGATTATGGGAAGGCCTATCCATTCTGCGGCCTTAAGGGTTCCCATCTTGTTGGCGCATGCCCTGCAAGCCCCTGTGACAAGACCCTTTGTTTTTACCTTTTCCCAAAGGGCATGAAGGAAATGTGCTTCCTTCTCGAGCTTCGAAATTAGTTTTGTTGAGGCACCTCCAATGATTATACCCACATCAAATGATTTTTCTGACATGTCAAGGGCGCTTAAGAGGACATGGATAAAACACATCTCGTCGCCATTAAACACCACTAGCATCACCTTTTTCATGAAAAACCCGACAGTTCCGAGCTGGCTCACTTCCTTACCTACTAATAATTGCCAAGGGTTTTAATGGTGTTTCCATGACTGTCCACCAGGGTCACTGTTAAGGGAATCCCGCCATCCAGACGGTGTGTTGCACAGGACATTCATGGGTCGTAGGCGCGCACAGCCATTTCAACCCTGTTAAGCAAAGCCTCGTCGTAAACCCCGTCCTTTATCAGGCTGGTTGCTGCCTCTTTAACGCTCATATTCATGGGCGCTATATTGTGGGTGGTACCAACGATCATGTTGGCCTTAACAATGCAGCCGTTGTCATCGGTGGTATAATCATGGATAAGGGTGCCACGGGGGGCTTCAACAGCGCCAATACCACGCCCTGCTTTTGGTTCGGCCTTGGCACGGATATTTGTATCGGTGATGTCCTCCTGCTCCAGGAGTTCAATGGTACGCTCACAGGCATAGATAAGCTCGATGAGACGTGCCCAGTGATAAAGTAATGTGCCCTGGGCCGGCCTTCCAAATTTTTCCCGGAACTCCTCAAGCTCTGCCTGGGCATGTGGAGTCGCAATATGATCGGCCACATTCATCCTGGCAAGGGTGTTTGAACGGTATACGCCCTTGGGCGCATCCAGATCCATGGAAAACCCCTCGTTCCAACACCTGGCATAGGGCATTTTCCCGTATGTCCAGGACTCTACATGTTCTGACAGGTAATTATCATACTCACTAACCGGAAATTCCGTCACTGTTCCATCGGCCTTCATTAAACGAAGATGACCGTCATAAAGCTGTAATGCGCCATTGTCATCAACTGTTCCCAAGAAACCCGTGTTGATAACCCCCAGTGTGGCCATGAGATCTTCATACTTTGGAAAGACAGAGGTCTTCGCAAACTCCATGGCATACAGGGCAAAGTCGAGCAGTGTCCGTGCATTGGACAGCAGACTTTTGCGTTCTTCTTCTGTCATGGGCTTGGCAAACCCTCCGACCACACCGGCAACAGGATGAATGGCCTTGCCGGCAAAGTCCTCTAGCATCATCTGGCCCAACTGCCTCATCTTCACCACCTTGGCAGCAAGCTCAGGGGCCTTTTTGACTATGCCGATTACGTTTCTTACAGCGTAATCGCTGTCAGGTCCCAAAACAAAGTCGGGAGCAGCCAGAAAAAAGAAGTGGAGAATCTTGTCACTGATGTGTGCCATAACCTGGCAGACCTCGCGCAGTTTGTGACCGGCAGCGGTGGGCTTAACACCGAAACAGCCGTCCACGGCCTTATTGGAGGCGAGATGGTGCATCCAAGGGCAGATACCGCATATTCGATTGACGATTCTCGGTACTTCTTCGGCAGGCCGCCCTTGAATAAATTTCTCAAATCCCCGCAAGGACATGATATGTAAAAAGGTGTCACGGACATTGCCTGTATCATCAAGATGAATGGCTATCCTGGCATGACCCTCGATACGGGTTATCGGTTGTATGTTGATTACACTGCCCATGTCCTATTCCTCCCTGGTTTTCCGTCTGGGTAGCTTGCGCAAAAGCCCATGGGCACCTGAAAAACGCAACAAGGACCTGCGATCCACCACTGATTTCCAATCAATCCCGTTACTCGCCAAGGCATTCATCATATCAAGCATCTGATTTCCATCCCTTCGTACCGGGCCGAAACAGCCTCTGCAGGGGACCCGTGCCTTTATACAGGGTGGCACTTTTTGATCTGCTCCGGCAGCACAGCCAGCAGCGGTAACCGGCCCCATGCACATGAAACCCTGCTCAAGCAGGCAGCGCATTTCCTCAATGGGCCTTTCTGGATCATATTGGACGTTTTGTAAAAACCTGAGAACAGCACCCACTCCTCCCTTGCCCACACGTCTGGTGGGACACGTGTCACAGACGGATTTCTCAGGTATGACCGGATCCTTGCCATTTATAAGGCTGGTTATCACCTCCGCAATGAGTATGGAATTTGGAGGACAACCAGGAAGCATACAGTCAACTTCCACCTTTTCATCCACGGCATAAACCCTGTCAAGAGGTGGTGGCACAACTTCATCTGGCACCCGACAAGGTTCCGTGGTGATGGTTTTATAACACGCCTCTATACCCTCCTTCATGCCCCATTCATTTATAAGGGCAGGTAAACCACCATGCGTTGCGCAGGTTCCAAGAGCGATCAAAATCTTGCATTTCTCCCGCATGACATCAAGAACCTGTACATGTTCTTCATTGGCCACACCCCCGGAAACAATGCCTATTTCGGCCTTTGGGATTTCCAAATCCTTTTTCTGGCCTCGTTGACCATAATATTTATGATCAAGAAGTAGCGGTATATGGACAAATTCAATCTTGTTCAATAACTCTAAGAGTGGTTCTCCCATATTGAGGATTGCAATTTCACATCCAGAACAAGAATGGAGCCACTCCTCTGCTATGCGCACTCGCATGATATTCTCCTCACTCAGATTTGCAGGATACAAGACCTTCGGCAACAGGCCCTAGGGCCTTTGTCCGGTTTGTCATCTCCCTTACAGACTCATTAAATCGGCTCAAAACCCATTATATCACGCTCCCCTTGGTAAAGGCTCATTAGGCTCATTATAGGAACGGACGGTCTAGAAGCTACTTAAATGCGAACCCGGTTACTGAAATGGCAATTTTCGGGCAGGTCGCCCGGCAAAGCCAACACTCTAGGCCAGTTAACCTACCTTGAATCTGTAGAAAATGGCATGATTACCCTGCAATTTTCACTTGTTATTTCTTTTATAAGACTTCTTACTTTCTCACCAGCATCCCTTACAGCCTGCTGCATGGCCTGGCTCAACCCTGGACGGATTTCATCTGGTATATATTCGATCTGGGCTGCAACAATATGTATTTTGGTTCCTGTAAATTCAGAAAGCTCCTTTAGCAGATTAACTGTCGGGAACTGGTGCAGGGAAAAATCGTGAATCTTTTTGGCGGGAATGGAATCTGGATTTATGACAAAGACCTCACCGGACCTGCGTCCGTGGAAATGGACAGCGTCAAGTATGATTAACATGTCCGGTGCAAGATCTGGAGCAAGAAGATAATCTAGCAGATATTCTCGGATACCCGTTCCAGCATCTTCAAGGATTACGTTCCGGGAAAAGACATATTTATCTTTTAAATCGGCAATAACGGCCGGGCCGAACCCATCATCCCCAAGAAGAACGTTTCCACACCCAAAAACAGAAATTTTTGGCGCTTGATGATTATGCATCTTGGCCACTGATGTTGCCAGAAAAGTTTGATATTTCAGGCAAATGGTCCATTGGCGAAGATTTTTTGCCCCTTTTGGGCATGATATACACTTTATAGATTGTCGCGTCCCTGAAGTACTGAGGATTATGTGAGCGGAAACTCTAAACAATGTCCCCAGAAGACAGGAAAAAGAGTAATAACATTCCGGTGTTTACACGGCCTTGCTAACCGGACCCGGCCTGATAAAGGCCTTGTCAGACTAAAAAGTAATAATATTAAAGCCCTCGTCCATCAAGGCCGCAAGGGATGGGTGGCCTGACATGTCCCCGATTATGGGAAGGCCTATCCGTTCTGCGGCCTTGAGGGTTCCCATCTTGTTGGAACATGCCCTGCAAACCCCTGTGATAAGGCCCTTTGTTTTTACCTTTTCCCAGAGGGCATGAAGGAAATGGGCTTCCTTCTCGAGCTCTGGAATCAGTTTCGTTGAGGCTCCCTCAATGATTATGCCCACGTCATATGATTTTTCCGACATATCAAGGGCGTTTAAGAGGATATGGATAAAACACATCTCGTCGCCATTAAACACCACTAGCATCACCTTTTTCATGAGACTCCTCCTGGGGCAGATTTCAGAAGATTGTTGCAGGCATCCATTACACGACTCCGCAACTTACCATGGCATCTGCCACTTTTATGAAACCGGAAATGTTGGCTCCTTTCCTGTAGTTTACATAACCGTTTCCTTCCAGTCCATATTGCAAACATTTTTCGTGTATCCTGGCCATGACCTCGTGGAGGCGTTCATCAAGCTGCTTTCTTGTCCAGGAAAGCCGCATGGAATTCTGGGTCATCTCCATTCCGGAAACTGCCACACCACCGGCATTTGCCGCCTTGGCAGGAACGAATATGACACCTGCCCGCATGAAAAGCTCAACCGCCTCCCGCTCACATGGCAGATTGGCACCCTCCAGCACGGCCATGCACCCATTTAGTATGAGTCTTTCCGCATCGGCCTTGCTCACCTCGTTCTGGATTGCACAGGGTATGGCGATCTTACAGGGCACCTGCCAGGGACGCTGGCCAGGGAAAAACTCGAGCCCAAACATTTTTGCAAAAACCTCCAGGGACTCGTGCCTTTCAAACTTAATCTCCTTAAGCGCATTGAGCTTAGTGTCGTCAATACCCTTTTGATCCAGGACGAACCCCTTGGAATCAGAAACCGTTAGCACCTTGGCTCCCACGTTGATGAGCTTTTCAACCACATGTAACGCCACGTTACCAGAGCCGGAAACCACAACTGGTTGGCCTTCGAGCTTCTTGCCGTGGTACTCAAGAACGTTTTGGAGCATGTACACGCAGCCGTAACCGGTGGCCTCTTTCCTTATGAGGCTTCCACCAAAGGAGACGCCTTTTCCTGTCAAAACCCCGGAAAACTCGTTGGACATCCGCTTGTACTGGCCGAACATGTAGCTTATTTCACGCTGCCCTGCACCCACGTCTCCAGCAGGTATGTCAATGTTTGGCCCTATATGGCGGGCAAGCTCCAACATATATTGCTGGCAAAAATGCATAATCTCCCTCTCGGACCTGCCCTTTGGATTGAAGTTCGCTCCACCCTTTGCCCCTCCCATGGGAAGGCCAGTGAGGCTGTTCTTAAAGGTCTGTTCGAAGGCAAGGGCCTTTAATACGCAAAGCTGCAGTCCGGGTACAAAGCGCGTCCCGCCCTTGTAAGGGCCTATTGCATTGCTGTGCTGGACCCTGAAGCCACGGTTTGTCTGTATGGCTCCGCTGTCATCCTCCCAGGTAACCCTGAAGATTATTATCCTGTCTGCCTCGGTTAGTCGCTCAAGTATTCTAAGTTCACGGTAACGGGGATTCTTGTCCATAAACGGAATAACGTCCCTTGCAACCTCAAAGACGGCCTGGTGAAACTCCTTTTCACCCGGATTTCTCTCCTTTATTCCCTCCATAAAGGGTTTTAACTCATCGGAAAGACAGGCCTTCATTTGGCTTCCTCCTCCCACTTGAACTGGTCCCGAAACCCCTCCCTTATGACCTTGAATTCACCGGTCTCCTCATCAAGTTTATAAATGTTAAAGTTGGTATTGATGTCAAAGCCAGGATAGTGAACGGCAAAATTTACAGAGGCAGACCCGGTTTCTCCGCTTACTATCCTGTGGAAGACGCCCCTTGGCCAGGCGAGCATGGAAGGAAAATCAATTAAAGGCCCACCTGTTTGCCTGACAGAATTGGCAGTAACCTCAAACTTTTCTATTCGTCCATGTTTCTTCGTATAAAGTTCCACATACCGGATGCCGTGAAGGACCATCAGATTATCATCCTGACACGGATGCATGTACCAGGGCCGTTTTACGCCAGCCACCGGCCCTGGAGAAACGGCGCTACCATCGTGGAGAACCCGGTCTACCGCATCTATTCTGGGAAGCACCTTGCGTGGAAGAATGTCAAACCTGACCCCTGGTGTCCTTCTGAATTCCACAAGCCTGATTACCTTGAAAAGCCCAGGAATTTCGTAAACGATGTTATCGTTGTAATTGTTCATATCTTTATGTCTCCCGTTTTTTTACGAAGTGATGAAGACCTTGAAGTGGAGAAGGTCCTCCATTGTGTCGAGATCAGAAAGTGCCATGGTAAACCTGGTGGAGAGCCCAACGGCCCTGGCCTTTTGGATGGTTTCATCAAGCACTTTGCTGCTTCCCCAGGAGATATTTTCAAAGAGTGCCGAACACGGCCTCCTAAGGCCTATCAGGTAGTAGCCTCCATCCCTTGCAGGCCCAAGAACAAGATCGCACTGTGAAAGAAGCGAAAAACCTTCCAAAAGCACTTCTTCAGACAGTTCCGGGCAGTCTGTTCCCACAAGGATCGCCCTTTTTGCCCCCCTGCCAAAGGCCCAGTCAAAGGCCTTTTTCATCCTTTCTCCAAGGTGTGCGCCTTTTTGCCTAAGAAGCCTTGTTCCCATACCAAGCCAGTTTTCCATGAGATAGCGGCTTCCCCCCGAGTAAAGGACCACAAGCTCTGCACCGCTTTCTTTCCTAAAGGCGCAGCAAACCTGGATGGTCCTTTCGGCAAGACGCCTGTGTATTTCTGCGGCATCCTTAGCCCCAATGTGTTTTGCCAGGCGCTTTTTGCACTTTCCCGGCTCGGGGTAACGGGTCATTACCAAAATGATGTTATTTCCCAACACTTGCCTTGGCCTCTTTTTCAACAGGTCTGTCCGCCACCTCGAGGAAATCCATGAGGAAGAGCGATGACTCACCGGTATTGTCTGAGTCGTTCATAATGGCAAGTTGTGCAATCCTTGGCGGCTCCTTCCCGAATGCCTGCCTGTAGTCTTTAAGGATGTTTACCTGAAACTCCTTCCAGACACCCAGGTCCTTTTTGCCGTAGTCGATAATCACCATCTTGGCCCTGTCGGTATAGGTGCTCGTCAAGATGGTTTTTTCGTGTCTTTTGTTGGCCCAGATGTAGTTTAATGAGGCGTAGGGCGGATACTTTCCGTATATGAGTTTTGCGCTTTTATATTTGACCTTTTCCCAGAAACCCGCCCTTGAAGGATCATACTTGAACATCACGTATATCCTGAAGGGATAGTCATCACCTGATTTTTTCTCAGCGTCTCCCCTTTTGTATACGTTTCTTACAAGTATGCGGAAGCGAAGCCAGGGGTAACGGTAAACATCAAAGGGAGTTTCGCTTACAAGGGCTGAGGCGGACGCCGAGCTCTCGGCCTGAAGGTAAGAAGTCCCATCCTTTTTCATTACTTTGTAAATGGAGTGTTTCTCGATTTTGGGAAAGTATAGGGGCTTCCACCTCGAAAGGGTATCAAAGTCCTCGTGAAAAAGGACTTTTCGCCCTCTTTCCCTCCCTTTTGCAGCCATTTTGCCCTTGTCACCTGATGCACACACACTGCCTTGATAAAGTGAGGGAAAAAGAAACAGACACAAAATAACCAGGGGAAACAAGGACATCCGCATCATGATTCTTTCACCCCGCAGGCCCTTCCCTTGAAGCCGAAAAAGAACTTAAGCCCCTTTTTAAGCCGCTCTGAAAATATACTTTCTCCAACTATGTCGGCTGCAACCCTCTTGTTGATCTCTGAAAGGGTCGGATAGGGAAGAACGGCTCCTGCAAGTGTTGTGAGGGATGTTCCGCCGTTTAAGGCTGCCACCCAGTACGCCAAAAGCTCGCCTGCATGAGGGCCAAGTATCTGGCAGCCGATGGGCCTTCCACGCCTATCAAGGATGAGCTTTGCCCTGCCGGTTGACTCAAAGCTTGCAACCGCCCTGTCATTTGAGGAAAAATCCTTGCTCCAGACCTGGTACTCCACCCCTGCCTTTTTGGCCATTTTCTCATTCATCCCGATGCTTGCAAGCTCTGGATCGCAGTAGGTGCACCAGGGCATGAGACTG
The DNA here is from genome assembly GCA_026995935.1 of Deltaproteobacteria bacterium. Lineage (GTDB taxonomy): Bacteria > Desulfobacterota > Dissulfuribacteria > Dissulfuribacterales > QOAL01 > JAADCZ01. Next base: position 8,395 of record JALWNK010000019.1, read on the forward strand.
TAATTGGCCTTTCTTGGAAAATGAAATATGGCGTTTGTCACGACTATGCCGCCTTCATAACCTGCAGCATGGGTAAAAAGGTATTTTCCAGTAACGTCTCCTGCAGCATATATGTGCTTCTGGCTCGTCCGAAGCCTTGAATCCGCGACTACTCCCTTTTTACTAAATTCAACGCCTGCATTTTCAAGACGAAGCCTGCCTATATTGGGACGCCTACCCATTGCCACAAGTAGATCATGGGCCTCTATGGTCTCCTGGCCGTTATCCTTCCTGGTCACCACCACCTGTTTTTGGCCAGAAGGCCCCTTTGCCACCGACTCCACCTGGCAGTTTAGCCGAACGCTTACGCCTTCTTCCACAAGCCTTTCCATGACCATGTCTGCAAGGTCCTTGTCCTCCTTGCTAAGTATCTGGCCGCTTCTCTGGATTATGGTGACCTTCGTTCCAAGCCTGTTAAATGCCTGCGCCATCTCCACTGCAATGGGCCCTGCCCCCAGGATGATCATGGATGAGGGAAGATCATCAAGGTAAAATATGTCTTTGTTCGTCCAGTAACCAGCCTCTTCAAGGCCCTTAAACGGCGGGGCGGAAGGAGAAGAGCCCGTTGCTATCGTCCATTTTTCAGCACTTATCCTTTTACCGTTAAGATCGACCGTGTGCTCATCCACAAACAGCGGTTCGCCAAACTCCACCTTGGCACCAAGGCTGCAGAACCTTTCCACAGAGTCATGTTTCTGGATTTCATCTATAACGTGCCTTATTTTCTCTGAGACACGGGAAAACTTAACAGGCGCAAGATCGGCTCCGGGAAGACCGTAGATTGAAGCCCTAGCCATGAGGTGGCGTACCCGGGCGATATTTATGAGGGTCTTACTTGGAACGCATCCGTAATGGAGACAGTCCCCGCCAAGCCTCGGCTCTTTTTCTATTATGAGGGTCTTTGCACCTATCCTTGCGCTTCCTGCGGCAACCGTAAGCCCTGCTGCTCCCCCTCCTATTACTGCCATATCGTAGTCATATCTGGCCATGGCCCTTCCTCCTTGCTCTTGACCTGAGCATGCCCACAAGCCGCTTTGCTACAAGCGGCAGAAGACCCAGCATGACAAAAGCGGCTATAAGCCTTGCCGACATGATGTCAGACAGAGACTGGATGCGGGCAAGTTCGCGCCCTGCGTTTACGTAGACAATGGTTCCAGGAAGCATTCCAAGCTGGGAAACCAGGTAGAATGTTCCCGTCCTCATGGAGGTAAGCCCCATGAGAAGGTTAATGACAAAAAAGGGAAATATCGGCACAAGCCTCAGTGTAAAGAGATAGAGTGCGCCTTCCCGTTCTATCCCTTTGTTTATGGTCTCAAGCCTGTCCCCGAATCTTTCCTGGACCCAGTCCCTCAGAAGAAACCGTGAAACCAGAAACGCCAATGTGGCACCAAGGGAGCTTGCAAAGGAAACGATAACGGTTCCCTTCAAAAGGCCGAAGAGGGCCCCTCCGGCAAGGGTCATTACCGCGGCCCCAGGAATGGAAAGGGCCGTTACCACGACGTAGGCCAAAAAGTAAGCTGACATTACAAGAAGACCATGCGCCTGGTAGAAGCCATCAAGGGTGTTTTTATAGCCTTTTAGCGCGGAAAGTGTAAGATAATTGTGAATTCCGGTAACCTTTATTGCCACTACAATGGTGGCAATGAGTGAAACCACTATCAGCTTCTTAACTGTCTTTTTCTTCAGAGGTCCTCCTTTTTGTCCTTTGTTCAGGTTTTTTTACCAAATTCGTCTTCCAATTTATAAAATAACTATTATAATACAAAAAATAAACATAAAATAAATTTTAAATATCTAGAAAAATTGGATAGTTCCGTACATCATGTCAAAAGCCTCCATCTCCGTGATTATTCCTACAGTCAACGAGATGGAAAACCTGAAACGGTGCATAACCGCAGTCAGAGCAGCCAGCAACACAGAAATAATAGTAGTTGACGGCAAAAGCAGAGATAAAACCAGGGAGATAGCCTCAGACTTAGGTGTAAGGGTCATAGGGACGGATAGGTCAAGGGGGCTTCAAATGAATCTTGGTGCCGAAAAGGCCTCATCTGAAATACTCCTTTTTCTTCATGCTGACACCCTGGTTCCAGCCGGCTTTTCAAAGGAGATAAGAAATATACTGAAAAGAGCGCCTGGGGCGGTAGGGGCCTTTGGCCTGTCCATTGACGCTCCTGGCATCTCGTACAGGATCATAGAGTTCTTCGTGGGCCTACGCTCCAATTACCTGAAAATGGTCTATGGGGACCAGGCCATCTTTACTAAAAGAGAAACCTTTAGGGCCTTGGGAGGCTTTCCGGATCAGCCTCTCATGGAGGACCTTGAATTTATCAGGCAGGCACGGCGAAGACGCCCCATTATTGTTTCAAAGCTAAAGGTCAGGACATCTGCCAGAAGATGGCAAAGGCTTGGCCCCCTTAAGACCACGCTTCTTAACCAGTTACTCATCATGGCTTACCTGGCAGGCGTTTCCCCCAAGAGCCTTTCAAGAATTTATTACAGGAAAAGGAGAAAATGATTTGACTGATCCACACCTTAGACCAATACCCACAAAAACTATTGGGACAAACAAGGGTGAAAGCAGCCTCTGGGTAGTGCCAGAAGGCCCCTTTTGGTTCGTGCCAGGCCCTGTCACCGAAAGCATTCTTAAAAGATGCAAGGATGATTTAAGCAGGAACAAACTGTCAAGGGCCATAAAAAAGGAAACTGGTTTCACGGAAACCGTCTCCCAGATTGAGGCAGAAAGACTCCTTGACGCATTATCCTTTAACTTCCCAGGCCCTTACAGGGGTCGGGCAGAACGAGGTCTCAATAAGCTTTCAGAGGTGTGGTTTCACCTGACAGACGCCTGCAACCTTTCTTGTTCCCACTGCCTTTTCGGCATGAACAAAAAGGGGGCAAGAAGGCTTTCAAGGGAAAAGGTAGAGGCTGTTATTAGGGAGGCCAGGGGTCTTGGATGCAGGCTCATCTGCTTTACAGGGGGTGAGCCATTCCTCTATCCAGATTTCCCAGGGCTTCTAAGGTGGATTCTCTCCCTGGATGAAAGCATATCCGTTGCCATCTTGACTAACGGAATCCTTGCAGGCGGCCTTGTGGACAGCCTTTCACCACAAGAGGTGTCCCGCATTCATCTACAGGTAAGCCTTGACGGGCAAAAACCCCACCATGATGCCCAAAGAGGAGGCGGCACCTATGACAGAACAGTTGATGCCATAAGGAGGCTCGTTGATGCGGGATTTTCCGTATCAATTGCCATGGCAGTAACTGGAGAAAACATGGAGTCCATGAAGGAGATGCCTGAAATTGCCCACGCACTAGGGGTAGCGGGCATTCACTTTCAGTATCTCATAAAGCGAGGGCTAGGAAAGGAGACCAAGGAAGCTCCAGTAAGCCTCCTTGCAAAGGGGATGTTAGATGCCCATCACGCAGCCAAAAAACATGGCATCACCATAGACAATGTGGAAGCACTGAGAAGCCAGGTGTTTACTCCGGCTGGCACAAGGTTTGATCTTGGAAATGCAGGATGGGAAAGCCTTGCGGTTGGTCCTGACGGATACGTTTACCCCACCCCTGCCCTTGTGGACAGCCAGGAACTGTGTGCCGGGCATGTCATGGAGGGCCTTGAAAAAGTATGGAGAAAAAGCGCCCTTTTTAAGAGGCTAAGAAACCTTTCGCTTCTTGATTCAAAGGCAGCATGCAGCAACCCCTACACGCTCATTACCGGTGGCGGGGACATCGACCACTGCCTTTTCGTAAAAAACGGTCGCCTCTTCCTTGGTGAAGACCCGTATCAAGAACTCTACAGGGTCATCATAGAGGAACTTATACAGGAAGAATGTTTGGGACTTCCCGTTCCTCAGGGGCCTGGGATGGTTCTTCGCATGGGAGAGATAGTCGTGCAGTGCCATAGTTCTTCTGAGGTGAACTTCACCCACTGTAACTGCCTCCTTTCCCTTGGTTCAGGCAAGGAAAGCCACCAGATCGTAAGGGAATTTTACGGGAAAAGGGCAAGGGAAACAGATGAGCTCATCCGTAATCCCGCAATATTCAAAGACGATTCCATGGGCTTCATACCTGATGAGGCAAAGGTAAGGATGTATGGGTGCGGAAGCCCTGTGGAGGACGCAGACCTGCTAAGAGGGCAAAGTGTGGTGGATCTTGGCTGCGGAAGCGGGGTGGAATGCTTTATTGCAGCAAAAAAGGTTGGGCCAGAAGGAAAGGTCGTTGGCATTGACATGACCGAGGAGATGCTTGAGCTTGCAAAAGGGGCATACAAAAAGGTCAAAGAGAATCTTGGCTATGACAATGTCTCCTTCAAAAGGGGGTTTCTTGAGGAACTTCCCATTGATTCAAACTCTGTGGATGTTGTCATATCAAACTGCGTTCTCAATCTCAGCAAGAACAAGAGAAAGGTCTTTGGGGAGATACGGCGCATTCTGAGGCCAGGGGGCAAGCTCGTCGTCTCGGACGTTGTTACAGAAAAAGAGCCGTCTTTAGAAATCCGTGCAAACCAACAGCTCCGCGGCCAGTGCATTGGAGGGGCATGGGTGGAAAATCAGCTTTTTTCCATGCTAAAGGACGCCGGTTTTAACTACGGCAAGGTGGTAAAACGCTTTCCCTACAAGGAAGTTGGCGGGCACCAGTTCTTCTCAGTAACCTTTTATGCGCTTAAGCCTGGTTCAAAAGACCTCAGCGCCAGAGCAGAGGCCATCTACGCCGGCCCTTTTCAGGCAGTTGTTACAGATGACAATCAGGTCCTTATGAGGGGCAAAAGGGCACAGATCAATGTGGAGAGAGGACTTGACGAAGACTTCCTTTCAAGATCAGGAATTCTCCTCCTTGATGACAAGGGCGTTACTGTCGTGAACCAGAAAGGGCAGAGCTGCTGTTCTTGTACACCTTTTTCAACGACCTCGGCCCTGCCTCCTGACACAGGATGCCTAGTTTGTGGGCTTCCCCTTTCCTACCTGGAAGACCATCAGGAAAGGGTGTGCGTTATCTGTGGAGAGAGGAAGACGGCAAATGCAGTTTGCCAGGAAGGCCACTTCGTATGTGACTCGTGTCACGCCCAGGGACCCCTTGATTGGATAAAAAAGGCGTGTCTTTCAAGCAGGAAGACGGACATGATTTCACTCCTTGTAAAGATACGCTCAAATCCCCTTCTTCCCATCCATGGGCCGGAGCATCACGCAATGATCCCCGGTATAATCCTTTCCACTTACCGAAACCTCGGAGGGGAAATTCCGGAAGGGGCTATTTTAAAGGCCATTGATAGGGGCGCTTCAATACCTGGAGGGGCCTGTGGTTTCATGGGTACCTGTGGTGCAGCTACAGGGGCAGGAATAGCCCTAAGTGTCATCATTGGGTCAACGCCTGTAAAGGCCCAGGAAAGACAGCTGGTTCAGCTCTGGGTTTCTGAAATACTTAAGAGCCTGGCTGGTTTCAGGGCAGGAAGGTGCTGCCAGAGGGAATGCTTCACCACCCTCAAGGAAGTCTCAAGTATTACAAAGGGGCATTTTTCATTCGAACTCCTTGCTCAAAAGGAACTTGTATGCTCCCAGTTCAGGCTTAACAAGGAATGCATAAGGCTTGACTGCCCGCTTTTTCCGGCCGCAAAGGGCTCACGGGCAGCGATCAGGGGCCGAATCGACCCCTCCGTCATGGATACCATCGGGGCAGGTGGGCTTGCCATAAAAGGAAACCACGGCCTTGGCGGGAACGGAGGACGAAGATGAACAGAAATATCCTTTTATTATTTGTCGTTGCCATGCTTTTATGGCCTTCTTTCGCCTTTTGTAAGGCTAGGACCATCCGTTTTCCTTCTACTGATTCCGTATTGATTACTGCTGATCTTTATCTTGCGCATCCACCCAAGGCCCCTTTCATCCTTCTCTTTCACAGGGCGGGGTGGAGCAGGGGAGAATATGCTTCCATTGCCCCAAGGCTTAACCATATGGGATTTAACTGCATGTCTGTTGATCTAAGATCTGGAGAAAGCATCAACGGGATCAAAAACCAGACCCATATTTCTGCCGTTAGGATGGGGAAAAAAACGGGTTTTCTGGATGCAGAAAGAGACATCATCGCTGCCACCGAGTTTGTAAAAAGGCAATATGCACCAGACATCCTTATTCTTTGGGGAAGCTCCTACTCTGCCTCCCTGGTGATAAAAATTATTGGGGAAAAACCGCGCATTTGCCAGGCCGCCTTGCTATTTTCTCCAGGCGAGTACTTTGTTCGATTCGGCAAGAGCACACATTTTATCAGGGACAGGGCCAAAAATATCCAGATACCTGTCTTTTTCACCTCAGAAAGCAGTGAAAGGCCAAGGTGGTGGACTATTTTTGAGGCCATCCCTCATGGGTCCAAGACCTACTTTCTTCCAGAAGAAGACGGGGCCCACGGCTCAAAGGCCCTTTGGCCCATGACCAGGAAAAACCAGGAATACTGGAGGGCAGTGGAGGCCTTCCTTCAAAACCTTTTACCAGGACAAGACCATGAGATTTCGTCTGCGCAGGAAGGACCTGACAGGCGAAAATAACCCAACCTCCCCAAGAGAAAGGAGAAGAAGCCATGAAGATCAACTGGGAAAACCAAATGAAAGAGGCCCTTGAAAAGGCAAAGAATCAGGCCAAGCCGGTGCTGCTGGATTTTTTTAACCCTGGCTGAATCGGCTGTCAGCAGATGGAAACAGTTACGTTTCCTGAAAAAGAGGTGGTGGATTTCGTAACAGAAAATGTTATTCCCCTGCGGGTTGCCCATGATCAAAAGCCCCTATCCGAGGAGTTCAACGTGAAATGGACACCAACACTGGTGATTCTTGATGAAACAGGTGGCGAACACCATCGCACAGTGGGTTTTCTTCCACCTGAAGAGCTCATGGCCTCGATACTGCTTGGCATAGGAAAGATGCACTTTGACAGGGAAGAGTTCAAAGAGGCCATAGAGGTATTGAACAGGGTGGTGGATGAATTCGGCTCAACAGGGGTAGCTCCTGAGGCCATTTTCGTAAGGGCGGTCGCCCTCTTTAAATCCACCAATGAAACCTCGCATCTGAAAAATGCCTATGAAGTCTTAAGCAGCAAGTATCCAGAAAGCGAATGGGCCAAGAGGGCGCTGCCTTACAGACTGCTTTAAAAGTTACTCTCATGACTCTGGCATGGCCATTTGGGCTAAGCTCTAAAGGGCCATGCCATGTTGTCAAAAGGAATAGGTCCCAGGCTTGCCTGTAAAAGGGAGAATCAAGAGACCCTTTATATCAGAAGGAGGATCTTTCTGGTACTGGGAAAGCCCGATTGGCGTTTTCAATACCCCAAGCTTTGGTAGTTTTTTATAGGTTCCAAAGAGCCTGTCCCATATGGACAGGTTAAACCCAAAATTTGAATTGGTCTCCTTGATGATAACCGAGTGGTGTACCCTGTGCATGTCTGGGGTGACAATCAAGAGTCTGAGAAAGCGGTCCATTCTCTCTGGAAGCGCAAGATTCGAATGGGTAAACATGGACATGGCGTTGAGGATCACCTCAAAGGCCACCACACCCGTAACCGGCGGCCCAAGGGCTGCTGCAGCCCCTGCCTTTAAAAGCGCTGAAAGGAGAATCTCAACCGGATGGAATCTAAGGCCTGTTGTGAAATCAAGGTGGTTGTCACTGTGGTGTACCATGTGAAGACGCCACAGAGCGGGTACTGCGTGAAATAGCACGTGCTGAAAATAGATGAGAAGGTCAAAAAATACCACTGACAGTATGACCTGCCAGTAAGGCCCCACCCCTAGAAAGGAAAATAGTGCCCAGCCTCTTTCCCTGACCATGTAAGCCAAAGAGACAGCCTTTGCCGGAACGAAGAAGAGTATGATCCCGCTTCCAATGGCTATGAGCATAAGATTTGAAAACCTTCTTTTCAGGTTTTTATCAGGCGCCTTCTTTCTTGGAGAGATATGCTCTGCCAGACCAAGGATCACAAAACACAGGGCAAATACCAGAAACCTGACTACCATGGCTCCACTATTTACTTCCTTAGATATTTTCTACAGGACAGTTCAAAAAGCCTTATGATCTCCTGTCTTTTGTGGCAAAGGCTTGTCATGAGAGACTCAAATCTCTCGTATGCAGCCCTGTCCCTTGCCTCAAACCTGTCAAAGACCTCATCACAAAAGTACCAAGTGCACCGGTAGGACCTGTAGCATCTTTTGAGGGTACAGCCCTCTTTGCCCAGAAACTGGCAAGGAGAGGTATCCTGCGCTGAAAAATCAAAGCTTGGAATATGATGTCCCATGGCTGCAAGTATTATAAGGTCCTCAAAGTCTGGGAAACCGTGACGATTGACACAACAGGGATGATCACACTCTTTGCATATGGACTCCGTATATTCTACAAAATATGGTTCGAGGGCCTTGTACGTCTCGTTAAGGCCCTTTGAAAGAGAGGCTATGCGCTGGGCCATCTCCTTATCATCCAGCATGAGCTTTTCAATAAAACTAATGGCATCTTGCAGGGAACATTGGTTTCCAAAAACCACCTCTGGGAAATCCATCTTGGGAGGTATCCTTTCAGAAGTGACCGTCTTTTAAGACCGGCCTTGGCCTTTAACCTATGTCACTCCTAAAAGGGAGTATGGCAGAAAAGTCTTGAAAAATCCAGGTGTCAGAATACCAGGCACACAATTCAAAGGCGCATTTCACACGCTTTTTGGGAAACAGGAATCAACCTGCCTGACCCTTTAGCCCAACCGCGTAAAGCAAAAGGTTTATCGCAAAGTGGATGACAACCCCGGCAACAAAGATGGCCACTCCATCCTGAAACGTTGGCACATAGAAAAAGAGCATAAATAACATGCAGCCTATTACAGAGTCTGCCTGGTCCACGAATTTGAAAAGATTGCCAACAAACCCGGACCTGTTACGGCCTGGAGGGATTCCAATGCGCCTTTTGACAAAACTGTTCGGTAGTTCAAAAAGTACGTAACCAAGACCCCACAGGCATCCATAAATCCATTCTTCAAGGGGGGAAAAGCGCCCAAAGTCAAAAAGAGAAAGGCCGTGGGCCCAGTCAAAGGCTCTATCCAGAAACCCGAAAAACCACATCCAGAAACCCGTCAGAAAGATCATTCCAAGAAAACCCTTCCACGTCTTGTTATCGCCAAAGAGCCTGCGCCCGTCCCTATATACGGCCCCTCCATCCATTGGCCTCTTAAGCCAGGTAAAGACAGGTAGCTTAACCAGGATCATGTTACAGACTCCGGCAAGGATCACTGGAAGGAGCGTGTATGTAATACGCACCATGTAATTCATGCCCGCCTCCTTTTACCTATCCTGGAGCCGTACCTCACAAGGGTCTCAATGCCCTTACTGGAATAGTGCATTATATCCTGGTCCAGTTCCACCATTCCCTGCTCAAAAATGAGGATAATGGTGGAGCCTCCCATCTCAAAGTAGCCCTTCTCCTGGCCCCTTGAAAAGCACCCGCCTTCCCTTAAATGCTGGTGAATCCTGCCAACGGCCATTGCTCCTATGTCAACATGGATCACCCTGCCGAAGTTGGCTGTTTCAAGCACAACATATTCCCTGTCATTACCCTGAAGAATTTTCAGATTGTGCATCAAGGCAAGTGGGCTTACCGAATGAAGCCTCCCCTGCACGTGAACAACCCGCCCGTGACATCCTGAGTCTATGTAACAAAACCTGTGATAGTCCATGGGGGCAAGGCGTATCTTAACGCAGGTGCCATCTGTCCAATCTCCCTGTGGCAGGCTTCCGCCAAGGAGCTCTTCTAAAGTAAAGGAGCTCCCCTTAACAGACATCACAAGATCCTGGTCTACCCTGCATGCCTCGAGACGTCCGTCTGAGGCAGATACAAGCACATCAGGCTCATGTCTTACAGGCCTTGCTTCAGGCCGAAGCCTCCTTTTAAAAAAGTCATTGAAGCTCTCATAGGATTCTACAGGCCTTTCGAGCTGGCTGGTGTCTATACCATAGCTTTCTATAAAGGGGCGTATCTTTGCCCTGCTTGAAGGCCTGTTTTGTAACCAGCCGTAGAGTCTGGAAAATATCTTTCTGCTAAGAAATATCCTGGCAACCAGCCTTCCGGGAAATGTCCCATAAACCAGGCGCATAAAACCTTCCTCAAAGACCTCTTCCCTTTGAAGGCATGCCTTTTCCCTGTTATAGACATGTATAGTGCAATCGCTTCTGATGAAACCCTGGACCTTCACCCTATATCTCTCCTTTAGTTAAAGGCCCGTAAAAGCCAAAAGGAAATGACAAGGAGACCCAGCACGGAAAAAAACAGATAAAATACGCCACCTGGTTTCTTTATGGGTATTTTCAATACAAAAAAGAACCCCAGGGCCAACATGCAGACACGCACGAGCAGGCTTGAAACCGAGCCAGGAAGCGCAGTGCCAATGGTCATTACGATAGGAATAAAAAGGCTTGAATAGGTAACGGGAAGGCCCATGTAGTGGGTAAACGGCCCCTGGCTTTCCCTTTGGAGCAGGTTAAAGTAGGCAAGACGAATCACCGCGCAGGAACAATAGAATATAAACAAGAGGTAGTCCGGCCACGAGTTGAATCCCCAGTGTAGAAGAAGCACCACAGGAACCGCCCCAAAGTTGACCGCATCCACAGTCGAGTCGATGTACAGGCCAAAGACTGATTCCTCTTCAGTTGTCTCAAGCCGCCTTGCCACAAAACCGTCAAAGAGATCGCAAAGCCCTGCCATTACAAAACAGGCCATGGCAAGATTCAGCCTGTGGTTAAAAGAGAGCATACATGCTGAAAGAGCGCTGATCAGCCCAAGCATGGTTACCAGCAGTGGCAGGTTGTAGATTCCAACCAGATATTTCATGAATACCATCCTAACTCCCCGTTAGGGCCGAAGCCACCCCCTGCACGATTATGGTAGCCATTGGCACCATAAAGAACAGGAATCCCGACACGTAGAGCCTCCTGGCAACACTCCTTGCAGGATTTTTCAGAAGGGCCAAAAAAATCCTGGCAATCACCAATGACATGATGGCAAGCGCTATGAGAAAGAGAATGCCTAAACCCCCTTCCAACCAGGCCAGATAACCGGTGACTAAGGAGCAGAGATAAAAGAGAGCACCCAGAACTGCACAGGGCCTTGGCCCAAGATGGCTGTAAAACGTGATCGAGCTCGCCTGCCCTGTCGTGTTTGATTCGGAAACACTATGTCCGTAGTCATGCCCCACAACAGCACTCCAAATAAAAATCGAAAGTAAGATCACAGAAATAGACGGCCTCTTGCCGCCAAGAAGGCAGGCATAGACTGGCACCAATGGAAAAACCATGTTCACCAGCAAGGGTTGCCAGGCAACAATCCCCCTTCTCACCCGGTAGTAGACAAAATAAAAGAGGGCCCCAAGGAGCAAAAACATGAATACCACAGGCGACGGATTAAAGACGAGCATGACGAGAAAAAAGAACGCACTCCAGGCCTTAAGGTGCCCAGGCTCGATCCTTCCTGACACAAGCCCCCTTTCTGGACTGGTTACTGCGTCAACCTCAATATCAGACAGGTCGTCAACCATACGAAGTACAAGCAGGGCCATGAAAGTGGTGGCAAGACCCCGGAGCCAATCCGAAACATCCAGGCGTACCAGGACGGCCGGCGCTCCAAACAGCACAAGGGAAAGCGGCACCGCAACCCAAATGGGGAACCTCTCCCGGATAAAGGCGGAAAGTCCGCTACGCATGGCCCTTCACCCCCTGGCCTTTTCCATCCAGGTGGCGGGATGAAAAGAGAGTCACCGTTCCGGAAGTTCCGTCTATCTCCACATCCTGGCCATCACGAAGTATGGAACAAGCGCCCTCAAGACCTACAACCGCCGGTATGCCGAATTCCCGTGCCACTATGGAGCCGTGCGAAAGCATACCACCCCTTTCCAAGACAAGTCCGCCTGCCAGAAAAAAGAGCGGGGTCCAGCCCGGATCCGTTGTCCTTGCCACCATGATTTCGCCACGCCGAAGCTCATGGCCCATTGACGGGTCAAGGACCACCCTTACCCTTCCCCTTGCCTTGCCGTGGGAAACTCCAAGCCCCCTGAGGGAAGCGGCATCAGAGTGCTTCTGAACAGAAACTTCCGGTTTCCAATATTCGGCCCAATCTGTAAGGAAGAATTCCGGGGGCTCATACTTTTCACTCTTCTTAATGGCTCTTTTCCTGAGAGCCACCAGTTCGGGTATGAGCTCAGGAAACTGGAATTTGCCATCCACCAAGTCGCGCAACTCGGAAAGGTGCAGATAGAATATCTCCTCTTGCTCGGCCAGATGGCCCCTTTCCACAAGATGGCTTGCAAGGAGAAGGCATGTCCGCCTGATCTCACCAAAGAGCATACTCTGGAGAAGCCTTCCCCGCTCCCGAAGCTGCATGGCCTTGCGGGCAGAAGACAACACCCTTTTTAGAACCAAACGTTTCCAAAAGGGAAGGGCCTTGATTTCTGGGGGAAGGTCAGAATCTGGCCCGCTCCTATTCCCCTTGACCTGGCAGGATGAGTCTGGAGATGGCCTCTTTGAAAGCATGTAGCCCCTGACCAGGTCCCAGAACAGGTCGTGGCGTTCCTCAAAGGTGGGATAGACCAGCATGCAGTCATGGTAGCAGCGCCCTCCAAATTCCTGCATAAAGCCTTCCAGGGCCTTTTGCTCACTGGGGCCAAGACTGCCTTCCAGCTCCTGGTATCTCCTATCCTTTAGGAGCCGTGCAAGCTCGCTATCCCCCTTAATCATCTGGGCCATATTCCATATGTATCTTACAGGTTCAGTGCTCTTTACCTCCACCCCTTCCATAAGGGCTGCAAGCATCTGCCCGGTCTCACCTTTAACCCAGCGCTCCACCAGCAGCTCCAGCAGGCCGGTTCCAACCATGACCTTGAGATCTGCAAGCACACATGCCTGCCACCGCTGGTCCACAAACCTGAAAATGTCATCCAGTACACCAAGACACCCCTTTGGAGAAGGATCGTCAGAAGCCTCTTTGCGCCACAGGGCCTTCCTCCTGGAAAAGGCAGGTTCCGCCTGGTCCATTCTTCTACCAGAAACGGCAAGGCAGCGGAAGAAACGAGGCCAGAAAAGGGTTGCATCCGCCCACTTTCGAAACGTTCCCCCTGATGCATGCCCCAATCCACCGTGCCCCAGGCTCACCGTGGTCTTTTGGCCTATGTAGGTATCAAGGAACCTGGCAAGCCACTTGCCTATGGGAAAGAGATACATCACCCGGTACCAGTTGTTCAGGTTGTAGTATATACGTCCGCAGTGTATCCCATTCAGGCACTCAACCACGTTTCCCAATCTGGCAAGCCTGGCATCGCTCCAGCCAAAAAGCCTAAGGGCGCATCTCATGTATGCTGTATAGAAGGCATCCACTGCCGACCATGCAAGAGGGGCAAGTGGCCTTGGGAAGTTCTCGGCCATGTTGGCATTGGTCCACGCAACGCTGTGGCTTCCGCAAATGCCGGTCACCGGCCTAGACTGAAGGATGTACAGCTCATCTTTGGTGCAGCACCACTCCATATCCACCGGTTGGGAAAACATCCTTTCTGCCCCAAGGGCCAGGTCACGCAACCGGATGAGATGGGGGACCAGAGTGGTTGGCACACCTTCTGGAACCGTTTTTGAACTTCTGCCAAAACGGATACGTTCAGGCACGACCTTTCCAGACACCAGCTTTTCCCCAAGGCCGCTGACCCATTCCACCACCAGGTGATCAGAGGACCTGTTCAGGGGATCAACGGTAAAGATCACGCCTGAAAATTCCGGCTGGATCTGCTCCTGAATGATGACTCCCATGGTGGGCACCTGTCTGGAGCTCCTTTTTTCAAGATAGGCAGACACTGGAGAGGCAAACCGGCTTGCCCAGCACCTCTTTATGGCCTGGGACAGGTCACTTTTGCAAACATCAAGCACTGTCTGAAACTGCCCTGCCATGGAAAATTCTGCGCCATCCTCTGCACATGAAGAGGATCGAACCGCAAACCTCTTTCCCGCAGATGAATCTTTCATTGCCTGGGAAATCGCTTCCTGTACCCCTTTGGGCAACGTGCCTTTAATGACGTCTTCGGTAGTGATTTCTTTCCCTTCAGGGACGAAGCCGTTTTCCCTGCAAAATATCTCAAAGGCCCTTTCCAGGACCACCCATCCACATGGCACAGGCAAGCCTGCCTCCATCATGGCCGCCAGCCTTTGGGCCTTTGATCCCACCTGTTCCAGAGGTTGACTGCATGCATCCCGCAGGTTTATCACCAAAGGAGCAGGCCTTGATCTTCCAAACTTGATGAGGTCCATTAGTTCATACCCTTCATGATAAAGGTGGCCAGATTGGTGTAGACACGCTCCAGAAAATCGAGCCTTAGTATATTGTGGCCCAGGAGATAGAGGTTCATCCTGACCGCTCCCAGAAACAGGCCATTCAGGTCTAGTACCTCAAGAAAATCCTTCCTGGAAATCTCCCTTCCGGTTTTCTGCCGGAGGTGTTCCAGATACAGGTCTGCATAGTGTATGTATTCCTCCCTGGAAAAATCCGGCCCCAGGACAAACACCAGGAACTCTATCAGGTCATGTTGGGGATTCTGGAAAAAGGCAAGTTCCCAATCATAAAGTACTGTGACTGGATGAGACTTCCGCCTTCTAAGACACAGGTTTCTGGGATTAAAGTCGTTGTGGGTAAGGGTGCATGGAAACGACAACATGCGTTCCAGATGATCGTCCAGATTGTTCAGAAAATCGTGGTAAATTCCCTTTAAGGCAGGTGTTACAAGCTCTGGGTACCTGACACTGTTGAACCTGGTGAGCTCCTTTAAAAGCTCAAGGGAGGCAGATACGAAGTCCCTGTCGAGACGCTGGACTCCCATTCTTTCAAGTCCATCCCCCCTTTCGAAGTAGACCGCATGAAGGGCTGCCATGTCTCTAAGTACTGTCTCTATATCGGAACTGGGCCACCTGTTTATCCTTCCAATGGAATCGAAGAGACGGCAATCAGTAAGGTCCTCCATGAGGATGGCGTAGATTTCCCTTTCAGGCTCAACCATGGTGCCGTAAATCCTGGGGGCATATTCCAGAAGGCGGCTGTCTGCGTGGCGGTAAACCCTGATTTCCCTCAGGTGGCTGTCATCAAGGCAGAACACATGGGACTGGGACTCATACAGCCCCGGGAGCCTGTCCTCTCCGGTAAGTCTTGCAACCTTAAGCCCTATCTCATCAAGTTGTCTGCCTGAAGCCTTGAGTTTCAAAAAGGTGTCTAATTGTCTTGTGCCCTTACTGCTGTCAAGGGTCAATCTGTAACGATAAAGGCCATGGGCGCTGTTTGATTCCCTGGTGATGGAAGATATTATTCCTGAACAACTTGCACGGGGCAGCATCTGGCTTTTCACCACACGGCCCCTGCCTTCGCCAATGAGCCTGGTGAAGAAACTGTTGTCTATCTCAGACCTGGATATGGCCCTGGTGGGCCTGTTTCGTCCAAGCCTTTCATGTGCGCTCACAAAATCGTTGCTGACAATGGCAGCCCCGGTAGATATGTCAAGGGCCAGGCAGGCGGCAGCTATTATCTCGGCCAGTCTGAAGAGCTTACCCTGGCCATAGCAGCCCATGAGCTCGAGACACTCCTTTTGCACAGGCAGACTCGTGCCCCCGCCCACTGTACCTATTACAAGAGAAGGCAGATAGGCAGTAAATAAGAGGCCGTCATCCTTCTGCACTGCCTTGAAAACACCGCATGAAGATTCGTGAACGCAGGCGATATCCTGACCAGTAGCCGTGAATATCCCGGCTATGACATTGGCAAAGTTTATGTTGGAACCTACCATCCCGATCTGACTGGCAGCCATCTCTGCCTCTGACCAAATACGCACAAACTGTTCCGGTTTCACCCTGAGTATCCTGCGCAGAATGCTGCCTGGTACGAAGCAGGTGGCGGTGACCCCTACCCCTCTGCCCTCCACAAAATTCTGGAAATTGACCTTCTTATCGCCAGACATATTGGCTTCAATGTTGTACCAGAGAAAATCAATAAAGGGCTCTTCCTTTATCTGCTCCTCTATCCACTGGCAGGCCACCCAGGTACAGGCCGAGGTCATGTTCTGGCCTGATGCATCCCCGGTTGAAAAGTAAAAACACAAATGAAGTGCATTTCCAAAGACCAGGGGACGAATCCTATCAAGCCGTGCAACAGAGGAGACGCTCTCCGCCTTTTCCTTTATCTGTGCAAAGTGGTCAAGGACCCATCTTTCAAGGTTCACAGCCCCCTCGAGACTTTCGCAAAAGAATACCGGCGACCTGACCATGCACTGCCTGAGTACGTGCACATGGATTCCTCCTGCAAGGCTGCAGGCCTTTGCTCCCCTGCTAATGGAACTCACAAGGGCTCCTTCAGTGGTGGCAATGGGAAGCGTGACAAAACCCTGGGTATATGTACCATCAACCAGCAGCGGCCCAGCAAGGCCCACCGGGACCTGAACCGCACCGATATAGTTCTCGATATTGCCGGCAAGGCTCTCTGGCTCCATGAAGGACCTGGCAATGTTTTCAAGCCTGGCTCCAGACACTGCCCTTGCCCACTCAAGCCTGGCCCTTATTGCATGCTCTGAATAGTGCTCCTTTTTTGAAAATCTGGGAATCCTTCCAGGATCTGCCTCCCTGCTAGGTTCCAAGGCCTCCATATCAAAAGGCCAATTTGCGCCCCCTCTGAGTGCATCCCTGTTCTTGCTTCTGCAGCCTGATAGCTCAATGACAGTGGAATCCCCGTTTGAGCGAACCTGCATGACCTTGAGTCCTCCGACCCTGGTGCTGTTTCCATTTTCTCCCAGGCAGATGTGAGCCACTTCCATGCCTGGAGTAAGCCGAATGCGCTCTCCAACCCGTATTTCGAGACCGTCATCCCAGTATCCGGCCAAATGACCTGAGTAAATTTTGCTTCCCACGGTAAAAGATACAGATGGCCGTCTTACCTCATGAAAGATCTTTTTCCCTGGCATTACCTGCCCTCCTGGAAAATACAAAGACTGAAAAGACTAACCCCTAAGTAATTAGTACCCAATTTTTTCCATATTGTTTAGGAAAACTTCTTCCTTTTAGTGTTTTTTAAAAAAAAATGCGCTGAAACATGTATGGATAATGGTGTTCATGTTATCTTAGGGCACAAAATCCCTCAGAAAATTTCAGAGAGGTTTGTCAGACTTGCCACTTCTTGGAGCACATATGTCCGTTTCAGGCGGACTCCACACTGCCTTTTCACGAATGGAAAGAGTCGGGGCAGAGTGTCTCCAGGTCTTTACCCGAAACCAGCGCCAGTGGAAGGCTCCTCCACTGAATGACAAAGAAATCAACCTCTTTCGTCTCAGATACCGGGAGAGTGGAAGGCCTCCTGTTGCATCCCACGCCTCCTACCTCATAAATCTTGGCACCTGGAAGGAGGAGCTTGCGGAAAAGTCTGTGGCCGCCTTGGCTGAGGAACTTGACCGCTGCCATCACCTTTCCATTCCCTGGATTGTTATTCATCCAGGAAGCCACGGCGGAAAGGGTATCCAAAAGGGTATCGAGAGGGTGATAAGAAACCTGGACCAGGCCTTTGAGCGTTCAGGGCCCAGAAATCGCGTGGGCATTCTACTTGAAACCGTGGCAGGCCAGGGAACTGCCATTGGAAGCACGTTCCAGGAACTTTCATCCATTATTAATGGCTCATCGTTCCCGTCCCGACTTGGCGTCTGTGTAGATACATGCCACATTTTTTCAGCAGGTTATGACATTTCTTCCAAGAAGGCCTATGAAAAGACTAAGGACGAGATTGAAAGAACCATTGGCCTTGAAAAGGTCAGGCTTTTTCACCTGAATGATTCCCAAAAGGGGCTGGGAGCCCGGATTGACAGGCATGAGCACATAGGGAAGGGAAGGATTGGGCTTTCCGGCTTCTCACTCCTCTTAAACGACCCCCTGTGGGCAGAGCATCCCATGATCCTTGAAACCCCAAAGGGAAAGGAGCAGCTTGAAGACATTGAAAACCTTAAAGTGCTCCGCTCTCTCCTGAAATAGCCTGGGCTTCAGGGTCTGTATTACCTTTCTCCGAGATCAAGACTACAGCTGTCCATTCCAGGCCTGAAGACACATGCCATTCCATGTGTGGATACAGTATCCTTAGACCCTAAATTCTTGCGTAGTTCCATGTCTCCCCCTTGATACCACGAGGATATTTTAGACCTGAGGGACACAACCACCTTTTTCTCAAAGAACTGTGGCACACCCTGGGGACTTAATCCATAGATACCTGTCAGTGTCAAAGTAATCAGGCCGATTAGGAACAGATTTCTGAGTTTCATGCCTTCCCCCTTTTTCTAATTTTGTAAGTGTGTAAACAACAAAGCGGAAAAGGTTCATTATCCTAAAAAAATTTTTCTTACTGTTTCATTGTCGGCCTGGAGAAATAGCGTATTGCGTCAAAAGAGATAATTATTATCTTTTTAATAATAAATCAAAAAGGAGGACAAAGCCATGTCTCAAAAGATTGTTATTGACAAAGAAGAGTGTCTTGGATGCGAAACATGCTCGGAGATCTGCCCGGATGTATTCGGTTTTGATCAAGATGAGGAAAAGGCCTACGTAATAAAACCAGAGGCCACTGAAGTAGAGTGTGTAGAGGAGGCAATCTCCTCGTGTCCGGCAGAGTGTATTTCAATCGAGTAAGTCACAGTTAGAGTTCAAAAAGATGGTTGGCCTATTCTTTTGCAGTCGCATCACCTGCCCAGATGATCTCTAAGGCATCTGGGCAGCCCCCCACGCCCTTTTCTCAAATGGCCCAAATTAAAGGCTTTCCGCAATTATTCCGATAAAGGACTAAAGAAATTTTTTATGCCTTTTCATTTTTCCTTTTGGCCAGAAAATGGGGATTACACTCTTTATGCAACCCTACATTGCCGGATTTCAGCAAACCCCTGTAACGCCCGATACCAAGTCTGTCCAAAAGACTTCAGACGACTCCAAACAAACCCAACAGGAAACAAAACAGGGCCAAAATCCTGCAACAACAGACAGGCTCACCCTGTCTAAAGAGGCCCTGCAACTATTGCAAAAACTTCAGGCCAGGGACAGGGAGGTCAGGGCACATGAACATGCCCACATGGTAGCAGGGGGGCCCTATGTCAGAGGTGGACCAAGTTATACCTATAAAACAGGGCCAGATGGGAAAAGATACGCCGTTGGAGGCGAGGTCCAGATCGACACATCCCCTGAAAAAGACCCTGAAGCAACAATCAGAAAAATGGAAACGGTTAAAAGGGCGGCCTTAGCACCTGCCAAACCCTCTAGTCAAGACCGCATGGTGGCAGCAAGGGCCAGCATGGAGGAACAAAAGGCCAGAATGGAACTGATGGAGCAGAAAAGGGAAGAGGAGGTAAGCTCCCTCCAAAAAGGCAACAAGGTCGCTGGCGATAGCCCCAAGGAAGGCCCCTTAGAGGGCAAAGGCTCATTCATGGATATTACAGGCTGATTAAATTAAAATCCCAATAAAAAAAACGTCTAACTGCTAAAATACTCAACAAGCCTCTTTACGTGGCTGTCCCAGCCAAACTTCTTTGCAAGGTGTGCGCAGCCTTCCCCAAGGGCTGATCTTTCTGAGCTTTTCATATTAGCAATCCTTTGAATTGCCCCTTTTAGGGCATCAACATCCCCTGGCCCAACCACAAGCCCTTCATCCACCCTTTCAACAAGCTCGCTTGCACCGTTAGTTTCTGTAGTCACAACAGGCATTCCACAGGCCATGGCCTCAAGACACACATTTGCAAAGGGGTCGTAATGGGTTGGAAGACAAAGAAGGTCACAGGCCATGTAAAACCTCTCTACATCCCCTCTTTTGCCAAAAAAACTCACATTTTCAAGGAGGCTAAGCCCCTGGCAGGTCCTCAAAAGCCCTTTTCCTGCCTCAACACCAATGACAAACAAATGAAAATCAACGTGCCTTTTTAGGGCCGAGACGGCCTCAAGAAGGTTCAGAAGGCCCTTTCTCTTCCAGTCTGAGCCCACAAAGAGAATAAGAAAGCTGTCTTTCTTACCCAAAGATAGACTGGCCCTTAGACGCCTTCTCTGGCTTTCTTTCACAGGGTGAAACCTGTCAAGATCAACACCGTTATATATGGTGATGACCCTTTGAGGTTCAAGACGGTAATACTTAATTACCTGCTCCTTAACCAGGTTCGAATTTGTGATTACAAAACGTGTGCTCTCTATGGCCTCCTTTTCCTGGATAAGGAGGGAAAGGTGCCTTGGAGTAATTCTTCGAAGCTGCCAGGGTATCTTACTGCCAGAGTATCCTAGCTCAAGCCACGCCCTGTGAAGAGGGTCGGATATCCTTAGAAAATCAGCACCCCTTATTCGGGATAGACCATAGATGCAGTCAAACTCCCCGGCCTTTAAGACACTTCTGACAGAGTGGAAAAATGACAAGTTCTTGAGGATGCTTCCCCTTCCCCATACCCTTGCCCTTTTAAAATCAAGCCCCTCCACTGTGGAGCTGTCTGCAATGACAGTGACCTTGTGGCCCAGCCTTGAAAGCCAGATGGCAACATTTGCGCAGTACCTTTCCGCACCGCCAAGGCCAAGGCCGCACTGCCTCCTTACCACAGCAACTCTCATGGGCTATTTCCTGATCCCCGTAGCAACGGTCCCTGCCCTTCCGGGAAGTTCTATGAAACCAAGCCTGCACACCTCTATCCTTTCAGGTGCCTCAAGAAGGCCTGTTGCAAGCTCACCCAGGGTAAGAAAGCCCTGAAAGCGTTTTTTAAGAGCAGTCATTAGCCTTCTGAAAAAGGGACGGAAGGGGCCCCCTTCAACCTCGGCATGTAGGGCAAGAACAGGAAAATCCGCCCCCATAAGCCCGTCAATGAGGGCGATCTTCATCTCATCCTCATCCCTCATTCCTGTTGCCAGAAGCTCTTCAATACATGGGCCTGTGGTGGGAATCTGGAGGGTGCGATACCTCTTTCCCTTAGCCTCAAGGAGACAGGGTACCCCCTCCCTGAGATCACTTGCATACAGCAGCCCCAGTTCGTCTTGCACCTCAAGGCTCCTGGGTGTTACCTGCCAGCCAGGGGCGGCAACTGCCCATGGCCTCATTCCCTGTATCTTCCTGTATGAGGTGAAGGCCCTTTGGAAATGCTCCCTTATCTCCTGCCTTTCCATGCGGGGAAGATGATCCTGCCACCTCCTGTGATCCCATGCATGCACAATGACCTCGTGCCCCTCATCCCGTATCCTTTGACAAAGCCCTGGAAAGGCAGTAGCTATTGGCCTTGCAGGAAGGAGCGTGCCGGAGAGGACCGTGCGGAGGCCGTAGAGCCTTGGGGCCCCTGTCCTTAGCATCTTTTTTAGGAATCTTGGATCCCTTAGGAGCCGAAATATGGCCTTTCCGGAATTGTCTGGGCCAAAGGACAGACAAAAGGTCGCCTTTACACCAAAGTGTGAAAGATCCTCAAGAAGGGCCACAACGCCGTTTTTCATGCCGTCGTGGGTATCAACGTCTATCTTCAGGCAAACTGCCTCTTTCTCACTCATCTTTCATATCTCTTTAGAAGCTTTTTAAGGCTTGAAACAACCCGTTCCTGCTCTTTTTCAGTAAGAAGTGGATAGAGGGGAAGGGAGAAGAGCCTGTCACTGTTCCACTCTGCATTAGGAAGCATTCCCCTTTTGAAGCCGTATCTTTCCCTGTAAAACTTCTGAAGGTGAACTGCCGGGAAATGAAGCCCCACACCTATACCCTCATCCTGGAGCTTGGCGATAAACTCGTCCCTTCCAATTCTAAGCCTATCAATATCGAGCCTCACTACAAAGAGGTGCCAGGCATGCTCGTGGGCATAGGAAGGAGGCTTAAGGGGCATGAGTCCTGGGACATTGGAGAGAAGCTCAAGATAGTTTTTTGCAAGAAGGCGTCTTCTTTCGTTGAAATTTGTAAGCTTTTCAAACTGGTGCAACCCGATGGCTGCCTCGATATCAAGCATATTGTACTTGAAGCCAGGCTCCACCACCTCGTACTGGGGGCTTCCTCCCTTTGAATAACGTTTCCAGGCATCCCTTGATATGCCGTGAAAGCGAAGCCTCCGCATCCGATCTGCCCGCTTCCTGCTGCTGCACAGTATCATGCCCCCTTCCCCGGTTGTCATGTTTTTTATAGGGTGGAAGGAAAAGACGGCCACCTCGCTGTCTGAGCCAATGGGCCTTCCCTTGTAACTGGTTCCCACTGCATGGGCCGCATCTTCAATAAGATCAATACCTCTTTCCTGGCAAAGACTTCTTATTGGGTCAAGATCTACTGGAGCGCCTGCAAAGTGAACGGGTATTACCGCCCTTGTGCGCCCTGTTATCCTTTCTTCTATCTCCTGCGCCATTATCTGCAGGGTGTCCCTGTCAACGTCTGCAAAGACAGGCCTTGCTCCGCAGATTACTATGTTATTGACAGTGGAAGGCCAGGTGATGGGAGTTGTTATCACCTCGTCACCAGGCTTAAGATCAAGGGTCAGAAGGGCAAGGTGAAGGCCTGCTGTTGCAGAGTTTACTGCAACGGCCTGCTGGTGTTCTCCAAGCCACCTTCTAAATTCCTGCTCAAGCCTTGCAACCTTTGGCCCCGTGGTGATCCAGCCGCTTTTCAGGCTGTCAACCACCTCTTTGATTTCCTCATCCCCTATGGTTGGCCTGCAAAAGGGGATAAAATCCTTTTCCTTCATATCAGGCAGCGCTCCTTGTAATGAGATAGACGCCAATACAGATGACAATGATGCCTGCCCAGCGCACAAGCCCAAGCGGTTCGTTAAAAAGGTACTTTCCGGCAAGGGCCGCCACTATGTACCCAACGCTTAACATTGGATAGGCATAACTTACATCCACCCTGGAAAGGACCATTAGCCAAAGCGCAAGACTTACCACGTAGAAAAAGACCCCTGTAATGACAAAGGGGCTTGTAACCACCTTGAGCCCCACAGGGACAATGTTTTCAACAGAAAATTCAAAGGTGCCAATATCTGACATGCCCTTTTTTATAACGATCTGGGCTGCAGCATTAAGAAGCACCCCTGCAAGGATTAAAGGAATGTACCTGTTCAACTGCTCCTCCTTTTTGGCCCTGTTATTCTCCTGGCTGCTTACTTGAATACACAGGTTACTTTGTTGCGCCACAAAAATCATTCCCCTTAAGACCTTAAACTTATGCCCGGCCCTGACTCGGCTGGTCTCCTTTTTGCTCACTTTAGATAAGAAGAAGATGACTCGATAAGTAAAAAGAGGTTCATTATGAAGAATAACTTATTGATTTCAATATGTTTAGCACTTTTCATGACAGGAATTCTGGGTGTTGAAATCCCTTCCTATGCGGCAGGAATTTCCATAGGAAAGGATGCAGATTCCGCCTATCTGGACATTAACGGCCTGTGGAATTTCAACACCTCTGACTACACGGTTACTGGCACTTGCCCTCCCGGGAACCCGGCTTCCGGCACCATATCCCTTACAAAAGAGGCCAACTCTACAAGGGTAACACTTGTGTTCCTTTCAGGAATGACATGCAACCCCAATGAGGCCTGCGTTTATCAGGGCGCCTTCCAGACGGAAAAAAACATAGTGGTATCAAACCACCTTACAGACTCAAGCGGCGGAACCATAACAAACACCATCTCCATCACCTGGACTTCCCCAACCTCGGCCCTTGGCACTGGGACTTCGGTGTACAACTTCTCAAACGGGGTCTCATGCACCTGGAACTACAAGATAACCCTTTCCCAGCACGCCGGTAGCGACAAGACAGGCTGGTGGTACGACAAGGACGCCCTGGGCTCTGGTATATCCATTGAGATACAAAACGACAAACTGTTCATGGGGTGGTACACATACGATACCAGTGGCAACCCCATCTGGATGAGCTCATCAGGGGTAGTAACCAACAACAGCTTTTCTGGAACCCTTTACAAATGGCACGGCTGGTACCTGGAGGACAGCTATTCACTGCCCACCCCTGAGCCTGTGGGCACGGTGAATCTGGATCTTTCTGATGCCAACTCAACGGCCTTTTCCTGGACGTACAATGGGATAAGCGGAAACGCCACCATGGTGAAGTTCATGGACAGCCTTGCACCTGGGGAAAGGGACTCGAGAAACATCCATGGCTGGTGGTACTGCCCAGGCCTTGAAGGCATGGGATTTTTCATGGAGGCCCAGGCGGAGGTCATGTTCCTTGCCTGGTACAATTACGACATCTTTGGCAATCCCCTTTGGTGGACAGCCTCTGACACCTTTAAGCCTACTGATGAAACCTTTGTGGCAACACTCAAGGAGTGGCATGGAGGCCAATGCCCGGGGTGCACCTATGAGTTGCCAACCGCCTTTGATAAGGAAAAGGTTGTGGTGGAATTCCTTTCAGACTCAACGGCGAGACTCATCTGGAATGGACGGATATTTAATATAGAAAGATTCGTCTTTTAAATAAACGGGCGGCAGGTTTTTCATCTGAAAAGTCGTTTAGCTAACTTTTCAAGCCTTTTGCCCTCCAAATCTGGGCAAAAATATCGGCTAATGGCCTAAAATACCCTTCAGCTACATGCCATGGATTATAGCATTAACCGCAAGAATCCCAAACCTTGCCGCATTTTATGACCCTGACCAGTGCCTGCCAAACAATGGCTGATTGGGGGTCATTGGGGTGATTGAGGGTATTGGCAGCCGCTATTTACCCTGGCATATTTAGCGCCACAACTTCCCTTGCCTTCTTTTTTACCTTGGAAGGTGGCTCCTTTTTCTTAATTCTTTCCGGTTCGATTCTCTGTATTTTCTGACTGCTTGGAACAAGCGGCTGTGACCCACCTCACGAATAACCCTTGCCGGGCAAAAATGCCAACAAGATCACCAGCAGAACCCAATAAACAACCTTCATTACCATCTTTACCTCCTTTTTCATTAGGTTATTCCCTATAAAAAACCCTCTTCATAATCCGTACCTCATTCACAGGGAAATCTCGTTATTTTGGGCCAGAAAATGCCCATGAAAAAGGATTATGTGGAAAGCAGGCAAGAAATTTGCCCCAAAAAGTGACACAACGTGACACAATTTGGCAGGTAACACAACTCAAAAGTTTCTCTGAGATTTTTTACATTTTGGTAAAATATCAAATTTTGCCTTACAAAATTGTAATACCACTTGCAAAAAAAATTCATTAAAACTAGAACTAGCATGATTTCAATCAAATAGGAATTGGTCATGTAGTAATTCCTTGCTTTACAAATTCTTTCTGAGAAGGGAGGGAAAAAATGGCACAAATTTCAGCAGGAGACACCGCTTTCATATTGGTCTCGGCAGCGCTTGTCCTTCTGATGACCCCGGCACTTGGGCTTTTTTATGGAGGAATGGTGCGTAACAAAAATGTACTGGGCACCATAATGCAAAGCCTGATCATGATAGCCATTATAAGCTTTGAATGGGTGTATATTGGCTATTCCATGTCCTTTGGTCCTGATGTGGGCGGTTTTATCGGAGACCTGTCGTGGTTCGGGCTTAAAGGCGTAGGGGCCGCGCCAAGCAGCACCTATGCGACCACCATCCCCCATATCCTTTTTATGATTTATCAGTGCATGTTCGCCGTGATCACCCCTGCTCTTATCACAGGGGCGTTTGCTGAAAGGATGAAGTTTGGCCCATTTATTGTATTCAGCCTTGTCTGGGCGATAGTAGTTTACAACCCTGTCTGCCATTGGATATGGGGTTCTGGTGGCTGGCTCGGGGCAAAAGGGGCCCTGGATTTTGCCGGAGGCCTGGTTGTCCACCTTACATCCGGGGCGGCAGCCCTGGCAGCAGCCATAATTATAGGCCCTAGACAGGGTTTTAAGAAAAGGAGTTTTATGCCGCACAATCTGCCAATGACCTTATTGGGCACAGGACTTTTGTGGTTCGGTTGGTTTGGTTTTAACGGAGGTAGTGCTCTGGCAGCCGACGGCATAGCAGCTACGGCCTTTGTAGCCACGCATCTTGCGGGAATGGCGGCAATGGCGAGCTGGTGTTTCATGGAAAAGATACGTCAGGGAAAGGCAACAACGCTTGGCGCCGCATCTGGTGCAATCGCGGGACTGGCCACGGTTACGCCAGCAGCTGGCTTTATAAGTGCCAACTCAGCCATCATTATAGGACTTATTGCAGGTGTAATCTGTTACTTTGCCGTATCCCTTAAGGAAAAACTTGGTTATGACGACAGCCTGGACGTTGTAGGAATTCACGGGCTGGGGGGCTTTGCCGGAACACTCATGCTCGGCATTTTTGCCTCAAAGGCAGTAAATCCTGGTGGAGCAGACGGTCTTCTTGCGGGCAATCCATCTTTTTTTGCCACGCAGGCCTTTGCTGTACTGGTGGTGTTGATTTACGCCTTTGTGGTGAGTTTTGTACTCCTTAAGATAGTTGACGCACTGTTCGGATTAAGGGTACCAGCTGATGATGAGGTTCAGGGCCTTGACCTTTCCCAGCACAGTGAGACAGCCTACAATCTTTAGCAGGCTGAATCCAAATACGTGAGAGGAAAGGAGAAACAGAGAGATGGACACCGGTGATACCGCCTTCATGCTATTAGCCACGGCCCTGGTCATGTTCATGACACCAGGCCTCGCCCTATTTTACGGAGGTCTTGTAAGAAACAAAAACGTGCTCAGCACCATAATGCACAGCATGTTTTGCCTCGGCCTGGTTTCTATTATCTGGCTGGTCTATGGATACTCCATGGCCTTTGGGCCGGATATTGGAGGCTTTGTTGGCAACCTGGACTGGATAGGGCTTAAGGGTGTAGGGCTTGACCCTGGGCCGTACTCAGACACCATTCCTGACTTGCTCTTTTGCGCCTTTCAGCTGATGTTTGCCATTATAACACCGGCGCTCATCTCAGGTGCCTATGCAGAGAGGATACGCTTTACGGCCTTTATTCTTTTTACGGCACTCTGGAGCACCTTTGTTTACATGCCTGTATGTCATTGGGTATGGGGACAGGGTGGATGGCTTGGCAAGCTTGGTGCCCTTGACTTTGCAGGCGGCACTGTAATCCACATAAACTCTGCCTGTGCAGCCCTGGCTGCTGCCTTGGTGCTCGGGAAGAGAAAGGGCTGGGGCCATGAGGCCTTTCATCCCCACAATCTTCCAATGACAGTGCTTGGAGCCGGAATCTTGTGGTTTGGCTGGTTCGGTTTCAATGCTGGAAGCGCCCTTTCTGCAGGCAAGATTGCCACCCTTGCCTTTTTCACCACACAGATTGCCACTGGCTGTGCGCTCATATCCTGGGTGGTAACAGAGTGGATAATCCAGGGCAAACCCACCACTCTGGGTGCAGCCTCTGGTGCGGTAGCAGGTCTGGTCGCCATAACACCGGCAGCAGGATTTGTCAGCCCTGTCTCAGCCGCAATTATAGGACTTGTGGCAGGGGGCCTCTGTTACTGCGCAATACTTCTAAAGGGCAGGTTCGGTTACGATGACGCCCTGGATGTCGTGGCAGTACATGGCGTGGGGGGGCTGTGGGGTGCCCTGGCAACAGGCCTTTTCGCCTCCCTTGCCTGGAATCCCGATGGGGCCAATGGACTCTTTTACGGCAACCCAAAGCAGTTTCTCATTCAGGCGATAGGTGCTGGAAGTGCAATTATATATTCTTTGGTTTTAAGCTTTGTTATATTAAAGGTTGTTGATATGATTATTGGACTAAGGGTAGAGCGTGACGATGAGATCCAAGGCCTTGATATCACGCAGCACAGTGAAATAGGCTACAACATTTGATGATGGAGGAGCACAATGAAAAAAATAGAAGCCATAATCAAGCCCTTCAAACTTGATGATGTTAAAGATGCTCTTTATGAGGCTGGAATAAAGGGTATGACCGTTTCAGAGGTTAAGGGACATGGACGCCAGAAGGGCCACAAGGAGATATACAGGGGAGCGGAATATGTTGTGGATTTCATCCCTAAGATCAAGCTAGAAATCATTGTGGATGCCGAGATAGTGGATCAGGTGGTGGAAACCATCAGAAACGCCGCAAATACCGGTAAAATTGGTGATGGCAAGATATTTGTCCTTCCCGTTGACGATGTAATCCGTGTAAGAACGGGTGAACATGGCAAGGACGCCATATAGTACGCTGTTTACAGTTTACGTCAGTTCATGAACCAAGAAGGCCTTTTGGCAGAAAAAGGCGTCTTCGATATACTAACGCCCAGGCAGGCCCTTGCGAGCCTTTGGGAACGCGGCCTGTCTGGTGCTGACTTATTGCAACAGCACTCTTCCCTTATAGACAAATTTATTGGGGAGAAATTTTATTCCACTTTCCAGGGAAGTCCTTCCGGGCTCTGTCTGGTTGCCCTTGGCGGCTATGGAAGAAAAGAGCTTTTCCCCTATTCAGACATAGACCTGCTCTTACTCTACCATGAAAAACAGGCGCAGTTCATCGAACGGGTAACCGAATCGGTCTTTTATCCGCTATGGGACGCAGGCCTTGACGTCGGGCACGGGGTACGCACCATTGACGCCTGCATGGAGGACATAAAAAACGACTTCTTTTTCATGGTCTCCTTGCTTGATGCCAGGCCAATCTGTGGCGATAAAGACCTTTTCGCAAAATTGTCTCATAAATTCAAGGCACATTTCAAGGCAGGGGCCAGGAAGAAATTCGCCCAGGACATGATGCTCCATCGGATGGAACGACACAAACGCTTTGGAGATCACACATATCTGCTTGAGCCAAATATCAAGGAGAGCAGGGGCGGGCTCCGTGACCTCCACGCCATCTTATGGACGGGTAAGGTGCTCTTCGGACTCAAAAACCTTGAGGAATTTTCTCAGGCCGGTCTTCTTGGCAAGGACGAATATGATCAAATAGTTGGGGCCAGAGACCATCTTTTCGTTGTCAGAAACAGGCTCCATCACGCAAGTGGCCGCAAAAACGACCGCCTTTTCTTCGAATATCAAGAAGAGATTGCAAAGGCCTTAAGATTCTACGACACCAGGGACATGCTTGGAGTAGAAAGATTCATGCGTGATTTTCACATGGATATCCAAACCATATCCGTTGCCTCTGATCTTTTTTTTGAGCATGTCCAAGAGGTCATCACCCCCCAGCCTGTCTCGGCGTCATCCAAGGTAATCTGCAAGGGCATTGAGGAGCTGAAGGGCAGGATCGTTCTTACAGATACTGAGCTTTGCCAGGCAAAACCATACATAATGCTAAAGGCCTTCGCCATTGCTGCCAGAGAGAACACCCCTATACACTACCGTTCGCGCAAGCTTATATCATCAATTTGCAAGAACCTGGATCCAAAATGGCGTTCGTCGAGGAAATGCGCGAAGTACTTTATTGAAATCCTTGCAAACTCCAAAGATTCAACCATACTTGAGCAGCTGATGGATAGTGGCCTGCTGACCGCCTACATTCCTGAGTTTGAACATTTAAGGGCCCTTGTTATCCACGACGTCTACCATGTGAACACGGTGGACAGGCACTTGGTAGAAAGCGTGGTACAGCTTAACAGGCTGAGAGAAAAGTATTCTTCTTTATTCCAAGACATCGAGGATGAAGCAGTCCTCCTTCTGGCCACTTTCCTCCACGACATAGCAAAGGGCATGGGGGGCGGTCACGCCGAAAAGGGTGCCAAGATAGTAAAAGACATGGGCCAGAGACTTGGGCTTTCCAAATCTGAAATTGAGTCTCTGTCATTTCTTGTGGGAAACCACCTCTACCTCATTGATAATGCCACAAGGCGGGACCTTGAGGATGAATCCCTGATACTTAAGTTCGCGAGGCATATAAAGAGACTTGACTGGTTGAATATGCTCTACCTCATCACCATAGCAGATTCACTCGCAACCGGTCCTAATGTATGGAACGACTGGAAAGAGGCCCTGCTTCTTGAGGTCTATCACAAGATTGCGCATCTTCTTGAGCAGCACGAGCTTGTGGATCCGGACAGGATAAGTGCGGTTAATTGGATGAAACAAAAGGTCTCGGAGCTTCTTGGGGAAAGCGCCCAGGACATCCTGTCCATTCTGCCTGAAGATTATCTTCTTAGCTTCACGCCCCAGGCCATATCGCTCCACATGGGCCTTAAAAGGGAACTTGGACAAAAGCAGGTCCTGTGTATACCTGAAGACAGGGGAAATTTCTGGTCTGTACTCCTAATGACCACAGACAGGACAGGGCTTCTGTCCAAGATTTGCGGTACCTTTGCCCTTTACAATCTCAACATACTTCAGGCCCAAATATTCACTTTGAAGGACGGAACCGTTGTAGACGTTCTTGACGTACGCTCCCTTGCCAATAACACATTTGCCGATGTGGACTGGGAGGCACTTTGCAACGACCTGAAAAAGGCCGTACAAGATCGGCTGGGGCTCAACCACAGACTTGCGGAAAAGTTTTCACGTCTTCGTCCCCTGGAACACAAGGTATCCATACGCCCCAAAACCAAGGTAATCGTCGACAACAAACAGTCAGACTTTTTCACCATCATCGAGGTGTATGCGCAGGACTCTCCCTGTCTATTGTACAGCGTTACCAAAACCCTGGCCGATTTTAATATCAACATTCACAAGGCCAAGATAGGCTCCAGTGCGGACCAGGTAGTGGACGTTTTCTATGTTCTGGATGCCCTTGGGCAACGCATAGAGGATGAAGTACTTGTTAAAGAGTTGGAAAAAGCACTGGAATATGCTGCTACAAGTTGTCTTTTTTGAAAGAAACTATGGTTTTTTCTCAAATTTATATTAAAAAACTGTCTAAATCATAAAAATTGTAATTAGAGAAATAAAATATGGGCCAAAGGCCTTGGTTACAGGCCCAAAAATAAGAAACAGGAGGAGACTTTTATGACCCCCAAAGAAGTTTTAGACCTTATCAAGGAAAAGAACATCAAGGTTGTTGACCTGAGGTTCCTGGATTTTCCAGGAGTCTGGCAGCATTTTACAGTCCCGGCCAGCGAACTGGATGAGGGTTCCTTTGAGGCAGGTTTTGGTTTCGACGGCTCGAGCATCAGGGGCTGGCAGCCCATTCATGCCAGCGACATGCTGGTTGTACCGGACGCCTCTACCGCGTTGATGGACCCGTTTTTTGAGGAACCAACTCTGGTACTCATCGGAGACATTGTTGACCCGGTCACCAAGGAGGCCTATTCAAGAGACCCCAGAAACATTGCCAAAAAGGCAGAGGCATATCTTAAGAGCACAGGTGTTGGAGACACTGCCTTCTTTGGCCCAGAGGCCGAGTTCTTCATCTTTGATGACGTACGCTATGACAACGCAAGCAATGGATGCTTCTATGAGGTGGATTCCGTAGAGGGCATCTGGAATACTGGCAGGGACGAGTGCCCCAACCTTGGATACAAACCACGCCACAAAGAAGGTTACTTTCCTGTCCCGCCCACGGATAAGTTTCAGGATATGCGTACCGAGATGCTTCTGACCCTGGAATCCCTTGGAATCGACACCGAGTGTCAGCACCATGAGGTCGCCACCGCAGGCCAGGCCGAGATTGATATGCGCTTTAAGCCCCTTCTCCAGATGGGCGACCAGCTCATGTGGTTCAAGTACGTGCTTAAGAACGTGGCTTACAAGTATGGCCGCACGGTAACCTTCATGCCCAAACCCCTCTATGGTGATAACGGAACAGGTATGCACACCCACATCAGCATATGGAAGGATGGAGAACCCGTCTTTGCAGGCGACAAGTATGCGGGAATGTCAGAAACTGCAATGTATGCCATCGGTGGAATCCTCAAACATTGCCGTGCCCTGTGCGCCTTCACCAACCCCTCAACCAACTCCTACAAAAGACTCGTTCCTGGATTTGAGGCGCCTGTCAACCTCGCCTACTCAAGCAGAAACAGGAGTGCTGCAGTAAGGATACCTATGTACTCAGCCTCTCCAAAGGCAAAGAGAATCGAGTTCAGAACACCTGATCCATCCTGTAATGGCTACCTTGCCTTCTCAGCCATGCTCATGGCAGTACTTGATGGAATAGAGAACAAGATTGATCCAGGTGAGCCCCTTGACAAGAACATATATGACCTGCCTCCAGAAGAGCTTGCAAACATTCCTTCTGCACCTGGCTCACTGGAAGAGGCCCTGGAAGCCCTCAAGGAAGACCATGAATTCCTATTAAAGGGTGATGTATTTACCCAGGATGTAATTGATATGTGGCTGGAATACAAGACAGAAAACGAGGTGAATGCCGTTAAGCTTCGCCCGCATCCAATCGAATTCTACCTCTACTACGACATTTAAGTCGATTTAATTAATAAGTTTTTTAGATACCATGAGAAAGGGCCGCATATGCGGCCCTTTTTATTTAAAGGATTTGATAAAACAGCTACTGCAAAGTCACCATGTTATCCCTGTGGATTACCTCCTCCTTTGCAGAATCCTTTCCTATCCTTGAACATATTTGGCTGGAATGGCATCCAGAAATCTTCCTGAGATCTGAGGCAGAATAATTTGATAGACCAAGGGCGACCTCGTTTCCGCTCTTGTCAATGCAGACAATGCAGTCGCCTTCCTTAAATTCACCCGACACATCCAATATCCCGGCTGGAAGAAGGCTCTTGCCTCCTTTAAGAAGGGCCGAAACCGCCCCATCATCAATGCTTATACTACCCTTCCTTTCCAGAGCGTAGGCTATCCAGGGCTTTCTTCCAAAGATTCGTTTTCTTTTTGACGGAAGAAAAAGTGTGCAATCGGCCTCTCCCTGAAAAATGTCATGTATGATTCCAGGCTGTTTTCCCCCGGCAATCACCATTGGCACACCAAAGGAGGTAACCATTTTTGCAGCGCGGAGCTTTGAGCCCATGCCCCCTCGCCCTGCCCTTCCAGGGCTGTCTCCGGCCATGGAGAGGACTTTCTCATCTATCTTTTTAACGACCTCGATCTTTTTGGCATCCCCTCTTTCTCTTGGATCGCCTTCGTATAGCCCGTCAATGTCACTCAGGCACACGAGAAGATCAGCCTCTGCCAAATTTACTACCAGGACGGATAGAGCATCATTATCGGTAAATTGAAGCTCTTCCGTGGCTACCGTATCGTTCTCATTAATGACAGGAATGACACGCCAATCCATCAAGGTCTTGATGGTGTTTTTTGCATTAACGTACCGTCTCCGTGAAACAAGACCGTCTCTTGTAAGGAGCACTTGTGCCACCTTGAAGCCATACCTTGAAAAGGCTTCCTCATAAACCTGCATTAGCAAACCCTGCCCAATAGCAGCTAGTGCCTGTTTTTCTGGAACGGAACGGCCTTGGGCCTTTTCAGGCATCTTTGTCATTCCGGCTGCCACGGCCCCTGAAGAGACAATCACAAGCTGCCGGTCTTCTTCCATTAGCGAGGCCATCTGGCTGCAAAGATCATAAATGAGCCTCTTTTCAAGCCCGAGGCGATTAGTCAAAACCGCACTTCCTATCTTGATGACTATGCGCCTTGCCGAATGGATATGGTCTTTAAACAGCTTCTTATCCATGTTGATCAGTTTGGTTTTTATGACTGTTGACTTCGTTTAAAAGGACAGGTATGAGTCTCCCCAACCCCTCACCAGTATAGGCAGAAATGAGGAAAACCCGTTCACCTTTTGCTTCAAGCCATTCCTTTACTACAGTAACTTCCTTTGGATCACTAATATCAATTTTATTCAGGGCAACAACCGCTTCCTTGGCAAGCAGCGACTGGTTAAAGGAAAGAAGCTCCTGCCTTATCATCTCATACTGCTTCTTGGCCTCCTCCTGGCCAACTGATACGTCAAGTACATGAAGAAGTACAGAGGTCCTTTCAATGTGTTTCAGAAAATCTGCCCCCATGCCGACACCAGAGTGGGCCCCCTGAATCAGGCCAGGGATATCCGCCATGACAAAGCTCTCCTCAGGATCAACTTCTACTACGCCAAGGTGAGGTACAAGTGTCGTAAAGGGGTAGTCTGCGATCTTTGGCCTTGCTGCCGAACACCTGGAAAGAAGTGTCGATTTACCTGCATTTGGAGCCCCGACAAGGCCAACATCGGCAAGGAGCTTGAGCTCAAGCCTGAACCTCCTTTCCTCACCTTTCAGACCCTCCTGGCTGTAACGGGGTGCCTGGTTGGTGGCTGTGGCAAAACGGGCATTCCCCTTGCCTCCAAGCCCCCCCCTGGCAGCCACCCACCTCTGACCTGGCCTGGTGAGATCGGCGACAACCAGGCCGGTGTCCAAGTCCCTGACCATGGTGCCTACAGGTACCTTGACCACAAGGTCTTTACCTGAGCGCCCATGCATCTTCTTCCCAGAACCGGCCATGCCCTTTGGAGCAAAGAACCGTCTCTTATGCCTGAAAGGCTGCAAGGTGTTGAGGCCAGGATCTACAAGGAAGATTACATCTCCTCCCTTGCCACCATCTCCACCATCCGGTCCCCCCCTAGGGACATATTTTTCACGGCGGAAACTTACAGCTCCCGGGCCACCATCACCGGCCTTCACATGTATTTCTGCCTCGTCAACAAAATTCATAAAATCAGTGAAGCCTCACCCTAACCTTATAATGAGATGACTTTCATCAAAAAAGTAATCAGTTTTATGAAATAAAAAAACCCACATCCTTAATAAAGATGCGGGCTTAAAAAGGGTTTGGGTTGTTGGATAAAAAACTATGCAGGATAGACGCTTACCAACTGCCTGTTGCGCCTCGTCTCAAACTTGACTGTTCCGTCGATCTTTGAAAACAGGGTATAATCCTTACCCATACCCACGTTCTTACCTGGATGAAACCTGGTTCCAAGCTGACGAACCAAAATATTGCCTGCGCGCACAAACTGGCCGCCAAAACGCTTTACTCCGCGCCTCTGGCCCTTGCTGTCTCTTCCGTTTTTGGAGCTGCCACCGGCTTTTTTATGTGCCATGTCAAAAGCCTCCTATATAGTGATATCCTGTATTTCAAGGGTGGTAAAGAGCTGCCTGTGGCCTCTTTTCTTTTTGTACCCTTTGCGTCTTTTTTTCTTGAAAACTATGACTTTCTTGTCCTTACCCTGTTCAATCACCTTTGCCTTCACCGCAGCGTTATCAACAGTGGGATTTCCCACCTTAACGTCATCTCCACTTATGACCATTAACACTTCAGGTATATCTATCTCTGAACCAACGTCTGCATCAAGCTTTTCCACCTTGATGACTTCACCCTTGGTTACCTTGTACTGCTTTCCACCCGTTTTTACAACTGCAAACATCGTCTACTTCCTCCGGCCACGTAATAATAGGCCTTTAGTTGATAAATGGCATCCCCTGATGCGGAGTCAAAAATAACATGAAAAGGTCTCTTGTCAATACTTGATGAAAACAAAAGGCCCTGCCGAATGTGCAGGGCCTTGCAATCCACTATTTATGTGTTTGCTTCTTAGAAGAAGTGCTGGTACTGAATCCTGAAGCGGACATCATCCTGATCCTTGGGATCCTTGGCAAGCTTGCCGGTGAATCCAAGGGCATCGGCCTCGTCCTGGCTGATTTCGTAGAAATTCCTGTGGAACAGCCCGACCTCAGCGGAGATATACTGGTTGAAGCCGTGGAGATAGTAGTTGATACCGGCACGGATCTGGTGCATATCCTTCTCAACTGCGTATCCGCCGTCGTCTGACATCTTCACAAGGCCGAGACCACTTGCCAAGCTGTTTTCCAGGTTGTTCTGGTCAAGCCTCTTCAGGTAGGCATACTTGACGGTAACTTCCCATTTCTTTGGTACCAGGAAGTAACCGAGGTTTGCCCTGGCACCCCAGCGGTCCCAGTTGTAGCTGTACTGGTTGTTCTTATCCGGGGCCTGCTGGAACTCTTCCCAACCTGCTTCAAGGTCTGCTGAGAAACCGAGATACCTGAAGAGAAGTGCAGCATTTCCACCGTAGTTGTTGATGTCATGGGCAAAACCGACCTTCTTTGCCAATACACCATTTTTGCCCTTGGGATCAAACTGATGTGGATCGTATACATTCTTTACCTTGTTTTTCCAATCAAAGACACCGAGGATCAAGGCTGCCAGAGGCGTGGTGTTGTAACCATAGTCACCCTGTGCAAAGTAGTGCTTGAAGCCCTTTGGCCCCATTGGACCCTTTGGATCAGAGCCAGGCAGGAAGTTGATGCCTATACGGCCAACATAAAGCATCTGATCGTCAAAGTTGGCAGTAGCCTGGGTGTCCCTGCCGTTGTAAATACCGGCCCAGTAAACCAGAAACTGTTTCTGGTTGAAGAGATCCAGGTCACCGTTGATATTGAAACCCTGGGACCTGTAAAGAAGCATACCACCAGTGGGGAACTCAGTAGTCTTGTCCAGATGGCTTCCAACCCTCAGGCGGGCATTGTAACCAGGAATGTCATAAGTACGGTTTCCGAATTTGTCCTTATCCATCTCGGAGTCACCGGTGAATATGGTACGGTCAGCTCCGTTCTGGCCAAATCCACTCTGCCAGTATTCAATGGAGTAAGGAATCTTCATACGACCAAACTGGATACGAGCATATTTGTACTTGCGCCATACGATGAAGGCGTCGTGGGTATGGACCTTACCCTGTGGCTCAAGCTGGATGTGCATGAAGTACTTCCAGTCCTTGTTGGGTGCATAGCCGTCTACAAAGAGACGCAGACGACGCATAGTAAAGGAGCTAAAGTTCTCGTCTGCACCGGAAATGTCGTCATCCACGGATACGTAGGTGTACCTCATCTGTATGCCGGCACGAAGCCTCATGAGATACTCGTTGTTGTTCTTGGGATTGTGATACTTGATCCTGAAGCCGTTTTTCCAGAATACCTTAAAGTTACTCCTATCCTTCTTCCACTTCTCGAGCTCCTGCACCTTTTGCTGAAGCGCTGCCGTGTCTGGGCATGGAGCTGTCCTCTGCTGGGCCTCCAGCTGCTTGATCCTCTTGGTCAACGCCCTGACCTGGGCCTTGAGATCGGCCAGTTCCTGGTTTGGCGGCACTCCACCAGCAAAGGCTGCTGCCGATGCAGTGAACAGGAACACAAAAGACAGAAGCAGAAGCCCTAGACTCCTTTTTGGAACTAATCCCTTGCGCATAATCCCTCCTTTGTTCGTTTTTTTACAACCTCCTGAAATGTCTACTCTTTTCTTAAACTACCAGTGACCAATTTTGTCAAGATGTATTTTTTAGGTATTTAAAGAATATTTATCGCCCCTTTCATGGGAAAATTCCTTAAATATCTTCAACTTGGCTGAGATACCTCCTTCTGAATTGGAAGTATGAAAAAGAAGTTGTTGCCCATGGGAACCGGTTCATAGCCAACTTCGCCTCCATGTACCTCTATAATCTTTTTGACGAAATGAAGACCGTGACCTGTGCCAGGCATGTTCTTTGAGGCATCGGTTGTGCGGAAACCTTCATCGAATATATGGGCTGCCTCCTCTGAGCTCAGGTGTGGACCGGTAGTAAAGACGTTGAACTTGATTCCATCCTTGCCAGGGCCAAAGTAGTCGGGTAGGACCTGTCTCCCATAGGCCATAAACTTTATAGGGTTTCCATGGGAATCCTTGACTTCCTGGCAATATTTTTCCGCATTTGAGAACAGGTTGGCATAAACTTGTGATATCAGGCCTATATCGACGGCAAGGGGAATATCCTCGTCAGGGACCCCACCAAGTTGATTGTCTATAGTGATGCCACGCCTTGCCAGACGCTCCTTATATCGTTCAAGCTGTGGCTCTATGACCTCCTTCCTGAAATTACAGCTACGCCTCCTCAGAACCAACTCCCCCTTTTGAAAGTGCTCTCGTCTTAAGAGGCTTTCAAGAAAGAGGCTCGTATTCTCAAAATGTTTTCTTATGTCATTATAGTATGACCGGAGATCCTCAACAGCCGATTGCAGTTGCCTCTCCACTTCTTCTGCCTGTCTGACATGGGGGCAGTTACAAGTTTCTGCATCCTTAAGATGATGCCTCAAAAGCCCCATGATTGCATCCAAATCCTTTATCTTTTTCTCTATAAGCTTAAGAAAATATTTATACTTTATATTGGGAGCAATGACGTTATGTTCTATATCGGCCACCAGAGTATTAATGAACTTTATGTGATCCTCGTTCTGCCTTGCCAGTAGCTTGTAATGCAGATTATAGCCGATTCGGTTGGCGTACTTCTCGAAAAAGAGCTTATCCTTGTCAGAAAGATGTCTCCTTGGAAACACTTCTAACATCCCGATGATGTCTGTGGCCCTCGATATGGCCTTTACAGCAAATAGCCTTTTGTTCCCTCGGATAGGTGCAAAATAGGAATCACCAAATTCATAGGGCCTGGTTGACAGCTTGACACCTTCAGGCGGATCCATACCGCAGACACCAAGGGCATTAAGTGAGTCGGCAATTCGCATTAGTTTTCCTGTCTCAAAGTCTATCAAGTAGAGACAGGAATCAAAGTCCATAAATATCTTGGGAACAAATACGGCTATTCGGTAGAAGTTTTCGAGGGTCTCAAATTCCTGGGCAAGATCGAAAAAGGCCCTTAACGCCCTGTCCTGTATGACAGTAAAGTCGTATCTTTCGTAATCTTCCTTTTTCTTTCTAATACGCGCGAGAACTGCTGCCAGTTCTGGGGGATCAGGCTTGGCACAGTAAATGGTCATATTCCTGCGATTGGATTAATCCTCTTCTTCATATTCAGCAAAACTCTTCTCTATGGCATCGACCATGCTTGGTATGGTAGATTTTTCTGGAATAATGTGGACATTAAGCCCCTTTTTCTCTGCGGTCCTGGCAGTAACCGGGCCGATGCAGGCAATCTTTGCCTGTGATGTGACCCTCCTGGCAATATCAGAGGGGACCGCCTTGAAAAAGTTCTTCACGGTGGAGGAGCTGGTAAAGGTAACAACGTCAATGTCCTCTTCCTCAAGCAGCTCAAGGGTCTGAGGCGCCACCCTGGGAGACACAGTTTCATAGGCAGGGGCAACCACCACCTGGGCTCCCATTCTTTGAAGACCTTCGGGAAGTATCTCCCTGGCCTTGACGGCCCTTGGAATGAGAATTCGCTTGCCCTTCATGTCTTGTCTGGCAAAAAGCTCAAGGAGCCCCTCTGCGCGAAAGTCTTTGGGAATGGCGTCTACCCGTATGTGGAGCTTTTCGAGTTCCTGCGCAGTGCTCGTGCCAACGGTGGCCACCCTTGCCTTTCCCAAGGCGCGCACATCCTTTCCAAGCTGGTCCACCCTCAA
Organism: Deltaproteobacteria bacterium; assembly: GCA_026995935.1. Taxonomy (GTDB): domain Bacteria; phylum Desulfobacterota; class Dissulfuribacteria; order Dissulfuribacterales; family QOAL01; genus JAADCZ01. The sequence goes on from JALWNK010000019.1 coordinate 47,614, forward strand.
AAAGAAAAACTTTACCGCATTTGGGCTGGTGAATATGATCCAGTCAAACAGATCCGCCTCTGAAATGGCCTTGTCCAGAATGGAGGTATCCTCCACCTGTCTTACCTCAATGGTCGGACACTCTATACAGCCTGCACCTTTTCTTTCAAGAAGGTTGACCAGGAGGCTGGCCTGTTGGCGTGTCCTTGTTACAAGTACCTTTTTGCCAAGAAGGGGCTGTCTCTCAAACCAGTTGATCTGGTCACGCACCTTGCAGACATCTCCCACCACAATAATTGCAGGGGGTTTAAAACCTGCCTCCTTTACCTTTTTGGCTATATCCGCAAGGGTGCCGGTTATGGATTCCTGAAGTGGCGTGGTGCCCCACCTTATAACTGCAGCAGGTGTATCCGGGCTTCTGCCAAAGCGGATGAGATTATCTGCAATACTTGGAAGGTTTGTCATGCCCATGAGAAAAACCAGGGTTCCAACACCCTTGGCAAGCCCCTCCCAGTCCACATCTGCCTCGTTTTCAAAACGCCTGTGCCCGGTAATAAAGGCAACTGAGGCGGTATAGGAACGATGGGTCAGGGGAATCCCCGCATAGGCAGGCACGGCAATGGCAGAGGTTACACCAGGCACTATCTCAAAGGGTATCTGGTTTTCGGAAAGTATTTGCGCCTCTTCTCCGCCCCTTCCAAAGATGAAAGGGTCGCCTCCCTTGAGCCTCACCACCCTTTTGCCTTCTTTTGCCTTTTGAAGGATGAGGTCATTAATCTCATGTTGTTTTGCAACATGTCTGCCAACGCGCTTACCGACGTAAATCCTTTCCGCCTCTGGATTGACAAACTCCATTATCCTTGGTGAGGCAAGCCTGTCGTAGATTACCACCTCTGCATTTTCAAGGAGCTCCCTCCCCCTCAGGGTAAGAAGACCTGGGTCGCCAGGACCTGCTCCAACCAGATACACCTTTCCCTTCTTTTCAACCTGCACTGTAAACTTCCTCTAGTATCTCCCTTCCGCCAAGGTCCAGTATGGTTTCCGCAAGCTCCACTCCAAGACGTTCCGCCTTCTGCGCCGACCCTTCCATCTTCTGCCTGATAACCCTGTTTCCCTCTTCATCGGCCACAATGCCCTCTAGTTTGAGCCGATCCCCTTTCAGGGTTGCAACTGCGCCAATGGGGACCTGGCATCCGCCTTCTAGCCTCTTGAGAAAGGCCCTTTCTGCGCGCACCCGTATTTCCGTCTCATGGTCATGAAGTGGCACCAAAATTTGCCTAGTTTCGTTGTCCTCTGTCCTGAATTCTATGCCAAGCGCCCCCTGGCCAATGGCCGGAATCATGGTCTCCTCTGGGATAAGGCAGGAAATACGGTTAGAAAGGCCAAGCCTGTTAAGACCTGCAGCGGCAAGGATAATTGCGTCAAAATCTCCCTGATCAAGCCTTTTAAGGCGCGTGTCAAGGTTTCCACGAAGAGACTCTATTTTAATATCTGGCCTTATGAGCTTAAGCTGTGCCATGCGCCTGAGGCTGCTCGTACCCACTGTGGCGCCAGTTGGAAGCCCTTCCATACAGCCGTCATGCCTGCTAATGAGTGCATCCCTAGAATCTTCCCTCTTGGGGAAAACACTTACCTCCAGCCCCGGAGGTATCTCAGTGGGGACGTCCTTAAGGCTGTGAACCGCAATATCAGCCCTGCCATCAAGCATGGCCTCTTCTATCTCCTTAACGAACAGACCCTTACCACCAACCTTTGCAAGCGGAACATCAAGGATCTTGTCCCCCTTGGTGGTGACCTTCAATAGCTCAACGGTGCAGCCCGGCCAGTGACTTTCTATCTGGCCCTTGACCCACATGCTCTGGGCCATGGCCAACTTGCTTTTCCTTGTGGCAAGTACGAGTTTTTCCTTCATCTGTTCTTCCCTGTTAACCGCCGCAGGAGCTGCAGTTGGTGCTGGTGCAGCCCTTGCAACCGGAAGAGGCCTTCTTGCCTGTTCCACGAAAGCTTCCGCTTGATTTCATGGCAAACATGGACATCTTCTTTACGGTGTCCTCAGAGCCACACTTTCTGCACTTAATGACCTTGTCGGAGCTGAAAACAAGCTGTTCAAACTCCTCTCCGCAGGAGTTACATAAGTATTCATAAATGGGCATTGGAACTTCCTCCACTACAATTTTCATCAAAGATATTCCATCACGGCTGCAGTAAGAAGCGGCAGCATTATCTCGTGATGGCCTGTCAGGTTGTAGCCCTTGCCGCCTTCCAAGGTAGGTCTGTTTACCACGTTGGTCAAGGGGCGGTACTGCCTGATGAAGTCCAGGTTGACGGTTGTGATTCTCTCGACCTTGTAGCCAAGATTCCTTACGGCAGTAAGGGCCTTTAGGAAGACCTCGGGAAGGAGGACTGCTGAACCGATGTTGAAATATACACCATCTTGAAGCCCTGCCACAAGTGAGCAAAAAAGCCTGAAATCCGTATATGTTGCCTCACCTGTTCTGGCCCCGTGAGCGTGGGGATGGATGTGAATGATGTCCGTGCCAATGGCAACGTGCACGGTCACTGGAATTTCCCTGGCAGCCGCCTGGGCTAGCAGGCTGTACCTGTTATAGGGAAAGGAGGCCTTAAGGAGGCTTTCACCAACTGCCCTTCCAAGCCCGATGCCCTTTTTGCAGGCATAGTCTATGGCCCCGTTTAGAAACTCACCTGTCTCCCGTGCGGCACCAAACCTGCCAGAGCCAAGAACCGCAGCCACATCCTCTGACGTCTTTCCTGCCATTGCAAGCTCAGAGTCGTGTATGATTCCTGCTCCATTTAGGGCAAAGGCACTCACAAGGCCCCTGTCCATGAGGTCTATGAGAAGCGGGCCAAGGCCCACCTTTATGACATGTGCCCCCATGGAGAAGATCACCTTCTTTCCCTCTCTTGCGGCCTTTGCCCACCTGGCAGCCACTTCCTTCAAATCCTTTGCCGCAAGCTGGGATGGAAGGCTGTCAAGGAAGTCACTGACCGTTAGTCCTGGCCTCATGGCCCTGCAAAGATCCTCCACCCCAACCTTGCTTGGCCTGTCATGGAGGCTGTACGTCTTAAGCCCCTTAAAGGAGATGGGTTCGGGATAACTCATCCTTTAAAAAGTCTCCTTTCCACCAGGTCACAGATTACGTGAGCACAAAATATGTGCACCTCCTGAATCCTTGGCGTATCCTCAGATGCAACCTGAAGGAGGTAATCGCACCTTTCAACCATTTCACCGCCATCTTTGCCTGTAAACCCCACAGTTACAAGGCCCTTTTCCCTTGCAGCCTCCAAGGCCCTAAGCACGTTGGCAGAAGAGCCACTGGTGGAGATTCCAACCAGTACGTCTCCGTCTCTTCCCAGGGCAAGTACCTGTTTGGAAAATACCTCGACAAAGGAGTAGTCATTAGCCACCGAGGTCAATATGGAAGAATCCGTTGTAAGGGCCACTGCGGGCAGGGGCGATCTTTCGAGCCTGAATCTGTTAACGAACTCGGCAGCTATGTGCTGACAGTCTGCAGCGCTTCCCCCATTCCCACACAGAAGCACCTTTCCACTGTCTTCAAGGCAAGAAGATATCCGGGAAGCCACCTTTTCCATAAATTCCCACTGGTCTGAAACCGTGGATTTAAGGGCATTAAGAGTCGCCTTTAGTGATGATGAAATTATATCCATTGACCTTCTTTATTTCAGAAAATGTATGTTTTTACGTTTCTGACAGTATACCGCCTGATTTTGTGAATCCCTACACCGGTAAAAAAATAAAAGGGTCTTTCCTTGTCAACTGAAAGTGGCAGTTGTTTCCCACAGGTGGGAAACATTTTCCATTTAATTCATTTATAGAAATCAACTAAATGAGTCCAAGTGGCCCAAAAACTGCCCGTGGAAGGCCTGTTAAGCCTTTTACCCTCCAGGGAACGACACTTGCAATGTTGTCCCTGAATGAAAAGGAAAATAGACAAAATGCAATACAGGAGAAACCAATGACAGCAGCTGCCATTCCAAACATCTTTCCAGGAAGCCCTCCGGTTGGGGGCGAAAAGGTGACACTGTCTGCAGTTCCTGCAGAACCATCCGGTTTTGAAAAGTACCTGAACAGTGCCGAAACGGCCGCATCCAGCCCGATGGGCGCCATGGATGACACAGGGACAGCGCCTCAGGGTCTGCAGGATCTCTTTAACCTATTAAATCTTTTATGGGGTAACGCAACAGACGATATCCAAGAAGACGCATCCATCCATACCAACATGGACACGGAGAACAATGCCTTTGGAACCCAGGATCATGCATCTGGATACCAGTTAAGCGGCTTTGTTTCCGAGCTGCAGCTGATCCTTTCCATGTTTGAAAAGATTGCTGCATCTTTGGATTCAGTTGAAAACGCTGTTTCAGACACTCCTGGGCCTGTCTTGCCAAACGAGGCACCAGGATTGCAGTTTAATGGAAATGAGGCCAACACAACCAGACAAGACATGGCACAGGCTGCCGCCACACTGCCAGCTGCTCCTAAAGTAGTGGCCCCTGGCATTGACACGCCGATAATTGGCGCTAAAGAGACAAAACCTGACAGAGCCAGCGATTTTAAGACGACAAATGACATGCCAACGCCTTCATACCCCGGCGACATCCAGTACCAGGCTAAAACCGAGCCCGAAAATGCCACTTTGGCCCAAAACGTAGATGCTGTTGATACAGAAATGCCTTCCGATATGCCCAAGACCATGAACGGCAATTTTCAGGCCAATTCTCCCTCAGGGCCGAACCAGCAGTCAGGAAACGTAAACAGGCACCACTCTCACCTTGATCTGCACCTTCTTACCTTTTCCTATTCAAGGTCAGGAGGCATGGATGTAACGGATTTGACCTATTCTGGAGACCTTGGCGACGAATCTGATCTTCAAAAGATACTTTCTGGCGACAGTACCCAGATTGAGGCCTCAATGGTGAACTTTTCTGATGGAGACAGAAGCAACCATTCTGGGATTCAAATGGGCAGGGTATCCATAAATGAAAAGGACGGAACAAATATCAGCCTGAAAAAAATGCACGTCTCTTCGGCCTTTTTTAACAATCAAAAAGATGTGGCAACAGGTGCAACCCAGAACAGTCAAGCCGCACCCGTTGAAAACGACCACGGCGATATTCTCACCATAGACTTTAACAGCCAAAAAAATGGCGACCTAAAGGACCACAGCAAAGAGACGCTGTTGGGGAGCAGTAAAGGGCAAGACACGAATATCCAGGACGGTTCGGTCCTTGGAAACAACTTGAATATCCCCCAGTCAAAGGGTGATACGCCCACACAAACGCGCCTGGACGATCTGGTTACTGCCCAGATAAGGGACGGAATCAGCCAGGCCCTCAAGATGAACAAAAACAGGGCAATACTCCATTTAAATCCGCCAGAGCTTGGCAGCGTGAAAGTCAGCATCACTGTATCCCACAACAACCACGTACAGGCAAGCTTTGTGGCAGACCATCCAGAGACCAGACATATCCTAGAGGCAAACATGCAGCATCTCAAGGACAGCCTGGCCCAAAACGGCTTTTCAACGGCACAGGTGAACGTGGACGTTGGAGGAGGATTTGCCAACGGACATGGCGCCCAGCATGAAAAACTCACACCTTTTGGCCTTCCAAGCATGTGGCTCAAAAACAGTCCACAGGAAACCACAGAAGAGCCGAAAACTGGCCAGCCGTACAAGATCGGCCCATACGGGATGCACGTGATTGCATAGGAGCGGGCAATGACAACAACAGCAATGATAAACAACACCAGGGCCAATACAACCAGCGGCCTGGAAGACATTGAATACAAAACAAGAGAAGAACACGCCACTCTGAATCGTGACGACTTCATGAAGCTTTTTGTAACTCAGCTCCAGTACCAGGACCCAATGAACCCAATGGAAAGTGCGGAGATGGCATCCCAGGTGGCACAGTTCAACATGGTTGATCTCATGTACAAGAACAACACGGCCCTTCAAAACATGGCAAAGGCCGAACAGACAGCCACTTCGGTGACGGCCATAGGCCTTCTTGGCCATAAAGTAGAGTACCAGGGAAGCAAGGTATTTGTCTCAGAAGACGGGGTTCAGCCATTTCATATCACCAATGAACAGGACATCCAGGCCACAAGATGCAAGGTCTCCATCTATTCCCCAAAGGGTGCCCTGGTTCAAAAACTGGATATGGGACCCATTGATCCTGGGCAGGACGTTAGCCTTGACTGGGACGGAAAGGACGCAAGCGGAAACAACATGCCCCCTGGTGCCTACAGCGTAGTAATTGAGGCAGAAGACGCCAGCGGCAATGAAATCGAACTCAAGACCCGGACAATGGGAATGGTCTCTGGGATAGAAACAGGAGAAAACGGATTGCCCAGGATAAAAATACTTGGCGACAGGTCCATTGATTTTAAAGACATAACAAAGGTTGAATCATAAACACAAAAGTTTCAGATACAGGAGGTCAGCAAAATGGCACTTACAAGTTCCCTATATTCAGGCGTTAGCGGCCTGGTAAACATGGGTAACGCCATGCAGGTCATAGGAGACAACATCTCAAACGTGAATACCACTGGCTTTAAGGCAGCACGGGCCACATTCCAGGACATCATGGCCCAGTCCATTAATACAGCAAGAGGAGGCTCCCAGGTGGGAAGGGGCTCGGCAATGTCCGATGTTGCCCCCCAGTTCATCCAGGGCTCCTTTGAATCCACAGCCTCTCCGACTGACCTTGCCATTGCGGGAAACGGCTTTTTCATGGTTTCAAATCCAAAAATAGAAAACAGCATTTACTACACAAGGGCAGGCCAGTTCCATGTAGACAAGAACGGTTACATGGTGAATCCAGCAGGCTTAAGGGTCCAGGGCTGGGACATGGAAGAGCAGCCGGACGGGACATTTGAAATCGTTGGGTCCATAAAAGACATAGAGATACAAAACACCTCACCCCCAGTTGCAACGAGTCTTGCCACCATAGCCGTTAACCTGGATGACGGGGCCAAGCCTGTGGACAGCAACAATCAACTGTACCAGACATGGGATGGTAGCACAGGAGACCCAAATGGAGGCCTAAAACAGAATATTAACTATGAATACAAGACCACATTTAAGGTCTATGACAGTCTCGGTAATACCCACGAGCTAACTGTATATTTCGACAAGGAACTGGATGATCCAAATGTACAGGGTGATGAGCGCACCTGGGAATTCCTTGTGGCCATGAATCCGGAAGAGGACAAATCCCAAAATGCAGGAACTGCCGCTGCCGGAAGACTGATGAGGGGACACATCCAGTTTACCCCTGACGGACAGATAGAAAGAATATTTGACATTTACCGCTACAATAACAACACTGAAGAAGGCCCCCTGGAGACAAACACCAACACGAACCAGGCCTTTGGGGACCACAACTATCCGCAGATCATTGCCTTTTTCCAGGCACCTTCCGGGCAGACAGACCCCACAACTGGTCTGGACACCACAGCCCAAAGGATCGAGTTCAGTTTTGGTGCCCATGCCCAGATAGACTCCGGCACCAACTCGGTAATCAGCTGGGCCCCGGAAACCATTACAACCACCCAGTACGCAAACCGCTCAAGCACCCTCTTCTACGACCAGAACGGTTTTGGCGCAGGCTTTCTAGAAAGCCTGAGTGTTGATGCAGAAGGCGTGATATCCGGTTCATATTCGAACGGAAGGATCATTGCCCTTGGGCAGCTAGCCCTGGCTAGATTCTACAGCCCCTCTGATCTTTCAAAGGAAGGTGGAAACCTTTGGAGAGAGACTACCGCATCTGGTACTGCAATCACTGGACCGCCAAGAACAAACGGCCTTGGCTCAATTGCGGCAAATGCACTTGAGCAGTCGACAGTGGACATGGGAACCGAATTCGTAAAACTCATAACCACCCAGAGGGCATTCCAGGCAAACTCCAGGGTAATTACCACTACAGACGACATGCTGAATGAGTTGCTTAATATGAAACGATAATTTACATCATAAAAAAACCTAAAAGGCCGCCAAATTGGCGGCCTTTTCACTTAAAATAAGACTTTACCTGAACTCTATCTGCCACTTACCTTCCCTTACTTCTCCATCACCACAACGGCTGCTGCAACATCCCTTTCATGAGTAAGGCTTACGTGTACACTTGAACTTCCTAGCTCTTCCATCAACTGTTGTACCTTGTTGGAAAACCTTAAAACAGGTGCACCAGTATCAAGCCTTTCGATCCAGATGTCTTTCAGGGTTATTCCACCTGAAAAACCAGTTCCAAGTGCCTTTACAAAGGCCTCTTTGGCGGCAAAACGTGCGGCAAAGCAGGGATAGGGGTTTTGCTTTTTTTTGCACCAGGAAATCTCCCCAGGACAAAAGACCCTTTGCAAAAAGGCCTCTCCAAAGCGATCAAAGGCCCTTTCCATGCGCTCTATTTGCACAAGATCTATGCCTACACCAATAATCACTAAAAAGAACCTTAACCCTTTACAAGGGCAAGCATATCCTTCACCGCCCTTTCAATCCCCACAAAGACAGATCTTGAAATAACGGAGTGACCTATGCTGAATTCCACTATTTCACTGACTGCAGCAAGCCTTCCTGTGTTCTGGTAGTTGAGCCCATGACCTGCATGCACCCTGAGGCCAATATCAGCAGCGAATCCTGCCATCTCCACTATTGTATCGAATTCCTTCTCCTGTGCCTCCTCACTTTCCGCATCGGCGTAACGGCCTGTATGTATCTCTATGCATTCTGCACCTGTCCTCCTGGCGGCCTCGATCTGATCCCTTTCAGGGTCAATGAAGATGCTCACCGGAATGCCTGCATCGTGAAGCCTTTTTACGGCATCCGTAATGGATTTTTCAAGCCCCAACACGTCCAGGCCGCCCTCTGTGGTAAGCTCCTGCCTCTTTTCAGGAACAAGGGTCACGATATCTGGTTTGATGTCTTCAGCAATTCCAAGCATCTCTTCAGTTGCAGCCATCTCAAGGGTAAGACGCGTCTGAACGATCTGGCGGAGCAGACGCACGTCCCTGTCCTGAATGTGGCGCCTGTCTTCCCTTAGATGCACCACGATCCCGTCCGCACCTGCAAGCTCCACCATGCCTGCGGCTACAACCGGGTCAGGTTCCACCCCGCCCCTTGCCTGCCGAATGGTTGCAACATGATCAACATTTATACAAAGATCTGCCATTAGATTCCTCCTGAAAAGGTTCCTCTTTAGCTCAAATTCCTTTTTGGCCATGCGCTTTTCTTCATGAGGGCCAAGCTCATGATCATACCCCAAAAGATGGACAAAGCCGTGGATCAAAAGCTCTAGGGTCCGGTTTTGAACAGTGGTAAGCCCCTCCTGGGCCTCTTCCCTTGCCCTTTCAACAGATATGACAATGTCTCCAATAATGCCAGGCTCCTGCGCCGGAAAAGAGATGACATTAGTAGCCCAGGGCCTTTTAAACCATCTTTCATTTATTTCCTTTATGCCGGTATTGTCCGTAAGGACAACGGTGAGTTCTTCATGGGAAAGCAACTGGCTCCTAAGCAGCCAGTCTGCACTTCTTTTTATGCGTTGTATTGAAACAGGGCTTTGGGATTTAACGAGTACGGTCGCAGGCATGGCTTAGGTGGCCCTTTTTCGTCTCTTTTCTTCCTCTTCCTCGTATGCCTGGATAATCCGTTTTACTAGGGGGTGTCTTACCACATCCTTTTTTGAAAAGGTGCAAAATGCGATTCCCTTGATATCCTTCAAAAGCCTTTTGGCCTCAACAAGCCCTGACTCGCTCCTGTCATCAAGGTCTATTTGGGTAATGTCACCGGTAATCACGGCCTTTGAGCCAAACCCTATCCTGGTAAGAAACATCTTCATCTGGCTCGATGTGGTATTCTGGGCCTCATCAAGGATAATGAAGGCATCATTCAGCGTCCTTCCCCTCATGAAGGCAAGGGGTGCCACCTCGATTATGCCCCTTTCAAGAAGTCTTGCCACCCTGTCAAAGGGAAGCATGTCGTAAAGGGCGTCATAAAGGGGCCGCAGATAGGGGTTTACCTTCTCCTCAAGATCCCCTGGCAGGAATCCGAGCCTTTCCCCTGCCTCAACCGCTGGCCTAACCATGATTATCCGCGCTATGTCGTCGTTTAGAAGGAATGATATGGCCATTGCCATGGCAAGATAAGTCTTACCGGTGCCTGCCGGGCCTATTCCAAAAACAATATCGTTTTTCCTGATGGATTCCACATAATACTTCTGGGCAAGACTCTTGGGGGATATCTTTTTTCTGCCTGATTTTATGGTGAGATTATCAAGAAATACGTCGGCTATCCGTGCGTTTGGGTCCTCGCTGAGTATTCCAATTGCAAACTCAACGTCCTTTGACTCCAGAGGGTATCCCTGCTTCACCAGGCTGTATAGCTGGGTGCATGCACTTTGGGCAAGATCGATACCAGCAGCGTCCCCGGTGATGGTGAGCTGGTTTCCCTTTGTCTGGATGTCCACCCCCAGTGCATCTTCAATGAGTTTCAGATTACGGCCATGTTCACCATAAAGGTCGATGATTACGGTATTGTCTTCAAAATCAAGGTTCCTGGTGATCATATGCTTACGAAACATCTCCTAAGGTTCTATCGTACAGTTTTCCTACCCCATACTCTTTCCTCCTTAGAAATTTCTCCCACGGCGGCCCGATTATCTGCATCTCTGGATGCTCCTTCTGGACCTCCCTGGCTATCTGCATCTCCTTTGTGCAACCTGTGCTGTAGGTGGCGTCCTTGCCCACCCACTCAGGTGGAACCTTCTCACCCATAAGCTCAAAGGCCTTTTCAATGTCTTCATAGGTCTGAAAACGCCAGATGTCAATGAGACCGCTTCTCTGGACTATCTCCCACATGTACATAAGATCATCTGCATCCATTCCAGGCTCAAAATGTTCAGCAGGGTTGATTATCACCACATCCTTGTGCTTTTTACGCAGATAGTTCACAAATACCTTAAGAATCTTCTTGGCCATTTCAAGCTGCCCAGGGATGCTGCCCACTATGGCACTATAGAACATTACGGTCTTGCCCCTCCTCTTTTCCATCTTCAAGTGGTAAATGAGTGCCTCGGCCTTGGCCCTTAGGTCTGCCTCTGAAAAGCGCACCGCCTTAGGATGCTTAGGTTTGAATATTATGTCCAGATGGTCCGTTACATCCAGGTTTCGCAACAACATGTTTCTGGTATATCTGAAACTGGAATGGGCAATACACCACGCATCCTTTGGCGAACGTATAAAGACCTCGTCTGCCTCCTTGAAGGCCCTGGCAAATGTTACAGAGGTAAGGAGGGGATTGAACCTTTCCTGGGTACCGTCATCTATTACGAATATGGTCTTATCACTTTTCAATTTATCCAAGAGATCGTTCTTTGATATCTGACGATCTGTAATGATCTCTGAAATCTTGAAACGGTCCGTGAGGTAAGGATCTTCCATGACATCTGCCATGGTTATCTCATCAAAGTAAAAGGAGTGTTTCACCGAGATAATTACCTTTACGCCGAAGCGCACCAATATCTTGATAACCTCAAGGTCCAGCAAGACAGAGCCTGCCAGTGGACTTTTCCACAGTATGTAGTGCCATTCCTGATCACTCTGCCAGCTTCTTAGAGTCTCTTCCAGATGCTTCCAGCCTTCCCCTGCGACTTCTGTGGACATTAATTCCATAAGCCTTTCTTTGGTAAGTTCTTCACTGGCCATTACCTTTTCCATGTTAAAGGCCAGGCTGAAAAGCCTCTTTAATTTCAAAAAACTTATGCGCAACCCTATTTCATCTAGGGGGGAATCTGTTTCAAGGGTCAGTCCCTCCCTATCGTTTATGGCCTCCTGGTAGGCCTTGGAATTCAGAAGCCTGCTAACCTTCTGATTCATCTCCTCCTTTTTTCTTGCAAGGGGCCTGTCTATCTCACTGACCCTGACGAATATATGAAGAAGGCGTTTTTCTACCCTGGAAGGAAGCACCACAAGAGAGGCGGTATCATGCCTGAATTTTATATGCAGAAGGTGCAGCAGGAACTCGCGCTTGTAGTCGTCTTCAATTATGGAAGTAACGAGGGGTTTTATTTTTTCCCACACCTTGACATAGTTCATTATGAGCCAGTCACTGTCGGTCTTGTTTATTATGGCGTTAAAGGTACGGTCTGAGCATGGATAGTAGAGCTGGCCAGGCTCTGTGTAGACCATGAACCGGAGCTGTTCCAGGGATGCCACCTCATGGGGAAAGGCCTCATAGGCAATGTGATTCTCAGTAAAGAAGTTGGCCAGCCAGGCCTCTTTCTCGGGATTTTTGTCAGTTCTTTCCTTTTTATCCGGATTCATGCAGGATCAGAACATCTTCTTTCTGATAAAAATATAGACCACAACGGCTGACATGAGAAAGGACAGTCCCATAGTGATGAAAAAGGCATGTGGATTGTGCTGAAAGGGCAGCTCTATATTCATGCCATATATGCTTGCCACTAGATTCGGTAGCATAAGGACTATAGTTACGGCAGTAAGAAACTTCATTACTATGTTGAGATTGTTGGAAATTACAGAGGCATATGCATCCATCATACCGGCCAGGATGTCACTGTATATCTTAGCCATTTCTATGGCCTGCTGGTTTTCAATCTGGGCGTCTTCAAGTATATCCTCATCGTCCTCTGAGATGGCCAGGTAACGGCCGCTACCAAGTCGTGCCATGACCATGTCATTTGCTTTCAGGCTTGTATTGAAGTATACGAGGCTTTTTTCCAGGTTGAGAAGTTTTATGAGCTCCTTGTTTCGCATTGAGCGGTGAAGCTCCTCTTCATATTCGTCCATGAGCCTGTCTATGAGACGCAGGTAACGCAGATACTCCCCTGCGACCCTGAGGAATATATTGAAAATAAAACGTATGTGGGAAGACAGTGCCCGCTGCTTGGTGGCAGTCTCCACTACCTTGTCGAGAACTGCAGACTTTACCGGGCAGACAGTAATTACAAGATCCTCAAGCAGGATAATGCCCAATGGTATTGTTTCATACCTCACCATATCTTCAACGTGTTCGGGATGAGGAATCTTGACGATGATAAGAAGCTGACCCTCGTCGCTTTCCACCCTGGATGTCTCTTCCATGTCCAGGGGATACTTCAAAAACTCTGGCAACACTTGAGTCTCTGACAATATCCTATTAATCTCGTCATCAGTGGGCTCTTCAAGATTTATCCAGCAGCCCTTTTCCAGGGTATCCAGTGTTTCGAGGGCACACTTTTGGGGTTTATATATTTGAAGCAAGAGGTCACCTGCGAAAATTTTTTCTACATTTATAAGACAGGGCATGGCAATAGGCAAGGGAAAGAGGCTCAAATAAGAGGCTAACATTGAAGGTTAAAGATGTCTTAGCTCAGTGTTTTCTTTTCAGGGGGCTTCCTGACGCCCATATAGATCAGCTGGTATCCATTGGTCAGCTTCGCTCCTTTTCCAAAAAGGAGGCCATTTTTTTTCAGGGTGAGCCAGCGGAAGGCTTTTATGTGGTTTTATCCGGAAAGATAAAGGTATTTAAAATTTCGGGAGAGGGCAGGGAACAGATACTCCATATTTTTGGACCAGGAGAACCCTTTGGAGAAGCCGCCGTGTTTGCAGGTGCCCTTTTCCCGGCAAATGCATCCGCCATGGAAAATACACACGCATTTTACCTGCCAAGGGCAGGGTTTGAAAGGCTGCTTCGGGGAAATCCCTCTCTTTCCCTTAACCTTCTTGCCATCCTGTCCAAGAGACTCATGCTCTTTGCAAGGATGATAGGTGACCTTTCGCTTAAGGAGGTTCCTGGCAGGCTGGCAACTTATCTCTTGATTGCCAGTGCAAAAAGGGGAGGGACAGACACCATCACTCTGGACATGACAAAGACCCAGCTTGCCAGCCTTCTCGGCACCATACCGGAGACTCTTTCGAGAATACTTTCAAAGATGCAAAAATCCGGCTTAATAGTGGTAAAAGGTGCTCAGATCGAAATAAGGAACAGGAAGGAACTGGAGTCCATTTCAGGACTGACGCCTGAAGAGATCGGCCTGAACATGCCATGAACAGACATAACCCTTTCCAGCTGATTGCCGTAGCAATGGTCTTGTCATTCTTTATCCACCTTGGTGTAGGTGTAGCCAGTGCCCAACGCATCTCCCCTGCAAGCGGACAGGAACCTGCTGTTTCCGCCTTTTTTGTGTCCGTACCTGTCTTTTTAAGGCCATGTGTTGAGGAAGTGGTGAAACAGTGGAAAAAATTAAAACCTGCAGCCAAAGTGGTGGTGCTTGATGAAAACAGTGACCTCTTGCCCAGGAAAGAAAACGGGCCACTAATAGAGTTTGTTATTAGTGCTGAAGAAACAACACCCTTGGCTGATACAAATGCCACACGGACTGATGAAAGGGAATACATGGTTCTGGGCAAACCCGCCCTTGCCATTTATGTAAATGAGTCAAATCCCCTAAAGGGCCTTACAATCGGCCAAATAGATGCCATATTTTCACAGAACAGGAAGTGCGGCTTTCCTTTTTCAGTGGAGACCTTTGGCCAGCTTGGCCTTACGTCCCACTGGATATCCCTCAAGATAATCCCCTTTGGAATATCGTTTTCGCCATATATGAATAGATGGTTCCAGGAGACCTGTCTTTGCGGTGGAACCCTGAAGGATGAGGTAAAACTCCTTGACACCAGGGTGGATCTTTTCCAGGCATTATCAACCCAGCCTGGAGCCGTGGGTTTCTATCTTTTCACTAAAACGCAGAAGGGCGTAAGAGCAGTGGCAATTTCAAGAAAAGAGGGGGAAGACTACTTTATCCCCTGTCCAGAAACCATTAAAAACGGTTCCTATCCCCTTTCCGCCACCCTTTATGCACGCTTCAAAGGTAAAGAAATTGGCGAAAATGGGTTACAATTTTTGAAGTATTGCCTTTCCAAGATGGGACAAAATATTATATCTTCATACGGAATAATCCCCGTTTACCAAAGGGGCCACAATGGAAAGGAGCTGCCTGTGAAAAGGCTGGTCCCAAGGTCGCATTAGTCAGAAACTATTTCCGTGCCTACACCTGCATCGGTAAAAAGCTCCAATAAGATGGCGTGTTCCCGTCTGCCATCAATTATATGTGCCTTCCTTGTTCCCTGTTTAAGGGCCTTGAGACAGGCCTTCAGTTTTGGAATCATTCCTCCAGAGGCCGTACCCTCGTCCAGGGCCTTTTGTACCTCATCTGCAGTCATTGAATGAATAAGCCGCTGATCTTCTCCTTCTCCTCCAGGCCCAAGGACACCGGCCACATCGGTGAGAAGTATGAGTTTTTCAGCGCGAAGCTTGCCTGCTATAGCTCCGGCCACAAGGTCTGCATTTATGTTGTAGGCCTGTGAGTCAGGCCCTACACCCACTGGAGCAATGACGGGTATAAAACCCTGGTTTTCCAGGGCGACCAGCACCTCTGGATTCACCTTGGAGACCTTGCCCACCCGGCCTATATCTATTATTTCCGGGGGGCGTTCGTCCCCGCTGTAGCGGTATATCTTCATGCGTTTTGCCTGCACGAGCTCCCCGTCCCGGCCTGAAAGCCCTACGGCACGCCCTCCGAGCCTGTTAATGAGCCCCACAATCTCCTTGTTAACGGTACCCACGAGCACCATTTCCACAACGCTCATGGTCTCGTCGTCTGTTACCCTCTGGCCCTCCACAAAGGTAGGCTTTATGCCCATTCGATCCATTATGTTACTTATCTGGGGGCCTCCCCCGTGCACTATCACGGGATTTATACCCACATACTTCATGAGGATGATATCAAGGGCAAACTTCTCCTTAAGGGCCTCATCCACCATGGCGTGTCCGCCATATTTGATAACAATGGTCTTTCCATAAAAGCGCCTTATATAAGGAAGGGCCTCGATTAAAACCTGCGCAGTTACAGATGATTCGGTTGACATAGCTTTCCCTCTTTTTACAGGATGAACCTGCTGAGATCCTGATCTTCCAGGATATCCGCCAGTTTTTCCCTCACGTACCCGGCTGTAATATTAATGGTTTGCGGGGCGATATCAGGGGCCTCAAAGGAGACCTCCTCAAGGAGCCTTTCCATTACGGTATGAAGCCTCCTTGCTCCAATGTTTTCCGTCCGAGAGTTCACTTCAAAGGCAATCCTTGCTATCTCAGAAATGGCCTCATCTTCAAAGACAAGTTTAATATCCTCGGTTTCCATGAGGGCCCTGTACTGGGTCACCAGTGCATTTTCAGGCTCTACAAGTATTCTGGCAAAGTCCTCCTGGGTCAGGGAGTCCAGTTCCACCCGTATGGGGAAACGCCCCTGAAGCTCAGGAAGAAGATCAGAAGGTTTTGCCACGTGGAAGGCCCCGCTGGCAATAAAAAGGATATGGTCGGTACGAACTATGCCGTACTTGGTGTGGACACTTGTGCCCTCAACAATGGGCAGAAGATCGCGCTGGACCCCCTCCCTGGAGACATCCGGGCCTCCCTTGGCAGATGAACCTGCTGCTATCTTGTCTATCTCGTCAAGAAAGATGATCCCAGACTGCTCCACACGGGCAACTGCCTTTTCCACCACCTTGTCCATGTCTATGAGTCTGCCTGCCGCCTCCTGTTCAAGTATCTTCCTGGCCTCCTTCACCTTGACCTGGCGCCTTTTCCTCTTCTTGGGAAAGATATTTGAAAGCATGTCCTGGAGATTGGACTGCATCTCCTCCATTCCCGCAGCAGCAAATATCTCAACCATAGGGGCGGCAGGACGTGCAGAGACCTCTAACTCCACCGGCCGATCATCAAGCTTGCCCTCTTGAAGCATCTTTCTGAAACGCTCCCTGGTCTCTGCGGCCGTCTCCTCTATACCAGTTGACGAACGGGGAAGCAGGAGGTCAAGCAGCCTTTCTTCTGCCTGTTCCCTGGCCTTTTTCTCCACCTTTTGCTTCTCCTCGGCCTTCACCATGTCCACTGCAAGATGTGTCAGGTCCCTTATCATGGACTCCACATCCCTGCCAACGTAGCCCACCTCGGTAAACTTGCTGGCCTCAATTTTTAGAAAGGGGGATTTTGCCAGCCTTGCAAGCCTTCTGGCTATCTCGGTCTTTCCTACACCGGTGGGTCCAATCATGATTATGTTCTTGGGCGCAATTTCATCCCTGAGCTCTTCTGGCACCTGCTGCCTGCGCCATCGATTTCTCAGGGCAATGGCCACGGAACGCTTCGCCTTTGCCTGACCGATTATGTACTTGTCCAGTTCCGCAACTATCTGTCTCGGGGTGAGTGGCTGTATTTCATCCATTAGTTCCAGATTCTTCATTTTTTCTCTTCCTCAAGCCCTTCAAAAACAAGGCTGTGATTGGTGTAAATACAGATATCCGCAGCTATATCAAGGGCCTTTCTGGCTATCTCCTGGGCATCAAGGTCGCTGTGGGCAACAAGTGCCCTTGCTGCGGCCAGTGCATAGGGACCGCCTGAACCTATTGCTATCAGCCCGTCATCTGGTTCAATGACGTCCCCTGCCCCAGAAATCAAAAGGGTGTGTTCTTTATCCGCAGCTATGAGCATGGCCTCAAGGCGCCGCAACAGCTTGTCTGTTCTCCAGTCCTTGGCAAGTTCAACTGCTGCCCTCATGAGGTTGCCTCCATAGGCCTCAAGCTTTCCGTCCAGCCTTTCAAAAAGGGTAAAGGCATCTGCAGTTGCCCCGGCAAAACCCGTTATCACTTTACCGTTGAAAAGACGCCGAACCTTTCGGGCCTTTCCCTTTACAACTGTACTTCCCAGGGTGACCTGTCCGTCACCGCCTATTACCACCTTGCCTGCATGCCTGACGGCAATCACAGTGGTGCCCTTGAACATTTCCATAATATGCCTCTTATCAGAGTCTTCGAGATTTAAAGCAGAGAAAATCATGTCCCAATAGTAATAACAACCGCACCATGTAAATACAACGATTTTACAGATTGGTACCCAGTTACGTTACAGACTAATGGCAGTAAAAAGCGGAACTCTTCCTGTAGGTTTTCCTGGTTTTATTGAAACAGCTTGAAGGATATCAAATTCAAATAAGTGATCTAACCCAGCCTTTATGGTTTCAAAAACCACCACCAGGTCGATGGGAAAAGGGCCTCGTACACCGGAGCAGCGCCAAGCATTATCCGGAAAACACGCCGAAACAGGCCTGGGTGCCTATTGGCCTGCCTGATATATATCTCCAAGGCCTTAGGACGTATTATCAGGGAGCGGATAATACGCAACCCCCTGAACATGCCCGCAAATTGCCGATTCATGTCCTGCCTGTAAGACTTGAGGGCCTGCATGTCCAAACGGCCTGCCTTAAGGGCCTTGTGAAGGGCCTTTGCGGCCAGCTCTCCACTTTCCATGGCCAGATCAATGCCCTCACCCGTAACTGGATTGACCAATCCCGTGGCCTCTCCCACTGCCAGCCATCCGGGACCAAGGATGGGACACTTTGGAAAGTCCGTACGTATAGGGTAACCCTTAACCTTGCCTGTGGGACGAGCATGACGCAACCGCTTTCGAAAGTTTGGATAAGACTCAATAAGGTGTTTCATTGCACGGCTGGGCATTGGGTGTTTTGCCCCAAAGAGCCTGTAAAAACAGATACCGATATTGGCAATATCCTTGCTCTCAGGGAAAAGCCACACGTACCCCAGGGACACCTGCGGAGGCAAATGAAACTCAAGGGCATCGTCCAGACCTTCCACTCCTTCCCAGTACCCGCGCACTGCCAGAACATCATAGGGAGAGGCGGGGGCGATTCCAAGGCGTTTGGGCAGATGCATTGAGGCGCCTGTGGCAACCACCACTACATTGGCACGTAGCTTTCGGATGGAGCCCTTGCTACGGGCAACTATGCCCTGAACCGTGCCGTCGTTCCACAGAAAATCCTCCACTTTTGTTCCTGGAAGAAAACCGGCCCCTGCCTTTTGGGCCTCCTGGCACAAGATATCATCCAAACGTATCCTGGAAATAACATATCCGTGAGGAGGAAGGTGGTGGACCATTGAGGCAAATGTGGCTGTGACCGTCTGCCCTGATGGGGAATACATCCTGGCGGATTTAACCTTGTGAGAACATGAGGCCACCTTGGTCTCTAAGCCAAGACGGCGCAATGTTTCCGCAGCCCGTGGAGTCAGTCCATCACCGCAGGTCTTTTCCCTTGGGAAGCTGGCCCTGTCAACCAAAAGCACCTCATGGCCCTTTTGCGCCAACAGCATGGCTGTGACACTGCCACCAGGACCGGCGCCAATTACTATTATCTCTGCGTTTTTTTTAGCGATAATCAGATACTTTCAGATTTTTTTTATTTATTGTAAAAACTTGGGCTCAAATTCCACCACCATTGAGGATCAAGTTTTATCTCATCCAAGCTGACATTTTTAGACTGACATTTTGCTACTGTCACTGAAGGCAAGGGCTGCGACTATGTTGCATGAACGATTTTCATTAGGTGGAGCCGAGGAAAATATTCCTCATTAAAGGGGCCGGATAACCGACCCCTTTAGCCATTTTTTTTTATTTCGCCTTTGTCTGAGGCATTATCCTTACAGCACAGACCTTGTACTCTGGTGTAAGGGTCTTGGCATCCATACCAGGGCTTGTAAGGAAGTTAGTCAAGGTATCCTGATGGTGGAAGGTCATAAAAACCACCCCGGGCTTGCTTCTTTTTGTGACCTTGACCTTTACCTTTATACGAGCACGCCTTGATTCCACCTTCACCATGTCCCCATCTTCCACCTCGAGCTGCGCCGCATCTTCTGGATTTATCTCAACTAGCTCCTCCGGGCATATCCGGTCAAATCCCTCGCAGCGTCTAGTCATGGAACCGTTGTTGTAATGTTCCAACCGCCTTCCGGTAATGAGAACAAAGGGATACTCATCATCCGCCTCCTCTTCCGGAATGATGTAGGAGACGGGCACAAAGGTACCCTTACCCCTCGGGAAACTTTCCGTATGGAGAAGGGGAGTTCCAGGATGGTCGGAAGAGGGACATGGCCAGACCATTCCCTTGTCCCCAAGCCTGTCGTAGCTGATACCTGCATAGGCCGGAGTCACCCTTGCTATCTCTGCCATTATCTGCTC
>JALWNK010000020.1 GCA_026995935.1 Deltaproteobacteria bacterium
CGTCCCTATGAAGCCAACAGACGGGATGGCCCATGCAATGTAGCGGATTATGGAAAGCTCTGCCTCCTGGCGTTCTGCCTCCGAGTCGCACACCTGCCGGACAGCCGTTGCTGCATCTTGAACATTCCTTGTTGCATGAAAACGCTGTATTGCAGCCCTCATGGCCCTTGGAAGCAGAAGGTGCGCATGTTTTCCAGCCGTCTCCATGAGCCGTTTATGAAGTTGCCTCGTATCTTCTGCGCCTATTGGAAGCTCTGGTGGGAGCTTGAGCAGGTCCCTGGATAGAAGCTGCTGCTGTCTTATGACGTAAAAGGCCTTCCATGACATGATGGCAAGGGCCCAGAGCATGAGGATGATGCATGCTTCCTGTTCATAGTCCTTTAGCACTACGTAGAAGTTCTGTGGCGGGGCCTTGCCCTCCTTTGCCTCTTTAAGGGCCTGCTGGTGCTCAATAAAGGCATGGGCCCTTGGCCTTATGACAGTAACAAAGGTTGCATGAACTATTATGAAAATCAAAAGAAGGGAGAAGACTTGAAATATGAGCTCTCCCGTGGAGTTGTTCGCCTTCATTTAAAATCTCCTAATTTACTTGTCAGATGTCTACGGGAAAGGCCACGGCCTGGTCTGCCCTTATGCGTTCAGTGGGCCTGTAGGTTTTTTCCTTGCGGCTTTTTCTCACATGGCCTTTTTTTGTTTCCTCGATTTTTGTTGCTTGCCGGCTCTTTTGCTTTACAGGTCCTGAATAGGCTACTTGGGACAGGAGAAGCACCAGCAAAATGATGCCAAAAAGAGCGCGGATAATTATTGTTTTCATGGTCTTTTTCCTCTTTTGCCCGTTTTTTCTCTTCATTTGTACCTGCACACCCTGAATCCAATGTAATCTTCTCCCTTTTTCTCATATCCCCTGAAACTTAGCCTGAGCCTAGTAATTGAGGCATCTCTCCAGCTTGAGCCTCTAACCACGTGGTGTGTGCCTGCTCCTGGGCCAAGAGGGTCCTTTTCTGTTGGTGGGCCAAGGGGAGAGTAGAAGTCGTTGCACCATTCGGCAACGTTACCTCCCATATCAAAGACTCCGGCTGGGTTTGAAGCAAAGCTTGCAACTGGGGACGTGACAGGAAAGGAGTCAACGTAACCCCTTATTACAACCGGAAGGATTGCCCGGGCAGATTCGTCTGCATAGTTGCCGCTTTTTAGCCTTGGCGGAAAGGTGCCAGGCCAGGGATAGCGCGCCCTTTTTCCCTGGTTCATGACCCTTGCCACAAAGGCCCATTCCGCCTCTGTTGGAAGCCTGTAACCCTGGTTGGCTGGGCTTTTAGGCACCATCTTTCCAGCTTTCTCTTTGTAAAAGAGTGGTAGCCCCTCCTTTTTTGAAAGCCAGTTGCAATACCTTGCGGCCTGCTCCCAGGATACGTTCACAACAGGCTGATCGTCCCCGTCAAGGCTTTCTCCTCCAAAGCTTCCAGATGAGTGGTTCGGGCTGAACATGCGAAACTGTCTGTTTGTGACAAGTTTCTTTGCCATGAAAAAGGGACGCTCAAGTACCACCCTTTTTTGTACCTCGTTTGTGCGTCTTCCCTGTTCACGCCTTGGGGAGCCCGTGACAAAGGCGTGGGGGTGAACAAGGATGAAACCGGCTGGGTGCGCCATCGCTTCAGAGGAAGTGGCGATCTTTTCCACTCCCTTTCTTTTTAGCCTGATGTCAAGGGCCTTTTTGGTATCTGGAATGAGGTTTATCCTGATGGTCTTTGTCTTGTAGCCCTCTGCCCTGGCCATTATTTTGTGAGAAGAGGCAATGAGGGTGAACTTGCCTGCATTTTTTGCCTGTTTTTTTCCGTCAATGAAAAGCTCCAGGTTTTCCGGATCACTTGTTATAAAAAGAGAGGCAAACCTTGGGGTGAGCCTGAAAGAAAGTTTCTTTTCCTCTCCAGGCTTAAGCCTGATTTTTCTGATTGAATCACGAAAGCCCGCTGAGCTCACCAGAATAACGTGCTCCTTACTTGGAGAAAGTTTCAAATCAAGGGGAGTACGGCCCTGGAACTTTCCATCAACAGAGACGAGGGCCCTTGTTGGTGTGGAGTTTACGATTACAATCCCTGGGCCTTTTTGAAGCTTAACCGTCTTGAGCGTCTTTTTCTTTCCTGCTGTAACGTTAACCTCCAGCCTCTTTTCACTGTAGCCGGAAAGATTCAGGCTAAGTATGTGCCTTCCCTCTAAGATGGTGAGGGTTGCAGGCGTTTTCATGCCTGTCTCCCTGTTATCCACCTTGATTTTTGCCCCCTGGGGCTCACTCTTTATGGTTACAAGGCCTGTTACTGGCACAAGATCAAATTCAAACCTTTGGCGCTCGCCAGGCCCTTCTATCTCTATTTTTTTTGAGACATGCCTGAATCCTTTGAGAGTTACCAAAAGGGTATGGTTTCCAGGGGCCACCTCCACATTCTTTAGGGGCGTAAGGCCTAGGTCCTTTTCATCCAGCCTGATTGCAGCCCCACCTGGCCTTGAAAGGAAGTCCACCACTGCCGGAAGGGGCGTCATTTCAAAAGAAAAGATACGTTTTCTGCCTGAAAGATCTATCTCGCCTTTAAGATCATGGTAGCCCTTCCTTTTTGCAAAAAGGCGGTAGTGTCCAGCCATTCCAAGAAACCCTGGGCCAAAACCAATTACTGGGAAGGTCCCCTTTATCTCCATGCTCTCTGGTGTTGGCGTAATCCTCACCTCAAAGCCCTTTGAGAAAAACACAAAGACAGATGCAAGACAGAGAAGGAAGAGTCCCAGGATTAAGCCAGCCTTTCGCCACGGGTGCATGGACTTTTCAGTAGTAGCTGTTTCAACCCGTGGAAGGACCCTTTGATCTTCCTTGGAGGAAATGGCCGTCTCTGTCTGTTCCCGTGCGTAACTTTCCGTATCCTCGGTGTTTGTCGGCAGGGCCTGTTTTATGGTGACGGTTACAAGGTCCTGGGATATGGAAAAAAGAACAAGATATCCTCCGATCCTTAACAGGTCGCCTGATTTCACCCAGGTTGAAGCCTTTATCCGTTCATTGTTGAGAAAAACAGGCTCATCTTCCAAAAGTGGTTGGATGAAAAGGTGGCCTTTTTCCTCGCCAAGGAGGCAAATGGCTTTTTTCACACCTGGAATGGTTATGGCACATCCTTCTCCGCCTCCTATTAAAAGGGGAAGGGGCATGGGCCTTGGCGTATCAGGCTCGTTTTCTGAGACTATCTCAATATATCTTCCCATTTTATTGTCTCTTCTTAAATCCTTTGCCTGCAACTAAGTGTAAGGGTGGTGTTTGCTTCAAAGGGAGATACCTTAAGCTCTGCCCTTTCGTCCCTGAAACCGGGCCTTCTTCCCAGGAGCGTATAGACTCCTGGCCTCAGTTTTATGAGCCTTGAGCGAAACCTGCCAAGGCGGCCAACCCTGTATATGATGACATCGGTTTTCCCGTCTGAATAGAGGTGCACCTTTTTGGGTGTGTCAAAAAGATCAATGGTGGTCTTTGCCCTACTTATAAGATTTCTGGTTTTAGGGCCGCAGTCAGGATTCGAGATGGACGCCGCAATAAGCTTTTCTATCTTTTTCTTAAAGGCAAGGCTTCCCAGAAGAAACGGGTCCCTATTTATCCTTTTAAGTTCCTCCATAAGTTTTGAAAGTTTAAGAGCGCTTTTAAGTCCATCTCTGGCAGTCACTGACCCAGGTTCTATCAAAAGCGCCTTCTTAAAAAGGGAGGCCGCCTTTTCCCACTCTTCCTCATCCATTGCCCTTTGGGCCTTTTCAAGGAGCCTTCTTAGCCTGCAGGCGTCTTTTGCTGCCTTTATCTGGTCTTTAAGTTCAAAGAGGGCAGGGTAATTGGGAAGTATCCTTTTTGCATCCATAAGAAGGGCCTCTGCCCTTTTTAATTGTCCTTTGTGGACTGCCTCCATGGCCTTACCCATCAGTCTTTCAAATTGTCGGCCCTTGGCGTATGAAGTCGGGGCTTTTTTCTGGGTTTTACTTTTCTCCTTTTTGCCTTCTAAGACTAAAGCACCTGACTCAGCCTTTAAGATATGGGTGCTAGGCGGAAGGGTTGTCTCCTTTTCTGCGCTTTCATTCTTTTCACCTTCAGGGGCTTCATACTTAACCTCTTTTGCCACGGACGCAGTAAGGGTACCAGGCTTTTTGCCTTTTGGTTTCTCGCCTTTTTCGGCGGTTATCCCTGTAAGTCTTCCGACATCTTCTGTTTTCTGGGCCACCTTGGTTTTTACGGCCCTTTGAAGGTAAAATACCACCACGAGACAAAGAAAGAGGAGGAAGAGGAGTGCCAGATAGACTGGCGCCTTGCTGCCTCTTTTTTCCTTTGACTCTCTTTTTGTTTCAGGTGGCTTCGGGTCAGGAAATGGTGGTGTTTCCCTTTTCATATTTCACTTGGCTTTTTACGGGCTTTTTTGCGAGGGATTTTCTTTGGCCTTGGGCCTTTGATCTGGTGTCGTGTCGCCTTTGGTTTGAGGGTCTGGGTTTTCCTGCCCTACAATCTGCAGCAGATCTTCTATGGAGCCTGTCTCCTGTCTGTAAATGTCTCTTAAGAGGCTTCTCCATGTGGCGTACTGCTCCTTTGCCGTGCCTGTCAGCCTCAAGGTATCGCCTTTTACCTTTACAAGCAGGGGCCCAGCATCTGATGAGAGGGACTCGCCAAGCTCCTTAATGGCCTCTTCGTTCATCTTTGCGTCCTTTCTCATCTGGTGGCCCGTGTATATGGCGGCAACTCCCCCAGCTGCAAGTATATCCCGCACAGGGGCCACTGCCCTTGCAGTATCGTCGTCTCCTGTAATTCCAAGGAGCACGGAACCTGCAATGGCTGCAACCCCGAGGAGCTGTGTGGCAAGGGCCTTGTGCCTGATTTTCCTCATGGTTTCTAGTTCCTCAGAGCGAAATTTTCTCCAGTCCTGGTAAGGAGTCCACAACTGCTGGTAAAAATTATCATAGTACGCAGTAAGGACGTCCATGAGCATCTCGTCCCTGGCCCTTATGGCGCGCACTCGTTTGTACATTGGGTCATTCTGGGCAGGAAGGCCAGTGAGAACAAAGCGTCCATCCTTGTCCCTCTGGCAGTAATAACCAAAGGGCCTTTCCGCCATGGACATGGCAAAACGCATTTCAGAAAGCCTTTGAATGTTTACAAGTTCCCTTGTATTTAGCTTTAACCTGTAGGCGATAAGATCGTTGGAGACGGCATTAAAAAGGTCCTGAAAGGCGTCTGCCTTCTCCATCTTCACCTCTTCCCGTTCCTTTCTGGTACAGGTTTCACAGTAGGTTTTGTCTATCCATACAATTCCCCTGGCATCTGTAGCCTTGATCTTAAGGGCAAGCCTTTCACCGTCTGAGTACTCGATTCGACCTGTAATAACCAGATCCTCCATTACGTCCCCTTTTGGCACAACCCAAACAGACCCACAGTAACCGGAATTTTGAAGGGTGTCCTTAAGGTGCACTGCATAAAAGACAGCCTCTGCCTGGCGGATTTCCTCGGAAAGACCCATTCGTTCCTGAGGATCATCTGGAAGGCTACCAGGGTCAAAGACCTCTATGGCCACATTTAGCAGTTCCTTGTCGGGAATTTCACCTGAAGCCGTGATGGGGGAAACATCATTCTTTATGCTGTTTTGCCCAAGGGAGGCGCAGCCTGCAAGAAAAGATAGTGGAACAAGGAGAAGGGCAGCAGCGGCAAATCTGTAAATTTTAAGGAGGCCTTTCATCTTTGGCCCTCCTTGTATTTTCTGTATTCCTCCCAGAGTCTCTTTTTTAGTTCAGGGTCCTTTTCCCTTTCAGCTGCCTCCCGAAGCTGCCTTGCGACAATGTCGTCATCTCCTGAAAGGGTGCCAGGTCCATGTGCCTTGGCAGATGGCACAGAGGCACCCTGGATCCTTGTGCCTGACAGATTTTCCTGGGGACTGTCCCTGTCCCCGGAAAGGCCCTTGCCCTTTTGTCGGTTGCTGCCGTCCTTTTCAGAATCCCTTTTCTGACTCCCCCTTGTTCCATCATCTGTTCCCGTCTCTGTCCCTGAACTATTCTTCAGGCCTCCTGATGATTTTCCGTAGCCGGATCCTTTTTCTCCAGTGCCTCCCCCAGCATGTATGGACTGGTTTTCTATACTCTCCTGCTCCCTCTTTAGAAGGTCATCAAAGTCCCCCAGGGACCTTAGAAGAGCGCTGTCTGCCTTTTTTATACTTTCATCAGGAGGAGGTAGTGTCTTGGCTGTTTCTGATGGCACAAATACTGTAACAGGCGGGCAGGGAAGCCCTGAAATCTCTTTAAAGCCAAAGCCTGAGGCCAAGGTCTCGCACAGGGATGCAATCCTCTTATCCAGATAGGAAACAAACTGTCTTTTATCCGCATGGTTGCTGTTTTGTTTTAGGTCTCTTACCGCCTTTTCCTTGGTGCGGCTCAATATCATTATCTCTCTTTTCAATTCGTTTTTGTCCAGGGGGTGAGCGCTAAAGGCATGGACGGAAAAAAGCAGAGAAAGAACTGGCAGAAACAAAAGGACAATCGGGGAAAAGGGCTTTCTAATCATTTGGTTTTTCGATAAAAATGACTGTTTTCCTATGACCAACAAATACAGCAACCAAGGGAAGGTCAACCTATTTATGCATGAACTCAGTCTAAGGAGTTGGTAGGAAAAATTCAAGGTTTCCTCTAAGCTTCCCGTATAAGGCTTCCTATTTTCTTGGATTGGTAGGTTTTTTTAACGGAATGTTACGAGCAAATAAATTGTCCTCCATTTTAACACATAACTTGTCCGGATTTATATGGGAGTTTAGGAGGTATCCATATGAGCCGGGCACATATAATGGAGGAGATCAAACTTATGAGATTCGA
>JALWNK010000021.1 GCA_026995935.1 Deltaproteobacteria bacterium
GTTGATTCCTCCACCCTGATGAACAAGGGCCTTGAGGTCATTGAAGCGCGCTGGCTCTTTTCAGTTCCGCCTGAGAGGATAGATGTGGTTGTCCATCCTCAGTCCATAATCCATTCCATGGTAGAGTATATAGACGGCTCCATAATTGCCCAGATGGGCATCCCTGATATGAGGGTGCCCATATCCTATGCCCTTTACTGGCCAGACAGGATGGAGCTTGATCTCCCCTCTCTTGACCTTGTGAAAATGGGGCCTCTTACCTTTGAAGCCCCCCAGATGGAAAAGTTTCCATGCCTTGGCCTGGCATTCAAGGCCCTTGAGATGGGAGGAACCGCCACAACCGTTCTAAACGCTGCCAACGAGGTGGCAGTTGAGGCATTTCTCCAGGGGAGGATCCCCTATCTCAAGATTTCCGAGATAATTTCCGAAGTCCTTAATGAGCTTGGAGGCCAGGAAATGGAGAGCCTTGATGACGTGTTGAGGGCAGACGCCCTTGCAAGGCTCAAGGCCCAGGAAAAGGCTGGACTTCTCGATTGAGGCACATTTTATGACAACTCTTTGGTCGTTCCTACTTGTTCTTAGCGGACTCATTTTCTTTCACGAACTTGGCCACTTTACTGTGGCACGTCTTTTCGGAATAAGGGTGCTCAAGTTCTCCATAGGCTTTGGTCCAAGGATTTGGGGAATCGTCAAAAACGGCACTGACTACTGTATTTCAGCCATACCCCTTGGTGGTTTTGTAAAGATGCTCGGTGAGGTGCCAAACGAGGAGATACCGCCTGAAGAACGCCATCTGGCCTTTTCCCACAGGCCTGTATATCAAAGGGCACTGGTGGTTGCTGCCGGCCCCTTTGCAAACTTTTTGCTTGCCCAAGTAATATTTTTCTTCATCCTTCTTGTCTATGGAAACCCCATTCTCCAGCCCGAGATAGGTTCCGTAAAGCCTGCATCTCCTGCGGCAAAGGCGGGCCTTCAAAAGGGCGACGTGTTCCTGTCGGTAAATGGAAAGAAGGTGGATAGCTGGGAGGATGTCTCAAAGCTCATAAAGGCAAGTGACGGAGGGGAGATAATACTCAAGGTCAAAAGGGGTGAAAAGATATTCCAGGTGCGTGTAAAGCCCCAGATAAGCACCCTCAAGAATATCTTTGGAGAGGAGGTCAAGGTCCCGCTAATTGGCGTCACTGCCTCTGGAAACATCAGGATAGAGAAGCTTAGCCCCCTAAGGGCCTTTTTCATGTCATTTCAAAGGACCTGGGAACTTACAAAGCTTACCTGGGAGGGCTTTATAAAGATCATTGAACGGGTGGTTCCCCTTTCGACCCTGGGAGGGCCCATAATGATTGCCCAGATGGCCGGCCAGCAGGCCCAGCAGGGGCTTTTGAACCTGTTCTATTTCATGGCCATCCTTAGCATCAACCTTGCCATCCTGAACCTTCTGCCAATTCCAGTTCTTGATGGCGGGCACCTTTTCTTCTTTGCAATTGAGGCCATTAAGGGCAGCCCTCTCACCACGCGGCAGATGCAAATAGCCCAGCAGATAGGACTCTTTATCCTGGGCTCCCTGATGCTCCTTGTCTTCTACAATGACATTGCAAGGCTCCTTGGGCTCATACCATCTGTGCCAAAACCCTGATCATGACCCTGCTTGCCATAGAGACATCAGGTTTCACTGGGGGAGTGGCCATAATTTCCGACCACCAGACCAGGGGCGAGCTAATAATTGGATCAAGGAGCACCTACTCGAGGCGGCTTCTTAAATCCATCATATTTCTCATGAAAGAGGCAGAGTTCACCTGGGATGATATCACGGAAGTGGCGGTAAGTCTTGGCCCTGGTAGCTTTACAGGCCTTCGAATAGGCCTTGCCACGGCAAAGGGCCTTTGTCTTTCAACAGGTGCCACCCTTTTTGGTGTGCCAACCCTTGACGTTATGGCCCAAAACGGGCTTCTCTCTCCTGCCCCAGTAATCTGCCCTGTGATGGATGCAAGAAGGGGTCAGCTCTATGCAGCCCTTTACAGGAATAAGGGCAAGGGGATTCTTGAAAGGGTGTCCGATTATCTGGTGGTTAAACCCCAGGAACTCCATAGGCATCTTCCTTCCCATGAAAGGGTGCTCTTTCTTGGCCCAGGTCTTTTGAGTTACAGGCAGAGCATCTCAGACATCTTTGGAGATAGGGCCCTTTTTGCTCCGGAGCCCTTTTGGTATCCAAGGCCCCTTTTTTGCGGACTTTTGGCCCTTTCAAGGCGTGAGCAAGGTGTGTCTCCGGATGACCCAATATCCCTGATCCCCCTTTATCTAAGGCTTTCAGAGGCAGAGGAAAAGAAAAGGGCAAGTGAAAAGGCTTCTTGAGATTCCCTGGGACAAAAGGGCCCTTTTTCTTGAAAGGCCAAACAGGTTCCTTGGCATCTGCCAGGATCCCAAGACCAACGAGGAACTAAAGGTCCATGTAAGGGACCCTGGAAGACTCAGAGAGCTTCTTTTTAAGGGAAACGAGGTACTCTTAAAACGTAGCCAGAATCAAAAAAGGAAGACCAAGTGGGACCTTGTTGCAGCCCGTTCAATGGGTAAGTGGGTGCTGGTTAATTCTGGTTATCACTCCGCCATTGCCTCCTTGATCTTTAATAATCAGGAGATATCCCCCGTTGGGCAGGTGGTCTCCTTGAAACGAGAGGTAAAGGTGGGAAAAAGCAGACTGGATTTTCTGCTTTTTCTTGAAAAGGGTGAAAAAATATATATAGAGGTAAAGGGTTGCACCCTTCAAAAGAATGGAAAGGCCCTTTTTCCAGATGCACCTACCCAGAGGGGGAGGCGGCATCTTCTGGAGCTTGCTGATGTTTTAGAGAATGGTTTCAGGTCAGCCGTGGTATTCCTCATATTTTGTCCACAGGCTGAGTGTTTTGATGCAAATGGCCAGACGGATCCGTCCTTTTACGAGACCTTCTACCAGGTAATTGAAAAGGGTGTTGAGGTTTATCCCGTTTGCCTTGAATACAAAGGGTCTTTTGTCTGGTATAAGAAGGGAATAGGATTGTGTATGGATTAAAGGACTGCTGCAACAGGAGGAGAAAATGTTTGGAAAGATTTGCCCTTACTGCAAGGAAAAGATTAAGAAAAACGCCGTCATCTGCCGATACTGTCATAAAGAGCTTAAACCGGAAGACCATGGAGATTGTGGTTCCTCTCTATGGGTCTTTGCCGGTTTTTGTGGCCTGTTGCTTGGCGCAGCTGCTGCGCTAGGGCTTGGCTACGTCAATGAAAGGCGGCGGTGGGAAGCGGATACAGCCGAGGTCCAGTTCAAGGATGATGAACATTCCTGTGACTGATAATTTTTTTTTAGTGGTTTTCTGCACCGCCTTGTAAAAAATCTGGGGGTACCCATGCAGGAACAATCCATTAGGACTGTGGACAAGGTGGCAAAGATATTTTGTTGTGCAGTAAAGGAGGTGATAGAAGCCTCAACGGGAATGACGGTGAGCTATGCGCCCACCTTCCAGGACGTACCATCCATCAGTCTCAAGCCAGATCTAGGCGGTTTTATACAGTTTTCCGGGGACTATTCCGGTCTTTTTATCATGAACTTTTCAAAGGAGGCATCCATTGAGATTTATAGCAAGGCCATGTCCTTTATGGGACTGCCAGAAGACGAAATTTCAAAGGATGCCGATTCGGATGAGGTGGTTAATTACGTTGGCGAGATAATGAACCAGGTAATAGGAAAGGCTAGGCAAAAGATAGAGGCCAAATACGGGCTTTCCGCCAATAACAACCAGCCAAAGGCAATAACCATTTCATCTGCCATAACCCTATCTGTTGCAACCATGCTTGATAAGCCAGAGTGCAGGAAGATTGCCTTTCGAACCGGGGAGACAAATCCGTTCTATGTGGAGATGAGCCTTGAAAAAACGGAGTTCATTCGTCTGGAGCCACGGGAGGTAGAAGGTGAAAAGGGGATACAGGAGCATGTGGACGACGTGCTCGAAAAGGGGCAGGAGGTTGAAGGCCCAGCGGAAAAGAAAGAAACCGAGGACGTTCAAAGCCTTATGGCAGAACTTGGGCTTGATTAGCAGGCAGGCTTGGTCAAACAAAGACGAGGGTCTTATGTTATCACCGAAGGCTCCTGTCTGCCTGTAAATTCCTTTATTTTTGAAAGCTCCCTTGAAAGCTGTATGAGCGGGGATAGAAAAGACTGGGTATCCTCATTCATCCTGTCTTTATCCCTGGTGTAGCCCTCGATGTAAATCCTTATGGTGGCCCCTTTTGTGCCAGTTCCAGACAGCCGGAATACGATGCGTGAGCCGTCTTCAAAAATTATCCTTATGCCCTGATTACAGCTTTGAGAGCCGTCCACTGGGTCATGGTAGCAGAAGTTGTCTGCAATCTCGACCTTCCGCCCGTTAATCTCCGTTCCAGAAAGGCTGGCAAGCTGCCCTTCCAGGTGTTTCATGAGCCTTATGGCACCGTCCCTGTCCACCTCTTCAAAGTCGTGCCTGGTATAGTAGTTTCTGCCATATCTGAGCCAGTGGTTCCTGGTGAGCTCTGAAACAGGCTGTCTCTTCACGGCAAGGATGTTCAGCCAGAAGAGTACGGCCCATATCCCATCCTTTTCCCTGATATGGTTTGAGCCTGTCCCAAAGCTTTCCTCTCCGCATAGGGTAATCATGTCGGCATCGAGCAGATTCCCAAAGAATTTCCAACCTGTTGGCGTTTCAAAGCATGGTATATTGAGATCCTTTGCCACATGATCCACTGCGCAACTTGTGGGCATGGACCTGGCAACGCCTTTAAGGCCCTCTTTATAACCAGGTGCACAGGCATGGTTAGAGGAGATGATGGCAAGGCTGTCGCTAGGGGTGACGAAGAATTTCCGCCCAAGGATCATGTTCCTGTCACCGTCTCCGTCTGATGCAGCGCCAAAATCAGGGGCGTTATCAGAAAACATCTCCTGAACAAGCTCTGCCGCATACTTGAGGTTTGGGTCAGGATGGCCTCCTCCAAAATCTGGAAGGGGTGTGCAGTTTCGAAGGCTTTCCTCTGATGCCCCGAGTCTGTTCACAAATATCTCTCTGGCGTAAATGCCTGTTACCGCATGAAGGGCGTCATAGAGCATGGTAAAGCCAGAGGCGAAAAGTCTTCTTATCTCTTCAAAGTCAAATAGCTCCTCCATGAGATTGGCGTAATCAGAGACCGGATCAATCACCTCTACAACAGTGTCAAGCACCCTGGTTTCCGCACCGGCCTTTTCAAGATCCACGTCAGGACCCTGGGCAATGAAATAACGGTCTATTTCGAGACTCCTTTCAAATATCCTGGAGGTTACCTTTTCTGGTGCAGGGCCCCCGTTTTCTATGTTGAATTTTACTCCAAAATCCCCTTGTGGGCCCCCGGGGTTGTGGCTGGCAGAAAGTATTATGCCCCCTGAAAGTCCATACTTTCTGATGATGTGGGATGTGGCAGGCGTTGAAAGAAGGCCGTCTCTTCCAACCTTGAGAAGGGAAACCCCGTTTGCCGCTGCCATCTTGATGATTATCTGGATGGCCCTCTTGTTGTAATATCTTCCGTCTCCGCCGACCACGAGCTGTTTGCCCTTCACCCCGCCCTCCATGGTGTCAAATATGGACTGTATAAAATTTTCCAGGTAATGGGGCTTCTTAAAGGTGGTAACAGGCTTTCTGAGGCCAGAGGTTCCGGGTTTCTGATCGCTAAAAGGGCTGGTTTTTACTTCCTTTTTTGTGTACATTTCTCAATCTCCCTGCCTACGGCATACTCAATGTTGGCAATAGCAGTAAGCTCCGTGGCCACGGCCGAGATGAAATCGCCTCTTGCTTTTGTAAGCCTGCTCTGGGCGTCAAGAACGTCCGTATTTGACGCAAGCTGGTTCTTGTACCTGCTTACATTAAGCTCGTAGTCTTCCCTGGCGCTTTCTAAGGCAGATCTTGCAACTACTACGCCCTCCTTAGCATCCTTGTAAAGAAGGTACGCGTTTTTCACTTCAAGTTTAACGTGGTCACTTACGTCTTGAAGCGCAACCCTTGCTGCCTCCATTTTTTTCCGTGCCGCCACCACCTTGTCCCTGCTTTTTCCCCATGAGAAAAGTTCCCATGTGGCATTTAGAAAAATCTGGGCGTTTTCATGGTCTCCATAAGGGTTATCGGAAACATCTGGAGTGACCCCATCCTTTGAATATGATGCTGTAAGATCCACCCTTGGAAAGAATTCACTCATGGCAATCTTTACATCCCTTTGGGCGCGCTTTATGGCAAGGTGTGCCTGTATCACCTCTGGCCTGTTTTTTAAGGCCTCCATGTATAGCTTTTCCAGGGAGATATCCATTTCAGGTAGGTGCACCTCTTCCTCAATGATGACCGGGGCCTCAAGGGATCTTTTCATAACCAGGTTCAGCCTGTTCTTTGAAAGCTCGTATTGGTGCTTTGCCTTTAAGAGGGAAAGCCTGCCCTGGTTCAGCTGCACCTGGCTCTGTAGAACATCGGTTTTGGGCTTAAGGGATGCCTTGTAAAAGGCCTTTACTGTTTCATACTGGGCCTTTAACCGTTTTAACTGTGCCTTGGCCTCTTCAAGGAGTTTCTTGTTTCTAAGAACCTGGTAAAAGGCGGTCTTTGTCTCCTTGATTATCTCGTTTTTTGCCTGAAAAAGGGTAAGCCTTGAAAGGTCTACGTCAATCCTTGCTTCCTTGTACCTGTTCCAGAGAAGGCCGCCATAGAATATGGGTTGTTTGACATTCAGGTTCCACTTGTATTCATCGTGTCCGTATATGGTGGTGCTCCTGCCAAATATCACTATTGTTGCAGCGTCCCTTCTGCCGGTGTAGGAATAGTCGGTGCCAAAGTGCGGAAGCATTTCCTTAAATACAGCATTTGAATGGTAGGTTTGCGCCTGTTTTTCAAGTTCTTTTTTAAGTATCTTGAGGTTGTTTTTAAGGGCAATTTTGACACAGTTTTGAACCGAAAGGGGTCCATCCTTGGCATGGATCTGCCCCGGTGCCAAAGGGGCCAGCCCATACACAAAAGAGGCCAACAGGCACAAAAAGGCCTTACCACTGAACCTTTTTAAGTCCAATTTCACCTCCAATCTCATCAAGGATTCTTTCAAGCTGCTGGCGTACCGACTGGCAGTATTGAATCTCCACCAGTCCCTTCTCCTTGTCAACAGTGGTCAGGACAAACATGTTGTCATATCCTTCCAGTATGAATCTCAGGAAATAGACCATGGAAGGGGTGATCTCCAGGCTCAATGTCTTGATTGACATAGAAAATACCGCCTATTAGTTTTGCGCCATGTCGTCTCTCATACTAAATCGTCCCTGGTCTTTTAGAAACCCAAAAGAAGAGCTCATTAACCATCTTTCCAAGGCCCTTTCCCTCCCCAGAAGCCTCACTGCCTTTCTCGTAAACAGGGGTCTTGATACCAGGGATGCTATTGAGGAGCATTTAACCCCCTCTCTTTCAAGGCTTAGTGACCCACTTACCTTAAAGGACATGGACAGGGCGATATCAAGGATTGTTAAGGCGGTAAAGGACAGGGAACGGGTGGGGATATTTGGCGACTTTGATGCGGATGGTGTAACTGCCACAGCACTTCTTTACCTGTTTTTCAAGGAGCTCGGTCTTGAACCTTTTGTATACATTCCCCACAGGGAAAAGGAGGGCTACGGCCTGAACAGCCAGGGCATTGACTACCTGGCTTCAAAAGGCTGTTCGCTTCTTGTAACCGTAGACTGCGGCATTACAAGCCTTGAAGAGGTCTCCTACTCGAACGCCCGCGGCATGGACACCATTGTTACCGATCATCACAGGCCCATGGATTCACTTCCGGAAGCTGTTGCATGCATAGATCCAAAGAGGCAGGATTGCCCTTTTCCCTTCAAGGAGCTTTCAGGGGTGGGAGTGGCCTTTTACCTTTCCTGGGCAGTGAGGGGGGCCCTTTATCGAATGGGTTTTTTTGAAGGCTCCTCGCCACCCAATCTCAAAAAATACCTGGATCTTGTTGCCATCGGCACTGTGGCAGACATGATGCCCCTTTACAGGGAAAACCGAATACTTGTAAAGACGGGCCTTGAGGTCATGTCCACAGAGCCTCGCTGCGGCATAAGAGCCCTTCTTGACTCAGTAGGTCTTGACCGCCAGGTTACATGCACTGATATTGCCTTCAGGCTTGGGCCAAGGCTGAATGCAGCAGGAAGGATGCACCATGCAACCACTGCCCTTAATCTATTGATAACAGACGATTTTGCCCAGGCTACCAGGCTTTGCCAGGAGCTAAACGGTTACAACCAGGAACGGCAGCGTCTGGAAAGAAGGCTTCTTTCAGAGGTCTTGGAGCTCATTAAAGGTAAGGATGGTCAAGGGGCGCATGTCCTTTATGGACAGGGCTGGCAAAAGGGAATTCTTGGACTTGTGGCCTCAAAGGCTGTGGAAGTTTCCGGTTGCCCTGTTATTCTCCTTTCCAGGGACGGGGAGATGCTTGTTGGCTCAGGGCGCTCACCTGACGAGATAGACCTTTTTTCTGCCCTTTCCTCATGCAGCGATCTTTTTGAAAGATTTGGTGGGCATAGGTCTGCTGCAGGCGTAAGACTCAGCATGGAGAGGCTTGACGAATTCAGAATGAGATTTGCCAAGGCGGTTGAGAAACAGTCAGGAGAGCAGCCAGAGGTACCGCCTCTCAGCCTTGATGCCCGGGTTGGACTTGAAGAGCTTGCTTCCAGGAACTACGTTGATTTTTTGGAGATGCTTGAGCCCTTTGGCCCAGGATACCAGGGCCCAATTTTTTCTGCCCAAAATTTTCATGTCAAAGATGCGAGGGTTGTTGGACAGGGGCACCTTAAAATGGCAATCGTGCCTGAAAGGCAGGATAATGGCGTAAGGGCCTTTGAAATTCTTGCATGGGGGCATGGAGATAAAAGGGATATCTCCTGGGAGCTTTTGGAGCTTGCCTTTACGCCATCTGTCAACTGCTGGAACGGCAGGAAAAGCATCCAGCTTATTCTTAAAGACGCAAGAAAGGTCTGAAAATTCCTTTTTAAAAACCCATGAGACTTAAAAGCCTCATCCTTTCAGGTTTCAAGTCCTTTCCTAAACGCACGGTCATAAAATTTTCAAAAGGGGTAAGCGCCATTGTAGGGCCAAACGGCTCTGGGAAATCAAACGTAGTGGATGCCATACGCTGGGTCCTTGGGGAGCAAAATCCCAGGCTGCTTCGGGCGGAAAGGATGGAGGAGCTGTTATTCAGCGGTGATGAAAAGTTCGGTGTTGACTGCGCAAGGGTGAAGCTGAGGCTTGAGGAGTGTCAGGACATGGCCCCGCCTGAGCTCAAGGATTTTTCAGACATAGAGATTGAACGGATACTTTTCAGGGATGGGGTCTCGAAGTTCCTTTTAAATGGAAAGAACTGCAGGCTCAAGGAGATAAGATACCTCTTTCTGGATACTGGAACCGGCGCACGTGCCTATTCCATAATTGACCAGGGAAGGGTAGGGCAGTTTGTTTCAATGACCCCTGAGGAAAGACGCATCATTGTGGAGGAGGCGGCAGGCATTGCACGCTACCGGGAAAGGCGCATCCAGGCCCTTTCCAAGATGAAAACCACACAGGAAAACCTTGACAGGTTAGACGATGTCATCTCAGAGGTGAAAAGGCAGCGAAACGCCCTGAAAAGACAGGCAAGGAAGGCTGAAAGATTTTCTGATCTCAGAAAGCAGGAAGACAGACTCGGGCTCTTGATAATAAAGAGGCGTTATTTATCCCTGGTCTCTGAAGAAAACGAGTTGGAAAAGGCCCTCTTTGCAGAAAATGAAAAACACGCTGCGCTTAAGGCCCTCATTGGAAAGGCAGGGCTTGACATGGAAAGGCTTGATATTGAGCTCGAAGGTCTTTTTGACAGGCAAAAGGAGTTCAGGAAAAGGGCAGATTCTCTCAAAAGGGAAGGGGACAAGATTGGTAAGGAGATGGCAGAGCTTGAAAAGGGCCTCGCCCTTTTGAGTCAGGAAATGGAGGCTGCAAGGCGGGAGCTTGGGGATATAAAGGCAAGGATAAGAAATACCAAGACGAGAATTTCATCTATAAGAGGCCAGATAGAAAAGGACAGGGAGAGCATTTCACGTATTTCCAAGTCTGTTGAGATGATAAGTAAAAGGGCCGGGGAACAAGGCACTCGTCTTTTGAATCTTAAAAGAAAGAGGGAGGAGATAAAGGACAGGTTCGTGGTTGTTGCCTCTAAGAGGGCACAGGTCTCAGAAAGGCTGGGTTCTGCCAGGGCCAAGAAGAGCCTGCTCCAGGAAAGACTGGAAAGGATGGAGCAGAAGCTCAAAGACCTTCAGGAAGAAAGAAGGGCTTTAAGGCAGGAAACCACCCTTTTGGAAGACGAACTTTCAGCAGTTGTCCAGGAACTGTCTGAAAGGGAGAGGCTCCTTGAGGATTTTTCTGAAAAGATATCCGAGGTAAAGGCGCGACTAGAGAAAACCCTTGAAGAAAAAAGAAGGTGTCATTCCAAGATAACTGAGAAAAAGGCGCGTTTTAACGTGCTTAAGGGGCTTGAAGCCCAGGGAAGCGGGCTCTTGGCTGGAACAAGGGCTCTTCTGGACAGAGTGGGAAAAGGCGCAAGGCTTGTGGTGGACGTAATGGAAGTGGCAGACGGATATGAAGGGCTTGTGGAAAGGGCCCTCGGGATAACCCTTCAATCT
Organism: Deltaproteobacteria bacterium; assembly: GCA_026995935.1. Classification (GTDB taxonomy): domain Bacteria; phylum Desulfobacterota; class Dissulfuribacteria; order Dissulfuribacterales; family QOAL01; genus JAADCZ01. The sequence goes on from JALWNK010000021.1 coordinate 10,694, forward strand.
CTCGTGGTCAAAGATGAAGACATGCTTACTGGCATTATCGAGTCAATTCTAGATGGAAAGGGCATTGATTCGGCTGCAGTGCTCCTTTGTGATGAAAATTCTGAAAAAGAGGACGTTAAGCCGGGTTTTAAGAACCCTCCTTCTGGAGCCGAGTGGCTTTCAGGGAAGATTTTGGGGGAAGATATCGTATCAAAGAAGATACGGCAAATACTTGGTTCCTGGATCGTGATTGATCAGATTGGGGACCTTTTTTCTTCTTCCAAGTCTATTTCTCTTCTAAGGGACTCGTCTTTATACGTAATTTCTAAGGACGGATTCATCTTTACCCCATGGAAAGAGCTTCGCTATGCATCCATGGAGGCTTCCAAGGGTGCCGGTCTTATTTCAAGAAAAAAGGAGATAAGGGCCATTGAAGACGCCCTTAAAAGGCTTGAACACAAGTATTTTGAGATTTCAAAGGGGGAAAAGAAGCTTATAAAGAAACGGACAGACCTTTTAAAAGCGTACGATGCAGAAAAAAGACAAAAGGAAGCCCTTTTGGAAAAGAGGCAGAGGTTTGAAAAAAGACTTTTTGAAAAAAGCTCCAGGCTTGATGGAATCACGGACAGGATTGAGCTTCTTGAGTTTGAACAGGATGAGACAAGGGATGAGCTTTATGATTTTTCTCCCGATATAGAAGGACTTCAAAAGGAGCTAATGGAGGCAGAGCAGGAAGAAGAGGGGCTTAAATCAAGGCTAAAGGAGGTGGAAGAGGCCCTTAGGGAACAGGAGCTGGAGGCTAGGAGGATTGATAAAGAAAAGAACGAACTGCTTTTTAAGAAACAGGCTATCAGAGAAAGGCTGAAGGGAGCGGAAAGGGAGCTTGCACGTCTTGAAAAGGGCCTTTTAGGCCTAAAAAAAAGCTTTGAGCAAAATTCCAAAAAGCTGGAGGAACTTTCTGAAAGATCCCTGGCCCTGTCAAAGGTTCTTCAAGCAAAAAGGGATGCGTTTTCAGAAAAAAAGGGCCAGTTGAAAGAGATTGAAAATGAGGCCCTTTTACTTGATGAGGAGATAGACACGAAAAGGCAGAAAAGACTCATTGTTGAAAAGAAGAGAGCGGAGCTTCAAGGGGACCTTTCAAGGATCACAGACGAAATCAACAGACTTCATATAAAACTGTCTGAGCTGAGACGGAACAGGGAGCATCTTGCAGATTTATGCCTGAGCAAATTCAGACGGGACATAAAAGAGGTCCTTGAGGATTCTACCCTAAAGTCTTCTGCAGAGCTTTCGATCCTTGAAGAGGAGCTTAGAGAGATATCCAGGAAGATAGAGTCCTTTGGACCGGTAAACCTCATGGCCATGGAGGAGTTCAGAAATCTTAATGAAAGGCTTAATTTTCTGCTTGGTCAGAGGGAAGACGTTGAAAGGTCCCTTAAGGACATAAAGGATGCAATAGACAGGATTGACAGGGAGTGCAGACAGAAGTTCAAGGCTTCCCTTAAAGTGATAAATGGGAGTTTGGCCAAGGTTTTTCCCTTGCTCTTTGAAGGAGGAAGGGCATGGTTATCCCTTCTTGATGAAAAAAACGTGTTAGAGTCAGGCGTTGAGTATACCATTCATCTGCCAGGAAAGAAGATTGCAAGTCTTTCTCTCCTATCTGGTGGAGAGAAGGCACTTTGTGCCCTGGCCCTTATCTTTGCAATATTTCTGGTAAAGCCCACGCCCTTTTGTCTCCTGGATGAGGTGGATGCACCCCTTGATGAATCAAATACTGAAAAATTCAACAGTCTTGTCAGACAGATTTCCACATCCTCCCAGGTCATACTGGTCACTCACAACCAGCAGGTCATGGAGATGGCAGATACCCTTTACGGAGTGACCATGGAGGAAGAGGGGATTTCAAAGCTTGTGACCGTGGAGATGATCTGATTTTTTTAATAATTTTTTTTAAGGTTCGATAAGATAAAAAAGTCCGGTTAATAAAACGGCGAAGGGAAAATGTTGCATACTGATTTAGATTCCGGCTCAAAGAAATTTCTTGTGGAACAGGTAACTACAACCGCGAGAATAGCCCTAAAGAACCTGGTAAGTAAGGGCCTCTTGCCCTGGCCTACAGTCTATAGCAAGGAGTTTTGGGATGTTGCCATCGCAGAAGGCTTCTCCACGGTTGCAGGTATGCAGCCAGATGTGGGAACCCTCGATGAGGAGTCCCTTCAGGAGTTCATGAATCAGGCAAACGATATCCTTGTGGATGTAAAGGATACTGTTGAGGAGTTTGTCCAGGTAACAAAGGATCATGTAAGCGAGGTAAAATCCTCCCTCAAATCCATGGACAAAAAGGATGAGGACAAACTCTTTTACGATGAGATAGAAAGACTTCGTCGCCAAAACAAACACCTTGAAAAAAAAGCGAAACAGACAGAGGAAAAGGTCAAAGAGCAGGCAAGGACCATTGAAGAACTAAGAAGCAAGGTAAGAATAGACGGCCTGACGGGCCTTTTAAACAGACATGCCCTGGAGAGCGATCTTAGTAAGGAGCTTTCCAAGGTAAAGCGCTATCGATATCCCCTTTGCTTAATAATGTGCGACATAGACCATTTTAAAAAAGTAAACGACACCTACGGCCATTCCATCGGGGACAAAGTGCTGAAAAACCTTGCACTTATTTGGAAAAAAAGTATACGGGAAACCGATTCCATATACAGGTACGGAGGAGAGGAGTTTATGATAATAGCTCCTCATACTGACAAAAAAGAAGGCCTGATGCTTGCAGAAAGGCTGAGAAAGCGGGCTAGCTCCTACAGGTTCGTTGTTGCTCCTCCTGCAGATTACATAACCATCACGGTATCCCTGGGTGTCAGCGAGGCAAAACCCGGCGACACCATGCTGGATGCCGTAAACAGGGTGGATAAGGCACTCTACATGGCCAAGGAGCAGGGCAGAAACAGGAGCGTTGTTCTTTAGGCCCAGAAAAACTTTTGTCCAACAGCTATCTTCCCATTCAGCTAAAAAGGAAATCTGGACAGGTTATACGTGCCAGAGGTACCGTCTATTGCCTGCCAAGTCAGAGTCGCCGGAATCCTTTCGCGAAATGTCAGGGTGGCCGTTCCGACAACACTTGCGTGGGGAGCCCTTTGTGGGCAAGTCAGGCAAGCGCCGTCATGCCACTCAAGGATGTCGGCGGTCAGGGCTCCCTGGGTTAGTGAGGAAGGCTTCCCAGAAAAGGACCACCACCTGGGAAGGCCGTCTTCCTTGAAGTGGTACCATGCACAAAAGAGCACTTCCGACTGAAGCTCCATAAATATTCCGTTTCCAGGCTGGCTCTCATCCCACCACCAACCTGTTATGTCCTGGGAGCTGTCAGGGCCGGTTGCAAAATGAAATCTCTCTATTTCCTGGCGTTGAATCTGATTTGTTGAGGGGTCTTTTACATGAAAAATGCCCTTGTCACCATTTAAATATACTACGGAAACCCTGGCCACCTTCTTGGAAGAAAAGTCAGAAGGCATGGAACCAAGGGGCCAGCCACGCCAGGTGAGAAGATCAGTTGGGCCTGTCATGCCAGAATATGCCCTTGAGCTTACAGTAAGCCATGTGGGAACTGATGTGGTCCCTTTTTCGCTGTAGGTATAGATTGCAAGGAAATCAGCGCTGCCTTTACGCTCAATGCCTATTCCTGTGCCGTCCCTTTCTGGATTCCACCAGAATCCCTTTTGCATGGAATCAGAAATCTCTATGGCCTCTGTTACATCTAACAGGCCGATTCCGCTTGCCTCATCCTGTCCCTTAGTAAAGATGTCCCGGGCAAGGAGTTCCAGGGCGGCATCCAACTGATCTGGCCCCCAGTCGGGATGGGCCTCCTTTAGAAGGGCAGCAACCCCTGCCACAGTGGGGGCAGCTGCACTTGTGCCAGAAAAATCAGGAACGCTTACAGTCTCCAGACCTGAAAAACCGGCCAAGTCTGGCTTTACCCTGCCATCCCATGTGGGGCCCCGGCTTGAAAAGTCAAGTACCTGACCCGAGAGGTTGGCCGCACCGATAGTCAGGACCAGGGGGCTGTCTGCAGGCTGAAGCACTGATTCAGAGGCCTTGTATGGCACAAGATTGTAGGAATGATCCCCATCAAGGAAAAAGTGTACTGTTACCTGGCGACTGGTCTTGGAGTTTACGAGAAATACGTAGTATGTGCGGCCCGGATCTGTCTGAAAGGTCACCGACTCTATTGGCATATGGCCTGGCTTCCCTGTCTGAGGGTTTATTCCCTGGGCAACAGTTTCTATTTCTGAACTGTATGGAATTGGACTCAGGACAAGAAGGTCAATATCCTGGTCTGATCTTGCCTCCTCAGGATTTGACCCCCAATCGTCCCAGTTGATGGAAACTGTGGCCTTTCCATAAGAATACGCTGAAAAACTAAGGCTCTGATTCTCATGGTCTATTTCAACCAAGGAGTCTTCGTTTTCATCCCTGTTAAAACCAAACCAGTGGCTTGTGGCACTGTTTCCCGCCGCAACCACCGGAAGAATGCCCTTGGTTCTCATGTTCCCAAATCGGGCGCTGCACCAGCCTCTTCCATCAATGGGGCCGCAAAGCCAATAACCAAGGGAGCAGCTCACTATGTCCACATTATGTTTTTCCAGCCAGTTTATGGCGTCTATCAACTCCCCTGTAGTGCTTATGGAAACAAAGTAAAGCTTTGCATTTGGTGCAAGGTCATGGACAAGTTCAGCAACTGCTGTTCCGTGGGACTGGCTTGGACAGAAGGAAAATCCGCAAAAGTCGTGTCTGAAGTTTTTCCTGGTCACCGTTTCTGGAAGCTCTGATCCAAGAAGTAAATCGTAACCGTAAAATCCAAGGTCTATTATTCCAATCTTCACCCCCTTACCGCTTAATCCGGCGGAGTGAAGCACGTCTGCTCCTGTGGCCTCAACTGCAGCGGAAACCACCTCCTGGGCCCTTGCAACAATGGGAGCACGGACGTAATCTACCTCTTTCCAGTTGGCTACCCTCCTTAGAAGGCTGCTACTGGCCCTTACCTGTATCCTTTTCCCCTGGCAAGATTCAATCTCAAAGCCGAGGGTCTTTAGATGCTCGACTATCTGTTTTGAAGGTCTTTCTTGCAGGAAAAGGACGGCCCTTACAGGGGCATCTACAGGCCCTAGGGCCTCCATTTTAAGGGGCCTTAAAGTTTCAGGCTGCCTGAGGAGGGCCGTATCCATTTTGGTCGGCTTTGCCTTTTTTAATTGCCGGGCTATTTCTATAGCGCGTTTTTCAATGGCAAAAAGGTCTGGGTCTGATGCAAGGCAGGTCTCACATGAAAAAAGTGTATGTAAAAACAGCATTAAAAGCAGCCATATCACCAGTACATGACTATGGCTGCTGTACAAACGTGAAAAGCCTGTTTGGATTTTCATCCGGTTAGATTAACCGGCCACTTTGAAAAATCAAACGGTGCGAGAAGCTGGCAACGTGAGCCAAAAGTTGCTTTAAGGGGCAACCAGTTTATTTCTAACCCTCCATAGGATATGCCTGACAAAAAAATTTGAATCTTCTAACGGCTAAAATGAGTTCAAAGCAGAATCCCTTAGCATTATAAGCTTGTTGTCATACTTTTTTACTTTTCCCTTTTCCACGGTAAGCGCAATGATACCGACTGACTTTCCCTTGGGATGGCTTGAAACTATAAGGGACTTGCCAGCCTTGATGGGAACGTAGGTGGGCACTGGTGCACCACTTGATATGACAAGGTCTATATCAGGATATTGTTTGAGAAGGCTTCTGGTTTTCGTAAGATCCATGCTGGTAAGCATTATCACAATATCTGCCTTACCCTTTATTGTGGGCAAAAGCGCTTTCATGGCAGAATCAGGTCGAGATATGGACACCCCTTTGGGAAGGTTTATTGGTGGCCTGTCCGTGATGCCAAATACTGCGATCTTTAGCCCCTTGATATTGTACAACCTGCCCTTTTGAAAGAACTCCTTGCCATCCTTTTTTATGTTTGCAGAAAGAAACATACTTCCTGAGTAATCATGTTTTTTAAGGAATTGAACGCCTCCCCCAAGATCGAGGCTTGATACGCAGCAGTTCTGGTAGCCCATTTCCTTGTAATATTGAAGGAGTCTTTCGGCGTTTTTCTTTGCCTGCTCGTTGACCCTTCTTCCTGGCGGAAAAAGCGTCCTTCCACCGTCAAGTAACAGGTCTAGCTTTTTTTGGTTTCTTTGCTGACGGACCCAACTGGCCCGGCGGGTGATTCCCCCGACCTTTTTGCCGCCTCAGGAGGGACAGGGCTGCATCTGGCCCCAGGTGTTACATGTGTAGGCAATGTAAAGGGTGGTTGCCTTTTGGGCGCAAAGGGCATACGTAGTCAAAAGGCACAGGGAAAAAAGAAAAATTCCTGAAAGCGTGAGCAAAAAGCGTAGAATTTTCTTTTTCAAAGTTTATCTCCTTCCTATGAGGGATTTTTCTCAAAATCATCCATCCACCAGCTGGACCAGTGGGTGGATGATATCCTTTCTGCAAGGGCCTTTGCCTGTTTAGTTCGAAGCCGTTTTTTCACATAGGGAATCCACTTAGAGGCATTTGGATTTCCGCAATCTTCCTGTTCACGAAGGGAAAGTAGCATGTCTATCTGATCTGCATCCTGGACGAGTCTCGCCTCTATGGTTTCTGCCCTTTCATATTCATGGTAGAGATCCAGGAGATCCTGGGCAAAAAAACATTTACCAAGGGCGTCCCTCAATGCCCTTTCTTCATCCCTTTTTATGTATTTCTTGTGAACAGCATTGGCATCTCCTGTGCGGGCCTCTGGGATGTCATGGATGAGAGCCATCAATACCATTCGGCTGGTGTCTGCACCAGGGGTCATCTTTCCAAGCACGTATGATATAAAGGTGGTGTTAAAGCTGTGGGCAGCTGCGCTTTCACTTCCGCTACCAAGAAAGGCATAACCTGTACGCATGGTCCTTTTTAGCATGCAGACCTCGAATAGAAGCCTGGAAAGTGCCTCCATGTCCTTTTCTGATTCCATGAGCCTATTATGAACCTGTACCTTTTTATGAAAGGTGTCTGAAGAAAAAGTTTTCAAGGACGAAACGAGGCTCCAATTTACTCCCCTTCATTGCAAGGTCAAGCCCTGGCAGCTCTTTAAGCATTTCCGCAAGCTCGTCTTCAGAGTATGGCGACGCGAGGTGAAGATATGCGCTGTATGGGTGCATACGGGACATGGCTCCTGCCCCAATTTTTGAAAGTGTTTTTTTTATCTCAGGCCATTGTGCCTCCCTAAACTGGTTAAATCCCGCCCGTGAATTTTGTGAGCATTCTCTGGATACGCTTTTAAGGGCATAGGTGCGGATAATGGAGTTTCTTATTGCAGCAAGTATGGCAAGGGGATGGATGTCTTGTTCAAGAAGAAGGTCAAGGCTTAAGAGGGCGCTTGAAAGATCCTTTTTTCTAAAGGCCTCGGTAAGCCTGTATAGCTCCTCCTCCTTGTGCCTCACAACCAGGGTAAGTACGTCCTGCCTGGTAATCCTCTTTTTGTTTCCGGTAAGGCTAACGAGTTTTTGAAGTTCGTTTTTGATGGCAGAAAGGGAGGACGCGCCAACAAGCCTAAGAAACTCGTCAAGACCCGCCCTTTCCATCTCTTTTCCCTGCCGTTTTAGCTGTTCCCGGACAAACTGGCTCACCCCTGCCGAGGCCGCCTTTCCCTTTATTGAGGAAAGGTCAAGATCAACAACCTGGCAGGCCTCAAGAAACTCCTTGAAAAGGGGTACGTTCTTTGGACGGTCTGAAAGCTGTATTATGAGAAAATGGTTTCCTTTTTTTCTTTTCTTGAGCCATGAAAGAAGGCCAAGACCTGAGTGGGAGGATGGAGAGATTGCCCTTTTTATTTCTTCAAGATGGTTTTTTAAAAGGGCTTTAAGCTCATCTCCAGCTAGGCCCTGATTCTTTACCATCTCGCCAATTTCTTCAGGCCCTAATTCAACAAGGTCCTCTTGCCCAAGCCCCTTTTCAGAAAGAAGTCGACCAAGAAGACGTGCAGCCCTTTTGTCTTTCCCCTCTTTTATGGCCTGTTTCAGCCTGGTTCCGAGATCTAGCCCCTTTTTCACAGAAACTAGAAAGTCAGGGTCCCGGTAGATAACCACCTGTTTTTCTGAAAAGATGCCCCTGGTCTTAAGGGCTTCCAAAACCTTGGATTCTGGAATTTCATCCCCCCTCAAGACCGTTATTGCATCAGGGTTAGAGCCTTCAAGAAATCTTGCGGCAACTTCCATGGCCTTTTCCCTTGCCACCTGCCACTCGCCAATTATCACGAGGCCTGCCTGAAAAGGCTTTCTTGTCTTATCCATTTTTTTCAAGGCGAGAAACCACCACCGCACCACACGAGTCACTAAATACGTTTACGCTTGTCCTAAGCATATCAAGTATCCTGTCCACAGCCAATATGGGGCCTATGGCCTCAACGGGAAGCCCAATTATTTTCAGGATCACAGCTATTGCCACAAGGCTGGCAGCAGGTATTCCAGCAACCCCTATGGATGTGATGACAGCGGTAAAGGCCACCATAATGGCCTTTATGATGCCTATCTTGATGCCCATGGCCTGGGCTATGAAAAGGGCGGCAACGCATTCGTAAAGGGCTGTTCCGTCCATGTTTACAGTGGCACCAAGGGGCAGGACAAAGGCAGTGACCCTGTTTGGGATGCCTGCGCCCTTTTCAACACATTCCATGGTTACTGGAAGGGTTGCAGAAGACGATGAGGTGGAAAAGGCAGTTAGAAGGGCAGGGGCCATGTTCTTCATGTGGGAAAGGGGGTTTGCGCCGAAAATGCGAAGGATGAAGGGAAGGGTGATGAAAAAGTGAAAGGAAAGGGAAATAATCACTGTTATGAAAAAGAGTCCCAGGGGTCTAAGGGCATGGAGGCCGGTCTGAGAAAATACCTTTGCAACAAGTGCAAATATACCTATGGGCGCAAAGTACATGACGATTTCCGTCATCTTCATGGTGGTTTCAAACACCGCCTGGACTACACCACCAAGAAGCCTCTTGCCTTCTGGCCTTATAAGCTGCCCGGAGATGCCAAAGAGGATGCCGAAAAATATCAGCCCCAGCATCTGCCCCTTTGCCGCAGCAGAAACGATATTGGGCGGGATCATCCTTATGAATATATCCTTTAAGTCTGCAAGGGAGCTGGTTGAAAGATTGACCGATTGCGCAACCTGATGGCTTTTGAGCCCAAGTAACCCGCCTGCAGGGAGACTGTGGGAAAGGCCTGGCTGTAGCAGAAAGACAAAGACGCAGCCAGTGATCACTGCAAGTATGCTCGTGGTAAGGTAATAGGTAATGGTGGCCACACCCATCTTGCCAAGGCCCTTGACGTCGTTCAGGTTGAGAATCCCTGCAACAATGGAAGACAAAATGATGGGTACAATGAGCATTCTGAGCCCATTTAGGAAAAGAGTGCCCAAAAAATCAAAAATAGCTATGAAAGGGGGATATCGAAGGAGTATGCCTGCAGGAACCGCAGCCAAGATGGCAATAAGTATCCAGATATGCAGGCCCCTATTAAGACGCCCAGGTACCTTTTTCACGATATTGTTAAATACCGGATGTCAGCAACCCTTTGTGAGCAAATGGGCATTGCGACCACTTTATCCCTTCCCGAGCTCCTTGGACCTTGCAGTTGCAGCGCCTACTGCATCCATGACTATTCCTGAAAAGCCGCTTCTTTCCATCTGGTAGAGGCCCTGGATGGTTGTGCCCCCTGGGCTTGTAACCATGGAAAGGAGCTCCATTGGATGCCGGCCCGTCTCCATGCACATCTTCGCAGAGCCTAATACCGTCTGGATTGCAAGGGTGGCTGCCGTTGGCCTTGGAAGCCCTTCCCTAATCCCTGCAGAGATTAGGGCCTCGATGAACTGGAAGCAGTATGCAGGGCCACTACCGCTAAGACCTGTTACGGCATCCATCAAGGACTCATCCACCTCTACAGCCTTTCCAACTGCGCTGAATATATGAAGGGTCTTTTTCATGTCTTCTTCTTGAGCGTTTTTCCCCCTTGATATGCCAGCAGCACCCTCAAGGACAAGGGCAGGGGTGTTGGGCATGACCCTTATGACTTTCGCTGACTTACCAAGGTGCCTTTCAAGCCTTTCAAGGGTTACCCCTGCTGCAATGGAAATTACAAGGTGTGACTTTTTTACTTCCGGCCTGATATCCTCCAGCACCTTGTCCATTACCTGGGGTTTTACTGCCAAAAGAACAATCTGGGCCTCTTTTATACCATCTTTGTTACTTGAAAACGTGGAGATGCTGTACTCTTTTTCCAGGTATTTTCGTCTTTCCTCCATGGGTTCAGAGCAGACAATGTCTCTTGGGGAAAATACCTCCTTCTTGATAAGCCCCTTTATCAGGGCCTCTGCCATCTGGCCGCCGCCAACAAAACATATCGTTCCAAGCTCCATCTTTTCACTCATTTATCAAGGTTCTCCTTTTCTGGCAAAATGGGGCAGACGAGTATCTTCTGGGCAATACCCTTTCCAATGGCAATTCTTGAGCCCTTCACACTCAGGATAATCGGGCCGGTCTTTCCCAGCACCTCTACTTTTTCGTTGATTACAAGTCCCATGTCCGAAAGCTTTTTCTTGAGCTTGCTGCCTCCGGCAAGATCAACGATGAGGGCCCTTTCCCCCACACTCAAGGCGGAAAGGGGCAGGGTTCCACTTTGTTTGCGTTTACACTTTTCACATATGCCGTAAATGGTGGTCTTTTGAAAAAGTGGCTGAAAACCATGAAGTGAAGCAGACTTTTTCATCTGCCTCTTAAACTCCTCGTCTTCAAACTCCACCACCTTGCCGCAACGGGTACAAAGCAGGTGATCATGTTTTTCACCAAGATGAAGATGCTCGTACCACGGCCCTGTACCGTTGAGATTCACCTTTTGGGCAAGGCCATATCTGCAAAGAAGGTTGAGTACGTCTTCCACCTCATGGGGGTCGGCCTTTTGGCCCTGCTCTTCAAGCCTTTGTATTATAAAGTCCGGGGAGATATGGCCCTCGTGTGAGAGAAACTCATCCACAATTGCCATCTCCTCCCTTGAAAGTATCCTGCCTGTCTGCTTAAGCAGTTTTATGAACTGGTTTTTCTCTTCCTGGTGAAGTTTTTCAAAACAAAGGCCCTTGACCTCTTCGCTTTTATTTTCATCCAGGCCGTCTGGGCACGATTCACACGATGAACAGCCAGCCCTTATCTTTCCCAGTATTTTTTGCAGCACCTTTTCCTCCTTTTTCTTAAAGGAAGTTGTGCTTAAAGAAATTGTTATTCAATGTCAATAAGCCTTGACGGGTAATGGTAATAAGATAAGATGGCTTTGAAAAGGGCAAACTTTTCGTCTCGAAAAGAGCTGGTTAAATGGATTCAAAGGATCAAAAAAGGCCTTCTGAGCTTGATATCTTCAGGGATTTTTTAAGACGTCAGGGCATGAGATACACCCCTGAAAGGGAGACAATAATAAAAGAGATTTTCTCCACCCATGAACACTTTGATGTGGACTCTCTCTACCTTGGCATAAGGCAAAAGGGGCTTCGGGTCTCAAAGGCATCCATCTACAGGCTCATTCCCCTTCTCATAAAGGCAAACCTCATTGAAGAGGTATTCTTTGAAAACGGCCAGATGCACTATGAACATATCTACGGCCACGAGCACCACTGCCACTTAAGATGCCAGGAGTGCAGAAAAATAGAGGAATTCAGTGACGAGCGGGTAGTCCAGATAGAAAAGGAGCTTGGAGAAAGGTTCAATTACAGGATCCTTCGTCACAAGCTTGAGGTCATAGGCATTTGCAGCACGTGTCAGAAAAAGATGAACACAGCCTGATCAATAGTACTGTCCAGAGTCCTTACTGAATCGTTGTGGCAAAACTCAATGTCGTACTTGTAGAGCCTGAGATCCCTCCAAATACTGGCAACATAGCGCGCCTCTGCGCAGCCACATGCTCTACCTTGCACCTTGTAAGGCCCCTTGGTTTCAGAACCGATGACAGGGCACTTAAAAGGGCAGGCCTTGACTACTGGAAGTACGTGGACGTTGTGTATCACGAAAACCTAAAAGCGTTTCTTGAAAAGGTGCCAAGAAAAAGGCTCATTCTTTTTTCAAAGAAGGCCAAAGGGCCGTACGTTGACGCTCCCTTTGAAGATGGCTCCTACCTGCTTTTTGGAAAAGAGACCCTGGGGCTTCCAGATGTGCTCCTAAAAGAGATGGAAGAGCAGTGCTTCAGGATTCCCATGTGGGGTAAAACACGTAGCCTCAATCTGTCAACTGCAGTTGGCATCGTGGTTTATGAGGCCTATCGTCAGTTGACAGGAGGATTTTCTTGTGTTTAGTTTTAGGCACATGCTAAAAAGTGTCTGGATTTGCGCTTTTTAGATAAGGTCGTCTTTCAAAATAGCTAATCGATTTTTTCTCAAGCCAAGGCTGCTTTCCTGCCGTTCCCTAAGCACTTCGTAAAAGAAAAGGGCCATTACCGTAGAATGGCAAAGGGTACACTTTTGATCTTACTTACAGGTGTTCTTTTCGCATTGATAGGGCAAGTGAGGGCAGCAAGGGAGAATATCTACATGAAAAAGAAAGAGACACGCATAATACCACTAAAGAGACCAACAAAAGGGAAAAGTAAGGAGGTTGAAAGGGCCTTAAAAAAAGAAAACGAAAGGGAAGAGCCTTACGAAAATGGGTTAAAGCAGTGTCAGAAGGAGCTTCTTGAGCTAAGCAGGAAATTTCCCGCTCTTAGTGAAGATCAGGGGGATGATAAAGAGGGGAATTAACTCTTTGGTCAAAAACATCCGTGAACAAGTGGTTAATGCAGTGTTTCATTTTTGAAAAAGAGCGTTCTAAAATTCCTTTTTGCTGTCAATAAGCACGGTCACCGGCCCGTCATTTACGAGGCTTACCTCCATGTGTGCCTGAAACACGCCGCTTTCACATCTGATACCGCGTGATCTCACCTTCTCTATTGCCCTTTGATACATTTTCCTTGCATCTTCTGGCGCCATGGCTTGGGAGAAGGAGGGGCGTCTCCCCCTTCTGCAGTCACCAAGCAGGGTAAACTGGGACACCAGCAACACCTCGCCACTTACGTCCTTTAAGGAAAGGTTAAAACGCCCATTTTTATCCTCAAAGAGCCTAAGGTTTATGCACTTATCAACTATGTAATCAAGGTCCTTTTCCGTATCATCTTCTGCTATTCCTAAGAAGATGAGCGCTCCCTTTCCTATTGAGCCTGTCACCTGTCCATCAACTGTCACCTTTGCCTCTTTCACCCTCTGGTACACTGCCCTCAAGATATCGCTCCCTTTTTCAATAAGTGGCCTTAAGGAGCCACTTGTACTTTGTTTGCTTTGCTTTTATTGTCTAGCCACTATGGCATCGGAACTCATTATAAATGTTGCCCCGTGGGAGACAAGGGTTGCCCTTCTTGAAAACGGAACTGCCGTTGAGTTTCACGTTGAGAGGGCGGGCAGGCCAGGGCATGTTGGCAATATCTATAAAGGCAAGGTGGTGAGGGTGCTTCCTGGCATGCAGGCGGCCTTTGTTGACATAGGCCTTGACAGGACCGCCTTTTTATACGTAACCGATGTCTACGACCACCTGACAGAGTTTGAACACATGCTCGGAAGGGAAGAGTGCAGCGATGAGCCTGATGAGCTTCCCTGCATGCACGATGACGAGGCCGAGGACTCGAAACTTCATTACACACCCCCGCCTTTTCGTATAGAAGATCTCCTTCATGAGGGTCAGGAGATCTTGGTGCAGGTGACAAAGGAGCCAGTAGGTAGCAAGGGGGCAAGGGTAACCTCCCACATATCCCTTCCAGGGCGGCATCTGGTTCTCATGCC